>JAYOFE010000050.1:0-2218 GCA_038117045.1 Alphaproteobacteria bacterium | reverse complement strand
GGACCTGCCGGTCCGTGCCCATATAGACGCCGTCCAGCTTGCAGTCGGCGCCGGGACCGTTGAGGTAGGCGCGAATCTCGTTGCGCCCGATCAGCCCGCCCGATTGCAGCACGAAACTGTCATAGGAAGCGCCCTCCGCGATCTCCACGGCCGCACCGGACAGGTGGACCCGCGCCATGGATTCATTCTGGAGGACGAAGTGGTCCAGCCGCGCGCCCTCGCCCAGGAACACCTCGGATACGATGTTGTTGAAACCGGCCGCATTGGACAGGCCGACATGGGTCTCGACCAGCGTCACAGAGGCACCTTCGCCCAGCACGACCAGATGGCGCGGCTGGATCATGCTGCCATCCTTCGTGGTCAGGGAGACCATATGGATCGGCGCGTTGAGAAGGATCCCGTCCTCGACGGTGATCACCATCCCGTCGCGCAGGAAGGCCGTGTTGAGCGCCGCCATGGGCATGTCCGCAAGCCGGACCGCACGGCCGAGCCACGGCTCCAGCCGGCCCGGCGCACTCGCCAGCACAGCGTCCAGGCTCTCGACGACCACCCCGTCCGGAAGGGCCCCAAGGTCGCTGAGTTCCGGCCGCATGCGGCCATCGACGAAAACCACGCGCGCACCAGCGATATCGCCGGCAGCCCCTAGCGGCAGGTCCGGCAGGCTCACATCGGTCACGTCGCTGGCAAGCTCGAATGCGCCTTCGGCCAGCGCATTCAGGTTTGTGTAACGCCAGTACTCGTCGCGCCTGCGCGGCAAGCCGTGTACAGCATAGGCGTCCGCACCCGCCTTGCGGAGCGCATCCACCCAGCCGGTGCCCGCCCCGGCAAAAGACGACGCGCCTGCCAACGCCTGCTCAAGGAACGGCTGCATATGTCCGGAACCGTCGGGCATCAGGCCGCGTCCTCCAGGAATTCGGCGTAGCCGCGCTCTTCAAGTTCCAGCGCCAGTTCCTTTCCGCCCGACTTCACGATACGGCCCTTGGCCAGTACGTGGACATGGTCCGGCACGATGTAGTCCAGCAGGCGCTGGTAATGGGTGATGACCAGCATGCCCATCTTGCCGTCGCGCATGGCGTTCACGCCGTCGGAGACAACCTTCAGCGCGTCGATATCGAGGCCGGAATCCGTCTCGTCGAGGATTGCGAACTTGGGCTCCAGCGCGGCCATCTGCAGAATTTCCATGCGCTTCTTCTCGCCGCCGGAGAACCCGGTGTTCACCGCGCGCTTGAGCATGTCGTCGGAAATGTTCAGGCCGGTCGCCTTCTCGCGAACGTACTTCACGAAGTCCATCGCGTCGAAGGTCGGCAGGCCGCGTTCGGTGCGCACCGCATTCACCGCCGTGCGCAGGAAGGTCACGCCCGTCACGCCCGGAATCTCGACCGGGTACTGGAAGGCCAGGAACAGGCCCGCGCGGGCGCGCTCGCCGGCTTCCATCTCCAGTAGGGACTGGCCGTCGAACAGCACGTCGCCCTGGGTTACCTCGTAGCCGTTACGACCCGAGAGCACATAGGACAGCGTGCTCTTGCCGGACCCGTTCGGACCCATGATCGCGTGCACCTCGCCGGCGCGGACCGACAGGTCCAGGCCGTTGATGATCGGTTTACCCTCGACCTCAGCGTGCAGGTTCCTGATTTCAAGCAATGCCATGTTCTTGTTCTCCGTTATCCGACGCTGCCTTCGAGGCTGATGCCGACCAGTTTCTGTGCCTCGACCGCGAACTCCATCGGCAGGGTCTGGAGGACCTCCTTGCAGAACCCGTTCACGATCAGGGCGACGGCTTCCTCCTCTTCCATGCCGCGCTGCTGGCAATAGAAGAGCTGGTCGTCGCCAATGCAACTGGTGGTCGCCTCATGCTCGACTTGCGCGGATGCATTCTGGCTTTCGATGTAGGGAATGGTGTGGGCACCGCAACGGTCGCCGATCAGAAGGCTGTCGCACTGGGTGTAGTTGCGCGCACCGCTGGCCCCGCGCTGGACACGCACCAGCCCGCGATAGGTCTGGTCCGCCCGGCCCGCCGAGATACCTTTGGATATGATCCGCGAACGGGTGTTCTTCCCGATATGGATCATCTTGGTGCCGGTGTCGGCCAACTGGGCGTTGTTGGTGATGGCAACCGAGTAGAACTCGCCCACCGAGTTGTCGCCCTGCAGGATGCAACTCGGGTACTTCCAGGTGATCGCGGAGCCGGTCTCGACCTGGGTCCATGACACCTTGGAAT
>JAYOFE010000049.1:0-2770 GCA_038117045.1 Alphaproteobacteria bacterium | reverse complement strand
GACCGGCAAGCTGATCTCGCGCTTCACCAACGACGTGAACCTGATGCGCGACGCGTTGTCACGCACGGTGACGGCCATGGCCCGCGACTTTGTCACCGCCGTCGCCCTGGTCGGCATGATGTTCTATCTGGACTGGCTGCTCGCCTGCATGGTGATCGTCACCTACCCGATCGCGGGGCGGCCGATCATCCGGATCGGGCGTCGCCTGCGGAAGGCCTCGACCAACGCCCAGTCCGGCATGGGCGAACTCACCTCAAACCTGGAACAGGCGTTTTCCGGCATCCGGCTCATCAAGTCCTACCGGATGGAAGACTATGAGCGGACACGCGCCGACGGCCTGTTCGATCAGATCTACTACCTGGTCATGAAGACCGTGAAGGGTCGCGCGCGGACCTACCCGATCCTGGAGACGCTGGGCGGGTTTTCCGTCGCCGCCGTGCTGGCCTATGGCGGCTGGCGCATCCTGTCGGGCACCGGGACGCTCGGCGAGTTCGTCGGCTTCCTGTCGGCGGTGATCCTCGCCTACCAGCCGATCCGCAGCCTCGGAAACCTGAACGCCGCGCTGCAGGAAGGCCTTGCCGCGGTGAAGCGCAGCTTCGACCTGCTGGATGAAGCCGAGCAGATCTACGACGCGCCCGACGCCAAACCGCTTGCCCTGTCCGGCGGGCACGTCAGCTTCGAGGACGTCTCCTTCGCCTATGAGGACGACAACAACGCGCTGGACCATGTGAGCTTCGAGGTGGCCGCCGGCCGCTCCGTCGCGCTGGTGGGCCCCAGCGGCGCCGGCAAGTCGACGGTGATGAACCTCATGCTACGCCTCTACGACGTCAACGGCGGCGCGGTGCGCATCGACGGGCAGGATGTCCGCGCGATCACCATCGCCAGCCTGCGCGACAATATCGCGCTGGTCAGCCAGGACGTGACCCTGTTCAACGACACCGTGGCCGCGAACATTCGATTCGGGCGCCCGGACGCCAGCGACGAGGACGTGATCGCCGCCGCGAAGGACGCCGCCGCCCACGAATTCGTCGAGGCCCTGCCGGAGGGCTACGAGACGCTGGTCGGCGACCGTGGCCTGAAGCTGTCGGGCGGCCAGCGCCAGCGCATCGCCATTGCCCGCGCCATGCTGAAGAACGCACCGATCCTGCTGCTGGACGAGGCCACCAGCGCGCTCGACGCCGAATCCGAGCAGCAGGTGCAGGCCGCGCTCGAACGGCTGACGGAAGGCCGCACCACGCTTGTGATCGCCCACCGCCTCGCGACGGTGATGAATGCCGACGAGATCCTCGTCATGGATGACGGCAGTATCGTCGAGTGCGGTACCCATGCAGAGCTCCAGCGCCAGGACGGGCTTTATGCCCGCCTCGCCCGCCTGCAGTTCCGCCATACGGGCGAAGAAGCCGGGGATACGGCGGCAGACGAACCCAGGTCCGGGGACACGCAGGACGAAACCCCGGGCGCGCGCGCACAGGCATGAGCGTGTCGGCAAGTTCCGCATCCGGCGCACCGCCCCTGTCCGCCGGCCTGTACCGCGCCGTCACCACGGCGGGCCTGCCCCTGATCGAGTTGCTGATCCAGCAGCGCACCATGCGCGGCAAGGAGGAACCGACCCGCGTCGATGAACGCCGGGGCCTGCCCTCCATCGAGCGCCCGCGCGGCCCGCTGATCTGGGTGCACGCGGCCAGCATCGGCGAGGCGCAATCGGTGCTGTCGCTGATTGACCGTATCCTCCGCACCTCACCCGACCTGCATATCCTGATGACCACGGGCACCGTCACCTCTGCCCGACTGATGGAGGAGCGCCTGCCGCGCCGCGCCTTCCACCAGTATGTCCCTATCGACCGGACGGGCTGGGTGCGGCGCTTCCTCGATTACTGGCGACCCGGTGCGGGGCTGTGGGTCGAGTCCGAGCTCTGGCCCAACCTGATCCTCGAATCCCGCCGCCGCGGCATCCCGCTGGCACTGGTCAACGCGCGCATGTCCGAACGCTCGCGCCAGAGCTGGGGCCGCGCGCCCGCGCTGGCCGGGGCGATGCTGGGCGCATTCGACACCATCCTCGCCCAGGACGAGGACATCGCCGCGCGCCTGCGCGCACTGGGTGCGGGTCATGTCTCGGTCACCGGCAACCTGAAACTCGCCGCGGCCCCCCTGCCCGCGACCGCCGCGGAGCTGACCGCCCTCCAGAACGCCATCGGCACCCGCCCCGTGTGGCTCGCGGCCAGCACCCATCGGCTGGAAGAGGAGATGGTGGCCGAAGCCCACGCGCGCCTCGCTCCGCGCATTCCCGGCCTGCTGACCCTGCTTGCCCCGCGCCACCCACAGCGCGGCGACGAAATCGAACAGGTCCTGCAACGCGCCGAACTCAAGGTGGCCCGCCGCTCGCGCGGTGAAGTGATCGGGCCGGACACAGATATCTACCTCGCCGATGCCACCGGCATCCTCGGCCAGCTCTACCGTGTCAGCCCGCTCGCCTTTGTCGGCGGCTCGCTGATCCCCCATGGGGGCCAGAACATGCTGGAGGCCGCGCAACTGGGCTGCGCCGTCCTGCACGGGCCCCATGTCGACAACTTCCTGTCGATCACCCGCGACCTGGGCGCAGCCGGCGCCAGCCGCAAGATCGCCGACAAGGACGCCCTGACCGACGCGGTGGGCGAGTTGCTCACCAACGAGGACGGTCTGGCCGCCATGCGGCAGGCCGCGGAAGGTGCAGCAGCGCGCAACCAGGCCGTGCTGGAGACGACGGTGCAGCGGCTCCAGCCGCTGATCGCCA
>JAYOFE010000048.1:0-3790 GCA_038117045.1 Alphaproteobacteria bacterium | reverse complement strand
ATCATCTTCATGAAGGTCTGCTCGTCGCGCCCGGTCAGCGTGTGCTTGAGCGGCTTGAAGCTGCTCTTGAAGATCGACACATCGCCATATTTCTCGCGCGCCTCGGCTTCCGTCAGGCCAACGGTACCGACCGGCGGCTGGCTGAACACGGCAGTCGGGATGTAATCGTAGTTCACCGTCGTCGGCTGGTTGCGGAACAGGGTCTTGGCGACCGCCATGCCCTCGGCCAGCGCGACCGGCGTCAGCTGGTAGCGGTCGATGATGTCGCCGATGGCCCAGATCGAGGGGACGCTGGTGCGGAAATACTCGTCCACAACCACGGCGCCGTTTTCCTTCAGCTCCACGCCAGCCTCTTCGAGCCCGAGACCCGTCACCTTAGGGCGGCGGCCAATAGCCGACAGCACCTGGTCAGCCTCAAGGATCACCCCGTCGGTCAGGTGGACGCGCAGGCCGTCATCGGTCTTCTCGATCCGGTCGAACACGGAATTGAAGCGCATGGTGATGCCCTTCTTCTCCATCTCGGCCTTGAGGTGGTGGCGGATGTCCTCGTCGAAGCCCCGCATGAACATCGCGCCGCGATAGACGAGCGTCGTCTCGACACCGAGACCCGCGAAGATACCCGCGAACTCGACCGCGATATAGCCGCCGCCCTCGACCACGACGCGCTTGGGAAGTTCCTCGAGATAGAACGCCTCATTCGAGGTGATCATGTGCTCGTGGCCCTCAAAGCGGTGATCGTTTGGCCAGCTGCCCGCCGCCACGAGGATGTTCTCCGCCGTGTAGTGCCTGCCCTCGACTTCGACCGTGTGAGCGTCGACAACCGTCGCGCGGCCGTCGATGACCTCGACCCCGGAGTTCTCGAGCAGGCGGCGGTAGATACCGTTGAGGCGGGAGATTTCCTTGTCCTTGTTCTCGACAAGGGTGCGCCAGTTGTAGGACTCCGGCTTCACGGTCCAGCCGTAGGCCGCCGCGTCAGAGAATTCCTCATGGAAGTGCGAGGCGTAGACGAACAGCTTCTTCGGGATACAGCCCACGTTCACGCAGGTGCCCCCCATGTGCAGGTCTTCGGCAACGGCCACGCGCGCGCCATAGCCCGCGGAAAAACGCGATGCCCGGACACCGCCGGAGCCCGCACCGATCACAAACAGGTCGTAGTCGTATTCCGCCATGTGGCAACTCCCTTCAATGCTTGTCCGGACTAATTAGCGCGCCCTCCCGCAAAAGCAACTGTCACCCGGTCACAAGTGCTTGCTTCGCGCAGCCCGAGCGCGTCCCTTCCCCGTACACATAACTCCCCTGCGGCGGCTGAATTGCCTTCCCCTCCGCGCATCGTTATTGGTCGCAGCGGAGGAAGTTGCGTGCCTGTTGAAATCATCCTGATCTACCTGGCCATGGGCGTATTCGCCGGGGTCGTCGCCGCGATGTTCGGCGTCGGCGGCGGGTTCGCCGTGGCGCCGATCCTGCTGATCGCGCTCACCGTCCAGGACATCGGCGGCGAGCAGCGCATGCATCTGACCATCGGCACGACCCAGGCCGTCATTTTCGTCACGGCCAGCTTCACTGCCGTTCTGCGCTGGCGCGCTGGAGATACCAACCTCGCCCTCGTCGCGAAATTCCTGCCGCTGGTCGCCGTGGGCGCAATCGCCGGGGCGACGGTCGGTGACGCGCTGCCGGGTAACGTCCTGAAGGCGATCTTCATCTTCTTCATCGCACTGACCATCGTGCGTGGCCTGCTCTCAAAGCGGATCGTGGACCTGCAGAGCGGCACCGACCTGTCCGGTGTGCGCGGCCCCGAATTCTGGCTGTCAGGATCGCTGTCCGGGTTCCTGGGCTCGCTGATGGGGCCGGGCCCAGCTGTCCTGGTCGTGCCCTTCCTTCGCCGCCTGCGCTTCCCCATGGCGACGACCATTGCCACCGCTTCGACACTCGCCGCCTCTATGGGGCTGTTCGCGGGCGCCACCTACATCGTCGGCGGCTTCAATGAGACCGGGCTGCCGGAGAACAGCCTTGGCTATCTCTTCCTGCCTGCCTTCGCCGGGCTCGCCGTGGGCGGGCTGGCCGGCGCGCCGCTGGGCCTGAAGATTTCGCGCATCCTCGACGACCACCTGCAAAGCCGCCTTTACCTGCTCTATCTCGCGATTGTGCTGGTGGTGATGCTGCTGCACGGCCGCACCGGCTGAAGGCTCGCGATGCTCCACGAGATCATCCTGATCTATTTCCTGACCGGCGCACTGGCCGGCTTCGTCTCGGGCCTGTTTGGCGTCGGCGGGGCGTTCACCATGGCCCCGGCCCTGATCATCGGCCTGCCACTGCAGGGCGTGCCCGACGAGCATGTGATGCATCTTTCCGCGGGAACTGCATTGGGCGTCATGGCCGCGACCTCGGCCTATGTCGCCGCCCTGCGGTACCGGACCGGCGACCTGCAACTGTCCGTCACCCTGCGCTTCGTGCCCTTCATCGTGATCGGCGCCGTCGCCGGATCCATCTTCGGCGACTACCTGCCCGGTGATGTCCTGAAGGTCATCTTCATGGGCTTCATCGGCGTCGCGATCCTGCGGGGCATTTTCTACAAGGGCCATGAGACGGTGGCTGCGGGCGGCGACCTCCACAACGTGCGCGGCCCGGGCCTGTGGTTTCACGGCACGCTGACCGGCATCACCGGCTCGCTGCTGGGGCCCGGGCCTGCCATGGTGATCGGCCCCTACCTGCGGCGCCACCGCTATTCCATGCCCATGGTGGCCGCGAGCTGTTCGG
Organism: Alphaproteobacteria bacterium; assembly: GCA_038117045.1. Lineage (GTDB taxonomy): Bacteria > Pseudomonadota > Alphaproteobacteria > UBA6615 > UBA6615 > JABJAG01. The sequence goes on along the minus strand of JAYOFE010000048.1, from coordinate 1,036 downwards.
CGCTGGCCGCGATCGTGGGACTCGCCTCGGCGGGCGGCTACATCTATGGCGGGTTTGACGAGACGGGCCTGCCGGACTTCGCCTTCGGGTATCTGTATGGCCCGGCCTTCGCGGGCCTCGCCGTCGGGGCGATCTTCGGCTCGCCGGGCGGCGTGAGAATTTCACACCGAATCCCGGACGTGCTGATCCACCGGATGTTTATCGGCTATCTGGGCCTGATCCTGTTCGTGATGATCGTCTGGGGGCGCTAATCCCGGAGACTGCCATCCGCCTCAGCCTGCCCGCGAGTGCCATCCATGCGCCAAGGGATCCGGGCCGAACCGGTTGTCATGCCGCGTGCCTTCAAAAGACGCCCACACAAGAAGCACGATAGGGCCAATCAAGGGGACCAGCCAAAGCAGCAGCCACCAAGCGCTTCTGCCGATGTCATGAAGCCGCCGCGCGCTCACCGCCATACTCGGCAAAATTGCGAACAGCACAAATGCCATCCCCAATGGGCTCCAGTTGCTCGCAGGGAACATGGCAATGTCCAAAGCCCACAGGCAAAAGTTCACCAAGAATGCAAACAGGAGCCAGCACCAGAACTCCGAGCGGCGTGCGCGACCGTTGAAGTCGGCATATTTAATGAACCCGGAAACAACGGCCCGGTTGAAGGACGACAAGAATTCTCTTTTCTGGGAGCAAATCCCTGTCAGATGCGGGAGTTAGCCAACTCTAGTCCGGGACCTGGCGTATCACCAGGTTGCGGATCTCGGTCATGTCTTCCATGGCAAACAGGATGCCTTCGCGGCCGATGCCGGAATCCTTCACGCCGCCATAGGGCATGTTGTCGACCCGGTAGCTCGGCACGTCTCCCAGCACCACGCCTCCAACCTCCATTTCATCCCAGGCTTGCTGCACCTTGTAGTAGTCGCGGGTAAAGATGCCCGCCTGCAGGCCAAACTTGGAATCGTTGACCATGCGGATGGCCTCGTCCCAGGTGGAGAACTTCGACAGCACCGCCGCCGGACCGAAGGCCTCCTCGACGCAGATCTTC
>JAYOFE010000047.1:0-3826 GCA_038117045.1 Alphaproteobacteria bacterium | reverse complement strand
ACCGCGATCTGGCTCGCGCTCAGGCCCTTGGCCCAGAGTTCGCGCAGCAGCGTCACCCGTTCATCTGTCCACGACATTTTCGTCTTCCACTTTTTCGTTTTTGCCCCGCGGATGCCGCCTCCGGGCATCCGTAACAACGGTTCGGAGCCTAGATCATGTGGGCTCGGACGGGCAAGGCCACAAAATCATGTGGGACACACAAGATGTGGACAATCTGTGAATGGAATTCGCCAGATTTTGGGCCTTTTGGGCCCATTTTGCCCGCTCTCCTGCCCTGTCATCGTGCCCAGGGCCCGCGCCGGGAACCGGAGCCCGGCACGCTGCCGCGCCGCCGTTCGCCGCCGCCGCCGGTCCAGGGGCCTTTCGGCACGTCCCGGGTGAAATCCATCGAACCCGTTGAATTGCCTGACATTTCCCGCAGGCGTGCGACCCGGTTCGCGGTCGCCGGATGGGTCGAGAACAGGCTGTCGCGCTTGTTGGCGTGCAGCGGGTTGACGATGAACATATGCGCGGTCGCCGGGTTGCGCTCCGCGGCGTCGTTGTCGATGCGCTTCGAGCCGGCTTCCAGCTTCTCCAGCGCATCGGCCAGCCAGTCGGGATTGCCGCAGATCTCGGCCCCGCCGCGGTCGGCCTCGTACTCACGGGTGCGGCTGATGGCCATCTGCACCAGCATCGCCGCCAGCGGGGCAAGGATCATCATCGCCAGCACGCCGACGATGCCCAGCGGGTTGTTGCGGTTGTTGCCGAAGAACAGGGCGAAGTTCGCCAGCATCGAAATGGCGCCCGCCACTGTCGCCGTCACCGTCATGATCAGCGTGTCGCGATGGCGCACATGGGCCAGCTCATGGGCCATCACGCCCGCAACCTCGCGCTCGTTCATCAGCTGCATCAGCCCGGTGGTGGCCGCGACGGCGGCATTTTCCGGCCCGCGCCCGGTGGCAAACGCGTTGGGCTGGGGGTTGTCGATCACATAGACGCGCGGCATCGGCAGTCCGTCGCGCGCGGCCAGCTGTTCCACGATGCGGTAGAGCGCGTGGCTGTGGTCGGTCACCTCGCGCGCCTTGTAGTAGCGCAGCACCGCCTCGCCCGAATTCCACCAGGCGAACAGGTTCATGCCCGCCGCGACCACCAGCGCGATCAGCATGCCGGCCTGGCCCGCCAGCAGGTATCCGGCACCCATGAAGATCGCCGTCAGCGCGGCGAGCAGCAGGGCGGTGCGGAAATAGTTGGCCATCGGAACTCCTGAAACCTCACCCAATGCATGGGGCAGGCCCGGCAAAGCGCCTTGGCAAACCCGCCCGGAACGGCCATATCAGGGACATGACCGAGGACAACACAGACACGCCTGCCGGACTGCCGCGTTACGTGGAACGCGTGCCCGCCGGCCAGCGGACGACAACACCGAAACCCGCCCAAAATACGGCGGCCCCGAAGGCCGATCCCGCCACGGTTTCCGACACCCAGAAGGCCGAAGAGGGCAAGGTGAAGGAACTCGGCGGACCCAAGGGGCCCGAGCCGACCCGCTTCGGCGACTGGGAGCGCGACGGGCGCTGCGTCGACTTCTGACGTCCCGGCTGTTTCGGTGACCCTCATATCGGTATCGCGCCGCGCAGGTGCAAGATGAGCGGCGCCCCCGCCTCCCTGTCCGACGTGCTGCCGGACGGCGATTTCGTCATCGCCGACCTCGAATACACGTCATGGGAAGGCGCGCAGGCCCGCGATTGGTCCGGGCCCGGTGAGTTCCGGGAGATCGTCCAGATCGGGGCCGTGAAGGTGTCGGGTCCGGACATGCGCGAGGTGGCGGCGTTCGCGGCGCTGGTGCAGCCGACCCTGAACCCGTTGCTGTCGGACTACTTCGTCGAGCTGACCGGCATCACCAATGACGACATCGCGCGCGAGGGTGTGTCCATCGAAGACGCATTGCGCACGTTCCATGCGTTCACCGGCGGCCTGCCGGTCCTGACCCATGGCCGCGATGACACGGTGGTCTCTGGTGAGTGCGAAAAGAAGAACCTCACCGATCCCTTCGCCGGTCACGACTGGCGTGACATCTCACCCGCCATCCGCGCGGTCACCGGCAGGGTGCTGATGAGTTCGGAACTGCCCGGCCACTTCGGGCTGGAGATGCCCGGCCGCGCCCACGACGCGCTGGCGGATGCCCGCGCGCTGCGCCGGGTGCTGGCGCATCTGCGGGCAGCCGGCAAGGGTTGAGCGCGTAACTCGCAGAGGGCCGTGGCGCGTTCAGCCGCCGTGCTTTGGCTCGATGTCTCCGGTCAGCTCGAGCATGCGGCCTTTCGGCCCGAATTCGCCGAGCACCTCTCCGATCCGCTCCGCATTGGAATCGCGGAAGTGGATGAAGTCCTCGTGGGTGTCCCAGCGCATGTAGTTGATGACCGTTCCGGTCGCCCGTTCCACATGGAACGTCGCCCCGTGGAACTGTGGTTGCAGGGCCACGAAGTTGCCGGTGATGTCCTTCAGGGCTTCGACGCACGCGTCGACGCGGTCTTCACCCACGGCGAACTCGACCATAACGATCTGCATAACGAACTCTTTCTGTAGGCAGAGCCCTACTTGTTCTGCCGGTTCTCCACCAGGTCGTCGACCACCGCCGGGTCGGCCAGCGTCGTCGTGTCGCCAAGCTGGTCCGGGGCGTTCTCCGCGATCTTGCGCAGGATGCGGCGCATGATCTTGCCCGAGCGGGTCTTCGGCAGGCCCGGCGCGAACTGCAGCAGGTCCGGTGTCGCGATGGGGCCGATCTCCTTGCGCACGAACTGCACCAGTTCCTTGCGCAGGTCGTCTGTCGGGTCCACGCCCAGCTTCAGGGTGACATAGGCGTAGATGCCCTGTCCCTTGATGTCGTGCGGGTAGCCCACCACGGCGGCCTCGGCCACGGCGTCGTGCTCGACCAGCGCGCTTTCCACCTCGGCAGTGCCCATGCGGTGGCCGGAGACGTTGATCACGTCATCGACGCGGCCCGTGATCCAGTAATACCCGTCCTCGTCGCGGCGGCAGCCGTCACCGGTGAAGTACATCCCGGCATAGGTTTTGAAGTAGGTGTCGATGAAGCGCTGGTGGTCGCCATAGACCGTGCGCATCTGGCCCGGCCAGCTATCGGCGATGCACAGGTTGCCCTCGCACGCACCTTCCTGGACCGTGCCTTCCGCATCGACGATGACCGGCCGGATGCCGAAGAACGGCCGGGTGGCCGAGCCGGGCTTGAGCATGGTCGCGCCGGGCAGCGGCGTGATCAGGATGCCGCCGGTCTCGGTCTGCCACCACGTGTCGACGATGGGGCAGCGGTCCTCGCCCACGACCTGGTGGTACCAGTGCCAGGCTTCCGGGTTGATCGGCTCGCCGACGGTGCCGAGCAGGCGGATCGATTTCCGCGAGGTCCTGGTCACCGGGTCGTCGCCCTCGCGCATCAGCGCGCGGATGGCGGTCGGGGCCGTGTAGTAGATGTTGACCTCGTGCTTGTCGCAGACTTCCCAGTGGCGTGAGGCGTTCGGGTAGTTGGGCACGCCCTCGAAGATCAGGGTCGTCGCGCCGTTGGCCAGCGGGCCGTAGACGATATAGCTGTGGCCGGTGATCCAGCCGCAGTCCGCCGTGCACCAGTAGATGTCGCCGTCGTGATAGTCGAAGACGTACTGGTGGGTCATGGAGGCATAGACCATGTAGCCGCCGGTCGTGTGCAGCACGCCCTTCGGCTTGCCGGTCGAGCCCGAGGTGTAGAGGATGAACAGCGGGTCTTCCGCGCTCATCGGCTCGGGCGGGCAGTTCGCGGGCTGGTCCTGGGTCAGGTCCTCGTACCAGACGTCGCGGTCCTTGT
>JAYOFE010000046.1:0-3858 GCA_038117045.1 Alphaproteobacteria bacterium | reverse complement strand
TAGCCTCCCCCGTTAGCGCGTATGTGACCTGGTCAAGCGAACAAATGGACGGGTTGAGCGGCCTGCCGTGGCCCGAGTGATGTGATGTCGAAGAACTGGAAGCCCGATAGCTGGCGCAATCGCGATATTCTGCAGGTGCCGGAATACAGCGATGCCGCGGCTCTGTCGGCCATTGAAGCCGAACTCTCGAAGCAGCCGCCGCTGGTCTTCGCCGGCGAGGCACGTGCACTGCGTGCACAGCTCGCCCGCGTGGCTGAGGGGCAGGCATTTCTGCTGCAGGGAGGCGACTGTGCGGAAAGCTTCGCCGAATTCCATGCCGACAACATCCGCGACACCTTCAAGGTGCTCCTGCAGATGGCGGTGGTGCTGACCTATGGTGCTGCCTGTCCGGTGGTGAAGGTGGGCCGTATGGCCGGCCAGTTCGCCAAGCCGCGCTCGGCCCCGACGGAAGAGATCGACGGCGTGTCGCTGCCGAGCTACCGCGGCGACATCATCAACGACATGGCGTTCGAGCCGGCCTCGCGCGAGCCGGACCCGGCGCGCATGCTGCGCGCCTACCACCAGGCCGCGGCAACGCTGAACCTGCTGCGTGCCTTCGCCCAGGGCGGCTTCGCCGACCTCACCCGCATTCACCAGTGGAACCTCGATTTCGTGAAATCGAGCGCCCAGGGCGCCAAGTTCGAGGAACTGGCAAACCGCATCGACGAGACGCTGGCCTTCATGGCCGCCTGCGGCCTGACCAGCGAGAACGTCCCGCAGATGCGCGAGACGGACTTCTACACCAGCCATGAGGCGCTGCTTCTGGTCTACGAACAGGCGCTGACGCGACAGGACTCGCTCACCGGCAAGTGGTACGACACCTCGGCCCACATGCTGTGGATCGGCGACCGCACCCGCCAGCCGGATGGCGCGCATGTCGAGTACCTGAGCGGGGTCGAGAACCCCATCGGTATCAAGTGCGGCCCGTCGCTAAACACCGATGACCTGATGCGCCTGCTCGACATCCTGAACCCGGAGAACGAGGCGGGCCGGATCACCCTGATCTGCCGCATGGGCGCGGACAAGGCCGCCGACGGCCTGCCGCCGCTGGTGCGCGCGGTCGAGGGCGCCGGGCGCAAGGTTGTCTGGTCGTGCGACCCGATGCACGGCAACACGATCAAGGCCTCGACCGGCTACAAGACGCGTGGCTTCGACGCGATCCTGTCGGAGGTGGACACCTTCTTCGCGGTGCACCGTGCTGAAGGCTCGCACGCCGGCGGTGTCCATTTCGAGATGACCGGCCAGGACGTCACCGAATGCATCGGCGGCGCCCAGGAGATCACCGAGGAACGGCTCGCGGACCGCTATCACACCCATTGCGACCCGCGCCTGAACGCAAGCCAGTCCATTGAACTGGCCTTCCAGATCGCCGAGCGCCTGAAAGGCCAGCGCGAGGTGATGGCGGCGGAGCTTGCGCAGGCCGCGTCGGCCGACTGACCGCGTCGAGAGGGCCTCGAAAGAGGCTTTGCGAACGGCCCGTCCCGCGCCAGACTGCACGCGCAATGATCGGGGGTCATCATGAGCACGACCGAATCGCCTGAACCCGGGACGACGCGCGACGACGCGCCCGCGGAGCCCGCGCGCGCGGCGGAACTGCGCCCGGCGGTCGCGGATATTTCCCGCTACACCGACACCTATTTCAACAAGACCCGCGACATCGTCGGAAAGTTTGGCGACACCCAGGTCACCTATGCGGTGTTCATGCGCCGCCCGGTGATCTCGGCAGCCCGGCTGGCGCTGGAATGGCTGAACGGCGTGGCCGCTGCGCGCGGAACCGAGTTCAAGGTGGACCTGCGCTTTGACGAGGGGCGCTGGGTCGGTGCGGGTGAGCCGCTGATGTACATCTCCGGTTCCTTCCATGAGCTGGTCGACCTCGAGACCCTGTTCCTGCAGAAACTGGGCGCGGGATGCGTCGCCGCCTACAACGCGGCGGCCATGTGCGTGGACCTGCCCAACGTGGCCTTCATGGCCTTCGATGCGCGCCACTGCACTGGCCCGGACATGGCCGAGCTGATGGCCTATGCCGCCTCCGTGGGTTCGGCGCGGGCCAAGCGCAAGGTCGGAGCGATCGGCTTCATCGGGAACGCCACGGATGCAACGGCGCATTATTTCAGCCAGGAGCGCGGGCTGGGCACCATGCCCCATGCGCTGATCGGCTATGCGGGATCGACCGTGCGTGCCGCCGAGATGTTCCATGAGACCCACCCGGACGAGCCGCTGACCGTACTGGTCGACTATTTCGGGCGCGAGGTGAGCGATTCCCTCGAGGTTTGCCGGCGCTTTCCCGACATGGTGCGCGAGGGGAAGCTGGCGGTGCGCCTCGACACGCCGGGCGGGCGCTACATCGAGGGGCTGGACCCGTCCCAGAGCTATGCCGTGCTCGAACGCCACTCGCCCGATGCCATTCGTGGCTACCGGACCGAAGGCGAACTGCGCCACCTGATCGGCGGCGGCGTGTCCGCCGCGGCGCTCTGGCGCCTGCGCGAAAAGCTCGACCAGGGTGGGTTCGAGAAGGCGAAGATCGTGGCGTCTTCCGGTTTCGGGCCGGAGAAGTGCAAGGTGATGGCCGCTGCCGACGCCCCCATCGACGCCATCGGCACGGGGTCCTTCCTGCCGGGCGACTGGCAGCAGACCTACGCGACGGCGGATATCGTGGAATACGGCGGCTCAAAGCGCGTGAAGGTCGGCCGCGAGTTCCTGCTTCGGAAGTAGCGACCGGCATCGCGTTGACACCCCCCGACCCGGCCCCTACCGTTCGCCGCGATTCCTGTTCACGTTCCCCCGATCCATGACCGATTCCCTGAACATCACGCTCGCCCAGCTCAACCCCGTCGTGGGGGATATTGAGGGCAATGTCGCGAAGATTCGCGCGGCCCGGCTGGCGGCAACGGGGCAGGGGGCGGAACTCGTCGTCTGCACCGAGCTCTGCGTGACCGGCTACCCGCCGGAAGACCTGATCCTCAAGAACGCCTTCGTGCGCGCAGCGATGGCCGCTGTCGAGGACCTGGCGAAGGAAACCGCCGATGGCGGGCCGGGACTGATCGTCGGCACCCCCTGGCTCGACGAGGACGGCAGCCGCTTCAACGCTGCGGCCTTGCTCGACCGGGGGAAGGTCCAGACGCTCCGCTACAAATGGGACCTGCCGAACTACGGCGTGTTCGACGAAAAGCGCGTCTTTCAGCCCGGCCATCTGCCGGGCCCTGTGAATTTCCGGGGTGTGCGGCTCGGCCTCGCGGTCTGTGAGGACATGTGGACGCCGGACGTGTCGGAAACCCTGATGGAATCCGGGGCCGAGATCCTCGTCTTCCTGAACGGCAGCCCGTACGAGCGCGACAAGGTCGATACCCGCATTAACCTGGCCGTGGCGCGTGTGACGGAGACGGACCTGCCGCTGATCTATGTGAACCAGGTGGGCGGGCAGGACGAGCTGGTCTTCGATGGCGGCTCCTTCGTGCTGAATGCTGACCGGCGCATGGCTGTGGCGGCCACCCAGTTCACCGAGGACCTCAAGGCCACGACATGGGCGCGCGCCGAAGACGGCTGGGCCTGCACATCCGGCGAGATCGAACCCTGGATCGAGGGCATGGAGCGTATCTACCAGGCGATGGTGCTGGGCCTGCGCGACTATGTGAACAAGAACGGTTTTCCCGGTGTCGTCATCGGGCTGTCGGGAGGTATCGACTCCGCAATCACGGCGGTCGTCGCCGTCGATGCGCTGGGCCGTGACCGGGTCCATTGCGTGATGATGCCTTCCCCCTACACAAGCGGGGATTCGCTGGACGATGCCCGCGAACTCGCCGAGCGGCTGGAGGTGCGCTA
>JAYOFE010000045.1:0-4957 GCA_038117045.1 Alphaproteobacteria bacterium | reverse complement strand
ACGAGGATTTCCATCGGGTCCAGCCCGATCGTGCGCATAGCGTCGATTTCCTCGCGCACGTTCATGGTCCCGATCTGCGCGGTGAAGGCACTGCCCGAGCGGCCTGCAAGCATGATCGCCGTGAGAAGCACGCCCATTTCGCGCAGCACGCCCTGGGCGACGATGTTCACGGTGAAGATCTGCGCGCCGAACTTGGAGAGTTGTTCGGCACCCTGGAAGGCAAGCACGATACCGATCAGGAACGAGATCAGCCCGACAATCGGAACAGCGTTCAGGCCCGACTGCTCGATGTGATGTACGAGCGGCGTCATCCGCACATGAGACGGACGCACGATCGAGCGCGCCATGACGATGATCGCATGGCCCAGGAAATTGACCAGGTCGCGGGTCTCGCCGGCGACCATGAAGGTGGCACGGCCCACCCGCTCGACCATTGCGATGAACGCATTGCGCGATGGTTCATGCTCGGGATGGACCTCGTCATTGCGCCGGATGGCCTCGATCAGTCCCGCGAAACGCGGCGCCGTATCCGTCAGGCGCACCGTGACGCCACGCTCCTGCAGTGCCCGCTCTGTCCTGTGGATCAGCCACGCGCCGGCTGTGTCCAGGCTTTCGACGTTACCCATATGGAACACAGCCTCCCCACCATTGGGCAGGGTCAGCACTTTCAGGGCTTCATCAGCCCGGGCGACATAGGCAGTTGTCCAGCGTCCGGTGAAGCGCAGGTGCCAGCCGTCGGATGTGTCGAGTTGGGCATGCGCGTGCGTGCCGGGTCTGACGGCGGTGTCCGTCATGAAAGGCGTTTCCGGGCAAGCGGGCTGATTGTGTGTCTACGCATCGCCCGCAGATTGCCATGTTGGCCCGGAACGGGCCAAGCATCAGAGCGTCATGCAGGAAAAGGATTGTTCTGCTACCGGGGCGCGGTAACGCCGGCCGTGGCGAACTCCTCATCACGGTCTGCGACAATACGGGCGCGTTCGGCACGGTGGCGCGCGATCACGCTCTTGCGGTATGCCTCTGCCGCCAGTCGGCGTGCGTCATCGTTGTCACGCAATACGGTTTCGGGCTGATGGCGGGTGAAATTGCTGGCCAGCGCCGTGCGCGGGGCGGTGTTTGCCTCGCGCTTTGCGATGTTCCATTGGCGCGCGACCTTCTCGTGATAAGGCCGGTTGAACTTCGGATTGGACGAATGATAGCGCTTGACCGCTTCACCCCATGACCGGTGTTCAGTGAACAGCCGGCCGAGGAGGGAAGCCGCATATCGTGCGTTGGTCACCGGGTCGAGGGCAGCATCCAAGTTTTCGAAGGCGTCGGGGTGGTAACGCAGGTTGATCTGCATGCAGCCGACATCGATGTTTGTGATTCCGCGCGCCTGCAGTTTCCGGATGTGCGCGATAGCCTTGGCCTTGGTCGGAAAATACTGCCCGTCCGAACCGTTCGTTACGGTCCATGGCCAGGCAGAAAGTTCCTTGCGCTGCGGGTCCCAGCGCCCGGATTCGACCCGCGAAATCGCCGTCATCAGTTCATGCGGCAGCGATGAGCCTGATTCGGCACGATCGATGGCAAAGGCGCAAATATCGTGATTTTTCAGAGCATTGGGCGAGGCCGCCGCGGGGGAGGCAAATCCTAGATTCAGCGCGAGGACGACGAGAAGCCCGCACAGGGGGGCAACGTGGATAGGGACGGTGCGATCAGACATGCAATGGACCCAGCAAGCTGCGTGCCAGACGCGCACCTGTACCGCAGGCCGGTGAAAAATTGTGCATCGCACAAACTCATGCGCAATAAAATTATAAGAATCGCGGCTGCAATTAAATTTTCCCTCTTTATGCGGGCTTTTTCCGTTCCCGCTTGTTTTGTGCAATTGCGAACTGTATATATTGCATCGCGGCATCGCACTGCGGTGCCGATCTAAGGCGTTTCCTCCCTAGACTTCGGGCCGTGGTCTCCACGGCCCTTTTTTCTTGCCTGCAGGGTGCCCGCACCATCGCGGGCCCGCACACATTGTTACCGTTTGATGTTGCCAGGAAGCGTGCTGGAGCCTTCGCCGAGGGCGCGCTGCATGCGCACGGCGTCGACCCAGCGCCCGAACTTGAAGCCGACCGCTTCCATCGTGCCCACATGAATGAAGCCGAGACGGGCGTGTAGTCCGATAGAGGCGGCGTTGTTGCTGTCCCCGATCACGGCAATCATCTGCCGGTATCCGAGTTCCGTGCAACGCTCGATCAGCGTGCCGAGGAGAACCAGCCCCAGCCCGCGCCCAATCGTTTCCTGCTCCACATAGACCGAGTCCTCAACCGTGTAGCGGTATGCCGAGCGCGTACGGAAGCGGCTGGCATAGGCGAAGCCCCGCACGGTGCCTTCCGGGTCATCGGCGAATGCCGCGACGAGGTAGGGAAGGCCTTTCTCGAGCGTATCGCGCATGCGCCGTTCCATCTCGTCGACGTCAGGCGCGTTCTCCTCGAAGGAGGCAAGGCCGGTCAGGACATGTTCGGCATAGATATCCCGGATGATCGGGATGTCCTGTTCGCGTCCCTTGCGTACGACAATGGCAGACTTGCCTTCGGGGTGAACGGACGTGGACGACACAGGCTGCGTCAGGCCGCCAGTGCGGCGGGTTCGAGTTCTGCGATCCGGGCTGCCAGGTCACGCATGTCGGTTGCAACGCGTTCGAGGCCGTCGGTCCGTTCGAACGTGGTCTCGTTCATGTAGAGGGCACGGTTGATCTCGATCTGGAGCGCGTGCACGCCGCGTTCCGGCCGCCCGTAGTTCCGAGTGATGAAACCGCCCGAGTAGGGTGTGTTGCGGACCACTGAGTAGCCCATGCCGCGCAGCGTGTCCTCCACCAGAAGGGTGAGTGTGCGCGCGCACGAACGGCCATGGGCGTCGCCTAGGATGAAATCGACCTGGCGCCGACGTCCGGCGTCGTTCTCCATGGGACCGCCGATCGACGGCATCGAGTGGCAGTCGATCAGCACGCACGTGCCGAACATGGTCCGTGTATGGGCGATCAGTTCTTCCAGCGCATCGTGATAGGGCCGGTAGCATCGCTCGATCCGCTCGTTCGCCTCCTCGAAATCCAGCTTCGTGGAATAGATCTCCGATCCGTTCGCCACCACGCGCGCTATCGTGCCCAGCCCGGCTGCAACCCGCGGCGAGCGCCGGTTCACAAAGGCGGGAAGCGGCGTCGTGAACATCGCCGGGTCCAGCTCATAGGGTTCACGGTTCGGGTCGACGAAGGCGCGCGGGAACAGTGCTCTCAGGAGTGGGGCACCGAGTTGCGGGACATGCCCGAACAGCTCGTCAACGAAGCTGTCTTCCGACCGACGGATCGCCAGCGCATCAAGCTTCGACGCGGCGAGGAACGCAGCCGGATAGTCCCGCCCGCTATGGGGCGAGGAAAACACCAGCGGCACGCGCTGTTCAGCCGGCGCGAGTATCTCGATTGCGGCGTCGGAATCGATGACGGTTTCGCGATCCATAATCGTTCTGATGTAGCGAAATCGTCCGACCCTGTCACCCTTGACTCAGCCGCGCCGTCGCGTGAGCGTCGTTCACCCTTTCGAAACGCGATCGGGCTAGGTTCCGGGTTCACGTCACATCAGTGGCGCAGACAGTAGCGGTGTCGCCCCACGCGGGGCACCTGCGGGTTGTGGAGACGATGGCACGAATCCTTCTTGCCGAAGACGATCAGTCGATGCGCGAGTTTCTTGCGCGGGCGCTTGAGCGAAGCGGCCACGATGTGACAGCGGTTCCCGACGGCTTGGCCGCGCTGAACGCGATCCATGAACGCCCCTTCGATCTGCTGATTGCCGACATCGTGATGCCGGGAATCGACGGCATCGAGGTGTCGCGCCAGGCGAACAAGGTGAATGCCGATCTGCGTGTCCTGTTCATCACCGGCTTTGCGGCCGTGGCGATGAGCGCGCGCGAGGAGATGGGCGACACCAAGGTGCTGTCCAAGCCGTTCCACCTGCGTGACCTGGTGGATCACGTCGAGGCGATCCTCGAACAGGAAGTCGCCTGACGGCGCCGGACGCGAGCTCGTCCGCATCAATCCTTCCGTGCACGCGTTACGGGCCTTGCCATCGGGTAAGGTGCGGTGTATCACGCGCCCCGGATCGCGGTTCCGGCCAGTCCGGCCGCCGCAAGACCCGCACAGGTGGGGCGCGTAGCTCAGCGGGAGAGCACTACGTTGACATCGTAGGGGTCGCTGGTTCAATCCCAGCCGCGCCCACCATCTTTTTCTGAGATCTTTGGGGATCAATCACAAAGCCTTGGTGGGCTCTGTTTGTTCCGCGGTTTGTCTCAGACCTAAGTCATACACCTGTCTTGTTCCACTCCTGTGCCACAGGAGATGGAATTGGCATCAATTACGAAAAGAAATGGTCGGTACACCGCTCGAGTAAGACGCCGGGGTACACCTCCTCAGGTTAAAACCTTCGCTCAAATCAGTGATGCCCGACGGTGGGCTTCTGAGGTGGAACGTCAGATTGATCTCGGCCATCTGATCACCAACGACTGCACAGTCGGTGACCTTCTCAGCAGGTACGGCCAAGAAATCACACCGACCAAGCGATCCGCTTATGTGGAGACCTATGTCGTCGATCGGCTTTGTCGCTCATGGCTATCCAGTATTTGGCTGTCGAAGCTGACATCAGGCCATCTCGCACAGTATCGGGACGAAAGACTGCGGCAGGTTGGAGCATCCGCCTGTAACCGTGACCTCTCGATCATCAGCCACGCCATTCGTATTGCGATGTCGGAGTGGGGCTTTAACCTTCCCGGTAATCCAGCAGCCAACCTCCGGAAACCGACACAGCCAAAGGGTCGAACCCGACGGCTGGAGGCCGGTGAAGAAGCACGGCTGATGTTGTCGTGTCAGGCATCATCGAACCCATTCCTTCAGCCGCTGGTAATCCTCGCCATTGAGACGGCGATGCGTAGAGGTGAGCTA
>JAYOFE010000044.1:0-5232 GCA_038117045.1 Alphaproteobacteria bacterium | reverse complement strand
CCTCGTCCTTGTTGCCCGCGGCGTCCACGCCCTGGGCGATGTCGCTCGACTGGGCGTGCAGGTAGACGGACACGTCCGCGTCGCGCCAATGGAAGCCGTCCTGCTCGTAGCCAATTTCCTTCACGGCGGTCCGGGCGATCTCCTCGATCCGCGCGGCGTCGATATGCCCGTTGGAATCGACGAGCGGCTCGGGTCCGCGGACCTCACCGGCCAGCACGATACGGTTGGTCGTGGTCAGGGTCTCGCACGCAACGCGGGCTTCCGGGTCGGCCGCCAGAAACGCATCGACAACGCCATCAGAGATTCGGTCGCACACCTTGTCCGGATGGCCTTCGGACACGGACTCGCTGGTGAAGAGATAATTTCCTGTGGACACTGGAGCTGCCTCCCTAAGGTCGTTCCCCCGACCGCATGCAACCGATCGGTTATGTTTTGAATAATTTAAGAGCATGTCGGCCCGCCCCTACCCATCGGACGAGCGCACCGGTTGTGCAGGAAGCGGGGCAGGCGCGTCAAGCGGTATCCCGGCGACGCCTCCCAACGACCACGAACACCAGAAACACAAGGCAAAATCCCACCGGAATCAGGTCGCCGAAGCGCGCATATGGCGTGGGCGAAAGCCCACGGGGAAGCCCACTGTCCAGCACCCCCGCCACCCCGAAACCGATCGACGACAGGACGCGGCCGTAGGGGTCGACGACGGCGGAAATCCCGGTGTTCGCGGCACGCACCAGAGGCAGCCCCTCCTCGACCGCTCGCGCGGCGGCAATGGCGAAGTGCTGGCGTGGGCCGGCGAAATCCCCGAACCACGCATCGTTGGTGATGTTCAGGAGCCAGCCGGGCCGTTCGCCCGACGGGGTAACACGCCCGGGGAAGATCGCCTCGTAGCAAATCAGTGGGCTGGCCGGGGGCACGCCGTCGATCCGGAACAGGGAAAAATCTTCACCCGGTGTGAAATCGCCCTGCCCGGGGACGATCTTTTCCACGGGCAGGATACCGCGGAACGGGATGTACTCTCCGAAGGGTACGAGGTGTGTCTTGTCGTAGACCTGCCGGATGTCGGCGCGTCCGTCGATCGCCAGCAGGGAATTGAACAGTTGCCGCCCGCGCGCGCCGAACGCGCTGCGCACGCTGCCGGTCAGCAGCATCCCGCCGACCGGCACCGCACGCGAAGCCTGGATGCGGACCAGCGTGTCGTTGGCGAGCAGGAACGGCACTGCGGTTTCCGGCCAGATCAGAAGTGTCGGCGGCGCGGCCCCGTCCGGTGCGTCCTGCCGGCTCATGGCGACATGGCGCGCGAGGTGCGCAGTGCGCAGGTCGGGGTTCCACTTGTCCCGCTGGGCGATATTGGCCTGGACCAGCCGCAGGCGGACATCGGGCACGAACCCGGCTTCGCCCGATGCCAGCCGTGCGGTCCCGCCGGCCCAGAGCAGAGCCGGAAGCAGAAGCGCTGCTGCGAACGCGACGAGCCAGCGCTTGCGCGTGGTCGCGCCGCCCGCGCCAAGAATCGCCGGTGTGCCCCCCATGACGATGGTCACGAGGCCAAGCCCCAGCACGCCGATCACGGCGGCGGCCTGCATCACCGGCAGGACCGCCGACCAGGAATACCCGACCAGGTTCCAGGGAAAGCCCGTGAACACATAGCCGCGCACAAGTTCGACCAGCGTCCACAGTGCGGCGAACGCGAGCACGCGCAGGACCACGCGCTCCCCGAATCGCGCGAAGGACAGCAGCCAGCAGACAAGGGCGGGGAACACCGCGAGCACCGCGGCCAGGCCCGGCCAGGCGAACGGGATCATCCAGGCCGTGCGTTCGGGCGCGACCAGCATGGGTTCGATGATCCAGTGCAGGCTGACGAAGAAGAGCCCGAATCCGAACCAGAACCCCGCCCCGAAGGCGCGCCGCCGCAGACGCGGGGCCAGCTCCGTCCCCTCGAGCATCCAGACCAGTCCCGTGAAGGCCGGGACCAGCAACGGGACAAGGTGGAAGGGCGGAAGAGCCAGGGCCGCGGTCGCACCGAGCAGCAGAGCGACAAGCGCCCGGTGCCAGCCCGACAGGCTGCGGACCTGCTCAGCGAGCCGGAGCACGAAGCCCCCGCTCTCCGGCGGCGTCGGTGAGAATCATTTTCCCGATGACGGGCTCGTCTCGCCGCCCTCATTGTCGCGCAGATCGCGAACCCGCAGTCGCTTGATGCGCCGGGCATCTGCGTCCACGACCTCGAACTCCACGCCCGATGAATGGGTGACGACCTCGCTGCGGCGCGGCACGCGGTCCACCAGCGAAAAGACAACACCGCCCAGGGTATCGTTTTCCTCGCGTTCCTCTTCAGTGAGGAACTCCCCAATGCGCTCTTCCAGTTCGCCGACCTCGACCCGGGCGTCCGCCAGGATCGAGCCGCCGGGATCGGTGGAGATGACGGGGCCGTCCTCGTCATGCTCGTCCTCGATCTCGCCGACGATCTCCTCCACCAGGTCCTCGATGGTCACCAGGCCGTCGACGCCGCCGAACTCGTCGACGACGATGGCCATGTGGGTGCGCTGGGCGCGCATCTCGAGCAACAGGTCGAGCACGCGGATCGAGGGCGCGGCGAACAGGATGTCCCGGCTCAGCTCACGCACCTTCTGGCGCGGGTTCGAACGCAGCGCGGCCAGCACGTCCTTGATGTGGACGAAGCCCACCACCTGGTCGAGCTGCTCGCGGTAGAGCGGCAGGCGCGAATGCGCCTCGCGGGCGATCAGGTCAGCGACGGCGTGCAGTTCCTCGGACTCGTTCACTGCGACGATGTCGGCACGGGGGATCATCACGTCCTCGGCCGACAGGTCGTGCAGCTTGAGGATATTGGTGATCAGCATGCCTTCGTCGGCGCCGATCGCCTCGTCCTCCGTGCCCGGCTCCTCGATCAGTTCCTCGATGACCTCGCGGACCGAGCTCTCGTTTCCACGCAGCCCGAGCATGACGCGCAGCGTCCGCCAGAAGCCGCCGCGATGGTCGCTCGGTGAATCAGCGGACGGCAAGGTGCTCGAGTTGTTCTGGGGTGAATCCGTCATTCTTCAATCACGCCGCGACGCTGCCCGCATAGGGGTCGGAGACACCCAACCCGGCGAGGATGCGCCGTTCGGCGTCTTCCATGATATCCGCTTCGGCATCGTCCTCATGGTCGAAGCCGAGCAGGTGAAGTGTTCCGTGCACGACGAGGTGGCGCAGATGATCGGCGAGCGTCTTGCCTTCATCGGCGGCCTCGCGCGCGCAAGTGTCGAACGCGACGACCACATCGCCCAACGGCACCGGCGCTCCGGGCACAACGGCATCCTCGTCGAGCGCGAAGGACAGCACGTTTGTCGGCTTGTCCATGCCGCGCCAGTCGCGGTTGAGGGCGTGAATCTCTTCATCGTCCGTCAGCCGCAGGCCCATCTCGACCGGCGCGGCCGTCCCATGCATCGCCAGCACCGCATGAACGGCATCCAGCACCAACGGCTCCACACCGCCGGGCGCAGCCTCTTGCCAGCGTTCATCGACGATGTCGACGGAAATATCCGCGTCCTTACCGGCGTCGGAAGCGCCCATCAATCCCTGTCCCGGGCCGATCCACCCATGTCCTCACCGCTCACCGCGGCGCGCTGCCTGTCGCGCGCGTTGTAGGCCGTGACGATGCGGGTCACCATCGCGTGGCGGACCACATCGCCTTCGCCGAAGCGGATGATCCGCACCCCGTCGACACGCTCGAGCACGTCCAGCGCGTCGGCCAGCCCGGACCGGGTGCCGCGCG
This sequence comes from Alphaproteobacteria bacterium, assembly GCA_038117045.1. Lineage (GTDB taxonomy): Bacteria > Pseudomonadota > Alphaproteobacteria > UBA6615 > UBA6615 > JABJAG01. The sequence goes on along the minus strand of JAYOFE010000044.1, from coordinate 1,466 downwards.
GCAGGTCGATCTGGGTCATGTCGCCGGTGATCGCCATGCGCGAGCCCTCGCCAAGCCGCGTCAGGAACATCTTCATCTGCATGGCCGAGGTATTCTGCGCCTCGTCCAGGATGATGAAGGAACGCGCCAGCGTGCGGCCGCGCATGAAGGCCAGCGGCGCGACCTCGATCTCGCCGCTCTCCAGCCGCTTGGCGACCTGGTCGCCGGGCATCATGTCGTAGAGCGCGTCGTAGAGCGGACGCAGGTAGGGATCGATCTTGTCCTGCAGGTCGCCCGGCAGGAAGCCGAGGCGTTCGCCCGCCTCGACGGCGGGGCGGGACAGGACAAGCCGGTCCACCTTGCCCTGGATCAGGTCCGACACGGCCTGGGCGACGGCAAGGTAGGTCTTGCCCGTACCCGCCGGCCCGAGTCCGAAGGTGAGCTCGGCATGGGAGAGAGCCTCGAGGTAACGCGCCTGCACGGGCGAGCGCGGCGAGACGTTGCGCTTGCGCGTGCGGATCAGCATGCGCTCCCCGCTGAGGTCGTCGCTGGCGGCCATGCGCACAGCCGCCTGGACATCGGCGGGTGCCACCTCCTGACCATCCTTGAGGCGCGAGTACAGGGAGCCGATGGCGCGGTCGGCGATGGCGCGCGAGGCATTGGGGCCCTGGATTTCAAGCTGGTTGCCGCGGTAGCGCAGCGTCACATCGAGAAGGCGTTCGATCTGCACCAGATGTTCGTCGTGATGGCCGAACAGGGCCGGCAGCAGGGCGTTGTCATCGAACTGGATCTGAACCGGGTCGCCCGGCGTCGTATCGGTCGCGGTCAAGCGCTCAACCTCTCCTCTTCTGTGGCGACAGTCTTGCCCCCGTCGCGGTCAAACAAACGTCCCTCCAGACTGTGCGGTTTGCATGTCTCGATCATGACAACCGCTATATCCCCGATCGTATGCTCCGGCGCATCTACATGCACGGCCTGATTGTGCGGGCTGCGCCCGACAAGCTGGCCCGCATGGCGCCCGGCACGCTCGAACAGGACCTCGCAGGTCCGGCCGACGCTGGCGGCGTTGAACGCGGCCTGCTGTTCGTTGATCAGGTCCTGCAGGCGCGCGAGGCGTTCGTCCTTCACCTCTTCGGCAACCTGCCCCGGCAGGCCTGCCGCGGGCGTGCCCGGTCGCGCGCTGTACTTGAAGGTGTAGGACTGCGCATAGCCGACCTTGCGCACGAGATCGAGCGTGGCCTCGAAATCGGCCTCGGTCTCGCCCGGGAAGCCGACGATGAAGTCACAGCTCAGCGCGAGGTCCGGGCGCGCGGCACGCAGGTCATCGACGATCTGCAGGTAGCGCGCCACGTCATGGCCCCGGTTCATGGCCTCGAGGATACGGTCGCTGCCCGACTGCACCGGCAGGTGCAGGTAGGGCATCAGCTCGCGAACCTCGCCATGGGCGGCGATCAGTTCGGCGTCCACATCGCGCGGATGGCTGGTCG
>JAYOFE010000043.1:0-5420 GCA_038117045.1 Alphaproteobacteria bacterium | reverse complement strand
GCTGGCAACAGCGCGAAGAAAGAAGCAGGGCGGCAGATATCTGCCGCCCTGTTTTATTTGGGACCCGTCTCTATTTAGAATCAGTCGCGGATGACGTCGCGAAGGATGTCGAGCACGATCTCCGTGCCCTTCTCGATCAGGATCACGTCATCGTCCACAATGATCCGCTCCGTGGTGGTGCGGCGCGGCAGGCGGGATTCGAGATCATCCGGCAAGGCGCGCTTTTCCAGGCCCGGCGGCAGGCGGTCGCGTTTCGCCAGCCCCGGCGGGAGCCCCTGCTTCTTGGCGAGCCCCGGGGGCATGCCCTTCCCGCCGCCACCCTTTTGGCCGCGTTCGACATGGGTTTCCCGTTCGACGCGCACGCCGTCCCGCTCGTTCGGGATAACCCCGGTCTGCTGCAGGACCTCGCGGATGATGACCTGCTCTGTTTCGGTGAATACGGGTTCGTCGGCGGAAGCCGGCGGAGATGCGGCGAGCAGGCCGACCGCAACGGTCAGTGCTGCGAATGTGGCTGAAAACATGTTTGATTTCATCAACTTCTCCCGGGATCCTGTCCCTGAACAATGCGATGGTATGCGCCATAAACGCGAGTGAACACGAACTGTTCCCCGGGCGCCCGATGCGGAATCTCCGACCAATGTCTAATGGACGCAAGTCCGCGGTGTGGGGCTTCATGGCAATGGAGGATGTGGAGCGGTCTCGCCGCACCACCTCGCGTTCCTCCGTTCCCCCGACCCCTCCCAATGGGGTTTTCATGTGCAGGGCCTCGCCCTGCACATTTTTTTGGGCCACGCCCTTCGGGCCGTCATGGCCCGATTGCGCGCTGTTTATGATATGACGACGCATGCGTTCGATGACGAGCGGGAGCGTTGAACCACCATGCTGACCGACTGGACGATCCTCGTCGCCTCGTTCGGCTATATCGGTGTCCTCTTCGCTATTGCGTCCTGGGGGGACCGCAAGGCGCGGCGTGGCGGCCCGCGCGCCCGGCCGAAGCCGGTCGTCTATGCGCTGTCCCTGGCCGTCTACTGCACATCCTGGACCTTCTACGGCAGCGTCGGCCTGGCCTCGTCGTCAGGCTACGATTTCATCCCTGTCTATCTTGGCCCGATCCTGCTGTTCACGGCCGGGTATTTCGTGCTGCGGAAAATCGTGCGCATCGGCAAGGCCGAAAACATCACCACCATCGCGGACTTTATCGCCGCACGCTTCGGCAAGAGCCAGGCCCTCGCGGCACTGGTCACGATCTTCGTGCTTGTCGGAATCCTCCCCTACATCGCCCTGCAGCTGAAGGCCGTCTCCACCAGCTTCAACATCCTGGTCAGCTATCCGGACATCGTCATGCCGGTCGGCGTCGGCGGCACCCCCTGGTGGGCAGACACCGCGCTGATCGTGGCGCTGTCGATGGCCCTGTTCTCGATCATGTTCGGAACCCGCAACATTGATGCGACCGAGCATCACGAAGGCATGATGCTGGCCGTCGCCTTCGAATCCGTCGTGAAGCTGTTTGCGTTCCTGGCAGCCGGGATCTTCGTCACTTTCATCATGTTTGCAGGTCCGTCCGACCTCATTGCACGCGCGGCGGATGTGCCGGAACTGGCAGGCCGGTTTGCCTTCAACATAGACACCTCCAAGTGGGCCACGATCACGGTCCTGTCGCTGGCGGCCATCGTCTGCCTGCCGCGCCAGTTTCACGTCGCGGTGGTGGAAAACGCCGATGAAAGCGAACTGAAGCGCGCGTCCTGGCTGTTCCCCGGATACCTGGTCGCGATCAACATCTTCGTGATCCCGATTGCGATTGCCGGGTTAATCACGTTCACCGGGCTCGGCGTGGATGCGGACACCTATGTCCTCACCCTGCCCATGCTCGCGCAACAGGAACTGCTTACCCTTCTGGTTTTCATCGGCGGGCTGTCGGCGGCGACCGGAATGGTCATCGTGGCGACGGTCGCGCTGGCGACGATGCTGTCCAACGACGTGTTCACTCCGCTGTTCCTGCGCTACTGGCCCGGCCGGGGCAGCCGCGACGGGCAGGTCGGCGCGACCCTGCTGAACATCCGCCGCCTGGCGATGACCGCGATCCTGCTGCTGGCCTACGCGTATTACCGGGTTGCCGGTGACGGGCAGGCGCTGGCGTCCATCGGGCTGGTGTCCTTCGCCGGGGTGGCCCAGTTCGCGCCGGCAATCCTGATCGGCATCTTCTGGGCGGGGGCGTCGCGCTCGGGTGCGATTGCCGGCCTGCTCGCGGGTGCCATCATATGGGCCTATACTCTGCTGCTGCCGACCTTCGCTGGCGCCGGATGGTTCCCGGCGGGTTTGCTGGAACACGGCCCGGCGGGCTTTGCCTTCCTGCGCCCGCAGGCGCTGTTCGGGGTCGACCTCGGTGATCCGCTGACCCATGGCGTGTTCTGGAGCCTGGTTACCAACGCCGTGCTTCTGGTGATTGTCTCGCGCTTTGCCCATCCCGGCGTTCTGGAGCGCAGCCAGGCGCGCGCCTTTGTCGAGGTGATGGCGGCCGACCGGTCGGCGCGGCCGCGCACACTGCGCGGTGCGCTGACGACTCGCGACCTGGAAGACCTGGTGGCGCGCTATCTCGGCGCGGCGACCGCGGCGCGTGCCTTCGAGCAGTACCGGGCCGAGCGGACGCCCCAGCTCGCACCGGATGCGCCGGTCGATGCCGGGGTGCTGCGCTTCGCCGAGCGGCTTCTGGCCAGCGCCATCGGTGCCTCCTCGTCCCGCCTCGTGATCGCCATGTCGATGGAGCGCGAGGACATCGACATGGAAAGTGCAATGTCGCTGCTCGACGGTGCGACGGCGGCGATCCAGTACAACCGCGAGCTCCTGCAGACGACGATGGAGAACATGCGCCAGGGCATCTCGATCCTGGACGAGGATCTCCGCGTGGCGTGGCTGAACGACCGGTTCCGCAACTACCTCGGCCTGCCCGACATGCTGGGCCGGGTCGGCGTGCCGGTGGAGAACATCATCCGCTACAGCGCCGAGCACGGTGAGTACGGCCCCGGCGATGTCGAGACCATCGTCAACGAACTCCTCGCCCAGTATCGCCGCCGTGAGCCGAGCATCTACGAACGCCAGCTTGCCGACGGCACGGTGCTTGAGGTGCGCACCAGCCCGATGCCGTCCGGCGGTATGGCGGTGACCCTGAACGATGTTACCGAACGGGTGGTGGCGGCGCGCGAACTGGAGACCGCCAAGGCCGAGCTGGAAAAGCGCGTCGCCGAACGCACGCGCGACCTCACCAACCTGAACGCCCAGTTGCGTCACGCTTCGGAGGCGGCGCAGCAGGCCAACCTGGGCAAGACGCGCTTCCTGGCGGCGGCCAGCCACGACCTGCTGCAGCCGCTGAACGCCGCGCGCCTGTTCCTGTCCTCACTGACTGAGCGCGACCTCGCCAATGCCGATGCCGAACTGGTCGGGCGCCTCGATGTCTCCCTGCGTTCGGTGGAGGATCTGCTGGCGGGCCTGCTCGATATATCCAAGCTGGATGCCGGCGGGGTCCAGCCCCAGATCGAGAGCTTCCCCATCGACGACGTGCTCCAGGCGCTCGGCACCGAGTTCGCGGCGCTGGCCGATGAGCGCGGGATCGAACTGCGCATGGTCTCCTCGACGGATCATGTCCGTTCGGACCGACGCCTGCTGCGGCGCCTCCTGCAAAACCTGCTGTCGAACGCGGTCCGCTACACCCCGCCGGGCGGCAAAGTGCTGGTCGGCTGCCGCGTGGCGGGCGACCGGCTGCGCATCGAGGTGCGCGACACCGGGCCCGGCATTCCGGAAGACATGCGCACGGCCGTGTTCCAGGAATTCCAGCGTTTGCACAGCGCGGAGTCCGGCGACAAGGGGCTGGGTCTGGGTCTCGCCATCGTCGAGCGCATCGCACGCATGCTGGGCCTCGTGATCGACCTCAGCAGCGTCGAGGGCGAGGGCTCTGTCTTTGCCGTCTCGGTGCCGCGCGGCGAGCCGGTCGTGCGCGACGAGGAACCGCACCCGCTCCCCGCGCGTGCGGATGGCGGGCTCAATGGGGCGGTCATCCTCTGTATCGATGACAATCCGGATGTGCGCGACGGCATGCGGGCGCTGCTCGGCGGCTGGGGCTGCGATGTGCGCACCGCCGCGGCGGGGGCGGAGTGGCGGCGCGCCATGGACGATACCGCGCCGGACCTGATCGTCGCCGATTACCATCTGGGCGGGGGTGAGCACGGCCCCGATGTCGTGACCGAGGTCTGCGGCGTCTTCGAGCGTGTGATCCCGGCGATCATCATCACCGCCAATCCGTCAGAGTCCCTGCGCGAGGAGGCCACGCGGCGTGGCCATGAGGTGCTCGGCAAGCCGGTCAAGCCGGCGGCGCTGCGGGCGCTGATGACACGGATGCTGGCCCAGCGCGCAGTGGCGCGCCAGCAGGCGTCCTGACGCCGAACCCGCTCAGGCGGGAAGTTCGCGCGCGGGGTCCTCGATGTTCAGCCGGCCGGCGAGGATGACCGCCTGGGTGCGGCTGTTGACGTCGAGTTTCTGCAGGATCGCCGACACATGTGATTTCACCGTCGCCTCGGAAATATCGAGGTCGTAGGCGATCTGCTTGTTCAGCTTACCGTCGGACAGCATGCCCAACACCCGCAGCTGTTGCGGGGTCAGCGCGGCGAGGCGCCTGGCCAGCACGGCGTCCGCCGCATCGGTGTCGGGAAGGTTCCCGTCCAGGTCGGGCAGCCACATGTTGCCGTCGAGAATGTCGCGCACCGCAGTGCGGATCTCGTCCATGGGGGCCGACTTGGGAATGAAGCCGGACGCGCCGTAGTCGACGGCCTGGCGCATGATGCGTGGCTCGGTGCTGGCCGAGATCATGGCCACCGGAACGGCCGGGAACTGTGAGCGCAAATAGGCCAACCCTGTGAAACCGCGCATGCCGGGCATGTGAAGGTCGAGCAGGACGAGGTCCGGCGCTTCCGTTTTCCGGATGGCGGTCTCGGTTTCGGGAAGATTGGCGGCGTCGACGAAAGTGGCATCCGGCATGTCGCGCGCAATCGCCTGACGCAGTGCGTCGCGAACCAGCGGATGGTCATCCGCGATGACGATAATCGCGTTCTCGCTCAACCTCGAAGCCCCCGTTCCTCCCGCTTGGGGCGGGATGTTTTCTTTTATTATGACGCGGCGGGGGCATGCCGTCCAACGGGGAGTCGCGGTGGGAGTCGTGGCGCGCGCCGCGCCCCGTCGGTTTCGGAAATGTCAGGAGGGCTTGTAGACCAGCGTGTTGCCGTAGCGCCAGCGCTCGATCGACACGTCCGCGAAGACGCCGCCGTAATTCAGCGGCTCGCCCTTCCAGAACTCCTCGCACGCCTCGAGGTCGGGGAATTCCATGATCATGAAGGAGCCGATCATCTGGGTGCCGTCGTCGTTGAACATCGGCC
>JAYOFE010000042.1:0-5838 GCA_038117045.1 Alphaproteobacteria bacterium | reverse complement strand
TGCCCGGCATGGCCGCGTCGATCAGGCTGACCTGCGTGTTCGGCTCCGCGCCGAAGGCCGTCGGCGCGCCGGAGAACAGCTTCGATTCCGACGAGACCTGCGCATGCACCTCCATGCCGACGATGATCTCCCACGGACCGGTCTCGCCCTCTATCAGGTCGTCGGAATTGTGGCCGATGCGCGAGGTGATGTGCCCGGCCAGATGGCCCGGGATCGCGTCGGCGGAGGTGTCTGTCGTCTGGGTCATGGAGCTTTTCTAACGCTTGTCGGGAAACACAACAACTTGGTCGCAACCCTCCAGTCGTCGCCCCTGCGAAGGCAGGGGCCCATTAAGTCAGGCACCTGCCCGGTCTGGTATCGGCGATAATGGACTCCCGCCTTCGCGGGAGTGACGAGCGAGTATATTGAACCTCCTGAAACTCCCGTTCCAATTGTCCTAAGGCCGCGCGTCGAAGCCCGCGGCGCGCTCGATCATGTCGGCAGCGCGCAGCACGACCTCCTCACCAAAGGCCGGGCCGATCAGGTGCAGGCCCAGAGGCAGTCCATCAGCGGACAGCCCCGCTGGGACCGAGATCGCCGGCAGCCCGGCCATGGAGGCGGGCACGGTGAAGATATCGTTCAGGTACATGGCGATCGGGTCGTCCTGCTTCTCACCCAGCGCGAAGGCCGCGCTCGGAGTGGTCGGCGTCAGGATCACGTCGCAGCTCTCGAAGGCCGCCTTGAAGTCCCCGGCGATGCGCGTGCGCACCCGCTGGGCCTTCAGGTAGTAGGCGTCGTAATAGCCCGCCGACAGCACATAGGTGCCGATCATGATCCGGCGCTTTACTTCGGCCCCGAAGCCCTCGGCGCGGGTGCGCTCATAGGTGTCGGTCAGGTCCTCGCCCTCGACCCGCAGGCCGTAGCGCATGCCGTCATAGCGCGCGAGGTTCGAGGAGGCTTCGGCGGGCGCGACGATGTAATAGGCCGGCAGCGCGTATTTGGTATGGGGCAGAGAGATGTCGACGATCTCGGCACCCGCGTCACGCAGCCAGTCCACGCCCTGCCGCCAGAGCGCCTCGATCTCCGCCGGGGTGCCGTCCATGCGATACTCGGCGGGCACGCCGACGCGCAGGCCGCGAATGTCGCCGGTCAGCGCGGCGGTGTAGTCCGGTACCGGCAGATCGACGCTGGTCGAATCCTTGGGGTCGTAGCCCGCCATGCCGCCCAGCATGATCGCCGCGTCGCGCACCGTCCGCGTAATCGGCCCGGCCTGATCGAGCGAGGAGGCAAACGCGATGATGCCCCAGCGCGAGCAGCGTCCGTAGGTCGGTTTCAGGCCGACGATGCCGCAGAACGCGCCCGGCTGACGGATGGAGCCGCCGGTGTCGGTGCCTGTCGCGCCCGCCGCGATACGCGCCGCGACTGCGGCCGCGGAGCCGCCGGACGAGCCGCCCGGCACCAGATCCTTACCCGCAGCATCGCCGCCGGATGCTTTCCACGGGTTGATCACCGGGCCGTAACAGCTGGTGATGTTGGCAGAGCCCATCGCGAACTCGTCCATGCTCGTCTTGCCGAGCAGGACCGCACCCGCATCCCAGAGCTGCTGCGTCACCGTGGATTCATAGGTCGGGCGGAAGCCTTCAAGGATGCGGCTGGACGATGTGGACAGGAAACCTTCGGTGCAGAACAGGTCCTTGATCGCGAGCGGGATGCCGTCGAGCGGCCCGGCCGCCTCACCCTTGACGCGGCGCGCATCCGACGCGTCTGCCATCTCTCGCGCGCACTCGGGCGTTTCCTCGAAATAGGCATTCAGGCCGCGTGCGGCCTCCATCTCCGACAGGTAGGCGTTGGTCAGCTCGCGCGCGGTGAAGTCGCCCGCCGCCAGTCCGGCACCCGCCTGGGCAATTGTCAGGTCGGTCAGTTCGCCCATGGTCGCACCGCCCTACTCGATCACTTTCGGCACGACGAAGAAGCCGTCGTCGGATTCCGGCGCGTTGGCGAGAACCCTGTCGCGCACACCGCCATCAGTCACCTCGTCGGCGCGCAAGCGCTGGACCATCTCGACCACGCTGGTCATGGGCTCGACGCCGTCGGTATCGACCTCGTCGAGCTGCTCCACCCAGCCGAGGATGTTGTTGAGTTCGTCCGCCAGCGGCGCGAGGTCGGCCTCGTCCACATGAATGCGGGCGAGCCGTGCGATGCGTTTCACGGTATCGGTGTCAAGCGCCATGCCGGGCCGGTGGGTTCGGGTTCAGGAATCGGCGCGGAAGCTATCACCGGCACCCGCGAGCGGCAACATTGGCAAGGCCGCGTCAGGCGACGTTTTTCCGCTCTTCCTCTACCCGCGACGCATCCACCCGCACCGCATAAACCGATGCCAGGGAGCGTTCCTCGGCCTTTTCGCGGTTGCTCATCCAGGATTCATCCGAATGGTCCGGGTCGTAGGAGCGCGGCAGGCGCAACGCATAGGCATGCCCGATCAGGCCGTTTTCCGGGACATCGCCTGCTGCTTCCGATTCATCCACGGTTGGCGCGACAGTGAAAGTATCAGAAGTTTCCCCCGGCGCGTCGTTCACCGCACAGCAGGCCGGAAGGCGAATCACCACTGTCGTGCCAGCTTCCTTTTCACTTTCAATCTGCAACGTCCCGCCAAATCGCGAAACGATTCGATCGGCAATGGTGAGTCCGAGGCCGGTCCCGTCGGCTTCACGCGCGTAGCCACTCCATTCGTGCTGAAAGGGTAACCGCGCCCTGTCGATTTGCTCACGTGTCATGCCGACGCCCGTGTCCTGAATGCCAATCAACACGGTACCGTCCGGCTCCAGCCCGAAACCGATATCGACCTGGCCACCTGCCGGCGTGAAGCGCGCAGCGTTGCCCAGCAAATTCTCGAACACCTGCTGTAATTTTTCCGGATCTGCGGGGACCTTCGGAAGTTCAGGTGCGTCGTGTTCGACGAGGGTGACGAGATTCTTGTCAAAAAGATCGCGCACGTTTTCTGTTGCCGCCCTCATGATGTCCGGCGCATCAAGCGGCTGCACATCAAGCGTCAGCTCCCTGAGCTCAATGGCCGTCATATCAAGGATCGACACGATCTGGCGCAGCATATGGTGCCCGCTGTCCACAATGGTCCGGGCGTAGCGGTGGACCTGCGATTCCTCATTCCTGTGTTCCTCTTTGGCCGTCATACCAATCAGGTCGGCAAATCCGATGATGGCGTTGAGCGGCGTGCGGAGCTCGTGGCTCATCAGCGAGAGGAATTCCGACTTTGCCCGATTCGCGGCATCGGCCTGGGCCGCTTCCGCGGCGAGTTCCATGACCTGACTGTCGCGGCGCTTCAGGGCCATGTGGACCAGCACGATGATTCCGACCATGCCGATATAAAGGCCGGCCAGCGGAATGATGACAGCCGCCCAGATTTCCGCGCGCGCATCCGCGATACCGGCCAGAAGCGGCGCGACGTCGGATTGCACCTCGACGACACCGCCATAGACGATATCAGGGGCGACTTCTTCGACAAGCAGCAGCGTCGTCAGCACATCGTGCACACCGCTCGCGTGACTGAATCCGCCACCCGGCTCGGGGTGATCGTCCACCTCAAGAACCAGTTCGTTGACGGTCTTGCCATCCAGCGCGGCCTTGAAACAGCCGCAGGACGCGATATTCCGCCCGAGGTCTTCCGGGCGCAGGGAAAATATCGTGTTCCCGGCCACGTTATAGATTTTGAAGTTGGCGATATTCGTGCCCTTCAGGCTCTCGCGGATTTGCGATTCGAGACCTGAACGTTCCAGCGCAATCGGCAGCAAATCGGGTGCATCGCCGATATCGAATGCGAGGAGGAATGAAATGGCGTCCTTATGCGCATTGGCAACCAACCGCGCCAGGCCCGCATTCTGGATTTCAGTCGAACGGACCAGCGTGTCCTCAGCCGCATCCTGTTCCGCCTGAAGAACGAAATACGCCACCCCGACAAACACCGGGAGCGAGAGAATCGCAAAAAGGATCGGAACGCAGTTTCTGCGGAAAATGCAGAACCGCTGAACAAACTCGGATACGGCACTCATTGTCCGATTGTGGATCGCTTTGACACGAACCCCTCCAACCTAAGTCCGACCGCTAAACTCCCCAAAAACGGTCAGGGACCTCCCCAAAACCAAAAACCACATCGATGGTTAACGAAACGCTAATCACCTGTGAGCAAGTGGACGCGAATACGCCCACATGCGTAAAAGGGGTCCATGCCAGTCATTGAACCCATCGATATCAAGGCAACAATCGTGCCAAAAGCACGCCTGATTGGCCTCGATCTCGGAACCAAAACCATCGGTCTCGCGGTGTCCGATTCCGACTTTACGGTCGCCTCACCACTGCAGACCATCCGGCGGACGAAATTCACCGCCGATGCCGAGCAATTGCTCCAGATCATCGCCGAAAAAAATGTGGGCGGGATCGTTCTCGGGCTGCCGCGCAACATGGATGGAACGGAAGGGCCACGCGCGCAATCCACTCGCGCTTTCGCCCAGAACATGACCGGCAAGACCGACCTGCCTATCGCATTCTGGGACGAACGACTGACGTCTGCGGAAGCGGAACGCGTTCTGATAGATCAGGCCGATATGACACGCAAGCGCCGTGGTGAGGTCATCGACAAGATGGCCGCGGCAATAATTCTCCAGAATTTCATGGACTTCATCCGGCGGGCGTGATGGCGGCACAGGACCATTTCCCCGATGTCGCAATTAATCCGGCCGTCTGGCGCGTGCTGGTGAATGTCGTCCTGTATGCGGGATTCGTGTTCACAGGGCTGGTGCTCGTCACCTTCCCGGAAACGCCGTACCGGCTGGTCGGCGCGGGCGTGACCGTCTATTTCGGATTTCTGGAAATCTACGCGCTCTACCGGCTGGTCCGGCGCACGCCGTCATTGGTCGTCGGGGCGGACGGCATTCACGACAACACCTCGATTATCGCGGCGGGCCGGATCGGCTGGGACGAGGTCCGCGCCATCGAGCGGAAGAAGAACTACCTGGTCCACCACATCTCGGTGACGCTGTCCGACAAGGATCCGGTGGTCCGGCGGATCGGCCTGCCACGCCGCTGGCTCGTGCAGATCATGCAGACCCTATCAGAGGAGGCCATCGCGCTGCCGCCGGGTTTCCTTGCCACCCCGCTCGACGAGGTGGAGGCGCTGCTTCAGCGCTATTTCGACGAATTCGGCCGGGTGGAGCGCTAGCCCCAAACCTTCCAGGGCGCCGCACCGGAATCCCACAGCGCCTCGAGTTGGTTCTTCTCGCGCAATGTGTCCATCGGCTGCCAGAAGCCGTCATGGCGGTATGCGGCGAGCCCGCCGCCGGAGGCCAGCGTGTTCAGCGGCCCCTGCTCCCACACACAGTCGTCGCCGTCGATCAGCTTGAGCACTTCGGGCTCGCACACGAAGAAGCCGCCGTTGATCGACCCGCCGTCACCGCGCGGCTTTTCCGCGAAGCGCGCCACGCGTTCGCCGTCCATCTCGATGGCGCCGAACCGGCCCGGTGGCTGCACGGCGGTCATGGTGCACGTCGCGCCCTGTGCCTCGTGGAAGGCGATCGAGGCCTTCACATCGATATCCGCGACGCCGTCACCATAGGTCAGGCAGAACCGTCCGCCATCCAGGTAGTCGGCCACGCGCGCGATGCGGCCGCCGGTCTGGGTGTCGTCGCCGGTCTCGACGAGCGTCACCCGCCAGGGCTCGGCCGCGCCGGTGTGGTACTGGATGTCGTTGTCGGCCAGGTCGATGGTCACATCGGCCGAATGCAGAACGAAGTTCGCGAAGTATTCCTTGATCATGTAGCCGCGGTAGCCGAGGCAGATCACGAAATCGGT
>JAYOFE010000041.1:0-6161 GCA_038117045.1 Alphaproteobacteria bacterium | reverse complement strand
GCGCGCCGCTCTACGACAAGAGCCAGGAAGGCCACTACAACCTGATCAGCGCGCTCCACAAGTCGTTACGCGGCTCGGATGTGGATGCGTCGCTTTACTGGCTGGCGCGCATGCTGGCAGGCGGTGAGGACCCCCGGTTCATTGCACGGCGGCTGGCGCGCGCGGCAGTGGAGGATATAGGCCTCGCCGATCCCCAGGCCCTGTCGCATGCGCTCGCGGCATGGGAAGCGTATGAGCGCATCGGCTCGCCTGAAGGCGAACTGGCGCTGGCCCAGTGCACGATCTATCTGGCGAGTGCGCCGAAATCGAACGCGTCCTACAAGGCTTATGGTGCGGCCATGCGGGCCGCGAAGGAGACGGGTTCGCTGATGCCCCCCAAGCACATCCTGAACGCGCCGACAAACCTGATGAAGGATCTCGGCTACGGCGCGGGCTATGCCTACGATCACGATGCGGAAGAGGGATTCTCGGGACAGGACTATTTTCCCGAAGAGGTCGGCCGCCAGACCTTCTATCGCCCGGTGGAACGGGGCTTCGAGCGGGAGATATCCAAGCGGCTTGAATACTGGAACCGGCTGCGCGCGGACAGGCAGGGCCGGGGAGGTGCGTCTTGAACATGCTGGTGGCCATCGCTGTGGGCGGTGCTGTCGGGGCGCTGGGCCGTCACTTCGTGAATGTCGGGATGGGCTCACTCTTCGGCACGGGCTTCCCGTGGGGTACCCTGACCGTGAACATTGCAGGCTCGTTCCTGATGGGTGTGCTGATCCACATGCTTGCCGTGTCGTGGAACGTCTCGCCGGAATTGCGTGCGCTGCTGACCGTCGGCGCGCTGGGAGCGTTCACCACCTTCTCGACCTTCTCGCTCGACGTTGTGAACATGTATGAGCGCGACGATCTGTTTCTCGCGGGCGTCTATATCGTCGTCTCTGTTGTGGCGTCGATCGGGGCGCTGTTCGTTGGCCTGCGCCTCGCACGGGTGGTGGCATGAGCGAAACCGGTCAGTCAGGCGTTCGGCACATCGCGGTGAAGGCTGACGATGACGGTGTGCGTGTGGACCGATGGTTCAAGCGCCATTTCCCCGATGTGCCATACGGGCAACTGGCCAAGTGGCTACGCACCGGCCAGGTCCGGGTCGATGGCGGGCGCGCGAAACCCGGAGGCCGCCTGTCGGCCGGCCAGCAGGTTCGTGTACCGCCGACCGCCGCCGGTGATGCCGGCACGGAACGCACCGGCGCGCCGCGGCCGGTCTCGAATGCCGACGCCTCAGGCCTGCGCGACAGCGTGATCTACCGGGACGACCACCTGATTGCCCTGAACAAGCCCGCCGGGCTGGCCGTACAGGGGGGCACCGGCACCACGCGCCACCTGGACGGGATGCTCGATGCCCTGCGTTTCGACGCGGAAGAACGCCCGCGCCTCGTCCATCGCCTCGACAAGGACACCAGCGGGCTCCTGATCCTGGCCCGCACACGCCAGGCAGCCCGTGCGCTCAGTGCAGAGTTCCAGGGAAGGACCATGGACAAGGTCTATTGGGCGCTTGTTCTGGGTGTGCCGGACGTGGAAGCAGGCACCGTCGATGCGCCGCTGGCCAAGCGTGGGCCACAAGGCGGGGAACGCATGACGCACGACGACGACGGGCAGCACGCGGAAACCGACTACCGCGTTCTCGATCATGCTGCGCGGCGCATTTCCTGGCTTGAGCTGATGCCGCGTACCGGCCGCACCCACCAGCTCCGTGCTCATTGTGCCGCTATCGGCAATCCCATCCTTGGTGATGGAAAATACGGTGGGCGTGATTCCTTCCTGCCGGGCATGGCCAAGCGCCTTCATCTCCACGCTCATGCCCTGACCCTGAACCATCCTGAGACCGGTGTGCGCCTGGAACTGACCGCACCGCTGGACCGCGAACTCGCAGAAAGCTGGAAAAAGGTCGGATTTCGACCCGAAACGGCGTGAATTGAGGCCGTTTCGTGACGTTTTGCACGAAACACGGTCTGGGGAACCTTCCACATCGTATGATGCGATATGACTGGCGTATGTGACCCGGGAGCTTATCTGTAGCTCTCACGTTGTTCACATGAACGGCCCGCCCAAAACGCGAAGGTTTATCCATGCGGTTGCGAACCATCCTGAAGATCGTCGGTGTTCTGCTGATAGCGGTTGTTGTGGCTGCTGTCGCATTCGCACTCAACCTGGACCCCAATGATCACAAGGATCGTATCGCTGCCTTCGTGAAGGAAGAGACGGGGCGCGATATCGCCTTTGGCGGCTCGATGGAACTCGATATCGGGTCGACCACGCGGCTCGTCGTTCGGGATGTCTCCTTTTCAAACGCTGAATGGGGCAGCCGTCCCCAACTCGCGACGGTCGGTCTGGCAGAGGTCGAGGTTCGCCTCCTGCCTTTGTTTAGTGGAAATCTCGATATCGAGCAGGTGACCTTGCGGGACGCGGATGTCCTGCTGGAGACGGACGCGCAGGGGCGCAGCAATCTCGATTTTGGCGGCGAGGAAAGCTCTACAGGCGATGACGGTGGATCCTTCGGCATCGGCGTGGGCCGCGTCCGGATCGAGAATGTGAAGGTGACGTCCATCGACGGGGTGGAGAACCGCACGATTGTCGCGTCGCTCGATCGCGCCGTTGCGGTGCCGGCGAGCCCGGGTGCCCCTCTGGATATCGATGTGAAGGGAAAGGTCACGCTCGACCGTCATGAGGCGAAGATTACCCTCGACGGACAGGTGGGTTCATCCGAGGCCATCCTGTCCGGCAGTGAGCCGGTGCCGATCAACCTGAAAGGCGAGGTGCTGGGCTACAGCGTGACCGTGGAAGGTGGCGTACGCCAGCCGCAGAATCCGGAAGGTTTCGATGTCCGGATAGAGGTTGCGGGTGACGGCCTGGCAACAATCCAGCCCTTTATCGGGGAATCCCTCCCAAAGGTCGGCCCCGTATCACTGGGCGCGCATGTGACCGGCACGCCGGAACACCCGGTGATCGAGAACATACTGGTGACGGCCGCGAAGACGAAGATTTCCGGCAAGGCCGAGATCGACTCCAATGGTGGGAATGTCGACTACGACCTCGTCATGACCCTCGACGGGCAGGACCTCGGCCTCGTTTCCCCGTATGTGGGAATGCCGCTGGAACAGCTCGGGCCGCTCAACGGCAAGATCAACATCGTTGGCGACCTCAACCGCCTGCGACTGGAACCAAATGCCATAACGGCGGACCGAAGCCGCCTGACGGGTTCGGTGACAGCTGACCTGATCCAGAACCCGCCGAAGGTCGAGTACGACCTGACCCTTACGGCAGACGGACAGTCCCTGGAGATCGTGGAGCCGATCGTCGGCGCGAAGCTGCCGGACCTCGGCCCCATCAACGGAGCCATCCGGGCTGTCGGTGACCACAAGTCAGCGCGGGTCGAGATCACCGATGTGACGGCAGACAAGAGCACCCTGGCCGGCCGTATCACCCTGAAGAACCTGGATGCTTCGCCGGCGGTTGAGTACGACATCAACATCAAGGCGGATGCCCAGCCACTGGAGATCCTCCGTCCCTATGTGGGTGGAGACATCGCCGACCTTGGGACGATCGCGGGTGCGGTCAAGGCCATCGGCTCGCTGGACAAGGCGAAGGTGACCCTAGACGGGGTACGTATCGACAACACACGGGTCACCGGCAATGCGGATATCGACCGCACATCGTCGGTCGTAAAGGCGACCTACGATATTGCGATTGTCGCGCAACAGCAGTCGCTTGGAATACTCAGCGCCCTGGCGGGAACCGACCTGTCGGGCAACGGGCCGATCGACCTGAACGTGTCGCTCAAGGGTAACGAGACACAGGCAAGTTTTGAGGATCTCAACCTGAAGTTCGAGGACTCTCAGCTGACCGGCAGCGGGCGTGTTGACCTCACAGGCGAAGTCCCGGACGTGCAGGCGACCTTGAACACACCGAAGTTCGACCTGACCAAGTTTTTCCCCGATACCACGGAGGTCCACAAGCCGCAGATAGTCTCGCGCGAGGAGGCGGCACGCGACGCCAAGAATACCAGCGACGAGAAGGTCTTCCCGACCGATCCGCTGCCGTTCGACATGCTCTCCAGTGCAAAGGTAGATGTCTCCCTGAAGTCGGGTGAATTCATCACGCCTTATGGCACCTACCGGAATGTCGACGTCCGGGTGTTTATGGACGACAAGGCGCTGGATATCCGTCCGCTGGCTGCCGAGTACGCTGGCGGGCAGGTGAGCGGTTCGGTGAGCATCGACGCGCGGGCAAGCACACCGCTTGTCTCAGCCTCACTCAGTTCGCCTAGCGTGGCTGTGGGGCAGGTCCTCAAGGACTTCGCGAACCTCGATGTGGTCCAGGGCAAGGGCGCGGTGAACATCGCGTTGTCGGGTTCCGGAAACTCGGTGGCCGACATCATGGGCTCCGCCAGCGGTCACGCCCGAGTCCTCATGGGTGAGGGTCGCATGCGGAACGAGGGGCTCGGCTATGTCAGTGGTGTCTTCTCCAGCATCGGCGAAGTTCTCGGCAAGAAGGAATGGGTGGTCGTCGACTGCCTCGCGAACGACCTCGAGCTGAAGGATGGGGTCGCCAACAGCAAGGTCGGTGTCCTGAATACGGAAGTGATCTCTCTGGGGGTGAGCGGCAACATCAACCTGAAGCAGGAACAGTTCAACCTGAAGATCACGCCGTCGCCGCGCGGGCTGGACATCAGCCTGGCCGTGCCGATCAATATCACGGGCCCGCTGGCAGATCCGGGCTTCAGTCCCGATGCCCTCGGTTCCCTGACCAAGCTCGGCAGCATCTTTGGTGCCATCGTGTTCCCGCCGGCAGCGCTGATCGGCCTGACGGAACTGGGGGGTGACGATCACCCTTGCGTGCAGTATGCCAAGCAGACTGGAGAGAACTCCGAGACCACGCCGTCCGCGCCTTTGGAAGGGGGATCGAACGGTGGGGTTCTGGGAGCTCCCGGAAAGGTGCTTGAAGGTATTCTCGGGAAGTAGGCGCAACGCCGGTCATGAAACGGTTCTACAAGGAAGTGACGGTTGCTGACCGGCAGCCGGACGGGTTTACGATTGAGCTTGATGGCCGGCCTGTCCGCACGCCGCTCAGAAAGCCCCTTCATGTGCCCGGTTCGCGGCTGGCGGATGCCCTGGCCGGCGAATGGAGCGCCCAGGGCGAGACGATTGAACTCGATTCCATGCCGCTGACACGGATTGCTGCTACGGCGATCGACCGGGTGGCGGCCGACCCCGACGGATATGTCGGTCAGGTGGTCGCCTATGCGGAAACTGACCTCGTATGCTACCGGGCGCCTTCACCCTCAGAGCTCGTGATGCGCCAGTCTGCAGTCTGGGAACCGCTGCTCGACTGGACGCACCGGACGTTCGGTGTGCGGCTGGCAGCGACGGAAGGGGTGACGCCGCTGGACCAGGAGCCGGAAGCCATAGCGCGAATGCGCGATGTCGTGGCCTCCCATGACCCCTTTGAACTGGCCGTGCTCGGTGTCGCAACTTCGGCGAGTGGATCGCTTGTTGTGGCTTTGGCGCTCGCGCATGCCCATATCGACGCAAGCCAGGCCTTTGAGGTCAGCCAGCTCGATGAGACCTACCAGATCGAATTCTGGGGACTGGACCCCGAAGCCGAGCGCAAGCGTGACGCGCTGAAGGTCGATCTCGAGGTCAGCGCCGCGTTTCTGGAGCTTTTGCGCGCCGGCTGATACTGCGGCGCCCAACTGGCCTCACACCCCCCAAAACTGGTATTCAGGCCGCTCGAATGAAGAATCGGGCCAAGTTTGAGGGGCGCCATGCAGGACATTCTGGAGCAGTTGGAAGCACGGCGGGTGCGCGCCCGGCTCGGCGGCGGGGAACGCCGGATCGAATCACAACATGCCAAGGGAAAGCTGACCGCGCGTGAGCGCCTGGAGCTGCTGCTCGACGAGAATACCTTTGAAGAGTTCGACATGTTCGTCGAACAGCCACCCAATGAGCTGACGGCCGATATCGAGCCTATCCCGGGCGACGGCGTCGTGACGGGCTGGGGCCTCATCAACGGGCGCAAGGTTTTCGTCTTTTCCCAGGATTTCACGGTTTTCGGCGGCTCGCTGTCCGAGGCCCATGCGGAAAAGATCTGCAAGGTCATGGACATGGCCATGAAGGTGG
>JAYOFE010000040.1:0-7635 GCA_038117045.1 Alphaproteobacteria bacterium | reverse complement strand
GCATTTCCTGCAGCGTGTAGGCGGCGCCGTACGCTTCCAGCGCCCAGACCTCCATTTCGCCGAAACGCTGGCCGCCAAATTGCGCCTTGCCGCCCAGTGGCTGCTGGGTCACAAGGCTGTATGGGCCGATCGAGCGCGCGTGGATCTTGTCGTCCACCAGGTGGTGCAGCTTCAGCATATAGATGTAGCCCACTGTCACTGGACGCTCGAACTTCTCACCTGTGCGGCCGTCGATCAGTTCGACCTGTCCGGACACATTGAGGCCCGCCATCGAGAGGTGATCGTTGATCTCCTGCTCGGTCGCACCGTCGAAGACAGGCGTCGCGATAGGCACGCCGTTGCGCAAATTGCCGGCCAGTTCGACGATCTCGTCGTCAGACAGGTCCTTGATGTCGTCCCGATACTCGTCCTTGGCATAAACATCGGACATCTTCTTGCGAAGCGCCGCCGTCGTGCCCGAGGCTTCGAGCTGTTGCAGCACGTCACCGATCTGGCGGCCGATGCCGCGCGTCGCCCAGCCCAGATGGGTCTCCAGGATCTGTCCGACGTTCATGCGCGACGGCACACCGAGCGGGTTCAGCACGATATCGACGGGGGTACCGTCATCCAGGTAGGGCATGTCCTCCATCGGAACGATGCGCGAAATCACGCCCTTGTTCCCGTGACGGCCGGCCATCTTGTCGCCCGGCTGCAGCTTGCGCTTCACCGCGACGAAGACCTTGACCAGCTTCATCACGCCCGGCGGGAGTTCATCACCGCGCTGGAGCTTGTCGACCTTGTTCTCGAACCGCGCCTCAAGCGCCTGGACGGCACCGTCGAAGCTGTTCTGCAACGCCTCGATCTCGCCCATGCGCGCATCGTTCTTGATCACCATCTGGCGCCACTGGCCCGGGGTGTAGTCGCCGAGCACGCGCTCGGTGATTTTCACCTCGTCTTCCAGCCCCTTCGGTCCCTTGACCGCGGTCTGGTTGATGAGCAGCTCCTTCAGGCGATTGTAGAAGCTGCGCTCCAGGATCGCCTTTTCGTCGTCGCGGTCCTTCGCGAGGCGCTCGATCTCGGCGCGCTCGATCGACAGGGCGCGTTCGTCCTTGTCGACACCGCGGCGCGAGAAGACTCGCACCTCGACGACCGTGCCGGTCTGTCCCGGCGGAACCTTGAGCGAGGTGTCACGCACATCCGCGGCCTTTTCGCCGAAGATCGCACGCAGCAGCTTCTCTTCCGGGGTCATGGGGGATTCGCCCTTCGGCGTCACCTTGCCGACCAGGATGTCGCCCGGGTTTACCTCGGCACCGATATAGACGATGCCCGCCTCGTCGAGGTTCTTCAGAGCCTCTTCGCCGACGTTCGGGATATCGCGGGTGATTTCTTCCTGACCCAGCTTCGTGTCGCGGGCCATGATCTCGAATTCCTCGATGTGGATCGAGGTGAACACATCGTCACGGACGATGCGCTCTGAGATCAGGATCGAGTCCTCAAAGTTGTAGCCGTTCCACGGCATGAACGCGACAAGCACGTTCTTGCCGAGCGCCAGTTCGCCCAGTTCCGTCGAGGGACCGTCGGCGACGATATCGCCCTTCTCCACGACGTCGCCGACCTTCACCAGCGGACGCTGGGTGATGGCCGTGTTCTGGTTCGAACGCTGGAACTTCAACAGGTTGTAGATATCGACGCCCGTGTCGTTCTCGCCGATCTCGCCGGTGGCGCGAATGACGATACGCGTGGCATCGACCTGGTCAATGATGCCGTCACGCTTGGCAACGATGGTCACGCCGGAGTCGCGGGCCACGGTACCTTCCATGCCGGTACCCACGAGCGGGGCCTCGGACTGGATGAGCGGCACCGCCTGGCGCATCATGTTTGATCCCATGAGCGCACGGTTCGCATCGTCGTTCTCGAGGAACGGGATCAGCGCCGAGGCGACCGAGACGAGCTGCTTCGGCGAGACGTCCATGTAGTCGACGTCGTCCGGCAGCGCCATCAGGTAGTCATTGCCCTGGCGGCAGCTGACCAGGTCCTCGGCGAAGCTGTTGTTCGCATCGAGCTCGGAGTTGGCCTGCGCAATCGTGTAGCGCCCCTCCTCCATCGCCGAGAGATACACGACCTCGTCGGTTACCCGGTTGTTCTCGACCTTGCGGTACGGGGTCTCGATAAAGCCGTACTTGTTCACCCGCGCATAGGTCGCGAGCGAGTTGATCAGGCCGATGTTCGGGCCTTCCGGTGTCTCGATCGGGCAGATGCGGCCGTAATGGGTCGGATGCACGTCGCGCACCTCGAAGCCCGCACGCTCGCGCGTCAGGCCGCCCGGGCCCAGCGCCGAGAGGCGGCGCTTGTGGGTGATCTCCGACAGCGGGTTGGTCTGGTCCATGAACTGGCTGAGCTGCGACGAGCCGAAAAACTCGCGAACTGCCGCCGCCGCCGGCTTGGCGTTGATCAGGTCGTGCGGCATGACACTGTCGATCTCGACGGTGGACATGCGCTCACGGATTGCGCGCTCCATGCGCAGCAGGCCGATACGGTACTGGTTCTCCATCAGCTCGCCGACCGAACGCACACGGCGGTTGCCGAGATGGTCGATGTCGTCGATTTCGCCCTGGCCGTCCTTCATCTCGACCATCATCTTGACGATGCGCAGGATGTCTTCCTTGCGCAGCGTTCGCAGCGTGTCGGGCGCATCGAGGTCGAGGCGCGCATTCATCTTCACGCGGCCGACCGCGGAGAGGTCGTAACGCTCGGAATCGAAGAACAGGCTGCTGAACAGCGCTTCCGCCGTCTCATACGTCGGCGGCTCGCCCGGGCGCATCACCCGGTAGATGTCGATCAGCGCTTCCTCGCGTGAGCGGTTCTTGTCACCCGCCAGCGTGTTGCGGATATACGGGCCGACATTGACGTGGTCGATGGCCAGCGTCTTGAACGACTTGATAGCCGTCTCGGTGAATGACTCGAGGATCTCTTCCGTGATCTCGTCACCGGCCTCGAGGAGGACCTCACCGGTCTCCTCGTTGATGATGTCCTCACCAATAAACTGGCCGAGAAGCTCGTCGCTGGTCACGAGAATGTCCTTCACGCCCGCCTCGTCGAGCTGGCGTACCACGCGCGGCGTGAACTTGGATTCAGCCTCGACCAGCACGTCGCCCGACTTGGCGTCGACCAAGTCATGGGTCAGCTTCTGACCACGCAGGCGATCGGCGTCATATGCCGTCTGCCAGCCTTCCTTGGCCGTCCTGTATTCAATCTTGTCGTAGAAGACGTCGAGGATTTCCTCATTCGACATCCCGACAGCCTCATAGGGCTCCAGGTCACGGCCTTCGGCTGCACGCGCGGCGCGCAGTTCCTGGGTGGCCGCGCTGTCGAGCGCCATCAGGAAGGTCGTCACCGGCATCTTGCGGCGGCGGTCGATACGCACATGAACGATGTCCTTGGCGTCGAATTCAAAATCGAGCCAGGAGCCGCGATAGGGAATCACGCGCGCGGCGAAGAGGTACTTGCCCGAGGAGTGGGTCTTGCCGCGGTCATGGTCGAAGAAGACGCCCGGCGAGCGGTGCATCTGGGAGACGATCACGCGCTCAGTGCCGTTGATGACGAAGGTCCCCTTCTCGGTCATCAGGGGCATGTCACCCATATAGACGTCCTGCTCCTTGATGTCGCGGATCGAGCGGGAGCCCGTGTCCTCGTCGACATCCCAGACCACCAGACGCAGGGTGACCTTAAGCGGCGCGGCGAAGGTCATGCCGCGCTGCTGGCACTCCTCGACGTCGTACTTCGGCTCCTCGAGCTCGTAATCGACGAATTCGAGCTGTGCCTTTTCCGCGAAATCGCGGATCGGGAAGACCGACTTGAACACCTCGGTGATACCCACATCGGCCTTTTCCCCTTCCAGCGTCGTGCTGTTGAGGAACTGGTCGTACGAGCTCATCTGAACTTCGATGAGGTTTGGCATGGGCGCCACTTCCTGGATACGCCCAAAGCTTTTGCGGATACGTTTGCGACCGGTGAACGACTGCGCCATTAATTGCCTCTCTTCGATGCCGCGGCATTACATCCGCGGCCAAACGGGCTACTCCAAAACGAACTTCCGGACCGGGCTTTCGCCGCTCCGGCATCGCCGCATCGCCGCCCGTTTGTCCGGGGCCGGCGATCCGGGGATGCCGGCGGGAACTGCGCGCCCTGCGCTGTCCCCGCCGATCCCTGCTGGATAAGCTACTTCAGCTCGACGGTCGCGCCCGCCTCTTCCAGCTTGGCCTTCAGCGCTTCGGCTTCGGCCTTGTCCACGCCTTCCTTCACGGGCTTCGGAGCTCCTTCAACGAGATCCTTGGCCTCCTTCAGGCCGAGGCCGGTGATGGTGCGAACTTCCTTGATGACGTTGATCTTCTTGTCACCGGCGGAAGCGAGGATGACGTCGAATTCCGTCTGCTCCTCGGCGGCACCACCGGCATCGCCGGCGGCGGCGGCAACGCCCGCAACCGCAACTGGCGCGGCGGCGCTGACGCCCCACTTTTCTTCAAGCATCTTCGACAGCTCGGCGGCCTCCAGAACAGTGAGGGCGCTAAGGTCGTCTGCGATTTTTTCCAGGTCTGCCATTTTGTCTTACTCCTGAGACTCTAGAGACTTGTTGGATGTCCGATGTTCGGACCCGGCCTACGCGGCCTCGCCTTGATTGGCGTATGCGCTGAAAACACGTGCCAGCTGTGCCGCGGGTGCCTGTGTCACGCCTGCGATGCGTGTCGCAGGGGTGTTCAGCATGCCCACAAGCTTGGCGCGCAGTTCGTCGAGCGAAGGAAGCGAGGCGAGCGCCTTGACGCCGCTTTCGTCGAGTACGGTTTCGCCCATGGCGCCCCCGATCACGACGAGTTTGTCGTTTCCTTTTGCAAAATCGACGGCCACGCGCGCAGCCGCCACGGGATCGGTCGAATACGCAATCGCGGTCGGGCCTTCGAACAGATCGCTGATCTGCTCATATGCCGTTCCCGCAAGAGCGAGTTTCGCAAGCCGGTTTTTGGTTACACGATAGCCTGCACCGGCCTCACGCATGCGGCCACGGAGGTCTGTACTCTCCGCAACCGTCATTCCAGACTGTTGCGTCACCACGACGAGCGCGGCTTCCGCAAAAGACTGGTTGAGTTCGGTGACCAGCTCTTCTTTCCTGGCTCGGTCCACTTACCGTCTCCGCAATTTGGTCCGCGTGAGCCGCTTGGCTGCTGCGAACCGTTGCACTCTGGCTCCGGATTTCCCCGAAACCGCTCCATCCTGTCCCAGGAGCGATATGTGCAGACCCATCGGATCTACCCACCTTCTCCCGTCTATGCAGGTCTGCCTCACCCGGCACTTAGGCTCTCGGAGCGGGGCTCCTTGAGCGCCTGCAGTCTCGGACAGGTACCTCCACGCCAGCCGAAGCCGAACGCGGAAATTCCCGGCGCGGCCTACTCGGCCGCGTCCTTCACAGATCCCGAAAGATCCGCCATGTCGAAGCGCACGCCCGGACCCATGGTCGAGGAGAGTGCCAGCTTCAGAATATAGGTGCCCTTCACGCCGCTCGGCTTCGCCTTGATCACGGCATCCAGGAACGCATCGAGGTTCTGGCGAAGCTGCTCTTCGGAGAAGCTCGCCTTGCCGATACCGGCATGGACGATGCCTTCCTTCTCGGCGCGGTACTGGACCTCGCCACCCTTCGCACCCTCGACCGCGGCCTTGACGTCGTTCGTCACCGAACCGAGCTTCGGGTTCGGCATCAGGCCGCGCGGGCCGAGCACCTTACCGAGGCGCCCGACGACGGGCATCATGTCCGGCGTGGCGATGACGCGATCGAAGTTGATCTCGCCCGCCTCGACCTTCTCGGCCAAGTCGTCAGCACCGACGATATCCGCACCCGCTGCACGGGCTTCCTCGGCCTTGTCGTCCTTCGCGAACACCGCGATGCGCACCGTCTTGCCGGTGCCGTTCGGCAGGGCAACCACACCGCGGACGTTCTGGTCCGCGTGACGCGGGTCTACGTTGAGGTTCATCGAGACTTCGATCGTCTCGTCGAACTTCGCAGTTGCATTGGCCTTCACCAGGCGAACGGCCTCATCGATCGAAACCTTGTGGTTCGGATCGACAGTTTCGCGCGCAGCGCTCAGACGCTTTCCGATCTTTGCCATGACTACCTCACCACCTCGAGACCCATCGAGCGCGCCGTACCGGCAACCATCTCGGCGCCCGCGTCGAGGTCGTGCGCATTCAGGTCCTTCATTTTCATCTCCGCAATCTCGCGGCACTGGGCCATCGTGACACGCCCGATCAGCTCGGAACCGGTCTTGCCCGAGCCCTTCTTCAGCTTCGCGGCCTTCTTCAGGAGGAAGCTCGCCGGCGGCGTCTTTGTCTCGAAGGTGAACGACTTGTCCTGAAACACGGTGATGACGACCGGGGTCGGCGCACCCTGCTCCATGCTTTCCGTCGCGGCGTTGAACGCCTTGCAGAATTCCATGATGTTGAGCCCGGCTTGGCCGAGCGCCGGGCCAACCGGCGGCGAGGGGTTCGCCTGTCCAGCCGGAATCTCCAGCTTTACGTAACCTGTAATCTTCTTCGCCATGTCTTAGGACCTCATATCCTTTCGAGGTTTCGCGGTACGGCGCCCCATGGACTTTTCAGGGCCAACCTCCCGCGCACCACCCGGCTTCAGATGAAGGCAGGCAGCAGTTCAACGAACCGGTCTAGAGTTTCTCGACCTGTCCGTACTCAAGCTCGACCGGCGTAGACCGGCCGAAAATCGAAACGGACACCTTCAGGCGTGCCCGCTCTTCATCCACATCCTCGACGACACCGTTGAACGACTGGAACGGCCCGTCATTGACGCGCACCTCTTCACCGATGTCGAAGGTGACGGACGGCTTCGGCCGCTCGACGCCTTCCTGGACCTGGTGAAGGATCCGGTCCGCCTCGGCCTGGCTGATCGGTGCAGGCTTGTTGCCTGCACCGAGGAAGCCGGTGACCTTCGGCGTGTTCTTCACGAGGTGATAGGAATCCTCGTTCAGGTCCATGCGCACGAGCACATAACCCGGGAAGAACTTGCGCTCCGAGTTCACCTTCGTGCCCCGGCGCATCTCGACCACTTCTTCCATGGGGACGAGCACGTCTTCGAACAGGTCTTCCATGCCCTTCGTGACCGCCTGCTCCTTAATGGACTGGGCGACCTTGTTCTCGAAACCCGAGTAGGCGTGGACCACATACCAATGCATCGCCATCAGACGATTATCCTCCGACCGAAAGGGCCAATTGAACCAGCTCCGCCAACCCCAGATCGACGACGAAGAAGAACACGGCGGCGAACGCGACCATGACCATGACCATCAGCGTGGACTGAATCGTCTCGGTGCGGGTCGGCCACGTGACCTTGTTCGCCTCCTGACGTACCTGGCGAACAAACTCGCCAACCGATGGTCTTGCCATTCGTTACGCTCTCGTGTGGACCTGACTTCAGTTCTTTCAGCAGCAAACCTGATGCTGCCGGCTGGCAGGAGTGGAGGGACTCGAACCCCCAGCCCCCGGTTTTGGAGACCGGTGCTCTACCAATTGAGCTACACTCCTAAATCCGGTCCGGTCTCCAGTTACTCGATGATGGATGTGACGACGCCGGCGCCGACGGTGCGGCCGCCTTCACGG
>JAYOFE010000039.1:0-8122 GCA_038117045.1 Alphaproteobacteria bacterium | reverse complement strand
CAGTTCGCGGGCTGGTCCTGGGTCAGGTCCTCGTACCAGACGTCGCGGTCCTTGTTCCATTTGACGTCCGCGCCGGTGCGCTTCACCACCACGCAGTGTTTCACGTCGGGGCACTGCTCCAGCGCCTCATCGACATTGGCCTTCAGCGGGATGGTCCGCCCGCCGCGCAGGCCCTCGTCGGCGGTGATGACGAAGGTGGATTCGCAGTCCTGGATACGGCCGGCGATGGAGTCCGGGGAGAAGCCGCCGAACACCACGGAATGGACGGCGCCGATCCGCGCGCAGGCCAGCATGGCCACGGCGATCTCGGGGATCATCGGCAGGTAGATGGTGACCCGGTCGCCTTTCTGGACGCCCAGTTCCTTCATGCCGTTGGCCAGCTTGCAGACCTTCTCGTGAAGCTGCCTGTAGGTGATCTTGGCGTCGTCCTTGGGGTCGTCGCCTTCCCAGATGATGGCCACCTGGTCGCCCCGCTTGGCGAGGTGCCGGTCGAGGCAGTTGGCCGACGCGTTCAGCACGCCGTCCTGGTACCACTTCACATGCAGGCTGGACGCGTCATAGGAGACGTCCTTCACCTTGGTGTAGGGCTCGATCCAGTCGAGACGCTTGCCGTGCTCGCCCCAGAAGTCCTCCGGGTCCTCGATCGATCGCTGGTACATCTCGTTGTACTTGGCTTCATCGGCCCAGGCGCGCTTTGCCCAGTCGTCCGGCACCGGAAATTTCTCGCGGAACATGGCGCGTACTCCCCTTCCTCATGGCGTTTTCCGCCGCGCCCAGGTCCATGCCCGCGGCGGCGGTCTTGTTGGCGGGCATTATAGGAAATCGGGTTCACCCCACAACTCATACCAAGGTCGGGGCCAAGGTCGGGGCCAAGGTTGGTGGGGCCAGGGTCGATGAGGCGTACCGTCGCGGGCCGGGGCGGACTATTCGTCCAGCAGGACCATGCCATCGTCGTCGACGATCACGGGCACCTTGCTCAGGGAGCGGCCGACACAGGGCCCGCGCAGGCAGTAGCCGTCTTCCTTGCGGAACTGGGCGCCGTGGGTGGTGCACTGGATCAGCTCGCGGTTCACGTCGAGGAAGGTGTCGGGCTTCAGCTCCAGCGGGATGCCCTGGTGCGGGCAGATGTTCTTGTAGGCGCGCACGTCGCCGCCGTCGGGGATCAGGAAGATCGGCACGGCCTTTTCGGGGCGGTGCGCATAGAATCCCGTCAGCGAGAAGCCCTTGCCTGCCTCGCCGATCTCATCGACATGGCAGAGCACCCGGCGGCCGTCACGGGTCTCGAAGGTATCGGCCTCGCTCATGCCTTGGTGCCGGTCATCCGGCAGACCTCTTTCCATTCCGACGCCGTGACGGGCTGGACGGACAGGCGCGAGTTGTTCACCAGCACCATCTTCTCCAGCTTCGGGTTGGCCTTGATCTCCGCGAGCGTGACCCTTGTTTTCACCGTCGCCACGGTCTTCAGGTCCACCATGCCGAAGCGGCCGGATTCGTCCGTGTGGTCGGGATAATGCTCGCGCACCACCTCGACGATGCCGACGATCCGCTTCTCGTTGACCGAGTGGTAGAAGAAGCCCTTGTCGCCCTTCTTCATGGCTTTCATGTTGTTGTTCGCCTGGTGGTTGCGAACGCCGTTCCAGTGCTCGACGCCCTTTTTCACCTGGTCACCCCAGGACCATGAGCCGGGCTCGGATTTGAACAGCCAGTACGCCATGTCGTCTCTCCTCTCGGGTGCCACCCGGATATACGGCGGCCATCGGTGAAAACCAAATCGGCCCTGTGAATTCCTGCCGGCAGGATTTCCGTTCCGCGCGATCCCTAACTTTCTGCACGCAGGGGGCGGGCGAGCACGCCGACGATGGTCTCGTCGACATTCGCGCCCTCATGCAGGACCGCGTTGACGGCCCGGCAGATCGGCATGTCGACACCCAGCGCTGCGGCGCGGGTCAGCACGGCCGGGGCGGTCGTCACGCCCTCGGCGACGCTCGTCCTGTCCTTCATCTGGTCGGCCAGCGACGCGCCGCCGCCCAGCGCCGCGCCCAGCGAATAGTTGCGTGACGCGGTCGAGGTGCAGGTCAGCGTCAGGTCGCCGAGGCCGGACAGGCCCATCAGCGTGCGCGGGTCGGCGCCGAGCGCCGCCGCCAGCCGGGCGATCTCCGCCAGGCCCCGGGCGATCACGGCGGCGCGGGCGTTCTGGCCCAGCCCGCGCCCGTCGACGATGCCGCAGGCGATCGCGATGACGTTCTTTACCGCGCCGCCCACCTCGGCCCCGACCACGTCGGAGGCGGTGTAGGGCCGGAAGGTCGCGGTGCCGATGGCGTCGGCGAGCGATGCGGCGACGTCGGCGTTTGCGCAGGCCAGCGTGACCGCCGTCGGCAGGCCGCGCGCCACCTCGGCGGCGAAGGTCGGGCCTGACAGCACGGCCAGCGTCGCGCCGGGCGCGGCCTCCTCGGCCACCTCGTTCAGCAGCTTGCCCGTGTCGAGCTCGAACCCCTTGGCGCAGATCACGACGGGCGCGTCCTTCGGGCGGGCACCGGTCGAGGCCTCGAGCGTCGCGCGCAGGAACTGCGCCGGGGTCACCATCAGGATCGCGTCCGCGCCGTCGAGCGCGGCGGACAGGCCCGTCGTGGCGCGAATGTCTGGATCAAGCGGGACACCCGGCAGGAAGACCTTGTTCTCGTGGCCGGTGTTGATGGCGTCCGCCGTCGCCGCCTCATGGGCATGCAGGATGACTTCGCGGCCCGCGCGGCGCGCGACGCTGGCCAGCGCCGTGCCCCAGGCGCCGGCGCCGATCACCGCGATGCGCTGGAGGGTCGTCGCCGCCATGCCTAGCTCAGGTTCGTGGCGATGGAGATGCGGTTGCCCGTGCCCGTGTAGGGCCGCACCGCGTGGGAGAGCCAGGACGGAAACATCAGCACCGCGCCGGGCACCGGGCGGATGATCTCGCTCGCGCCCATGGACGGGCCGCCGGGCACGGCGGGCACCAGGTCGGGCCGGTACATGGCGGGCGCGACACCGCGCGGGTCCTGGATCTCGAACTCGCCGCCCAGCGTCGGGTCGGAGGCTGCGCCGCCGTCGTCGACGTAATAGACCGCCGACCACATGCAGCCGGGATGGGTGTGGAACTCGTTGCCGTGGCCGGTGCGGTTCACATTCGCCCAGGCATTGGTACGCCAGTCCTGCGGGGCAGGCTGGCCGTGCCGGTCATTCGTCAGCTTGTCGGCGAGCTGGCGCACGAAGGTCAGCAGGTAGCGCATCTCGTCGCCGCCCCATTCGGGCAGGTCCCAGGAGGACTGCCAGCCGCCCAGGTTGGAATGCGACGTCGACGGGTGGCTCTCGGCGCGCGCGAGGATGGTCGTGCGCAGCGCCGCGCTCACCGCCTCTGCGTTCGGCAGGGACGCAAAGGCGACCGGCGTCGCGAACAGCGGCTGGATGTTGATCTTGGTGCGGGCGCTGTCGTCGGTGGCCATGGTGGCGCCAGCTTATTCGGCGGCGGCAGCTTCGGCCAGTGGCCAGCGCGGGCGCGGCTTGAAGTCCATAGGCGAACGCTCGCCGGTCTTGAGGCGTTCCAGTCCCGCCCAGGCGATCATCGCCGCGTTGTCGGTGCACAGGCCGACCGGCGGGACGACCAGCCGCGCCCCCTCCGCGTCGCACAGCTCGTTCAGTGTCTCACGAAGTGAGATGTTCGCCGCGACCCCGCCCGCCGCCACCAGCACCGGCGTCGCAAAACCCTCATATGCCCTCAAGGTCTCCAATGCGCGGCGGCAGCGGTCGCGCACCACATCGCACACGGCGGCCTGGAATCCGGCCGCGAGGTCGCCCGCATCGGCGTCGGTGATCCCGTCACCAAGGTCGAGCGCTGCCTGCCGCACGGCGGTCTTCAGGCCCGAAAAGGAGAAATCGCAGCCCGGCCGACCGCGCAATGGACGGGGTAGAGCGAAACGCGACGCATCGCCGCCGCGCGCCGCCGCCTCGACGGCGGGGCCGCCGGGAAAGCCGAGCCCCAGCAGCTTGGCGGTCTTGTCGAAGGCCTCCCCGATGGCGTCGTCGATGGTGCTGCCCAGCAGCGTGTAGCGGCCCAGCCCCTCGACGATCAGCAGCTGGCAGTGCCCGCCGGAGACGAGCAGCAGCAGGTAGGGAAACGCGACGCCGTCGGTCAGCCGCGCGGTGAGCGCGTGGCCTTCGAGATGGTTGACCGCGATGTAGGGCAGGCCGCGTGCGCTGGCGATGGCCTTGGCGGTCATGGTGCCGACCAGCACGCCGCCGATCAGCCCCGGCCCGCCAGTCGCGGCGATGCCGTCGAGGTCGGCCATGCCGAGGCGGGCCTCGTCGAGCGCGCGGGCGATGATGGCATCCAGGTGGTCCAGATGCGCGCGCGCCGCGATCTCCGGCACCACGCCGCCGAAGGGGCGGTGATCGTCGAGCTGGCTCAACACGACATTGGACAGGATCACCCCGCCCGTGCCCGAATCCTCGACCACGGCGGCGGCCGTCTCGTCGCAGCTCGTCTCTATGCCTAGAATCTTCATGGCGTCCGTATAGCCCAATTCACGCGAAAACTCCGCCACGAAGCGGGGTGCGGCGAAGAATGGATTTTGCCTTTGCGCGGCGGCCCGGTAAGAGAAGCGCCATGAACGATCGGCCCATACGTATCGGCACCCGCGGCAGTCCGCTGGCGATGGCGCAGGCGACCATGGTGCGCGACCTCTTGGCGCGCGCGCATCCCGACGCGCCGGTCGCCGAGATCGTGGAGATCCGCACGACGGGCGACGCCATCACCGACCGTTCGCTGGCCGACGCGGGCGGAAAGGGGCTCTTCACCAAGGAGATCGACCGCGCGCTGCTGGAGGCCGATGTCGATATCGGCGTGCACTCGGCCAAGGACATGGAGACCTGGCTGCCCGAGGGCATGGTGATTGGCGCAGCGCTCCCGCGTGAGGACCCGCGCGACGCGCTGATCGGTGCTTCGTCCATCGCCGGCATCCCGCGCGGCGCGCGTGTGGGTACCGCCTCCCAGCGCCGCCAGGCGCAGTTGCTGGCTCAACGCCCGGATGTCGAGGTGGTGCTGTTCCGCGGCAATGTGCAGACACGCCTGCGCAAGCTGGAAGCCGGGGAGGCGGACGTCACGCTCCTCGCCCTGGCTGGGCTGAACCGGCTCGGGCAGGCCGGCGTGGCCGACGCAATCCTGGAACCCGAAGACATGCTGCCCGCTGCCGGGCAGGGCATCATCGCCATCGCACAACGTGACGGCGACACGCGCGTGGCCGACGCGCTTGCCCCGCTTAATGACGCCGATGCGCTGACCTGCCTGACGGTTGAGCGGGCGATGCTTGATGCGCTGGACGGGACCTGCCGCACGCCGATCGCCGGGCTGGCGCGGCTGCGCGGAAACGAGCTCGAGCTCCACGGGCTGGTCGCCTGGCCGGACGGGTCGGACCTCGTCCGCCGCGAGATGACCGGCGCAGCCGCGGACCCGGTCGCGCTGGGCCGCGCGGTGGGCTCGGAATTGCGCGAACGCATCGGCGAGGATTTCTTCGCCATGCTCGATTGAGATGCGCCTGCTCGTCACCCGGCCCCGGCCCGATGCCGAGCGGACGGCGGACCTTCTACGCGACGCCGGACACGAGCCGCTGATCGCCCCGTTGCTGGAGATCGTTCCGGCGGCCCCGCCCGGCGATATTCCGACTTCAAATGTGCAGGCATTCCTGGTGACCAGTGCCAACGGTGCGCGTGCGCTCGCAGACGCGACAGACCGGCGCGATACGCCGGTGTTTGCAGTCGGCGACGCCAGTGCGGCGGCGGCGCTTGAGGCCCGATTCACTGATGTACAGAGCGCCGACGGTGACGTGGACGACCTCGCCGCGCTGGTCCGCGAAAGACTGGATCCCGGCGCCGGCATTCTCGTCCATGCCGTCGGGTCGGTCGCGGCAGGGAACCTCGCCGGGGAACTGGCCGCCAGCGGCTTCGATGCGCGCGCTGTCGTGCTCTATGAGGCGGTGACCTGCGACGACCTTCCCCGGAATGCCGCCGACGCACTGGCCGGCGGCCGTCTCGACGGTGTCCTGCTCTATTCGCCACGCACCGCGCGCAGCTTCGCCGCGCTGGTGGAGAAGGCCGGGCTGACCCCGGCGCTGGCGGGCATCCGGGCTTATTGCCTGTCTGCTGCCGTGGCCGATGCGCTGCCGAAGGGCGCTTTTGCACAGGTGGAAACGGCAAACCGGCCCGATCAGGCGTCGCTGCTTGAATTGTTGGGGGTTTGAGGCTTTTCCCTTGAATCGGGTGGCCAAAACGTCACACCCTTGTAGAACGCTTGAAACCGGTGCGGACATACGCGTATGTACGTCCGCGTACGCCCCAGAAAACCGGGCCTCAGGAGGCTTCGATGTCGCCAGATCAAGATCAGCCGGCCGGACCGATCATCGCCGCGTTCGGGGGTATCCGCCCCATGGCGAACAAGCTGGATGTGCCGGTGAGCACGGTACAGGGCTGGAAGCAGCGCGATACCATCCCTGCCGCCCGCATGGACGACATCCGCAAGGTGGCTGCGGAGAACGGGATCACACTCCCGGATGCGGCAGATGCACCCATCATCATCGATGCCGAGGCGACCGAGGAGGCTCCCGAGAACGCCCCCGGGAATGCTGACGGCGAGGCACCGGCCGAGAAAGCATCCTCGCTGCCCCGCACGGAGCGCACCGCCTCCGCGGCTCCGGCGCGCAGCGGCAACGGTCCGGCGCTGGCCATTTCCGTTCTGGCTCTGCTGATTTCCGCAGGCGCGGCGGGCTGGGTCTGGTGGACGACAGCGGGCCCCGAGGCCGCCCCGGACGCGTCGAACCGGGTCTCGGTCCTCGAAGGCCGGATCGCAAGCCTGACCCGCGGGCCGGAAGATCCCGGCAAGGAAGAGCGCGCGGCGCTGGCCGGCGATATCGAGAGCCTGCGCACGCAGGTGGCCGAGCTGACCCCGTTGCGCGACGAGCTGGACCGGCTGTCGCAGCGTGCCGGTGAACTCAACCAGAGTGTGGGCGGGCCGGCCGATCCCGAAGTGGCGGCGCGCGTGGCCGCGCTGGAAAGCGAAATCCGCTCCGCCCAGGAAGGTGCGAGCAACAATCTGGATTCGGTGTCCGATAGGCTCCAGCAGGTGGAGACTCGCATCGCCGCGCTCAACGAGCAGATGGACACGCTGGCGCGTCAGGAAGTACGGCAGGACGCCGTGGCGGCGGACGCAATAGCGCTGACTGTCGCCTCCGGCCAGTTACGCCGGGCGATCGAGCGCGGCCAACCCTTTCCGGAGGTGCTCGCGACCCTGCGCGAGGTGTCCGGCGACGAAGCGACACTCGACGAACTGGCTACGGGCCTGGCCGCCCATGCTGACACCGGCGTAGCGACACGCGAGGAGCTGCTGTTCGCCTTTCCCGCGACGGCGCATAAGATCCTTGCCAATGCGCCGACCGGGGCGAAGAACAATATCGTTGATCAAATCCTCGATCGCGCGCAGCGCATCGTGCGCGTGCGTCGTGTGGGCACAGATGTGCCGGAAGATACTCTCAACGGCCGCGTGGCCCGTGCCGAGGTCAGCCTGAAAGACGGCGACGTGGCGGGCGCCATCGCAGCGCTGGACGGACTGGATAACACGAGCGCCGAAGCGGCGGCGCTTTGGTTGACGAAGGCCCATGCTCACGTGGTGGCGCGGGACGCGGCGGACAAGGTCGAGGATATGGCACTGGCCCGTCTGCGCGCGGCGGGCCGCAACTGACCATGCGTATCGCGATCTACATAATCGAAGTCGCTATCGTCGTGGCGATTGCCGTCTGGTTGGCGGAACGGCCGGGGGTGGTCCAGATCGAGTGGCAGGGTTACCGGATCGAGACTTCGGTCGGCATTCTGGCGCTGGCCTTCTTCCTGTTCGCCGTCACTGTGGCTGTGCTCTACACACTCTGGCGCTGGCTGCGCCGCCGTCCGGGGGAGTGGTCATTGCGCCGCCGCCTGTCGCGGCAGGATGCTGGCCTGCAGGCATTGTCCGACGGGCTGGTGGCGATTGCCGCGGGCGACGTGGACAAGGCGCGCCGGCAGACACGCCGCGCTGGATCGATGCTGGATCACACGCCTCTGACCCTGCTGCTTG
>JAYOFE010000038.1:0-8176 GCA_038117045.1 Alphaproteobacteria bacterium | reverse complement strand
AGCGCTACAATGGCATTGTAGAGGTCGTCGGTTCGATTCCGTCCGGCTCCACCAATAAAAACAAGGGCTTGGCCAGAAATGGCCGGGCCCTTTTTGTTTGGCCATGACAGCAAAGGGTATGCGCCATTACCGAATTGGGGCCTCTTTGACGATGGCGTGTTCCGCGTCGCCTAGGCGCCGGTCGCCGGCTGGGCTTTCGCCTCGCGGTTGTGGGTGAAGGTCTGCGCGAACATGTGCTCGACGAAGCGGCCCATCGTGGTCGAGGAATAGCCGGGCGCCGCACCGTCGGGCACGCAGGACGGGAGCGGCTCGACGAGCGCATCGTAGTCGGGGTTGAAGAACATCACCTGCGAGTAGCGCTCGCGGCCCGAGCGGTTGATCACCCGGTGCGGTGTGGCCGGGTACAGGCCGTTCGACCAGCGCTCCATCATCTCGCCGACATTGCAGACGATCGCGCCCTCGACCGGCGGCACGTCGACCCAGTCGTCGCGGCGGTTCAGCACCTGCAGACCGCCGGCATCATCCTGCATCAGCAGCGCGACACAGCCATAGTCGGTATGGGCGCCGGCGCCGAACTGGTTGTCCGGGGCTTCGGGCGGCTGCGGCGGGTAGTGGATCAGGCGGAACTGCGCCATCGGGCAGGTCAGGCAGGTCTCGAAGAAATCCTCCGGTGCTCCGAGGTCCATGGCGAAGGCGCGGCAGATCTCGCGGCCCAGCGCCTCGAGGTCGGCATAGAGCGCGCTCAGCGTCTCGCGGAAGCCGGGCAGGCCCTCGGGCCAGTGGTTGGCTCCATGGAACGACCAGCCGGCCTGCACCGCCGGATGGTCGGGACCCAGGTCCTGGGCGATCTCGAAACTGTCCTTCAGGTCAGGGCGGTTCAGCGGGTTGGTCGAATGGCCGCCCGGCGGGTGATAGCCGCGGTTGAGCGGTGACCGGCGGACATCGATCGCGTCGCGGATCTCGGCCGGTGCGGAGAAGAACCGCCGGCTCTCCGCGAAGGTGTCGGCAATCCGTGACAGCGGCAAGCCATGGCCGGTCAGGGTGAAAAAGCCGATCTCGCGGCAGGCGCGGCCGATCTCGGCTGAAACGGCTTTGCGCGCGGCGCTGTCACCGCTGCGGAACGGCTCGAAGTCTATCTGGGGAACCCGGTCCATAAACAACAACCTTCAAACATCCATCTCCCGGAAGACCAGTATAGGCCTTCCGGCAACGTGGTGGTTACCCCTTCCCTGAAATTCGAATTCGAGCGTGTGACCAGCTGGGGATCGTCAACCGGCTGGTTGCCGGGTCCACCGTTCGCGCCCGCCCTTGTTCTCGACGATGTTGACGAGGGCCGCGACCACACGCCTGTCGAAATCAATGCCGGCGCCGGAATTGAGTTCCTGCATCGCCGCGTCGATCGTCATCGCCTCCCGGTAGGAACGGGTGCTGATCATTGCGACGAATGCGTTCACCGCGGCGATGACCCGTGCGGGGAGCAGGATGTCCTCTCCCTTCAGGCCGTCCGGTTGGCCGGAGCCGTCGATCTTCTCGCGCGTCTGGCGAAGCGTCTCGACCACCGGCCCTTCGAAGCTGATCTGCGAGAGCAGGTCATACCCGCGCGCCACGGCCTGCTGCACGGTCGCGTATTCGTCGTCGGAGAGCTGGCTCTGCTTGGTCAGGACGTCCACGGGCACGAACATCTTGCCGATGTTCATGAGGCGCGAGGCCTTGTCGATTGTGTCACGGTCGATACCGGTCGCATTCATCTCGTCCGCAACCGCACAAGCGATTTCATTCACGAACTGCGAGTGATGGGTCGAGTTGGGATCGCGCTGGTCCACGAGGGACACCAGCATGGCAACCACGTCATCCGTCACCTGCTGTGCGCGTTCCTGCGCCTGGACCAGGCTCGTGAGGTCTTCCTGGACGACCAGCACGCCGGCCTCGGTGAACCGGCTCTCGTTCAGGGGAAGGTAGTGGGACCGGGTCACACGCCCGTCCGGCGCGTCGGCGCGTTCGATCTTTTCCTGCTTCCGGCCGGATTCGACCGTGTCCTCGATGGCGCGTGTGTGTGCGCGGGCCTCGTGCGGGCCGAGGACCCCGTTGAGGTTCTTGCCGACCAGGCTTTCCTCGTCCTCGCCACCCGCGGAGCGGGCGAATGCACGGTTCGCAAACCGGACAACCCCTCCATCATTCGAGATGAAGACGGCATTGGGCAGCGTGTCGGTGAGCTGGCGGATGAAACCCGCCTGGTGCTCGAATCGCTCGGCGAGTTCCTGGTACATGCCCGAGGCACGTTCGGCCCGCCGCGAAGCGCCGTGACGCCACACGGCGAAGACGCCCGTGGTCAGCAGCGCGATGGCAAGCAGGGCCCCGGCGAGCAGGCGTGCCAGCAACGCCTCGGTGCCGGCGAGCGCTTCCTCGCGGCCCACCTTGTACATCAGCACCCAGTCGGTGCCCGCGATCGCCCGGCTGGTCATCAGGACGTCCTGGCCGGCGTAGTCCTTGCCGGTGTTGAACACCCCCGCCTGCTCTGTTGCGCGTGCCGCCACGAGGCCGGGCGTCGTGCGCGAAAGCGTCTTCGACAGGACCTCCGCCGTCTCGAACTTCAGCGGCGAAAGGTAGGTGATGGCATCGCCGCGCCGCACGACGAGGATCGCCTCGCCGGTACGGGTGTCGTCCCCGGGCTGCCGCAGCAGCGGGAAGAGTTCGTCTGAAACCGGCTTGGTCCCGACGACCACACCGACCGGTCGGTCGTTCTGGGCCCCGGCGATCGGGGACATCACCGTGACGGAGGCCAGGCCGGTATCGGGCGCGGGGTAGGGATCCGAGAGAATCGTGCGCGGCTGTTCAAAGAGGCTTTCCACATCCTCTGCCAGAACGTCCGGCAGCGCGGGAATGGCGGATGTATGGACGATCGGCCGCAACTGGCGGTCGAGGACGGCGAGACCTGCAACAGCAGGGCGCGGCACGTTTGCCGAGACGGAGGTGCCGCGGGTCGGCGGGTTGAAGCCCTCACGCCCGGCAAAGACGAGGACGAGGTTCTCAAGATACTGGCGTTCGGCAAGCGGGTCGCCGTCGGTCCCCTCGGCAGTCAGTTGGGTGTAAATGCGGACCGAATCGTTTTCCGACAGGGCCCGGAAGGCGTTCAGCTGTGCCGACACCCAGACCGAAACAGCGTCGGCACGGGTCTCGGCGAAAATGTTCAGCCGGTCCTGCCACATGCGTTCGGCGCGTTCCCGCTCGGCCTTGTACCAGGCGAGCGCGCCGATGACGGCGGCAATCGCGAGCGCCAGTGTCGCCAGGCCGAGCAGGCCCATGCGGATGACGATCTTGCGGTCGAGGTTGGTGTCTGCGGGTGAGAACACGCCGGGCATTTCTGTTTTTGACATCTCGGCGCTCTCTATGCACTCGGCAGGAAGAGCCACCAGGACTGCTCATTCACTGCGTAGATCGGTTTGTAGTGGCGGATCCTGGAGTGGCTGATGACCTGTTCGGTCTGGTTGTCCAGGATCAGGACATCGCCCGGCACGTTGAGCGCCATGACCGCATGGGCAACGCCGAGGTTCAGGTCCTGGAGCACGACGACGCGCATGCGCTCGGGTGCGATGCCGAGCGCGCGCAGGGTCATGAACTTGGCGATTCCGTAGTCCTCGCAATCCCCGGCCTTGCGAAGGAACTCGCCGGGCGAGGCCCAATAGTCGGGAAGGTTCCAGTTCACGGGGTCAAGGATGTAGCTGCGCTTGTTCATCTCCCGGTTGACCGCGTCGACGATCGTGATCTCCGACCCTTGCGACGCTTTCAGGTTGTGGATGAAACCCGCCCATTCCTGCAGATCGCACTTGCCGAACTGCTTGCGGTCGCACGGCTTGTCGACCAGCTGCTGCTCGGCGAAATACTTGTCGAGCGTTCCCTGCCATTTCGGGAATTTCTTCAGGCCCGGATACTTGCGCTCGACGCGTCCGAACAGCCTGGTCGTTGCGGTCGGGGCGGCTTGCGCGGGCCCGAATGCAGCGCTGGTCAGTATCGATGCCGCGCACAGGGTTCCGCCGCCGAGGAATGCTCGCCGGTGGATCCGGTACGGGTTGTTCGCCCGATGCGTGCTGCGCGTGTCGGAGAACTCGTTCATTGGGGGTGGTTTGCCAGTCGTTTCGGTACCGCCCCCATTAGAAGGTAAATGGGTTAATTCCCGGTTAGGGTGCCCCGCGATTTAATTCCCGAGCCCGGTCCATCTCCCTAGAACGCCAGCCCCCGCTCGGCGCGCCATTTATAGGTCGCGTCGAGGTTGGCGATGGGGCTGATCATTTCCGGGTCGAACGGAACGGGTGCCTCGCCGCGCGCCAGCTTGTTCGGCCAGGACGGATCGCCGATTGCGCCGCGCGCCATTGCGATCAGGTCGGCCTCGCCGGTGGCGAGAATCTCCTCGGCATTCTCCGGCACCTCCAGCTTGCCGCAGGCGATCACGGGCAGACCTGTCGCTTCGCGCGCCAGCCCGGCCAGCGTTCGGCCCGTGCCGAACTCCTCGCCCAGGCCCTGGTGGGTGCTGATGTGCAGGAAGTCCGCGCCTTCGTCCTTCATCGCCGTGAAGATGGTGCGCGCCTCCTCGGCGCCGCCATGCCACTTGTAGGTAAAGTCGTTCGACCGGCTCTGTGACAGGCGCATCCCGGCCAGGCCACGCCCGTCCACGCCGCGCACGACGGCGGCCATGATCTCGCGATGGAAGCGCAGCCGGTTCTCCAGCGAGCCGCCGTATTCGTCGGTACGGGTGTTTGTCTCGGGCGTCAGGAACTGGACCGGCAGATAGCCGTTGGCGCCGTGGATCTCGACGCCGTCAAATCCGGCCTCCATGGCATTGGCGGCCGCGGTGCCGAAATCCTCGATGGCGGTGGCGATTTCTTCCCGCGTCATTTCGCGCGGCATGCGGAACGGCCCGTCCCCGTAGTAGCGCGCGGCCATCTCGCCTGCCGGAAGCACGGCGGATGGCGCGACGGTCACATCGGTGTAGCGGTTGTCCTGGACCAGCGAGCCGGCGTGCATGATCTGAAGAATGATACGTCCGCCATCGGCGTGAACCACGTCGGTGACCTTGCGCCAGCCCGCGACCTGTTCCGGTGTCACGATGCCCGGCTGGTCGCGGTAGCCCTGGCTGAAAGTCAGGTCGGGGTGGGTGCCTTCGGTTACGATCAGCGAGAACCCGCCGCGTGCGAAGGATGCATAGTGGTCCGCCATCTGGGCCGTCGGGACACCTTCGGCGTCGGCGCTGATCCGTGTCATCGGGGCCACGACCGTGCGGTTCGGAAGTTCGAGCGCACCGAGACTGTATGGGGTGAGGATGTGCGGCCAGTTCGCCGCGCCGGAATCTGTCATCGGTAGTGCCTCTTGGAGTAACCCTGCTGGATTTGCCCGGGCCGGGCGGGAACGGCTGCGCCGCCACTGTCATCGCGGGGGCGCTTGCCCTACGCTTGACCGGCGTTGGCGGACGGAGCCGCCTTTCAGGCTGATTTGGTCCTATCGCGGCCCCTGGTCAATCACAGGAACGGTCGTAAGGAAAGATAAGGGGAGAATACAATGCACAAGACTGTTTCCTCGCCAGAGGTTCATTCACCGGCGCGCGCGGCGCTCACCGGTGGTGTGGCGCTGGATGACCAGGTCATCCTCAGTGGCCAGATGGCCTATGACGCGGCCATCGACGGTATCCCCGAGGACATGGATGCCGGCGAGCAGACGCGGGTGATCATGGAGAAAATCGGCGCGCTCCTGCGCTCCGAGGGGCTCGACTACGGCGACATCGTCAAGGTCACGATCTTTCTGACCGACATCAATGACCTGCGTGCGATGAACGAGGTCTACTCGAGCTATGTGAAGAAACCCTACCCCGCGCGCTCGACGGTCGGGGTGACCTTCCTCGCCGTGCCGAACGGGCGGGTGGAGATCGAGGCCACGGCGGTCCGTCGCCCGTCCTGAAGGCCTGCACATCGCGGGAATAACGAAAACAAGAAGCAACCAGAGGAATAGGAAATGGTCGAGTTTGCGCTTACGTCGCGCCAGGAAGAGCTGCGCGCGATCGCCAAGGAGTTCGCCGTCAATGTGATGATCCCGGCCGCCGAGGTCGCGGACCGGGAGCCTGACCCAACAAAGGCGTTCAACTGGGATGTCATCCGTGAAGGCTCGAAGCGCGGTTTGCGGACCCTGACCATCCCGACGGAGTTCGGCGGCGAGGGGGCCGACGTCCTGACCGTCTCGATCATCGGCGAGACACTGGCCTATGGCGATCTCGGCATGGCGGTGGCCTTCGACCAGACCTGGAAGATCCTGACCGCGATCACGCGGGTGGCGACGGCTGACCAGCGCGAACGCTGGCTGCCGCGCATCGTCGAGGACGACACCTTCCTGATGGGTATCTGCTCGACCGAACCGACGGCCGGCAGCGAGAACATTCTTCCCTATCAGAAACCCGGTGCGGGGATGCAGCTCAGTGCCGTGCGCAAGGGGGACACCTGGGTTCTGAACGGGACCAAGCGGTACATCTCGAATGGCGGGCTGGCGAAGCTCTACATGGTGCGCGCGCGCAACGACCCGGACGGGCCGATGGCGACAAGCCTGACGTCGTTCCTTGTGCCGGCGGACGCGCCGGGCTTCAGCGTGACGGAAGTCTGGGACAAGCTCGGCCAGCGTTGCGTGCAGAACGGCACACTCGTTTTCGACAACGTGGAAATTCCCGATGCCGACCGGGTCGGCGAGGTCGGCAACGCGTCGCATATCGGGACGGAGTTCCTGCTGGGCTACGGGT
This sequence comes from Alphaproteobacteria bacterium, assembly GCA_038117045.1. GTDB lineage: Bacteria > Pseudomonadota > Alphaproteobacteria > UBA6615 > UBA6615 > JABJAG01. Next base: position 1,404 of record JAYOFE010000038.1, on the reverse strand, counting down.
CGAACATCCAGGCCGGGGCCACGGTGCTCGGCGTGGCCCAGCGCGCCTATGACCTGTCGCGGCAGTACGCCTTCGAACGGCACCAGGCCGGCGGCCCGATCATCAATCACCAGATCCAGAAGACGCGCCTCGCGCGCATGGCGATGGAGATCGAGGCGGCCCGGGCCTACATCTGGAAGGCGGCCTGGCACGCCGGCAAGCCCGACCAGGACCCGATGCACGCCAGCCTGTCGAAGGTTTTTGCCTCGGAGACGGCGGTGCATGTCTGCCAGCAGGCACTCGAACTCTGGGCGGCCGCCGGCTACATGCGCAAGAACCCTCTGGAGAAACTGATCCGGGACGCCCACAGCTTCCTGCATTCCGACGGGACGAACGACGTCCTGACGCTGAAGGCCGGAAACTATCTGGTGGCGACGGATCCGTCGGACCTCGTCTACAGCAAGCGCGCCGCGGAGGCGGCCGCCGGCCGCTAGACGCGCCTTTCGGGGACTACTGCAGGCCCCAGATGCCGACCTTGCGCGCCCGTGCATCGTCTTCCGCATTGTCGTAGCGCTCGGTCATGTCGTCGCTCGCCCGGCCGTGGGTGACAAGCCGCTCGTGGGTTGCCCAGCCGGCGCGGATCATGGCTTCGCCCAATGTCTTGTCTCCGACCAGGTCGTCACCCGGCATCAGGCAGCGCGCGACGGGCCGGTGATTGCGGTCTGTCTCCACCACCAGGCAGTTGACGGTCTTGCCGTGGGCGAAGGAATCCAGTGCGGCGCGCGCGAACGGACCCCAGGGCCAGTCGGTCAGGCGCGGCGCGGAAATTCCGTACAGGCGGACTTCCTCCTCGTTGACGAGCAGGGTGTCGGCATCGAGGACGCGCGCGGTTCCGGAGATCGTCTTTTGTTTGTCATCCCCGGCATACAGGTCGCCGTCACCCGCCGGCAGCAGGGCTAGGTCCGCAGCCATGGAAACCATCACGACTGTCCTGCACCGTTTCACGCCGATCTCAGATTCCGCTGTTCAACGCGTCGTCGTTAACCATAAGCGCGAGCGCGGGGTCATGAAAATACACAATAGCGGATTTCCGCTATCCCCCGGTCAGTGGGGGATACAGGCATGTTGCATTTTTGCTTCAGTGTTGCCGAAATCGTATTTCGGGAGGGCTTGGTGAATACGAAATCCAATTGCGGGTTTCAAAAAACGGGCGTCACATCCTGACGCTTGGTCTCTGAAGTGATGGATTCGACGCCCAAACAATTGCCGGTCGACCAAGTCGGCAAGCACCCCGAGGGGGGTTGTACGGGGCGGGGAGAATCCCAGGCTTTGGAATGAAACAAATGAAGAAGACACTTCTCGCCAGTTCGGCTCTCGTTGGTGCATCGCTTCTCGCGGCGCCGGCAATGGCGGGTACGGTTGGCT
>JAYOFE010000037.1:0-8715 GCA_038117045.1 Alphaproteobacteria bacterium | reverse complement strand
TCATGCATTGGCGCGTTGTCCCCGTTAAAGTCGGCCGTAACACCAAGGTATGGTTGGCGATCCAGCGAGAGGGATCAGCAGTCGAGTAGTTTTCCTGCTGCTAGTTTGAACAGGGCCTCCCATTCGGCCATCATCGATCTAACTAAGCTTACGGGCAAGGTCCTCAGGTCTTAGTTGGACGTACCGCTGCAGCATTCTGAGGTCCTTGTGACCCGTGATCGCTGCCACCTCCATCACGCCTAGCCCCTTCTCGAAGAACCGTGTTGTTGCTTCATGTCTGAGGTCATGGAACCGAAGGTCTGTAATGTCGGCCCTGCGGGTTGCACTGTTCCAAAGACCCTTTAGAGCCTCGGGGTGGACCGGTATGACGACACCGCTCAGGCTCCTTGGCAGTGCCTCGATGGTTTGTCGTGCCAGTGGCGACAAAGGGACATCTCTGCTGTCACCATTTTTCGTCATGGGCAGATGTACGTAGCTTTTGTTGAGCTCGACATGGTCCCAGCGAAGACTGAGTAACTCACCTCTGCGCATCGCCGTCTCAATGGCGAGGACAACGAGCGGCTGAAGAAATGGATTCGATGAGGCCTGACACGACACCATCAGACGGGCCTCTTCGTCTCCCTCCAGCCTTCGGGTTCGACCTTTCGGCTGCGGCGGCTTTCTGAGATTGGCTGCTGGGTTACCGGGGAGGTTGAAGCCCCACTCCGACATCGCAATACGAATGGCATGGCTGATGATCGATAGCTCACGAGCCACTGTTGCTGGGGCAGCATTCAATAGTCGTTCGTCTCGATAACGCGCGATATGGGAAGAGTTTAGCTTTGATAGCCAAAGGTCACAGATTGAATGCCGCTGTATGACGCCGAGCCGATAGGTTTCGACTTTTGCACCTCGCTTATGAGGGGTCACTTCCGCCGCATAGCGTGTGAGCAGCTGATTGAGTGTCCAGTCTTGGGAGATAACATTCCCGGCGTCTATCAGATGCTCGGTCTTGGTTGCCCATCGCCGAGCGTCCGTTAGCCTGTCGAATGTTTTTGTCTGCGTTGGGTGTCCGCTGCGCCTGACACGCGCCGTATAGCGGCCATTGCGCTTCATAAACGTCGCCAATTCCATCTCCTGTGGCACAGGATTGGAACAAGAGCGGTTTTGTTGCTGGAAACCCGGTCGTGACTCTGCCGCTTAATTAGCGGTAAGTCGTTGTAACTAAGTCAGTTACGTAGCATTCGAAAATGGTGGGCGCGGCTGGGATTGAACCAGCGACCCCTGCCGTGTGAAGGCAGTGCTCTCCCGCTGAGCTACGCGCCCGTCCCGTTCAGGAACGCGGACCTATAGGGCGGGGCGTTCACCGGTGTCAAGCTGGCGCATCGCGCCGGTGCGAATGGCCCTTGAAATCGCCACGATTGCCGGTGAAATAGGATTGCCGCTTCCAACAGCCAGGAGCCGGATCATGAAAGTTGGCGCATTTGCGCTGTTTCTGGGGAGTGCTCTCACCGCGGGCCTGCTGTCCGCAGGTATCTGTGTGGCTGAAACTTCTGTCCCGGAGCAGATCGCGGCTGCGACCGCACCTGCCGTGGCAACAGAGCATCCGCGCGGCTTCACACTTACCTATGACGTCTACACCGGAGGTTTCCGGGCGCTTCGGCTGGATTTCGATGTGGACCTCGACGGGCACCGTGAAGGTGAGGCGCTCGATGCCGACTACGCCACAAATGTGCGCATGGAGACCTCGGGCATCATCGGCTTCATGTTCGGCTGGCGGTTCGATGCCAGCAGCCGCGGCGCCTGGCGCGGGGGCGACATCGTTCCCGTGCGCTACCACACGGCCAATGTCTGGAAGGGCAACGAGCGTACGGTCACCATCGACTACGAGGACGGGGTCGCGGCGAAGGTGAGTGCCCAGCCGCCCTACAGCGACGAGGACCGCAGGAAGGTCGCGCCCGAGATGATCCCCGGGTCGATAGATCCCACCAGCGCGGTGACGTCGCTGGTGCTGACCAGCGCGCTGTCCGGGGAATGCCGTCCCACGACCGCGATCTACGACGGCCGCCGCCGCTACAACGCGAATCTGCGTGTGCTGGAACCACGTGACCTGAAGCCCAGTTCCCAGGCGCCCTTCGCCGGGCAGGCCGAGGGCTGCAAGCTGACCTTCGAGCGGATTGCCGGGTTCAATCCGGAAAGGAAGCGCATGCAGGACCTGGAGGTCGATGTATGGATGGCCGATGTCGGCGCCGCGCCGGGTGCGACGCCGGGACGGGTGCCCGTGCGCCTGGAACTTTTCACACCCTGGGGCAACGGCTTCGCGCACCTCGTTCGCGCGCGCGACGGCAACGGAACGCTGGTCTTCGGCGAGGCCGTGGACAATTAAGGCCTTGCGTCCCGCGCGCCGGGCGGCACCGAAACAATCGGGAACAATTCGTGACTTGGAGCGATTCCGCTCCCTGTGCGAATTTCCGCGTATAAATCGGTTCGTTCCGCCCATCCCACCAGTGACTCTCCCTCGACCATGACCGATACGCCGATCGCCGTAGTGATCCTCGCCGCCGGCAAGGGAACCCGGATGAAATCCGCGTTGCCCAAGGTGATGCATGCCGTCGCCGGACGCCCGATGATTTCGCACCTGCTCGACACCGTGTCGGAGCTGGCGCCGCAGAAGGTGGTCGTGGTTGTCGGCCCGGACATGGAAGCGGTCAGCGCGGCGGTCGCGCCGCACCCGACTTTCGTGCAGGAGACCCGTGACGGTACCGGCGGTGCCGTCAAGGCGGCGAGGAGCGAACTCGAAGGTTTCACCGGCACGGTCCTCGTTCTCTATGGCGACACCCCGCTTGTGCGCGCGGAGACCATGCGCGCCGCCGCCACGGCCTGCGCGCCGGAGGGAGGCGCGGCCGCCGTCTCCGTCCTCGGGTTCCGCCCGGCGCATTTCCACCAGTACGGCCGCCTCATCACCAGCGCCGACGGTGCGCTGGAGGCAATCGTCGAGGCGAAGGACGCCTCGCCGGAAGAGCTTGAGGTCAATCTCTGCAACTCCGGCGTGATGGCGTTCGATGGCCGCCACCTGCCGGGGCTGCTCGACCGGCTGGATACGAACAATGCCAAGGGCGAGTACTACCTGACCGATACGGTCGCGCTGGCGCTTGGTGACGGACTGTCCGCGGCGGTCGTGGAGGGCGAGGAGGACGAGCTGCTGGGCGTCAATTCCCGGGTCGACCTTGCGCTTGCCGAAGCCGTGGTGCAGGGCGGGTTGCGCGCGCGGGCCATGGACGGCGGTGCGACGCTGGTCGATCCCGGCACGGTCTGGTTCCACCATGACACGCAGCTTGGGCAGGATGTGGTGGTCGGGCCCAATGTGGTCTTCGGGCCCGGCGTGACCGTGGCCGACGGCGTGGAAATCCGTGCCTTCTGCCACCTGGAAGGCGCGACCGTCGAAAGCGGCGCGATCATCGGGCCCTATGCGCGGCTGCGGCCCGGCGCGCTGGTGGGCCGCGCGGCCCATGTGGGCAATTTCGTCGAGATCAAGAACGCCAATCTCGGCCCCGGCGCGAAGGCCAACCACCTGACCTATATCGGCGATGCGGATGTGGGCGCGAAATCCAACATCGGCGCCGGCACCATCACCTGCAACTATGACGGTTTCGGCAAGTACCGCACGGTGATCGGGGAGGGGGCCTTCATCGGCTCGAACTCGGCGCTGGTGGCACCCGTCACCATCGGGGACGGGGCGATCGTGGCAGCAGGCAGCACCATTTCCCGCGATGTGGAGGCCGATGCGTTGTCCATCGAGCGTGCGCCCCAGACCGACAAGCCCGGCTGGGCCGCGACGTTCCGCAAGCTGAAGTCGAAGGGTTAGGCCATGTGCGGGATCATCGGAATTCTGGGCGCGGGCGATGCCGCGCCGCGCCTGCTGGAAGGGCTGAAGCGGCTCGAATACCGGGGCTACGATTCCGCCGGGATCGCAACCATCGTCAACGGGTCCATCGGCCGCCGCCGCGCCGAGGGCAAGCTGGAGAACCTCGCGAAACGTCTCGCGGACAACCCGCTGCCCGGCGATGTGGGTATCGGCCACACCCGCTGGGCAACCCATGGTGCGCCGAACGAGAACAATGCCCACCCGCATGCCACTTCGCGCGTGGCCGTCGTCCACAACGGCATCATCGAGAACTTCCAGGAACTGCGTGCCGAACTGGTCGCGGCTGGCCACACCTTCGAGAGCGACACCGACACCGAGGCGGTGACAGCGCTGATCAGCCGTGAACTTGAAAGCGGCGCCTCGCCGCGCGATGCCGTCGCCCGCACGCTGCCGCGCCTGCAGGGGGCGTTCGCGCTGGCCATCGTCTTCGCGGGCGAGCATGACCTGATGATCGGTGCGCGCCGCGGCAGCCCGCTGGCGATCGGTTACGGCGAGGGCGAGATGTTTCTCGGCTCCGATGCGCTGGCGCTCGCCCCGCTGACCAAGCGGATCAGCTACCTGGAAGAGGGTGACTGGGCCGTCATTACCCGCGCCGGCGCGCAGGTCTATGACGAGGCCGGCAACGCCGTGAGTCGCGAGATCCGCGTGACCGAACTGTCTGGCGCGCTGATCGGCAAGGGCAACTACGACCACTTCATGCAGAAGGAAATCTTCGAGCAGCCTGCGGTGGTCGGCGACACGCTGCAGTCATTCATCAACGCGACGACGCGCGAAATCAGCCTGCCGGACCTGCCGTTCGACTTCGCCGATGTTCCCCGCTTTACGGTCGTGGCCTGCGGCACGGCCTGCTATGCGGGCTGGGTCGCGAAATACTGGCTGGAGACGATTGCCCGCATCCCGGTCGAGATCGATGTGGCCTCCGAGTTCCGCTACCGCGAGGCGCCCCTCCCGAAAGGCGGCGTGGCGCTGTTCGTCAGCCAGTCGGGCGAGACCGCCGACACGCTGGCGGCACTTCGCCACTGCAAGGAAAACGGGCAGCACATCGTCTCGGTCGTGAACGTGGGCGAGAGTTCCATTGCCCGGGAATCCGACGTGATCCTGCCGACGCTCGCCGGGCCGGAGATTGGCGTCGCCTCCACCAAGGCGTTCACGACCCAGCTTGCCGTGCTGGCCTGTTTCGCCATTGCCGCTGCCAAGGCGCGCGGGACCATCGATACCGCGCGCGCAGCGCAACTGGCCGGCGCGCTGACCGAGGTGCCCTCGCGCATGACTGAGGTGCTCAACCACGACAATGACTTGCGTGAAATCGCACGTGAGGTCGCCAAGGCGCATGACGTGCTCTATCTCGGGCGCGGCACGGCCTTCCCGCTGGCCATGGAAGGCGCGCTGAAGCTCAAGGAAATTTCCTACATCCACGCCGAGGGCTATGCCGCCGGCGAGATGAAGCACGGCCCCATCGCGCTCATCGATGAAAACGTGCCGGTGATCGTGCTGGCACCGGGCGACAACCTCTTCGACAAGACATTGTCGAACGTGGAGGAGGTGATCGCGCGCGGCGGCAAGGTTGTCTTCATGTCCGACAGGGACGGGTTGAAGCGCCTGTCGGACAAGGCCTTCGCGGCCGTCGAGATGCCGGATGTCGACCCCTTCGTCGCGCCGTTGCTGTATTCGATCCCGATCCAGCTGCTCGCCTATCACACGGCGGTTTCAAAGGGCACGGATGTGGACAAGCCGCGCAACCTCGCCAAGAGCGTAACGGTCGAATAGCCCGCATCGCGCGTGTGCCCACGCCAAGGGGGCCAAAAACATCGAACTTTCCATATATCGGCCGTGAATCTCCGTTACACTGCCGCCTTCGACAATCGGTTCACGTGTAATGGGGGACGCCGTTCGGCGTTTTGGGGGCTATGACGAAAGCATCGGATCTGTTCATCGAGTGTCTGGAAGAGGAAGGCTGCGAGTACGTTTTCGGCATTCCGGGTGAGGAAAACCTGGATTTCCTGGACTCTCTGTCCCGCTCGAAAAAGATCAAGCTGGTGCTGACGCGCCATGGACAGGGCGCGGGCTTCATGGCCGCCGTGTACGGCCGGCTGACCGGCAAGACCGGTGTGTGCCTTTCTACCCTGGGGCCGGGTGCGACGAACTTCACCACGGCGGCGGCCTATGCCCAGCTCGGCGGCATGCCGATGATGATGATCACCGGTCAGAAACCGGTAAAGAGCTCCAAGCAGGGCCGATTCCAGATTCTCGACGTCGTCGACATGATGGGCCCGATCACCAAATACGCGACCTAGATCGTCGCCGGAGATAACATCCCCAGCCGCGTGCGTGAGGCCTATCGCATCGCAGAGGAGGAGAAGCCCGGCGCGGTTCATATCGAGCTTCCCGAGGACATCGCGGACGAGGAGACAGATGCGAAGCCGCTGAAGGCGTCCTCCGTGCGCCGGCCGACCGCGGAAGAGAAGTCGATCTACCGCGCGCTCGAGAAGATCCATGCGGCCAAGTCCCCGATCCTCGTGATTGGCGCAGGCGGCAACCGCAAGATGACCTCCAAGATGCTGTCGGTGTTCATCGAGAAGACGGGCATTCCGTTCGTGACCACCCAGCTCGGCAAGGGTGTCGTCGATGAAAGCCATCCGCTGTTCATGGGCTGTGCGGCGCTGTCCGCCGGCGACTATGTCCACCGGGCCATCGAGGCGGCGGACCTGATCATTAATGTCGGTCACGACGTGATCGAGAAACCGCCCTTTTTCATGGAACAGGGCGGCACCGAGGTGATCCACGTCTCCTACAATACGGCGGAGGTGGACCCGGTCTATTTCCCGCAGGTCGAGGTCGTGGGCGATATAGGCAACGCCATCTGGCAACTGAAGAACGGCGTGAAGAAGAAGGAGGAAGCCGGCTGGGATTTCTCCCGCATGATGGAGGTCAAGGCCCACGGCGATGCGCAGCTTGCCGAGGGCAAGGACGACACACGCTTCCCGATCTATCCGCAGCACCTTGTCGGCAAGATTCGCGCAGCGATGCCGAAGGACGGGATCATCTGTCTCGACAACGGCGTCTACAAGATATGGTTCGCCCGAAACTACCCGGCGCACGAGCCGAACACGGTGCTGCTTGATAATGCGCTCGCCACCATGGGCGCGGGCCTGCCGTCGGCGATGGCGGCGCGGCTGGTTCACCCGAACCGCAAGATCATGGCGATCTGCGGCGACGGCGGATTCATGATGAACAGCCAGGAGATGGAAACGGCGGTCCGCCTGAAGATGAACATTGCGGTGCTGATCCTGAACGACAGCTCCTACGGCATGATCCGCTGGAAGCAGGCCAATATGGGCTTCTCCGACTGGGGCCTCGAATACGGCAACCCGGACTTCGTGAAATACGCGGAAGCCTATGGCGCGATCGGCCACCGGGTTGGGTCCGCCGAGGAACTTCCCGGCATCTTGGAAACAGCTTTTACAGAGCCCGGCGTCCACCTGATCGATTGCCCGGTGGACTATTCCGAGAACGACCAGATCCTGAACATCGATATCAAGAAGCGCTCAGCCGAAATCTGATCGCCGGGATGGGGCGCGGCGAACCGGCGGCGCCCCTTTGACGTTTCAGAACCACGGCCCATCCGAGCAAGGGAGCATCGCGGGCAAATGGACAAATATCCGTATTACCTGAACAACGAGCCGGTCTTCGCGAACGAGGACCTGAAGGTCACCGACAAGTATACCGGTGAGGTTGCGGCGGTCTGCGCGCTGGCTGATTACGACGCCATCGACAAGGGGATCGCGGGTGCGGTTGAGGCCACCGAGGCGATGGCGAAGATGCCGTCCTTCGAGAAGCAGAAGGTGCTGGAACACTGCGTGGCGCGGTTCCGTGAGCGCTTCGATGAGCTGGCCGAGGCGCTGTGCGTGGAAGCCGGCAAGCCGATCAACGATGCGGAAGGCGAGGCCACCCGGCTGATCGACACCTTCAAGATCGCCGCGGAGGAATCCACGCGCATGCATGGTGAGTTGCAGGCGCTGGACATCTCGCCGCGCGCCAAGGGCTACCGCGGCATGTGGAAGCGCGTGCCGATCGGCCCATGCTCGTTCATCTCACCGTTCAACTTCCCGCTGAACCTGGCGGACCACAAGATCGCCCCGGCGCTTGCTGTCGGCTGTCCCTTCGTCATGAAGCCCGCCTCGCGGACGCCACTGGGCGCGCTGATCATGGGCGAGGTGCTGGCCGAGACGGACCTGCCCAAGGGCGCGTTCTCGATCCTGCCGTGCTCGCGTGACGGGGCCGACCTGTTCACCGTGGACGAGCGCCTCAAGCTTCTGTCCTTCACGGGCTCTCCCGCCGTCGGCTGGGACCTGAAGGCGCGCTGCGGTAAGAAGAAGATCGTGCTGGAACTGGGCGGTAACGCCGCTGTTGTCGTGGACAGCGACACCCGCAACTTGGAAGACGCGGTGACCCGGATCATCTTTGGTGCGTTCTACCAGTCAGGCCAGTCCTGCATCGGGGTGCAGCGGATCCTGATCCACGAGGACATCTACGACACCTTCCGCGACCTGTTGGTCGAGAAGACTTCCAAGCTGGTCTCCGGCAACCCGAAGGACCGCAACGTGTTCATCGGCCCGATGATCTCCGAGAAGGAGGCCGAGCGCCTCCACATGTGGATCGAGGAGGCCGTGGCGGCGGGCGGCAAGTTGCTGTGCGGCGGCACACGCGAGGGCGCGATGCTGGAAGCCACGCTGCTGGAGGACGTGCCTGACGATCAGAAGATCTGCGTCGAGGAGGCCTTCGGTCCGGCGGCGGTGCTGTCGAAGTTCTCC
>JAYOFE010000036.1:0-9993 GCA_038117045.1 Alphaproteobacteria bacterium | reverse complement strand
GAGATACGCTCCAGATCCGCGAACTCGCGGTAGTTCCCGTCGGCACGCATGCCGTTCAGGTTCTCGGCAAAAAACTTCTCGTAATCCATCAGCCGAATTCCGGTCGCCATTCCGAACGGCGGGGCAAGCCACCGACGTGTTGAAGTGCCTGACTATGTATCAGGATGGTTAATTTTTTCTATCGCGGCGGCTCGCCGCAGGCCCTTCACGATGCCGTCAGGCGGGCATTCCCGGCGGCGGGTCACAAGGCTCGGTTTCCATCTTCGCCGGGATCGAGATCTCGATCAGGTTGAACATGTCCGACGTGCCGGTCTCGTTGTGAGGCGTACCGCCTGGAATGAAGATGGAATCGCCTTCTTCCAGCCGGACCGTGCCGTCGGCGAAGGACAGGTCGAGATAGCCGTCCAGCATATAGACGAACTGGCCCTCGCATTTGTGGATGTGCCAGCCGGTCGGCTCCACCAGCCCCTGCTTGGCGCGGGTGATCTGGACCCGGATTTTGCCGTCGCTGGCCTCCTGGGTGCCCAGGTCGATGTAGTCGAAGAAATTCCGGCGGCCCTTCACGAACTGCGGGTCGTCCTTGCGGCGGACTTCGTAACCCGGCGCGTCCGCGCCGTCATACGCAACTGCTTCGCTCATGGCGTTCTCCCTTGTACTGGGAAGAAGGTTAGCGCGGATCGGGTTTGCCGGAAACGTCCTTAAACCAGCCCCTCGTCCTGCACCCACTTCCAGATATCGTCCAGCGACTTGCCGGCACGCTTGATTGCTTCCTCGATCTCACCTTCGGTGATGATCAGAGGCGGGCAGAGCGCAATCGTGTCCGACGGCAGGGCCCGCATGATCAGGCCGTTGGCCTGGGCCATGGAGGCCATCTGGAAGGCGACGCGCCGTGCCGGGTCGAAGGTGCCCTTGTTTTCCTTGTCCGGGGTCAGTTCCCAGCCTGCGAACAGGCCGACACCACGCACCTCGCCCACCAGCGGGTGGTCGGCAAAGGTGTGCATCTGCTCCTGGAAGCCGCCCATCACCGAGCGCACATGGCCTAGCAGGTCGCGCTCCTCATAGATTCGCAGCGTCTCCAGGGCAACGGCGGCACAGACCGGGTGGCCGGAATAGGTATAGCCGGTGTTCCACATGCCGTACTTGTCGCCGCCCTCGCGCAGCACCTCGTAGACATCGTTGGTCATCATGACCGCGCCGATGGGCAGGTAGGCGGAGGACAGCGCTTTGGCGATGGACATCAGGTCCGGCTTGATGTCGTAGGTCTCGCTGCCGAACATGTTGCCGGTGCGCATGAAGCCGGTGATCACCTCGTCGGCGATCATCAGCACGTCATGCTTCTTCAGTACTGCCTGGATCTTCGGAAAATAGCCGGCCGGCGGCGGGATCAGGCCGCCCGCGCCCATGACGGGCTCGGCGATGAAGGCACCCACCGTGTCGGGGCCTTCCGCCTCGATCAGGTCGTCCAGTTCCTGCGCCAGGCGCGTGGAGAACTCGTCCTCGCTCTCGCCGTCCTTGCCCTCGCGCCAGTAGTGCGGGGTGGTGACGTGCAGGAAGCGGTCGAGCGGTACGTCGAAGCCCTTCTGGGCGTAGTCGACACCCGTGAGGCTCGCCGAGGCCAGGGTAATGCCGTGGTAGGCCTTCTTGCGGCCGATGATCTTCTTCTTGTCCGGCTTGCCGCGGGCATTGTTGTAGTACCAGACGATCTTCACCTGGGTGTCGTTGGCCTCCGAGCCGGAGTTGGTGAAGAACACCTTGCCCATGTTGTTGGGCGCCATCGAGATCAGCTTCTCGGCCAGGTCGATCGCCACCTCGTTGGAGCGATGGGTGAAGCCCTGCATGTAGGGCAGGCGGAGCATCTGCTCATAGGCAGCCTTCGCTAACCGCTCTTCGCCGAAGCCCAGCGACGTGCACCACAGGCCCGCCATGCCCTCGATCAGTTCGTTGCCCTGATCGTCATAGACATAGATGCCCTTGCCCTCGTTGACGATGAGTGGGCCGTTCTTCTCGTGCACCTTCAGGTTGGTGAAGGGGTGCAGGTAGTACTCGATATCCCGCGCGGCGGTAGAATTCGGCGCGAAGCCGGTGCGGTCGGACGGAGCCATGATGCGTTTCCGTTTGTAGGGACGTTTCGTTGCGGCGAACGTTAGGCGTCCGGGCAGGCGGGAGCAAGGCCTGCCCCATGACAGGTTCAGGTGCCCTACAGGCGTTCGAACTCGTCTTTGCCCGCATTCGGGCCGGCCTGCACCTCGATGAGGGACAGTTCGCCGTTGTTCGCCGCGCCAAGGGTGTGGGCGGCACCTGCGGGGATGGAGATGGATTCGCCCGGCTCCAGCGTACGCAGCTGGCCTTCCAGGCTCACCTGGGCTGTGCCTTCCACGATTGTCCAGTGCTGGGCCGTGTGGCGGTGGCGGCGCAAGTTCACGCGCCCGCCCGCATGAATGGTAATGCGTTTCACATGGAATCCGGGGCCGCGGTTGAGGGTCTTGTACCAGCCCCAGGGGCGATAGACCTCGGGGAAGGTGACACCCTCGCTGCGGCCGGCCCTGTCGAGCTGGTCGACGATGTCGCGCACCTGCTGGACTTCGTCCTTCGGGGCGACCAGGACGGCATCGGTCGAGGCGACGACGACGAAATCTTCCAGCCCAATGGCGGCGACCAGCGTGCCGTCGCTGCGCAGGTAGCAGTCGCGTGAGCCAACCTGCATGACGTCACCGGTGACGACGTTGCCCGCATTGTCCTTCGCGCCGATTTCCCACAGTGCGCGCCAGGATCCGACATCCGACCAGCCGATATCGATGGGCACGACAGCGGCGCGATCAGTCTTTTCCATGACCGCGTAGTCGATGGACTGCGCCGGAACCTTCTCGAAGGCGTCGCGGTCCAGGCGGAAGAAGTCCAGGTCGTCCTTGCCTTCATCGACGGCCTTGCGCGTGGCGGCGGCTATTTCCGGCTCCAGCTTCTCGACCTCGGCTAGCAGCGTGTCGGCGCGGAATACGAACATACCGCTGTTCCAGAAGTGGTTGCCCCCCGCCAGGAAGGCCCTGGCTGTCTCAAGGTCAGGTTTCTCCACGAAGCCTGCGACCTCGCGGACCCCGGCCGGGCTATCGAGCGGCGCGCCTGCCGCGATGTAGCCGAATCCGGTCTCCGGTGCGCGCGGGGTGATTCCGAAGGTGACGAGGCGCCCCTCGCGGGCCGCATCGGCGGCGATGCGCGCGGCATCGCGAAAGGCGGCGACATCCTGCACCACATGGTCGGACGGCAGCACCAGCATGACGGCATCCGGGTCGCGTATCAGCAGCCACAGTGCGGCAGCGGTCAGGGCAGGCGCGGTGTTGCGGCCCAGCGGCTCGAGCAGAATGCCTTGCGGCGGCTGCTCCTGGCGGCGGAGCTGCTCGGCCACCATGAAGCGGTGTTCCTCGTTGCAGACCACCAGCGGCGGCGCGAACAGTCCCGGCACGCCCACGCGCAGCGCGGTGTCGCGCAGCATCGTGTTGTCACCCACCAGCGGCAGGAACTGCTTGGGGTAGTCGCGCCGGCTCATGGGCCACAGGCGCGTGCCCGAACCGCCGGACAGGATGACGGGGGTGATCAGATCGTTCGCCAAGATCGTGGCTCCGTGTTCGGCGCACTTGCTAGCGGGTTTTGCTGCGAAGTCATAGGATGTTTGTCATGAAAATCAGCGCCATCCAGATGAACACCCGCTCCGACAAGGCGGCGAACCTTACCGAGGCCCGGCGGCTGGCCGCGCGCGCCGTGGAACGCGACCGGCCTGACATGGTCGTCTTTCCCGAGGTGTTCGCCTTCATGGGCTCGTCGGTCGCCGACAAGCGCGCCGCCGCCGAGGAACTGCCCGACGCGGGCGGGGACGGCGGCGAGGCCTATGAGACGCTGCGCGGCATTGCGCGCGGGCATGGGGTCTTTGTGCACGGCGGGAGTTTTGTGGAGCGGGCCATCGAGGGAGGTGATGACCGCTACTACAACACCACCATCGCCTTCGACCGTGACGGTGTGGAACTGGCGCGTTACCGCAAGATCCACCTGTTCGACGTCACCACGCCGGACGGGCGCAGCTACAGGGAATCCGACACCTTCGGCGCGGGCCGCGAGGTCGTGACCTACCGGGCGGGCGACATCACCGTAGGCTGCAGCATCTGCTATGACCTGCGCTTCGCGGAGCTCTACCGTGCGCTCGTGGAGGCCGGGGCGGATGTGATAATGGTGCCAGCGGCATTCACACTACAAACCGGCAAGGACCACTGGGAAGTCCTGCTACGCGCCCGTGCCATCGAAACGGAGACCTATGTGGTTGCCGCCGCGCAGACCGGTACCTATTTCGAGGGCAATGATGAGCGCGCAAGCTGGGGGCACACGATGATTGTGAATCCCTGGGGCCACATCCTCGCGCAGGCGGGCGAAGGGACAGGCCATGCAAGCGCCGACATCGACATGGATTACCTGAAGCAGGTCCGTGCCCGTATTCCGGTGGCGAACCACCGGGTGCTGTGAGCCGGACCGTACGGAGAACGAGATGAACATCCGCGACGAGATCAAACGCGACCACGCGCTGCTGACCGAATGGCGGCGCGACTTCCATGCCCATCCGGAACTTGCCTTCGAGGAGGAGCGGACGGCGGCGCTGGTGGCCGAGCGGCTGCAGAGCTTCGGGATCGAGGTCGAGACGGGGATCGCGAAGACAGGCGTGGTTGGCAAGCTCAAGGCCGGAACCGGCAACCGGGCCATTGCGCTGAGGGCGGACATGGATGCCCTGCCCATGCAGGAGGGCAATGATTTCGCCCACGCCTCCACGGTTCCGGGGAAGATGCATGGCTGCGGCCATGACGGCCACACCACCATGCTTCTCGGCGCGGCCAAGTATCTGGCCGAGACGAAGAACTTCGACGGCACGGTCCACTTCATTTTCCAGCCCGCCGAGGAAGGCAAGGGCGGCGGCGAGTTGATGGTGAAGGAGGGCCTGTTTGAGAAATACCCGGTCGAGGCCGTTTACGGCATGCACAACTGGCCGGGAATGCCGGTGGGCCGGGTCGCCGCATCTGCGGGCCCGATGATGGCAGCGGTCGACCACTTCGATATCACCATCCGCGGCAAGGGCGGGCACGCAGCGATGCCGCATCAGTCGGTCGACAGCGTTCTGGTTGCATGTCAGGTCGTCAGCGCCTTGCAGTCCATTGCCAGCCGCAACACCGATCCGGTCGATGCGCTTGTGGTGAGCGTGACCCGGATTCACGGCGGCGACGCCTATAACGTCATCCCGGGAGAGGTGCATCTGGCCGGAACGGTCCGCACGTTCCGTGAGGAGGTTCGTGACAGCGTGGAGCCGGCGATGAAGCGGATCCTCGACGGCGTGTGCGCGGCCTTCGGCGCGACGGCGGAGTTGCAATACGACCGTCTGTATCCCGCGACCGTCAATTCGGTCGAGGAAACGGATCAGGCGATCGCCGCTGCCTCGGCGGTCGTCGGCGCCGATGCCATCGAGCGCAGTCCGGTACCGAGCATGGGCGGGGAGGACTTCGCGTTCATGCTGCTGGAGAAGCCGGGCACCTATATCTGGGTCGGCAATGGTGACGTCGCAGGCGGCTGCATGCTTCATAACCCCGGATACGACTTCAACGACGAGGTCATCCCTATCGGCGCGTCCTATTGGGCGGAACTGGTGGAACAGGTCCTGCCGGTGGAGCGCTAGGACGCCAGCGAAACCCGGTTAATTTCGACCGGAGTTTTGTTAACCATATCTCAAGGCTTGGGCGGCAAATATTCGCCCTGCCATGCCTCTGATCCTGCACGCCATCATCGTCGCCTCATACTTCGTACTCGCGTCCGCGATTGCGTTGTTGGCCCCGGCCTATATTCCCGGAATGACCGCGAGCAATGCTCCGTTCGCGGGAATGATCACATTCCTGGTCTTTGCCTTTTCCCACTACGCGTTCGTGCAGAGCGAACACGCGCGCCGCACCACTGAGGAACTCAACCTCATGCGCCGGCAGACGCGGGAGATCGCGGAAGACCTGCTCAACACCCAGACCCAGTCGCTGCAGATGCGCCAGTCGCTGGAGCAGGTCGGAAAGGCCGGCGAACAGCGGGTGTCGCAGGTGGTCTCCGAAGTGAAGGTCCTGCAGGGTTTGATTGAAAGTTTCTCCCACAAGCAGGCGCAGGTCGCGACGATGTCCGGCCATGCGCAGGTGGCCGAGCGGCCCAAGCTTGTGGCCGTCGAGGGAGGCAAGTCGGTGCGTGCGCCGTCCGGGGACGAACTGCGCTCGCCCGAGGATGCCGAGGTCCTCGACATTGTCCAGGAAGCGCTGCGGCTCGACCGTGTGGATGTTTACCTGCAGCCGATCGTCAGCCTGCCCCAGCGCAAGAACCGCTTCTATGAGTGCTACACGCGCATCCGCGCCGAAGACGGTCGGGTGATCGGGCCGGGCCAGTATATCGGGGTCGCGGAGCGCGAGGGCCTCGTCACGGCCATCGACAACATCATGCTGTTCCGCTGCGTGCAGCTCATCCGCCGCACCCAGCGCCGCAACTACGATACCGCCTTCTTCTGCAACATCTCGCGTGACAGCCTGACCGACACGAACTTCATCGGCGACTTCGTGGACTTCGTGTCGGAGAACCCCGACCTCGCGCCCAAGCTGTTCTTCGAGTTCGGCCAGGCCGACATCGAAAGTGCGCCGCCGGCCACGATCGGCAACCTCGCGCGGCTCGCCGACCTGGGCTTCCGGTTCTCGCTGGACCAGGTCTCCCACCTGAATCTCGACCTGCCGGGACTTTCTGCGAAGAACTTCCGCTTCGTTAAGGTCGATGCGCAGTTCTTCCTCTCCGACGAGGATTCGCCGAGCCTAGGGATTCGTGCCTCCGACATAAAGGAGTGGCTGGACCGCGACGGTCTCGACCTGATCGTCGAGAAGATCGAGGATGAACGCCAGCTCGTCGAACTGCTCGACTACGGCATTGATTTCGGCCAGGGCTACCTGTTCGGCGAACCCCGCCTCAGCCGGTCCGACTGAGCGCCTCGGCGCGTCTCTGCACATCCGGCTTTCATCGGCGCGGCGGGCGTGGCATACGCCCCGGTAACCTGAGACAGAGTTACCGTTCCCATGTCCGCCGAACTCCTTCCGAACCTTTCCCCGCTCGCAGACCGTTTCGATCACCTGATCGTCGACCTGTGGGGCACGCTGCACAACGGTATCGCGCCGCTGCCGGGCGCCGCCGAATGCCTGGCTGAATTCAAGGCTGCCGGTGCGGGCATCGTGTTGCTGTCCAACGCCCCGTTCCGCGTGTCCGGCGTACGCATGGTGCTGGAACAGATCGGCATTCCGGACGACATCTACGACGACATTTTCTGTTCGGGCGAGGTCGCATGGCACGCCATCCGCGACCGCCGTGACGACTGGCATGCGAAGCTGGGGCCGAAGGCGGCCTTCATTGGCCCGGAGCGCCACCGCCCGATGCTGGACAATCCGGCGATCGAGGCCGAGGCCGAGATCGAGGATGCCGATTTCGTGATCTGCACCGGTCCGCGCGACGCGGGTGATACGCTCGATGACTACCTGCCTGAACTGGAGCGTGCCGCGGCATGCGGCCTGCCGATGGTCTGCACTAACCCCGACCGTGAGGTCCTGCGCGGCGACCAGCGTGAAATCTGCGCCGGCGCGATGGCGGAAGCCTATGAGACCCGCTTCGGTGGCGATGTCGCTTGGCACGGCAAGCCCTACCGCCCGGTCTTCGATGCCGTGCTCGACGCTATCGGTTCACCGGATCGTGATGCGGTGCTGATGATCGGTGACGGGCTGGGCACTGATATCGCCGGGGCGGCGGGTGCCGGGCTGGCGTCTGCCTTTGTGGTCAGCGGGATTGCGGGCGAACGCCTCGGGGTTGCCTATGGTGAACTGCCTGATGAGGCCGCCCTGTCAGACCTGCTTGCGGGCGCTCCCGCGAAGCCGACCTTCGTGATCCCCGGCCTGATCTGGTAGACCCGCTGCCGCGAAACCTGTCTGATAGCGCGTTGCGCGCTCCGGGAGGTTCCGAATGGCTGTTCACAGCCACCAATGGGTCTGGACATTCGATCACCCGCCAGAGGCGTTGTGGCCGCATTTTGCCGACACGGCCCGATTCAACGAGGCGGCGGGCCTGCCCAAGCATGACATTGTTGAAACGCCGATGCCCGACGGATCGGTGCTGTTCGAGGGACGGGGCAAGCAGGGGCGCATCTCGCTTGAATGGCGCGAGGAGCCGGTCAACTGGATCGCCTACCGGTGGTTCGAACACCGCCGCCATTTCACCAGGGGGCCCCTCAAAATGCTGTGCGCGCACCTGGGCCTGGAGCCGGACGGCGCGGGCAGCCGGTGCGTCTATACGCTTGAAGCCGAGGCGAACGGGCTGCTCGGCGAGATCGCCCTTCGCACGGTTTTCTTCAAATCTGCCGGAAAGACCTTCGATGAGATGGTTCGCAGGGTGGAGATGTTCGTTGCCGGCGAGCGCGGCACGCCGTTCGACGTGCCGCCGCCTGTACTCGATGCCGGAGCGCGGCAGCGGCTCGCGCGCGCGGTTGACCTGATCGAGGCATCTCCACACGGCCACGGGCTGACGCAGCGCCTCGCCGTGCTTGTGACCACCGGGCAGGAAGTCGATGTGGTCAAGCTCCGCCCGCTGGAACTCGCGCGGCGCTGGGACACGCAGGATCGTGATGTCATCGAGCTGTGCCTGGAGGCGACGCGTGCAGGCCTGCTGGATTTGCGCTGGGACATTCTGTGCCCGCGCTGCCGGGTGGCGAAGTCGATCTCCAACGGTCTCGATGAATTGCCGACCGGCGCCCATTGCGGCACCTGCAATATCGATTACGAACGCGATTTCTCGCGTAACGTGGAACTAAGTTTCCAGCCCGCGCCGGGTATCCGTCCTATTGTCTTTGGGGAGTACTGTCTGTTCGGGCCCATGAGTACGCCCTATGTGCAGGCGCAGATTGCGGTCCCGGCAGGGACAAGCCGTGAACTGGACGCCGAGTTTGCACCCGGCCCCTACCGCCTGCGCACGCTGGAAGCTGGCCCCGAGGCGACGCTCGAGTATGACGGCGGAGGTTTTCCGGAAGTTACGGTGTCCGGGGCGGCGGTTACGACCGGCGCGCCTGCGGCTGCGGGCAGGCTGGTCCTGACCAACAGTGCACCCCATGACCGTGTGTTCGTGATCGAGGAATTGACCTGGGAGCGCGATGCCCTGACGGCGGACCGGGTGACCATGATGCAGGCCTTCCGAGACCTGTTCTCGGACCAGGTGTTGCGGCCGGGTGACGAGGTGGCGATCAGGCGGGTGGCGCTGATGTTCACCGACCTGCGTGGCTCGACCGCGCTCTATGAAGCGATCGGGGATGCGCGGGCCTATGGCCTCGTGCGCGACCATTTCGCGGTGCTGACCCAGATCGTCCGCAACCATGACGGCGCGGTGGTGAAGACCATCGGCGATGCCGTGATGGCGGCATTCGCCGATCCGGGGCAGGCATTGGCCGCGGCGATGGACATCCAGGCGGCGGTTGCGGAATTCAACGCAGAACATTCCGCCCAAGCCGGCAGAGAGCAGGCCGTGACCATCAAGATCGGCCTGCACGAAGGCTCCAGCATCGCGGTCACGCTGAACGACCGGCTCGATTATTTCGGCAGCACGGTCAACATGGCGGCACGCTTGCAGGGGCAGAGCCGGGGCGGCGATATCGTTCTGTCCCAGCCTTTTGCAGAGGATCCCGCAGTTTCTGCAGCACTTGCAGGACTGCCGGTATAGCACGAAAGCGCGGAATTGCGCGGTTTCGAGGAACCTGTGCCCTTCCTGCGCGTGACTTCCGGTTAACGGGCGCTCGATAGACCCGCCCATCTCCACGGACTATACTTTCCGGCGAATGCTCACCAGCACATGAGCCGGTAAATGGCTGAATTTCCGAAGAATACCCTCGAGGAATGGCGCGCGCTCGCCGACAAGGAACTGCGCGAC
>JAYOFE010000035.1:0-11760 GCA_038117045.1 Alphaproteobacteria bacterium | reverse complement strand
TTCGGCGCGGAGCCGAACACGCAGGTCAGCCTGATCGACGCGGCCATGCCGGGCATGCTGCCGGTGCTGAACGCGGCGGCGATCCGTCAGGCGGTGCGCACGGGCCTCGGGCTGGACGCGCAGATCAACCTGCGCTCGGTCTTCGACCGGAAGAACTATTTCTATCCGGACCTGCCGCAGGGCTACCAGATCAGCCAGTTCTCCGACCCCATCGTGGGCGAGGGCCGGGTCAATGTGGAGCTTGAGGACGGCGAGAGCTTCGAGGTCGGCATCGTGCGCATCCACCTTGAACAGGATGCGGGCAAGTCGGTCCATGACCGCCGCCCGGACGCCACCTGCATCGACCTGAACCGCTCCGGCGTCGCGCTGATGGAAATCGTCTCCAAGCCCGATATCCGCTCGGCGGCGGAGGCGGCGGCCTACCTCGCCAAGCTGCGCTCGATCCTGCGCTATCTGGGCACCTGCGACGGCAACATGCAGGAAGGCTCGCTGCGTGCGGATGTGAACGTTTCCGTGCGCAAGCCGGGCGGCGAGCTCGGCACGCGCTGCGAGATCAAGAACGTCAACTCGATCCGCTTCGTCCGCCAGGCCGTGGACTATGAGGCGCGCCGCCAGATCGAAATTCTGGAAGACGGTGGGGAGATCGACCAGGAAACCCGCCTGTTCGACCCGGATCGGGGCGAGACCCGCTCCATGCGCTCCAAGGAAGAGGCGCATGACTACCGCTATTTCCCGGACCCGGATCTGCTGCCGGTCGTGCTGGAACAGGCCTTCGTCGACGAGATCAAGGCGAGCCTGCCGGAACTGCCAGACAAGAAGGCCGCGCGCTTCGCCGGGGAATTCGGCCTCAGCGCCTATGACGCGGGCCTGCTGGTCGCCGACCGCGAGACGGCGGACTTCTACGAGCAGGTGGTAGACGCGGGCGGCGCGAAGCGCGATCCCAAGATTGCCGCCAACTGGATGACCGGCGACTTCTTCCGCCGGCTCAACGGCGACGACCTCGCCATTGCGGACTCACCCGTCAGCGCGGGCCAGCTCGGCGGGATGCTCGACCTGATCGCCGACGGCACCATCTCGGGCAAGATCGCCAAGGACGTCTTCGACGCCATGTGGGAGAGCGGCAAGGACGCCGCCGATATCGTGGAGGAGAAGGGCTTGAAGCAGATCTCCGACAGCGGCGAGATTTCCGCCATCGTCGACCAGATCATCGCCGACAACCCCGAACAGTCGGAACAGTACCGCTCGGGCAACACCAAGGTCGCGGGCTGGTTCACCGGCCAGGTGATGAAGGCAACCCAGGGCAAGGCCAACCCGCAGATGGTCAACCAGCTCCTGCAGGAAAAGCTGGGGAGTTAATAAGCCCCTCTCCTATGGGGAGAGGGGTTTGGGGTGAGGGGGTAAGAACTATCCGTGTTCGCATTGATAGACCGTAAACCCTCACCCGGCTCGCAAGGGCTCGCCACCCTCTCCCTCAGGGAGAGGGTTTGTTCATGACTTCCGTCCTCACCATTGTCGTACCGGTCTTTGCGCTGATCGGCCTGGGCGTGCTGGGCGGGAAGACGCGCTTCTTTCCGGAAGCCGCCGTCACCGGGCTCACCAATTTCGTGCTGTATGTGGCGGTGCCCGCGCTGCTGTTCCGCATTCTGGTGCGCAATACGCCGATGGACGCGCTGAACCTCGACGTGACCTTCGCCTATTACCTCGGCAGCTTCGCCGTGGCGCTGGGGGCGATGGCGCTGGGCCGCTTCGCGTTCAACTTGTCGGGCGGCGAGCGGGCGTCCTTCGCCATGGGGTCGATGTTCTCCAACACCGGGCTGATCGGCATTCCGCTGGTCTTCGCGACCTGGGGCGCGGCGGGGACGGTGCCGCTGATGATGGTCATCAGCTTTCATTCGCTGGTGTTCGTCACCCTCTACATGGTGCTGCACGACCTGGCGAAGTCGGGTGCGGTCGGCTGGCGCAATGTCGGCAGGGCGGGTGTCAACGCCATCGTCACCAACCCGGTGGTGATCGCCATCGTCGTGGGGCTGGCGTGGTCGGGAGCCGGGATCGGCCTGCCGGACCTGCTGGGCCGCATCATTGGTATGCTGGCCGATGCCGCGATCCCGGCGGCGCTGTTCGCGCTGGGCGCGTCGCTGGCCCGCTTCAAGGTCGAGGGCAACGTGCCCCAGGCGACGGTGATGTCGCTCATCAAGCTGGTGGTGCACCCGCTGGTGGTCTTCGCCGTCGCGCACTACGTCTTTGCGCTGGAGCCGCTCGAGACAGCGGTGGTCACGCTGACGGCGGGCCTGCCGGGCGGGCTGATGGTGTTCGTGGTGGCGCGGTCCTACGGGGTCTATGTGGCGCGCGCAGGCACCTCGCTGGTGATCGGCACCGCGGGCGGGATCGTCACGCTGTCGCTGTTGCTGGCGTGGCTTGCTTGAAAAACTTCAATCCCTTCGCTTGACCCCACGCGAACATGAACCAATTCTCTCTTCCATACGGTACCGTATGGTCATAGGTTGCGGGATCGTATTGATCACAAACCACACCGATGGGAGAGAACGTCATGATTGGAGTTATTGGAGCGACAGGAATGACCGGCCGCGCGCTGGTCGCGTCCCTCAAGGAAAAAGGCGCGGACTTCCGATGCCTCGTGCGCGACACCGGCAAGGCGCGCGAAACGCTGGGCGACGGCGTCGAGCTGGTGCAGGCCGATCTGGCCGACGCGGCGAGCATCGAGGCAGGGCTTCAGGGCTGCGACCGGCTGTTCCTGCTGTTGGGGCATAGCCCCGTGATGGTCGAGCAGCAGCTCAACGCGGTGAACGCGGCCAGGGCGGTCGGCGTGAAGCACATCGTCAAGCTGTCGGGCGGCAGTTTCATCATTACTGAAGACACGCCCGCGATGATCGGGCGCGGCCATTGGCAGATCGAGCAGGAAATTCGCGCAAGCGGTATCGACTGGACCTTCCTGCGCCCGGGTTTCTTCATGCAGAATTTCCTGAACATGGCCGAGGCCATCAAGGGCATGGGCAAGGTGATGATGCCGCTGCCTGCCGATGTCGGCCTTGGCATGATCGATGTGCGCGACACGGCAGACGCGGCGGCCACAATCCTTACGACGGACGGCCATGCAGGGCAGGTTTATGAACTGTCCGGACCGGACGTCACACCGGCGCAGGCGGTCGCCGCAATCAGCAACGAGATCGGCAAGGACATCGCCTTCGTCACGGTGCCCATGGAAGGCGCGGTAGCCGCGATGAAGCAGCGTGGAATGCCGGACTGGCTGGTCGATCACCAGTCCACGCTCATGGGCATCGCGGCCAAT
The DNA here is from genome assembly GCA_038117045.1 of Alphaproteobacteria bacterium. Classification (GTDB taxonomy): domain Bacteria; phylum Pseudomonadota; class Alphaproteobacteria; order UBA6615; family UBA6615; genus JABJAG01. The sequence continues at coordinate 8,453 of JAYOFE010000035.1, read as the reverse complement.
GGTGATATGGCAAGCTACGGCAATGACCTGATCGAGACCCTCGCCGGTCACGCGCCACGCACACCTGCGGAATTCGCCCGCACATATGCGAGTGCTTTCCGGGACTGAGTTCAGATTCCTATCCGGTCACGAACGGTCCCGTTGTTTGCAGCCCGCAAGATGCTGACGGTCTGCACCATCAGGGCGTTCGTGCCGGTTTTGGGGGTGCCCAAAGAGGTTTCCCATAGAGGGGTGTCTTGCCCCGCCATACAGGAGTGCTCAGTCGTCGCCTGCCTCGAGCGGGGGCTGGCCGGACAGTTCGCGCTCCAGCGCCCGCTCGATGGCCGAGCGCGGCTTCGAGAATCCCGCCAGCAGGTTGTAGAGCACGGGCGTCAGGAACAGCGTCAGCACCAGCGCGAGGCCGAGGCCGCCGACGATTACCGAGCCGATGGCGATGCGGCTTTCCGCGCCCGCGCCCGCCGCAAGCACCAGCGGCACCGCGCCGAGGATGGTCGAGATCACCGTCATCACAATGGGCCGGAAGCGCAGGACCGACGCCTCCAGCACGGCATCGCGCACCTCCATGCCCTCGTCGCGCAGCTGGTTGGCAAATTCCACGATCAGGATGCCGTTCTTCGCCATCAGGCCGATCAGGAGCACGATGCCGATCTGGCTATAGACGTTGAGTGACAGCCCGGCGACGAACAGGGCGTAGATTGCGCCCGCGACGGCCAGCGGCACCGACAGCATGATCACCAGCGGATGAATGAAGCTCTCGAACTGGGCGGCCAGCACCAGGAAGACGATCAGCAGCGCCAGCAGGAACACCTTCATGGTGTCGCTGGAGGTGTCCTTGAAGACGGCGGACTGGCCGGAATAGCCCAGCCGCGCGCCGTCGGGCAGGACCTGTTCGGCACCTTCCTCCATATAGGTAATGGCGTCACCCAGCGCGTAGCCGGGCTCCAGCCCCGCCTCGATGGTGATGGAGGGCAGGCGGTCCGTCCGCCGCAGTTCCGGTGCGGCCGCGCTTTCGCTCGAATTGACGAGCACGCTCAGCGGGACGAGCGCGCTGTTACCGCCGCCTGTGCGCACGAAGACATTGGAGATGTCCGTCGGCGTGCGCCGGTCGGTGCGCTGGGCCTGCACGATCACCGGGTACTCGCGGCCCCGGTCGATGTACTGGGTCACCTCGCGAGACGCGAACATGGTCTGCAGCGTCTGGGCCACCGTCTCGGCGGGAATTTCCAGATCGTTGGCGACGCTGCGGTCGAGGCGCAGGTCGAGCTGGGGCTGGTTTTCCTCGTAGTCGATCTGCGGGTTGATGAGGCGCTCGTTGGCCTCGGCGTGTTCCAGCAGGGCGGCAGCCCATTCCTTGACCAGCTCGAAGTCCGGACCGCCGACGACGATGCGCAGCGGGGTCGAGTTGCCGCGCAGGCCGAGGCCCGCCGGAGCGGCCACGCCCGCGCGTGCGCCCGCCAGTCCGCGTGCGGCGGGCTGCACGGCGTTGACCACGTCGGCCTGGCTCGCCTCGCGGTCCTCCCATGGGGCCAGCCGCATGACGACGAAGGCGCGGTAGGGGCGGTTGCCCCAGCCGACCAGCGAATAGACGGTGGTTATGTTGCCGTTCTCGACCTGCGGGGTCAGCGCGCGCTCGATGATCGTTGCCTGTTCGTCCGTGTAGTCCACGGTCGCGCCCTGGGGAGCGGTAATCGGCACGAAGGCGACGCCACGGTCCTCGCGTGGCGCAAGCTCACGCGGCAGGGTCTCGTACAGGCCGACAGCGCCGGCGACAAAGATAAGCGACAGGGCAATGACGACGGCCGGCATGGAGATCGCACGGTCAAGCATGCCCCGGTAGGCGCGCCCGAAGCGGCTTTCGGCGACGGCCCGGTCGCCATCCATAGGTCCGCCATCTATGGGCCCGTCGCCACCCTTCGCCCCGTGCGGCTTGATGATTCGCGAGGCGATCATCGGGCAGAGGGTGAGCGCGACGAAGGTGGAGATGACCACCGCGCCGGCCATAACCATGCCGAACTCGCTGAACAGGCGGCCGACCTGCCCGCCGAGGAACGAGATCGGCACGAACACGGCGATCAGCGTGACCGATGTGGCCAGCACGGCGAAGGTCACCTGCCGGGTGCCGCGCACGGCGGCGACCATGGGGGATTCGCCCTGATCGGTGCGGCGCTGGATGTTTTCCAGCACCACGATGGCGTCGTCGACGACGAGGCCGATGGCCAGCAGCAGCGCCAGCAGGGTCAGCACATTGATGGAGAAGCCGAAGGCCGCCACCAGCGACAGGCAGCCGATCAGGGCCACGGGAATCGTAACCGCGGGCACCAGCGTGGCGCGGAACGAGCGCAGGAAGGCGAGGATCACGAGGATCACGAGCGCCAGTGAGATGCCCAGCGCGATCAGCACCTCACGGATCGAGGCGGAGATAAACAGCGCGTCGTCGGAGCCGACGATGATCTTCATGCCCGCGGGCAGGGTGGATTCCATCTCGGCAATCTCGGCCCGGATGGACTGGGAAATCGCCATGGTGTTGGCCTGGCTCTGGCGGATCACCTGCAGGCCGATGGCCGGCTGGCCGTTGGCGCGCACGATGGTGTTGTCGTCCTCGACGCCGCGTTCGACCGTGGCGACGTCGCCGAGGCGCACCGGGTAGCCGTCGATGGTGGCGAGCGAGATGTTGCGAAACTGCTCGGGCGTCGACAGGCGGCTGTCGAGGCGGATATCCAGCAGGCGCTGGCTGGAAGTGATCTCGCCGGCCGGCAGCTCGACATTGTTGCGCCGGATCGCGGCCTCGACATCGGCTACCGTCAGGTTGCGGGCAGCCAGGGCACGCCGGTCCAGCCAGATGCGGATCGCGAAGCGACGCTCGCCGCGCATGTCGACGGATGCGACGCCGTCCAGCGTTGAAAGCCGGTCGATGATGAAACGCTCGACGTAGTCAGTGATTTCCTCAGGTGTTTGGCGGTCCGAGGTGACAGCGAGGCGCATCACCGGGTCGGCATCGCTGTCGGACTTGATGACCTGCGGCTCGTCCGCGCCTTCGGGCAGGCGCGCGCGGATGCGGCCCACCGCGTCGCGGACATCATTCGCGGCCTCGTCTATGTTGCGGCCCGTCTCGAACTCAATGACGGTGCTGCTGCGTCCGCGCCTGCTCTGTGAGGAAATGGTCTTGATGCCCGACACGCCCGCGACCGAACTCTCGACGATCTCGGTAATGTCGGTGTCGACGATCTGCGGCGTGGCACCGGTATAGGTGGTGACCACCGTGACGACGGCGGAATCCACGTCGGGCAGTTCGCGAACAGGCAGGCTGAAGAGCGAGGCAACGCCGAGGACGACGATCATCAGGCTGGCGACGAGTGCCAGCACGGGCCGCCGGATGGAGAGGTCGGACAGGGTCATGATCCGGCTGCCGCGCCTCCCTTGGGCCCGCTGCTGGTTCCGCCGCTGCTGCGCGCGCCGCCCATGCGGACCGGCTGCCCGTCCTTCGCCTTCTGGACGCCGCGGGTGATCACGGCTTCGCCTTCGGCGACGCCATCCAGGATCTCGACACTGCCATAGGAACGCTGGCCGAGCTTCATGGGACGCTTATGCGCGAGGGTCCGCTCGCCGGACTTGCCGATGACGAAAGCGAAGGCCTGGTCGCCTTCGAACATGATTGCCTCTTCAGGCACGGTCAGGGCGCGGCGGCTGTCGAGCACGACCGTCAGGTGCATGAACATGCCCGCGGGCAGGGTGTAGTCCGGATTGGCGACGAAGGCGCGGGCACGAAAGGCACGCGAAACCGGATCGATGCGGCTGTCGATGCGCTCGATGGTGCCGGTGAACTCGCGGTTCGGGAATGCCGTGGCGGTGGCGACAACCGGTTTGCCCGGCGTGATCTGGCCGTACAGGCCCTCCGGCAGCGAGAAGTCGATCTCAATCGTCGACAGGTCATCCAGCGTGGTCACGGTGTCGCTCGGCTCGATCCGCGCACCCTGCTCGACCTGAGCGAAACCTACCGTGCCCGTGAAGGGGGCGGTCACGGTCTTGTCGCGCAGTCGGCGTGCGGCACGGTCACGGTCGGCCTGGGCCGTGGCCTGCGCCACCACGGCCTTTTCGACGGCGGCCTCCGACGTGGCGCTGGATTTCTTGAGGGCCTGTGCGCGCTGGAGCGCGCGGCGCGCCTCCAGAAGCTGTGCTTCCGCCTCGGCAAGGTCAGCGCGCTCGATTTCGTCGTCGAGCCGGACGAGGACTTCGCCCTCCTCGACCCGCTGGCCGGCCTGGAAGTTGATCTCACGTATCCGGCCGGACGCCGACGGCGTGATCTCAACCGCGCGCACGGCACGGGTGGTGCCCACGGCCTCGACAACAGTCTCGATATCGGAGAACTGGGCCGCGGCGGTTTCCACCGCCGGCCCGCCGCCGCCACGCCGCTTGGCGGCGTCAACTTCGCCGGAATCAGCGCCGGAGAATTCCTGCCAGGCGAAATAGCCGCCGACCGCAAGCACCGCGACGGCGGCCAGAACCGCAGCCTGTTTCAGTATGGACATGTTTTCTGCCGATCCGGTGACGCTTTATATGGCGCGCCCTTGAGAATAATTCTTACACATAATTTGTCGCAAAAGTTTGTCGGCGCACACAATATTCGGTGATGCGCGACCCGGTCTCAGTTGCGCACGGACCCGATGAATTCCGCGAGGAAATCGATAAAGGCGCGGGTCTTCAGGGCCAGTTCACGTTGTGCCGGGTAGAGCGCATAGACTGCGGCTTCTTCACGCTCGTGTTTTTTCAGGATGCGGACCAGCCGCCCGGCGTCAATGTCCGGTGAGACGAAATGGTACGGCACCCGGGCGACGCCCATGCCGGCTATGGCCGCATCGCGTGCGACGATCAGGCTTGTGGTGCGCAGCGGGCCCTTGACCGGGATCGACACCACTGCGCCGTCGAGGTTGAACACCCATTCGGAGATAGTCTGGGTGGTTGTGGCGACGAGGCAGGTGTGATCGATCAGGTCTTCGGGTTCCTTTGGCGTACCGCGGCGCTCGAGGTAGTCAGGGCTGGCACAGACCACGGTAGGAGTTTCCATGATCTTGCGCCCCTTGAGGGTCGAGTCCGGCAATGACACCGCACCACGGATGGCGATGTCGTAGCCTTCGCCGACAAGGTCGAAATAGGCGTCGGAGACCGTCACATCGAGGCGGACCTCGGGATAAATGGCAGCGAAGCGCGGGAGAAGGGGCGAGATGTACATGTGGCCGAAGGTCACCGGCATGGCGAGCCGCAGCACGCCACGTGGCGCGGCTGTGACCGAGTTCACCGTTTCCGCACCTTCGTCGAGGGCGGACAGTGCAGAGACGACGCTTGCATGGTAAGCCTTGCCGGCCTCTGTCAGCGCCAATTGCCGGGTGGTGCGCGCGATCAGGCGGGCGCCGAGGCGCGCTTCCAGTTCTGCCATGGCCTTGCTGATGGCAGACGGGGACACACCCAGCCGGTCGGCGGCGGCACGGAAGCTCCCGGTTTCCGCGACCGCGTCGAACATCTCCAGCGAGCGTGTGGACGGATGCGACATGATGGTGAAATTATATCAGCAATAAGATGAAAACAATGAGATTGATGAAGATATGCGAATGAACAATCTTCACCATTGGGAGAATCATTGATGAGCGAACTGGCCACACCTCGGGCTCTGAACCATATCGGGATCACGGTCCCGGACATTCATGCCGCCATAGACTGGTACGGCCGGGTGTTCGGGTTCCGCCGGATCATGGGACCGCGCCGGCTGGAGGCGAAGCTGTCCGGCACGGAAGAGTCATCGCATATCCTGGGCCCGCGGTTCCGCGCGGCGCTGCAGGCGCACCTGGTGACGGCCAATGGTGTGGGGCTCGAACTGTTCCAGTTCAACGACCCGGCTACCGAGGCACCCGAGGACAATCTCGAATACTGGAAGACTGGGTTCTGGCACATCTGCTTCACTGACCCTGACATCGAGGGGCTGGTCGCGCGGATTGTGGCCGAAGGCGGCAAGCAGCGGACCGAGGTCTGGGCGTTCGTGCCGGACACCGACAGGAAGCTCTGATATTGCGAAGATCCGTTCGGCAACGTCATCGAGATCTTCTCCCACACCTACGAGCAGACCTTCGCGAACTGGCCCAATGAAGGCCGGGACGCGGAATAACCCCACCCAATAAGCAAATAAAACAGGACGGAGGCTCAAGGTGAGCGACGATACACAGAAAACCGAAACCATGGCCGAGGACGGTGCGGTTAAGACCTTCAACGTGGTCTTCGACGTCGAGGGCAAGGCCGTCGGCAAGATGCGCAACGAGATTCGCGGCCAGATGATCAGCCCGGTCTTGGACGAAGTGTTCGAGATGGCGACGGATGAGGGCGCGGCCCATGGCGGCGACATGACAGCACCGCCGCCGCTGGCTTATTTCTGCACGGGCTTCACCGCCTGCCTGATGACCCAGATCCGCGCCTTCTCCAAGCGTCTGCGGGTGCCGATCGGCGATGTGTCGGTCAAGGCGCATATCGAGTGGGAAGCGCGTGTCGAGGGCCGCAATCCCTACACCAGCCGCCCGGTGGCATTCCGTCTCGATATTGACCTCGATTCCGATGCGCCGTTTGACGAGCAGAAGCGCCTTCTCGACGCGGCCCAGAAGGGATGTTTCGTCGAGGCGACGCTCGCCAACCCGATCCCGGTCGACCACCGCCTGCTGATCGGCGGCGAATTCGTCGACGCCGACTGACCGGTCGCGTCCCGCCCGGCGGTTCACCGCCGGGCCGGGATGGCTGGACGGACAGCAATACGCTAGGTTCCCTCCAACGTACACTTGGGCCCCCGCCGCGCGGTTGCGGCGGGCGGCATACGGAGGAGGAAACCCGTGACTGTCAGCTATCCCGATACCCTTTTGCACATCAACGGCAAGTGGACTCCCGCCGCCGGCGGCGAGACCATCGACGTCATCAACCCGGCGACGGAAGACGTAATCGGTACGGTGGCGCACGCCCGTGTGGCCGATCTTGACGCCGCGCTGGAAGCTGCGGAAGAAGGGTTCCGGACTTGGAAGAAGGTCTCGGCCTTCGACCGCTACAAGACCATGCGCAAGGCCGCCGACCTGATGCGCGAGCGCGCCGACGAGATCGCGACGATCATGACCATGGAGCAGGGCAAGCCCCTGTTCGAGGCCAAGATCGAAACGCTGTTCGGCGCCGACATCATCGACTGGTTCGCCGAGGAGGCGCGCCGCACCTATGGTCGCATCGTGCCCTCGCGCATGGGCGGCGTCACCCAGATGGTGGTGAAGGAGCCGGTCGGCCCCGTCGCGGCTTTCACGCCGTGGAACTTCCCGATCAACCAGGCGGTCCGCAAGACCTCCGGCGCGGTGGCGGCCGGCTGTTCGATCATCCTGAAGGGCCCGGAAGAGACCCCGGGGGCCTGCGCGGCGCTGATCAAGTGCTTCGTCGATGCGGGCTTGCCCGACGGCGTGGTGAACCTGGTCTATGGCGTGCCGGCGGAAATCTCCGAATACCTGATCCCGCACCGGACCATCCGCAAGGTGACCTTCACCGGCTCGACGGCGGTCGGCAAGCAGCTCGCCGCACTGGCCGGCCAGCACATGAAGCGCGTGACCATGGAACTTGGCGGGCATTCGCCGGCCATCGTTTTCGAGGACGCGGATGTGGAGACGGCGCTGCAGGTGCTGACGGCCAACAAGTTCCGCAACGCCGGTCAGGTCTGCGTCTCGCCGACGCGCTTTCTGGTCCACGAGAAGCATTACAACCGCTTCGTCGAGGGCTTCACCGAGTTCGCAGCCAACCTGCCGGTGGGCGATGGGCTGCAGGCCGACACCAAGATGGGACCGCTGGCCCATGACCGCCGGGTCGAGGCCATTGAGGGCTTCGTCGCCGACGCTGTCGCCAAGGGCGCGACGGTGAAGACCGGCGGTGCGCGCAAGGGCAACAAGGGCTACTTCTTCGAGCCCACGGTCCTGACCGACGTGCCGATGGACGCCCGCATCATGAACGAGGAGCCGTTCGGCCCGGTCGCGCCGATCATGCCGTTCAGTGACTTTGACGCCGTCGTGGAGGAGGCCAACCGCCTCGACTACGGCCTGGCAGCCTATGCCTACACCAACTCGGCCAAGACGGCGGAAGCCATCGGCTCGGCCTTCGAAAGTGGCATGGTGTCGATCAACCATCACGGCATCGGCCTGATCGAGGTGCCGTTCGGCGGTGTGAAGGATTCGGGCTATGGCTCCGAAGGGGGCCTGGAAGCGATCGAAGCCTACCTGAACACCAAGATGATCACCCAGACCGGCCTCTAGGCCTGAAGGAGCGCCGGTCATGCTGAATGCAGCCGTGGTAGGCCTCGGGTGGTGGGGCAAGCAGATCGTCACATGCCTGGAGGGCAGCGAGAAGATCGCGGTGACCCGGGCGGTCGATGTGAACCTCGACGCGGCGCGCGATTTCGC
>JAYOFE010000034.1:0-15182 GCA_038117045.1 Alphaproteobacteria bacterium | reverse complement strand
AACACCAAAACAAAACGGCCCGCCCAGGTTCACTCCTCAGCGGGCCGTTCTCGTTCGGGAGCAGCCGTTGCCTATGCGCCAGCCATCGCCACAGCCTGTTCCGCTGTCAGGTCGGGCTTGATACCGTCGGCCTCGGCCTCCGCAGCAACGAAGTTCAGTTCGACCTGCATGCCGTTCGGCGCATCGATGAAGAGCTGGAACAGGTCGCCGGCATTCGCCTGACGTTTCAGGTAGTTCGCGCCATGCTTGTCCAGCCGCGCGATCATGTCCTTCAGCCCCGTCCCGTGGAACGCGACATGGTCGATGACGCCCGAGCCGTGGGTCACTTCGGTGCGCCGCCCGCCGAGATAGTTGTCCTGGAAACGCTGGGTCTGGTTCGTGTCGTCCGGGAAGGGGGCGATATGGATGGCATGCACGTCGCCGACATAGAGCCACACAAGCGGCACCCGGAAATCGGGATGGCCGCCGCGCCTGAGCCCGAGATTGTCCTCGAACCACTGGGCCGTGCCCTCGACATCGTCGGTGTGGATGAGGATGTGCTGCAACTGATCTAGAGGCATGTTCCGTCTCCGAAGGATGTATGGCGAGCACCATAGCGGCGCTCGTTCTCACGGAAATTGATCGAGCGCAATCGGTCCTGTTGTCGGATCGGGGGCACGTCACCGGCTGATCCGTGATGTGCCGAACTGCGTATCCAGTTTGTATGTCGCCGGGGCTGATTTCATGCCGAGAACATCACCATCCATTTCGAGTTGGGTCCCCCTCGCCGCCCTTGCGCTGGTGTTCGCCTCAGGGCCGGTGGCTGCCCAGAGTTTTGAATCCGGCCTTTCCGCCTACAACCGCGCCGACTTTGAACGCGCCTTTGACGAATGGGATGCGCTCGCGCAGTTCGGCCTGGGCCTGCTCTATTCCTTCGGCCAGGGCGTGGAGGAAGACAACGTCCGGGCCATGGACTGGTTCGCCCGTGCCGCCCGGCACGGCCATCCGGGCGCGCAACTTTTCCTCGCACACGGCTACGAAAAAGGCGAAGGCGTCGCACTCGATACCCAGCAGGCATTCCGCTGGTACCTGCAGGCTGCCGAACAGGGGCTCGGCAAGGCCCAGAACAACCTCGGCCGCCTCTATGAGAACGGCATCGGGGTGCCCCCCGATATCGACGTGGCGCTCTACTGGTATGAGGAGGCTGCACGCAACGGCAACGCCAATGCGCGCGCCAATCTCGCCCGGCTCCGGGAGTCAGGAAACTAGGGCCGCTCCGCCAGGGCGCAGGCCACGAAGGGGATGGCGTCGATCTTGGCCGCCGCGGTGTTGGCATCCGCGAACTGGCTTTCTCCGCCGGCGCGTTCCAGGTAGGCAATCACCACGGGGTGCCGTCCCGCGAGTGCATAACCAAGCGCGGCGAAACCGCTCTCATCCTTGATTGAAACATCGGCCCCGAGTTCGATCAGCTTGCCGACCGCCGCGGGCTGGCCATTCCATGCCGCCCGCATCAGCGGCGTCATGCCTGCCCGGTCCTGGTGATTGATGTTGGCCCCGCGCGCAACAAGGATCTCGATGATCCGTTCCCAGCCGTTCCGGGCCGCCCATGTGAGGGGCGTACACCCGTTGCGCCCGTCCTCGTCGATCCGCGCGCCTGCATCGAGCAACAGGTTCAGCGCCGTGCGATTGCCCCGTGCCGCGGCATTGATGAGCGCGGTGACGCCGTTGTCGTCCTCCGCATTGGGATCGGCGCCCCGCTCAAGCAGTGCCTTGACCGCGTCCGGGCTGCGAAACTGGGTCGCGATCAGCAGTTCGTTGTCCAGCTTCTCATCCGCGACAAGACGGCCCTGCGGCACAACCAACGCAAGGAGCAGCGCGGCAAGGGCCAGGCAGCCGGCCAGATATGATCGGATTGTCCCGTTGCTGGGCATGAAAAACTCCCGGGCTGTCATGGACGCATCTTATCGCCAAATGACAGCCCGGCGCATACCCCGGAATCACGGCACGGCCCTGCCGGTCAGCCGCCGTAGAAGACGTTGTCGCCCAGGTCGCCCATGTGGAGGCTTGCATGGTCGGCCCGTCCCTCGATGCCGTCGCCGCCATGCACGGCCACGACCTCGCCGATCACGATATGGTGGTCACCCTTCTCGACAATTTCGACGACCTTCATCTCGGCACAGGCGGGAGCCGATTCCAGGACGGGTGCGCCGGTCTCACCGTCCCGATACGCCTCGCCGCTGATCTTGCCGTCCTCGACGGCGGCCGGCTTGAAGAACGCAAACGCCGCGCCCTGCTGGCCCTTGCCCAGGAAGTTCAGCGCGAAGGCGCGCGAATCCGAAAGGGCCGCGTAACCGCCTGAATCCGGTTTCACACCGATGGCCACCAGAGGCGGGTCGAATGACGTCTGGGTCACCCAGTTCACGGTCGCCGCTGCAATGTCACCGTTGCCGCTCTTCGCCGTCAGCACATAAATCCCGTAGGGGATCATCCGCAGAACGGTCTTTTTCTTGTCAGCATCCATTTTAGTTCTCACTCCCTTGGAACCGGTTCCCTGATGCGCTCGATTGTGACTCAAACGCCGAATCTGGCCCTGATCTGGATCAAGGTGGGTGCCCGAGAACTTCGCCAGTTTTGCGGGCAGGAGGAATTCCCCATGTCCCTGTCCACACTCGACCACTGCTCGATCCGCACGATCAAACTTGAGGAGACCCGCGCGTTCTATGAGGACCTGCTGGGCCTGCGCGTGGGACCTCGCCCCGATTTCGATTTTCCCGGCCACTGGCTTTATCTCGGCGATCGCCCGGTCGTGCATCTCGTCGGGATCGACCCCGACGATCCGTCCGGGCTCGAGGCTTATCTCGGTGGCTCCATCGACCCGGCCGATCTCGAGACCGGGTCCGGCGCCTTCGACCACCTCGCCTTCAGGGCCGAGGACGCGGATACCTTGCGGCGCAAGCTCGACGCGGCAGGTCTCGCCTACCGTGAACGCGAGGTGCCGAAGATGAAGCTGTTCCAGATTTTCCTGGAGGACCCCAACGGGATCACCGTGGAACTGAACTACTTCGAGGACGAGCAGCAGGCCGCCTAGAGGCCCGCATCTTCCAGCGCGGCCGCTTGCCGCTGTCCCAGCGCATCCAGGTCGAAGTCGTCGATCAGGTCGTGGAACACGCGGTGCCAGTTGAGTTCGGCCCGCAGGCGCAGGAAGACCGATCCCAGCCCGATGGCTGCCCGGTCCATCAGCACGAATTCACGCGGCGGGGTGACGCCACCGATCTCGCGCAGGCGCTCATGCACCTTGCGGGCGATGCTGGCGCCGTAGGTACCGGATTCCGATTCCTGGATGCGCTGGACCTTGTCCTCCATCAACGGCTTGTAGAGGAAGCCCGCCCAGATGTTCAGCGTGTCCAGCAACTCGTTCGAGATGTTCTCGAACCCCCAGCGCGCATAGGCCGCTGCCGCCCGGTCACGGTCGTCCTCGCGCAGCGCGTGGTAGAGCTCGATCACGCCTTCGACAAAGCGCGGCGGGAACACACGGATGCACCCGAAGTCATAGAGGTTCACCGAAGCGTCGGCGTTGACCGAATAGTTGCCCAGATGCGGGTCGCCGTGGATCACGCCATAGCCGTAAAACGGCACGTACCAGGCGCGGAACATGTTCAGCGCCGCAGCCTCACGCGCGTCCGGCGATACGGTTTCCGCGAACCGCGCCATCGCCTCGCCCCCGATCCAGGAGGTCGTCAGCAGGCGCGGCGTGGAGAACGCCTCGAACACCTTTGGGACATGCACGCCTGTCTCGCCGGCCAGCATCTGGCCATAGAGCGCCGTGTGCTTCGCTTCGCGCACATAATCGAGCTCCTCGGTCAGCCGCTCGGACAGTTCGGCGTGGATCTGGGAAGGGTCGATGGCCGGGTTGGTCCGCCGGTAGACGCTGAACGCCAGCTTGAGCTGGTTCAGGTCGGCGGCAACGATTGACGCCATGTCTGGATACTGGAGCTTGCAGGCCAGCACGTTTCCGTCATGGTCCACCGCCTTGTGCACCTGTCCAAGCGAGGCGGCCTTGGTCGCCTCACGGGGAAAGTTCGCGAACTTCGACTGCCAGTCCGGGCCCAGTTCAGCCGCCATCCGGCGGCGCACAAAGGCCCAGCCCATCGGCGGGGCATTCGACTGGAGTTCGGCCAGTTCGCGCGCATAGTCGTCGGGCAACGCGTCGGGAATGGTGGCGAGGATTTGCGCCGCCTTCATCAGCGGACCCTTCAGCCCGCCGAGCGCCACCCTGAGGTCCGCCGCATTGCGTTCATGGTCTGCTTCCCGACCCAGATAACGGCTGCTTGCCAGACGCACGGCCGCGACGCCCATGGCGGCACCGACGCGGCCATAGCGGCCAACACGGCCCCGAACGGTCGGACGGTCCTCGGCCATCTAGTCTTCGAGCGCCTCGAGCTCGTCGATCAGCCCCGATACGACACCGAGGCCCTTCTTCCAGAAGAACGGGTCGGACGCATCGAGCCCGAACGGCGCCAGAAGCTCCTTGTGCCGCAACGTGCCGCCGGCCCGCAGCATCTCGAGGTAGCGCTCCGCGAAGCCCTCTTCCGCGCCCTCATAGACCGCGTAGAGGGAGTTCACGAGACAGTCTCCGAAGGCATAGGCATAAACATAGAAGGGCGAGTGGATGAAGTGCGGGATGTAGGTCCAGAAGTACCGGTACTCGTCCTCGAACCGGATGGCGGGGCCGAGGCTTTCTGTCTGTACGTCGATCCAGATGTCGCAGATTTCTTCGGCCAGCAATTCGCCCTGGCGACGCTTCTCATGGACCCGCCGCTCGAACTCGTAGAACGCGATCTGGCGCACCACGGTGTTCAGCATGTCCTCCACCTTGGAGGCGAGCATCGACTTGCGCAGCTTCGGGCTGTCCGCCTCGGCCAGCAGCTTGCGGAAGGTCAGCATCTCGCCGAACACCGACGCGGTCTCGGCCAGCGTCAGCGGGGTGTCCGACATCAGGTGCCCCTGCCTGGCCGCCAGGACCTGGTGGACACCGTGGCCCAGTTCGTGGGCAAGCGTCATCACGTCACGCGTCTTGCCCTGGTAGTTCAGCAGCAGGTACGGGTGGGCGCTCGGCACGGTCGGGTGTGCGAACGCACCCGGTGACTTGCCCGGGCGCACGGGCACGTCGATCCAGTCATTGTCGAAGAAATCCTTCGCGACCTCGGCCAGGTCGGGCGAGAACCGGCCATAGGCGTCCAGCACCTTCTCGACCGCGTCCGGCCAGCGGATGGTCTTGTCATCGGCATTGGGAAGCGGCGCGTTGCGGTCCCAGTAATCGAGCGCCTTCACGCCGAACCATTTTGCCTTCAGCTTGTAATACCGGTGCGACAGGTCCGGATAGGCGTCGCGCACGGACTGCGACAGCGCATCGACAACCTCGTCCTCGACGAAATTGGACAGGTTGCGGCCGGAAACCGGGCGGGCGTAGCCGCGCCACTTGTCCTCGATCTCCTTGTCCTTGGCCAGCGTGTTGGTGATCAGCGCGAAGATACGCACATTCTCGCCGAGCACCTTGCCAAGCGACTTGGCCGCCGCCTTGCGCTTGCGCGCGTCCCGGTCCGACAGAAGGTTCAGGGCCTCCGCGCTGCTCAGAGTCCGGGTACCGCCCGGCAGATCAACCTCGAAGCGCAGATCAGCCATGGTCTCGTCGAACAGCCGGTTCCAGGCTGCGCGTCCGGCCACGCGTTTCTCGAGCAGCAGTTTCTCCAGTTCATCGTCGAGCTGGTAGGGCCGGAACGCGCGCGTGTCGCGCAGCCATGGTTCAAAGTACGCAAGCTTCTTCGAGCCCTTCAGTTTCTTGTCCAGCGCGCGGTCGGAGATCCGGTTGATCTCCAGCGAGAAGAACAGCAGGAACGACGAAATCTCCGTCACCGTTTCCTGCATCGACTGGTAGAAGCGGCCGTTGGACGGATCGCTCATGTCGCCCGAGTACAGCAGCGACGCGTAGCTCATGATTCGCGACAGCACCTCGTCGATCTTCTCGTAATCAGCAATGGCCTTCGCCAGCTTGTCGCCGCCCAGATCCGCCAGCTTGCCCTGGTAGCGCTTCGAGAACGCCTTCGCATCCTTGCGGGCCTTCGCAATGTCACCGGCAAGTTCAGGTGCGTCCGGTGACGGGTACAGATCGGTCAGGTCCCATTCGGGCAGCGGCCCCAGCGAATCGCGGGCAGGGCTGCCCTTCGGCTTGCGTGCAGGTTTACGGACGGCTGTGGATTTCGGCATGGCAACGCTCCTTGAACACCCCAACACATAAGGTCCATATATCGATGCAACAACCACCGGCGAAGCGATTCACCGCGAAACGCCCGGGTAGCCGCAGAACAGGGCCGTGAAAGGGACGGGATGGACTACGCCGCACGCTATGACGAATGGCAAACACTGCCGCAGGTCTTCTTCGACAAGGCGGGCGAGCGCGGCGATGCGCCGATGTTCTGGGCGAAGCGGTACGATGCCTGGCAGGCGACAAGCTGGGCCCGGGCGCGCGAGGAGGTCGTCGCACTGTCGCGCGAATTGCGCGCGGCCGGCGTGGAACGCGGCGACCGGGTGCTGCTGGTCTCCGAGAATCGTCCGGAATGGGGCCTTGCCGATCTTGCCATCATGGCTGCCGGTGCGATCACGGTTCCCGCCTACACGACCAACACCGTCCACGACCATGCCCACCTAATCAACGATTGCGACCCCAAGCTCGCTATCGTGTCCACTGACCGTCTGGCAGAACGCCTGCTCTCGGCGATCCGCGAGAACGGACAGATTCGCACGGTCGTCACCATCGACGGGGTGGGCGGTGCCGCCGACGGCATCGACATCATCAACTGGCGCGACATGGTCCGGCGCGGCGCGGCGCGTGACGACGATATCGAAGGCGAGCTGCGAGGCATCGCGCGGACCGACACGGCGTGCCTGATCTACACTTCGGGCACCGGCGGCGCGCCCAAGGGCGTGATGCTCAGCCACGGCGCGATCATCTGCAACTGCATGGGCGCCTATCACCTGTTCAACGACGGCAACCTGCTGGAGCTGGACAACGAAACCTTCCTGTCCTTCCTGCCGCTCAGCCATTCCTATGAGCACACGGCGGGCCTGCACTTCCCGATCTCCATCGGCGCGCAGGTCTATTACGCGGAAGGCGTGGACAAGCTCTCCGCCAACATGGCCGAGACCCATCCGACGATCATGACCGCGGTGCCGCGGCTGTATGAATCCATGCACCAGCGCATCGTCGCGGGCATCGAGCGCAAGGGCGGTTTGTCCGAAAAGCTGTTCAAGAAGGCCGTCACCCTCGGCATCAAGCGCTACGAACAGGGCAAAAGCGGCCTGAGCTTGTGCGAACGCGTGCAGGACGCACTTGTCGAAAAGCTGGTCCGCAAGAAGGTGGCCGAACGCTTCGGCGGACGTCTCAAGGCGTTTGTCTCCGGCGGCGCACCGCTCAATTACGACATCGGCGTGTTCTTCCTGGCGCTCGGGGTGCGGCTGTTGCAGGGCTACGGCCAGACCGAGACGGCGCCCGTCGTCAGCGCCAACCCGCCGCTGCGCATCAAGATCGATACGGTCGGGCCCGCCTTCCCCGGGGTCGAAGTGAAGATCGCCGAGGACGGAGAAATCCTGATCGCCGGCGAACTCGTCATGCAGGGTTACTGGGGCGCGCCGGACCTGACCGCCGAGACACTGATTGACGGCTGGGTCCACACCGGTGACATCGGTGAACTCGACGAGGACGGTTACATACGGATTACCGACCGGAAGAAAGACCTGATCGTCAATTCCGGCGGCGACAATGTTTCGCCCCAGCGCGTCGAGGGCGTCCTGGTCTTCGAGCCGGAACTGGCGCAGGCCATGGTCCATGGCGACAAGCGCCCGCACCTGGTCGCGGTTGTGGTGCCCGACGACGGGTTCATGGCCGAATGGGCACGCGAGAACGGCCGCGAGGCGAACCTCGCCGCCCTCGCCGATTCCGAAAGCTTCCACGAACGCGTGCGCGAGGCCATCGAGCGGGCGAACGAACGCCTGTCACCCATCGAGCAGGTGCGCCGCTTCATAGTGGCGGAGGAGGCCTTCACAACCGAGAACGGGTTGATGACACCATCTCTTAAGATCCGGCGGCATGAGATCCGGAAGATCTACGGGGAACGGCTGGAAGCGCTGTACGGCCGGCGGAAGGGCTAGCGCGCCCTAGCTGTGGAATTCCCGGTACCATTCGACGAAACGCGGGATGCCCTTGTCGATGGGGGTCACGGGATCGAAGCACAGGTCACGCTGGGTCGCATCGATATCGGCATAGGTCGCCGGCACGTCGCCCGGCTGCATCGGCTGGAAATCGATCTCGGCCTTCACGCCGAGCGCATCCTCCACCAGCCCGATGAAGCGCATCAGCGGCTCGGAACGGTTGTTGCCAAGGTTATAGACCCGGTGAGGCACAGCGCCGCCCTCGGCTGAGGGCGGGCGGTCGAGCGCGGCCACCACGCCCGCGACAATGTCGTCGACATAGGTGAAGTCACGCTGCATGTCGCCGTGGTTGAAGACCGGGATCGGCTCACCCGCGAGAATCTTGCTGGTGAAGATATAGAGCGACATGTCGGGACGGCCCCATGGGCCATAGACGGTGAAAAACCTGAGGCCCGTCTGCGGCACGCCATAGGTCACCGCATAGGAATGGCTCATCAGCTCGTCGGACTTCTTGGTCGCCGCGTAGAGTGAGACCGGGTTGTCGACCTGGTCATCGACCGAAAATGGCAGCTTGGTATTGCCGCCATAGACCGACGACGAACTGGCATAGACGAGGTGCCTAAGGCCCTTGCCCTTCGCCCGCGCCAGTTCCAGCACATTCATGTGGCCGACGATGTTCGCCTGGATATAGGCCCCCGGGTTCTTCAGGCTGTAACGCACACCGGCCTGAGCCGCGAGATGGATGATCCGGTCCGCATCCGCGCCGGCATCGTCCAGCGCCGCCTTGTCCCCGATATCGCCGCGCACGAAACGAAACGCGCTGTTGGGCGTCAGCCGGGCAAGACGCGCCTCCTTGAGAGAGACGTCGTAATAATCGTTCATGTTGTCGATGCCGACCACGCTCTCGCCGCGCGCCATCAACGCTTCGCAGACATGCATGCCGATGAAACCGGCGGCTCCTGTCACAAGGACGGGCATGATCGGGCAGTTCCCTGCAGATCGACGGACAGAACGATTCGAAGTGTCGGTATACGCAAGCGCCGGTTGATTTGCACGCCCCCAAAAGCCGGGTCACGAACGGCAAGCCCCGGGCCTCCGAAAAGCAACAAATTGAATGAGCTGGGCTCCGTCGCTTCAGTATTGTTTCACTTGTCGAAATGATCGTGCGCGCCGATGGACAGTCGTTTCTGGCCTCCTTACATTTCTCCGCGAGGGGTACCTGCACGGGTCCCAGGGAGAGATATTCATGGCAGACGCGGCCGCCCGCCTGAGCGAGGTCAGCCTCGACGACAAATACGCGCTCGAATCCGGGCGCGTTTACCTCAACGGCACCCAGGCACTGGTGCGCCTGCCGATGATGCAGCGCCAGCGCGACAAGGCCGCCGGGCTCGACACGGCCGCCTATGTCACGGGCTACCGCGGCTCCCCGCTGGGCGCCATCGACCAGCAGATGACGCGCGCGAAGCGCTTCCTTGAGCGCAACGACATCGTCTTCCGCGCCGCGGTGAACGAGGACCTCGCCGCCACGGCCATCTGGGGCACCCAGCAGCTCAACCTGTTTCCCGACGCGAAGAAGCAGGGCGTCTTCGCCATGTGGTACGGCAAGGGCCCCGGTGTCGACCGCTCTGGCGACGTGTTCAAGCACGGCAACCTCGCCGGCGCGGCGCCCCATGGCGGCGTGCTGCTGCTCGCGGGCGACGACCACACCTGCAAGTCATCCACCACCGCGCACCAGTCGGAATTCGCCTTTGTCGACGCGATGATCCCGGTGCTGAACCCGGCCGGGGTGCAGGAATTCCTCGACCTCGGCCTCTACGGCTGGGCCATGTCGCGCTTCTCGGGCTGCTGGGTCGCGTTCAAGACCGTGGCCGAGACGGTCGACAGTTCCGCCTCGGTGCATGTCGACCCGCACCGCATCCCCATCACCATCCCGACCGATTTCGAGATGCCGCCGGGCGGCCTGAACGTGCGCTGGCCCGACGAATTCCTCGCCCAGGAGGAACGCCACCACCGCTACAAGCTCTATGCCGCGCTGGCCTTCGCACGGGCGAACAAACTCGACAGGATCGTGCTGGACTCCCCGAAGCGCCGCCTCGGCATCGTCACCACGGGCAAGAGCTACCTCGATGTGCGCCAGGCCCTCGACGACCTCGGCATTTCCGACGAGCAGGCGCGCGACGCGGGCATCAGCATCTACAAGGTCGCCATGCCCTGGCCACTGGAGCGCGAGGGCGTGCGCGAGTTCGCCGAGGGGCTCGAGGAAATTCTCGTCGTCGAGGAAAAGCGTGCGCTGATCGAGAACCAGCTCAAGGAACAGCTCTACGGCTGGCGCGACGATGTGCGCCCGCGTGTTGTGGGCAAGTTCGATGAGAACCGGAATTGGATCCTGCCGTCTGCGGGCGAGCTGACCCCGGCGCAGATTGCCCGGGCTATCGCCAAGCGCCTGTCGCGCTGGCACACCAACGCCACCATCGAACAGCGCCTGTCGTTCCTGGAAGCCAAGGAAGCCTCACTGGCCCAGCAGCCCCCGGGCGCCAAGCGTATCCCCTATTTCTGCTCCGGCTGTCCCCACAACACCTCGACGCGGGTGCCGGACGGCAGCCGTGCGCTGGCAGGCATCGGCTGCCACTTCATGTCCCAGTGGATGGACCGTAACACCGACACCTTCACGCATATGGGTGGCGAAGGCGTGTCGTGGGTCGGCCAGTCCCCCTTCTCCGGCGACAACCATGTCTTCGTGAACCTGGGTGACGGCACGTACTACCACTCCGGTTCCATGGCGATCCGCCAGGCGGTCGCCGCGGGCGTGAACGTCACCTACAAGATCCTGTTCAACGACGCGGTCGCCATGACCGGCGGCCAGCAGGTGGACGGCCCGCTCTCCGTCTCCGCGATCACCCGGCAGGTCGAGGCCGAGGGCGTGAAGAAGATCGTTGTCGTCACCGACGAGCCGGACAAGTACCCGACCGGCGAGCACTTCGCGCACGGCACGACCATGCATCACCGCGACGACCTGGATTCGATCCAGCGCGAACTGCGCGACTTCCCGGGCGTCTCCGTCCTCGTCTACGACCAGACATGCGCCGCCGAGAAGCGCCGCCGCCGCAAGCGCGGAACCTTCCCCGACCCGGCACGCCGCGTGATGATCAACGAGGCTGTCTGCGAGGGCTGCGGCGACTGCTCTATCAAATCCAACTGCCTGTCGGTGGTGCCGGTCGAGACCGAGTTCGGCCGCAAGCGCGCCATCGACCAGTCAAGCTGCAACAAGGATTTCTCCTGCCTCAACGGCTTCTGCCCCAGCTTCGTCACCGTCGAGGGCGGCGGGCTGCGTGTGCCCGACAACGACACGCCTGTGGGTGCGGAATCCGCCTTTGACGGCGTGACGCTCCCCGAACCCGTCCTGCCCGCGCTCGACAAGCCCTACGGCATCCTGATTTCCGGTGTCGGCGGCACCGGCGTCGTCACCATCGGCGCGCTGCTGGGCATGGCGGCCCATATCGAGAACAAGGGAGTCTCCGTCCTCGACATGGCGGGCCTCGCCCAGAAAGGCGGCGCCGTCATCAGCCATGTCCGCATCGGCGCGGCTCCGGAAGACATCCACGCCGTGCGCATCGCCGCCGGCAGCGCCAACCTCGTGCTGGGCTGCGACCTCGTGGTCGCGGCGGGCAACGACGCGCTCGCCAAGATGCAGGCAGGGACCACCCGTGCCGTTATCAACAGCCACGAGACGATCACTGGCGACTTCACCCGCAACCCGGATTTCAACATGAAATCCGCCGAGCTGGCCCAGACCATCCGCGTGGCGGTCGGCGAAGGCGCGGCCGACTTCATCGAGGGAACGCGCTACGCAACAGCGCTGATGGGCGATTCGATCGCCACCAACCTCTTCATGCTCGGCTATGCCTGGCAAAAGGGTCTGGTGCCGATCTCCGGCGAGGCCATCGACAAGGCCATCGAACTGAATGCGGTTTCGGTCAAGTTCAACCGCGACGCGTTCCTGTGGGGCCGCCGCGCCGCCGTCGACGAGGCGCGTGTCGCGCGCGCCGCCGAGCCGGTCACCCCGCTGCGCCTCAAGGCCCCGGACATCGCGACCTCGCTGGAAGACATCGTGGCACGGCGCATCCGGTTCTTGACCGAGTACCAGAACGAGGCCTATGCCCGCCGCTACAAGGACCTCGTGGTCCGCGTCCAGCGGGCGGAAAACGACCGAGCCAAGGGCAAGTCGGGTCTCGCCGAGACGGTTGCGCGCTACTACTTCAAGCTGCTTGCCTACAAGGACGAGTACGAGGTCGCGCGCCTTTACACCGATGGCGACTTCCTGCGCCGGGTCCATGACCAGTTCGAGGGCGACTACAAGCTCAAGTTCCACATGGCGCCGCCCCTCTTCGCCCGCCGCGACCCGGAGACCGGCGAACTGGAGAAGCAGGAGTTCGGCCCCTGGATGATGGCGGCCTTCCGCGTGCTGGCGGGACTGAAGTTCCTGCGCGGCACGCCGCTCGACATCTTCGGGCGTTCCGCCGAACGAAAACAGGAGCGCCAGCTCATCGCCGACTACGAGGCGATGGTGGGCGAGCTGTGCAACGGCCTGTCGTCACGCAACCACGAGATCGCCATCGCAATCGCCTCGGTCCCGGAACACATCCGTGGCTACGGGCACGTCAAGGAACAGCACATCGAGAAGGCGAAAGCCGAGGAGGCCGCCCTGCTGCGCGCGTTCCGCGACCCCAACGCACCACAGGCCCAGGCGGCAGAGTAGCCAGTCACGCCCGACGACACAAAAAAGGCCCGGCATATGCCGGGCCTTTTCGTTGTCATGTGAATGGCGTCAGTCGTCGGCGGCCGCTGCAACAGCCCCGGCGTCCGCGGAGGAGTATTCCAGTTCGTGTTTCAGTCCCAGGTAGAGGCTGAAACACATCAACAGCAGCACCACCGTGAACGGCAGGCCGACCGTAATGGCCGCGGCCTGTAACGCGCCCAGCGCGTCGGCCCCGCCGCCGAACAGGAGTGCGCCCGCAATGACACCCTCCATCACTGCCCAGAAGATCCGCTGCACGGTCGGGGCGTCGATCTTGCCCCCGGCCGTGATGCTGTCGATCACCAGAGAGCCGGAATCCGACGAGGTGATGAAGAACACCAGCACAAGGATAATCGCCACGAAGGAGGTGACGGCACCGATCGGCAGGTTCTCCAGCATCTGGAACATGGCCAGCGAGACCGTCCCGATACCGTCGGCCAGCGCGCCGATCTCGTTGGTCGCCTGATCCAGGGCACTGCCGCCGAAGACAGACATCCAGACCATGGTCACCAGTGTCGGCACCAGCAACACCGCGACGATGAACTGGCGAACGGTGCGCCCCTTGGAGATGCGGGCGATGAACATTCCGACGAAGGGCGACCAGGAGATCCACCAGGCCCAGTAGAAGACCGTCCAGCCGTGATAGAAGGTGTCGTCCTCACGCCCGAACCAGTTGGACAGCGGCACGATATCGCTGACATAGGCGACGAAGGTCGAACCGAAGGTTGTGATGATCGCGATGGTCGGCCCGAGCACCAGTACGAACAGCAGCAGCAACGCCGCGAGGCCCATATTGATGTTGCTGAGCACCTTCACGCCGCCATCGAGACCCCGGATGACGGAAATCAGGGCGACAAGGGTCACCCCGATGATGATCGCGACCTGCGTCCCGATGCCGTCATCGACACCGAACAGGAAATGGAAACCGCTCGCTGCCTGCTGGGCACCGAAGCCCAGGGACGTGGCAAGGCCGAAGATCGTCGCGAACACGGCAAAGATATCGATGATGTGACCGATCCAGCCCCAGGTCTTGTCCTTGAGTAGCGGATAAAAGCCCGAGCGAATCGTCAGCGGCAGTCCCTTGTTGTAGGTGAAGAAGGCCAGAGACAGACCAACCACCGCGTAGATCGCCCAGGGGTGTAGCCCCCAGTGGAACATGGTCGCGCCCATCGCCGCATTGGCGCCTTCCGGCGTGTTCGGCAGTGCGTTCAGCGGCGTGCCATACCAGTCGGTGTAGTAGCCCACCGGCTCTGCGACGCTCCAGAACATCAGGCCGATGCCCATGCCGGCCGCGAACAGCATTGCGAACCAGGACATGAGCGAGAATTCGGGCTTCGCGTTCTCTCCGCCGATCCGGATGCGCCCCACCGGCAACACGATCAGCGCCAGGCAGAAGATCACGAAGACATTCGCGCCGACCATGAACAGCCAGTCGAAGTTATTGATCGACCAGCCCTTGGAACCGTCGAAGGCTTCCTTCGCGGCTTCGGGCGCAACGAGGGTGTAGAGAACAAACGCAACAATGACGACAGCGGTGACCCAGAAAACGGGGTTGTGGATGTCCATCCCCCATTTCTGGAGATTGTCCTGACCGACCTCGTAGTCGGTGTCGTAACGATCAGGCATGGCAAGCCCCCTATGCCATACCGCACATGCAAACGATGTCCCCTGCTGCATGCGCGGCGGGTTCATCTCAAACAGGACAGAAGGGAGAAATTCGCGCGTTTACCGACCCTGAAGGACCGAAGCGACGCGCACGCTGGATTGTTGTTGTGTTTTCATCAGCCCTGCCGGACCCACACCAACGCCCCCCAATAGCATTTGCCCCATCGAAGATATCTCGATGTTGGTGGGCGGAGTCTAACCGACGTGGCGCCGCGTTGTGAACCGCAGCGGCCAAAACCGGCCTAAGTATCTGTATTTATGATATTTTATAGGACGCTAAACGCCGACGGCGTTGCGGTAGACCTCGAGCAGATGCTCCTGCTCCTGCCGCTCGTTCGGCTCCAGCTTCCGCAGGCGCACGATCTGGCGCATGGTCTTGGCGTCAAAACCTGCGGACTTTGCCTCGGAATAGACCTCGCGGATGTCCGCGTTGAGGTTGGCGCGATCCTCTTCCAGACGCTCGACGCGTTCGATGAAGCTGCGCAGGCGATCCGCCGCGATACCGCCGGTGTCGGACATGGAATTCTCCCGAAAGGAA
>JAYOFE010000033.1:0-17457 GCA_038117045.1 Alphaproteobacteria bacterium | reverse complement strand
GCGGGTGCGCGCTGGCGAGACCATTGCCATTGTCGGCGCAGCAGGTGGTGTCGGCAGCGCCCTTCTCCAGCTTGCAAAGGCGGCGGACCTGGAAACTATCGCGCTGGTTCGCAGTGCCACCAAGGCCGCGTTCGCCTCGGGCCAGGGCGCCGCGCATGTCATCGATACCAGCCGGGAGGATTTGCATTCGCGGATCGACGACATCACCCGAGGCCGGGGCGTCGACCTCATTGTGGAC
Organism: Alphaproteobacteria bacterium; assembly: GCA_038117045.1. GTDB lineage: Bacteria > Pseudomonadota > Alphaproteobacteria > UBA6615 > UBA6615 > JABJAG01. Next base: position 17,219 of record JAYOFE010000033.1, on the reverse strand, counting down.
CCGGTCGGCGGCGACGGTTTCATCAACCATCTCGACCTGCTCGCACCGGTCGGCATGCTCGTGCTGTACGGCCTGATCGACGGTCTGCCGGAAGCGGATGTCTTCAAGGCACAGACCGGGCTCTGGGGCCGCAGCCCTGCGGTCAGACTCTTCTCGATCCATGCCTATGACGCGCATCCCGATATCACAGGCGCGGACATGGCGCTGCTGATGGACATGGCCGCGCAGGGCCGCATAGCCCCGGTCATCCATGCCGAACTGCCGCTGGAAATGGCGCGGGAAGCGCACGAGATGCTCGACGCCAATACGATCATCGGCAAGGTTCTGCTGCAACCTCACCGCACCGAACCGCGTTTCACGCTCTGAACCTCAGTTGAAGTAGAGGCCGCCGTTCATGTGGATGGTCTGGCCGGTCATGTAGGCGTTGGTCGCCAGCAGCAGCACGGCGCTGGACACCTCATCCACATGGCCCGCACGGCCGATCGGCGGCGGCGGCCCCATCTCTTCCGGACTGACCAAAGCGATCATGTCGGTCTCGATGCGAATCGGCGCCACGCAATTGGCCGTGATGCCCTCCGTCATGAGGCGGCGCGCATAGGCGCGTGCGAGGCCTTCCATGCCGCCCTTGGCCGCCGAGTAGTGCAGCCCCACCCGGCCGCCGTTATAGGCCGCACCTGAGCTCACATAGATCAGCCTGCCCCACTTGCGCTCCCGCATGCCCGGCACGACCGCTTGCGAGCACAGGAATGCAGAGGTCAGGTTGCTGTGCAGGAGCCCGGTGAAATCCTCCTCGGTCGTCTCCTCGATCTCGAGGGTCTTCCCCACACCGGCATTCGCCACGAGGATATCGATGGGACCGAGATGCTCGCTGACCGTGCCCGTGACGAGCGCCACCGCATCCTTGTCGGAGGCATCGCCGCGCACGGAAATGGCCTTGCCGCCCTGCTTCTCGATGGCGGCCACGGTCTTGAGCGCCGCCTCCTCGTTGGAGACGAAATTCACGCCGACGGCCGCGCCGTGCTCGGCCAGCGCCAGCGCAATGGCAGCACCGATACCCCGGCTGCCGCCGGTGACCAGCGCCACCCGTCCGGTCAGGTCAAACGCGTTCATGGAAACACCTCAAGCGGTTACATCACCGCGCCGACCTGCCACGGAATGAACTCGTTGTCGCCGAAGCCCAGTTCCTCGGACTTCGACTTCTTGCCGCTCGCGACGTCCAGCATGTAGTCGAAGACCTCCGCACCCACATCCTGAATGGTGGCATCGCCGTCGGCGATCTTGCCGGCGTTGATGTCCATGTCCTCGGACATCTTCTCGTACATGGGCGTGTTGGTCGCCAGCTTGATCGACGGCGCCGGCTTGCAGCCATAGACCGAGCCGCGGCCCGTGGTGAAGCAGACGAGGTTTGCGCCCGAGGCAACCTCACCGGTGATCGAGGCCGGGTCGAAGCCGGGCGAATCCATGAACACGAAGCCCTTGGTATCGATCGGCTCGGCATACTTGTAGACACCGGTCAGGTTGGTCGTGCCGCCCTTCGCCGCCGCGCCCAGTGACTTCTCGAGGATGGTGGTCAGCCCGCCCGCCTTGTTGCCCGGCGAGGGGTTGTTGTCCATCGAGCCATGGTTGCGCGCGGTGTAGTCCTCCCACCACTTGATCCGGTCGACCAGCTTTTGGCCGACCTGGGCGTTGATCGCGCGGCGGGTCAGAAGGTGTTCGGCGCCGTAGATCTCGGGCGTCTCAGCCAGGATGCCGGTGCCACCGTTCGCCACGAGACGGTCGACAGCATTGCCCAGCGCCGGGTTCGCCGTGATACCGGAATAGGCGTCCGAGCCGCCGCACTGGAGCGCGACCGTCAGCTCGCTCGCGGGTACCGTCGAGCGCCTGGCGGCGTTGGCCGGCTCCAGCATGCCCGAGATGCGCTCGATGGCCTCATCGACCGTCTTCCGCGTGCCACCCGACTCCTGGATCGTCATGGTCTGGAAGGTGTCGTTGAGCTCCAGGCCGTAGGCGTCCAGCAGGAACGGGATCTGGTTCACCTCGCAGCCCAGCCCGACGATCAGCACGCCTGCAAAGTTCGGGTGGCGGGCGTAGCCCCACAGGGTGCGCTGCAGGTTTGCGTAACCGTCGCCGGAATCGGCCATGCCGCAACCCGTCGCATGCACGAACGCCGACACGCCGTCGATGTTGGGATAGTCGGCCAGCTTGCCGGTGCTGTTGAAGGAATCGGCGATGTACTTCGCGACAGTTGCAGAGCAGTTCACCGAGGTCAGGATGCCGATGTAGTTGCGCGTGCCGACCGAGCCGTTCTTGCGCACATAGCCTTCAAAGGTCCGGCGCTCGGCTTCCGGCACCATCTTTGTCTCTCGCAGGTCCGTCGCGAACTGGTAGTCGCGGTCAACCATCCGGAATTCGCAGTTGTGCGTGTGCACATGATCGCCGGGCGCGATGTCCTCCATCGCAAAGCCGATGATCTGGTCGTACTTCGTGACGGTCTCGCCTTTCGCGATGGCCCGCGTCGCGATCTTGTGCCCGCGCGGGATGGCGGCACTGGTCTGGACATTCTCGCCCGGGATGGATGTGCCGGGAAGGATCTCGGCGCGCGCGACAACGACGTTGTCATTGTCATTCAGGCGAATGGAAAGCGTGGCGTTGTCGGACATGGATGTCCCTCGTGTTCGGGTTTACGCAATTCTGTTGGCGGGATTTTCGGCGAGTTGGCCGTCAAAGCTCAACCCCGATCCCGGATCAAAACTTCAGCACATTCGTCATGTAATCCCACGGGCTGTAAAAGCGAACCCCGTCGCGCACGGGCGGCTGCGGCGCCTGGATTTCCAGCCAGTGAATCGGCTGTCCCTTCCTCGGGAAGAACGCGTGGGAGGCGCCGACGCCGGTCCAGGCAAAGTCGCCCTCGCGCAGGGTGTATTCGCGCCCGTCGAAGACGATATCCACCTCCCCGCCCAGGATGAAGTACGCCTCTTCGAACGGGTGGTCGTGATGGTTGCAGATGCCGCCGTCCGCGAAGCTGACCACGAACATGTTGAAGTGCACGGCGCCGAACGCCGGGTCCATCAACATCCGGATCGAGAACCCGCGCAGGTCCGGCATGGGATCCGCCGGCGGCAGGTGCTGGGAATAGTCGTAGTGGCCGAGCATCGATGCACGCCGGTCGCGCGGATCGACGGGGCGGATATCGTTCGGCCACTGGGCCGCACCGGAAAACCACGTGTCCTGCCAGCCATCCGGGGCCTTGGGCTGGGGCGCGCACATCTCGACCCAGAGCGCCGGGGCCGACGTGGTGTTGCGGTAGGCATGCGACACACCCGAAGGGATCAGCATGAAATCACCGGCGACAAGGCGGTGGGCGACGCCGTCACGAAGGATCTCGACCTCCCCGTCGTTCACATACAGGCCCGTCTCGTGGGCCTGCACGGTCACCTCGGTGCTGCCGCCCGCGCTGAGCTCCATCATCCCGTAGGATATATGGACCGTGTCGTCGCTGTGCTCGACGAACGGCGCCCAGTTCAGGCCATCCGCATGGGAGCCATATTTGGGGTGCGGCGCATATGCCGCCGGATCGAAAGTACCGACCTTGTGGACCACGTCTTCCTCCGCTTGCGCGGAGGGCGTCAGCGTTCCGCGTGCAGCCGCTCCGCAATCGACATCCGGACGCTTTCGGGCTGGGCTTCCATGGCCCGCGCCAGACGCCGGAGTTCGTTGCGCAAACCATACACCTGATCCACCAGCGAAAGCACCGTCGCCACATTGTCCTCACTGACCGACATGTCGCGCCGGATCTGGCCGACGAGACGCACGCGGGCGACATCGATTTCCCGGAACCAGTAGTCGCCGCCGCGGCGTTCCGGCACGACCCAGCCGTATTCGACCCAGCGCCGCAGCTCGGCGCGGCGAAGGCCGGAAATCAGCTTGAGGAGTTCTGCTTCGCGCATGGTCAGCCCTCCATTCCGGCGCGGGGATCGTATGCATGATCCTTCGCCCAGTCCGACAGGAACGCCGTCAGTTCGTCATCTGGTGTCTCGGGCAGGACCACCTTGAGTGTGACATGCTGGTCGCCGCGCTGGCCGCCCTTGCCGCCCGCCAGACCCTTGCCGCGAAGGCGCAGCCGGTCGCCCGTGTTGGCCCCCGGCTTGACGGTCATGGTCACCGGGCCGTCGATGGTCGGCACGCGCAGCTTGCCGCCGAGCACCGCCTCGTGCAGTGCAACAGGCAGCTCGATATGGATGTCGTTGCCCTCACGCCGGAACAGCTTGTGCGGCTTCACATGGACGGTGACGAACGCATCGCCCGCCGGGCCACCGTTCAGGCCGGGCATGCCCTTGCCCCTCAGGCGCAGCACCTGCCCGTCGCGCAGGGCCGCCGGGATCGACAGGTCGAGATCGCGCCCGTCCGGCATGGTGATGCGCTGCTTCGCACCGCGTGCCGCATCCAGGAACTCCACCTCGTAGGCGTAGCGCACGTCGCTACCGCGCATGCGCATGGTACGCGCACCTCCGCCACCGCCTCTTCCGCCACCGCCGGGCTGGCGTGCATGGCCGAACAGGTCGGAGAAGATATCGCCCATATCGGCGAAGTCCGCATACCCGTCGGCGGAGTGATAGGGATGGTCGGCGCCCGCATCCGCATAGTGGCGGTAGAACGGCTGTTCGGCGCGCTCGTTGCCGTCCGCGTCGATTTCGCCCCGGTCGAAGCGTGCACGCTTGTCCGTGTCGCCCACGATGTCATAGGCGGCCTGCACTTCCTTGAAGCGCTCCTCGGCATCCTTGTTGCCGGGCTTCAGGTCGGGATGGTTCTCCTTGGCGAGCTTGCGGTACGCCTTGCGGATATCGTCCGCGGACGCGCCCTTCGCAACGCCGAGAACCTTGTACGGGTCTTGCGCCATGTGCTTCCGCCTAAATAACAGTGTCTTATTGTTATTTAGTGCGGACGCGGCGGTTTTAAAGGCCCTTCTAGGGTTCCAAGGTGTCGAAACCGTATCGCTCGATCCAGGGCTTCAGGATCTCGAGCGCCCCGGCCATCTCGTCCCGGTACCGGGTCCACCGGCCGGCGGCGCGGGTGTAGATCGGCTCTGTCACCTGGTTGTAGCTGGGCGTGTTGATCTGGCCGCGCCGCTGGGCGTTGGCGGCGTAGTCGAGCACCGCATCGTCCCACGGCAGGCCGAGGAATCCGAGCAGGCCTTCCACCTGCGTCCGGAAATCGGCCACGAGGTCCTCGTAGCGCGAGACGTGCACGTCCAGCGGCAACAGCGCACGGCTCTCCTCCCACAGGGAGAAGACCTGGTCGTAGAGGCGCGCGGCATCCTCCACGGTGGAAAAGTTGTTCATGGCGATGTTCGGCCGGAACGCCTGCATGAAACAGCTCAGCACACAGTCAGCCGGGTGGCGGAGCGCAAGGATGAAACGCGCATCCGGAAATACGCGATGGATGAGCGCGGCCTTCTCGAGATTCAGCGGCAGCTTGTCGATCAGGAGGGCTTCCTCGACATGCGGGACAAAGTCCCCCGCCCGCGTCCAGTACTGGTCGCGCAACTCACGAAGATCCTCGGCGCCAAGTGTCGCCATCACGGATGGGTAGGCGCCGTGTTCGGCGACCTTTCGCTTGAGCTCCTCCATCATGGGCTTTTCTTCGGCGACCTGGATGCCGGGATGGCTGTCGAGGATCTGGTCGAGCAGCGTCGTGCCGGAACGCGGGAAACCCACCAGGAAGACCGGCGCGTTTCCGTCGTTAGTGAACGGAGGCGTCCAGCTGTCGACCCAGGCGGGCGTCAGGGTCTTGCGCATGCCGCCAATGTCGCGGCGATAGTTAGCGGGGTCGAAACGGCGACCGGCGGGGCTTTCCTGCTGCAGCCGGTTCGCCTCGCAGAAGTGCGCGAATGCCTGCGCCGCATTGCCTTCACGGTCATGCAGGCGGCCGAGTTCGAACCGGATACCCTGTCGGATACTCGGGCTGGCGGCAGCATCTGCAAGCTGCTCCAGCCGCGCGATACCCGCCGCGGAATCACCCCGGCGCCGCGAAAGTGTGGCCGCGACCCGGTTCGCAAACGGGTGCTTAGGTGCAATCTCCAGCACGCGGTCGATCAACGCTCGCGCATGATCGAGATCGTTCGTCCGCTCGGCCAAGTCCTCGAGATTGGCAAGTGCCTCAACATCCCGCGGGTTGCGTGCGAGCACGGCTTCATAGGCCGCAATCGCCTCGCTCGTGCGCCGCAACCGCTCGAGGGACGCGGCAAGCACCGCCCATCCTTCGGCCTCATCCGGGGTGCTCCGGGTGATCTGGCGCGCGAGCGCCTCGGCACCTTCCGTATCACCCGCCTCAAGCCGCGCCATGGCCAGTGCAACAGCGCAACCGACATGCCCCCGATCCGCCGACAATCCGCGTTCCGCAAAGTGGGTCGCTGATTCTGGCTCACCTCTGAGCATCTCCATCCGCGCACGGTTGGCAAAGATCGCTGGGACAAGCGCATTGTTGCGTTCAGCCTCGGTGAAGGCATCCTCGGCGTCCGCAAACCGCCCGGAGCCCGACAAGACACCCACGAGGTTGACCCAAGCGTCCGGCGCGGCCGGGGCCACTCTTGTCGCTTCGCGCCATGCTGCGATCGCGCCATCGTGGTCGCCGCCCATCCGCAAGACATGTCCGAGATTGATATGCGCCCGCAGCGCATTAGGCGCTTTCGCGATAACTGCGCGGTACGCATCGGCTGCCGGGCCGTATTCTCCCCGTTCCGCAAAAATCCCGGCGAGGTTCAAACGTGCATCCAGATGATCCGGATTGCGCGCTATCGCCATCCCGAAGGCCTCCGCGGCCTCGTCATTCCGGCCGGCCCGCCGCAAGGCAGCCGCGTAAGTGTTCCAGAAATCCGCTGCACCGTCATTCGCCGCGACGGCGGCCCTGCCGTGCTCCAGCGCGTTCGGAATGTCTCCTCGCTGCTGGTACAGCGCACACAGCAGGTTGTGGGCGTCCGCCTCACCCGGGCGGAGCTCAAGAGCCTTGCAGTAGGCTGCCTCCGCCTGGTCCAGGTGTCCGGCGCGGTGGTGCGCCAACCCGGCGCGCAGCATCGCGCCGATGTCCCGATTCTGGCTGCTGCCCGTTTGCACCATGGCCTTCCGTCCCCGCCGGTCCGGCGTTATAGCATCGCCGGTGATGGACGATACGCGATACAGGGTCATCGAAGAACTGCGGCCGGGTATTCTGGCGGACCTCGTACACCTTCACATGGACTACTACGGGCCGGAATGGGGACTGGGCGAAAGGTTCGAGGCGGGGCTTGTTGACGGCTTCGGGGAGTTCGAAAGCCGGTTCGATCCCGCCCGCGACTACTTTGCCTATGTGCGCAACCGGCAAGGCAATGTTGTCGGCATGATCGCGATGGACGGCATCGACCGTGATAGCAAGGGGGGCCGGCTTCGCTGGTTCATTGTCGGTCCGAAAACCGGCGGCGCAGGCATCGGACGTGAACTGATTGCGCGCGCCCTCGCCTTTGCCGACCGCAACGGCATGTCACAGGTGTGGCTGTCGACCTTTCCCGGTCTCCATGCTGCCCGGCACCTGTACGAGGCTCACGGGTTCGAACTGGCCGAGGAGCGCACCGAGGACCATTGGGGCGGCAGCCAGGGTGAGCAGATTTTCCTGCGTTGCAGGGACGCCTCGTCACGAACGTAAAACGGGCCGCCCTATGGGCGGCCCGCTTTATCCGGCCCAAACCGGACCGATTGATCAAACTCAGGCGATCAGAACCACCGGCGGCGGAGGCGCGCAGCGGGACGCGGTGCTGGCCGGCTCAGCGTCAAGACGCTCGTCCGAGAGCTGAAGCGAGGGAGTCGATGCGGCAAGATGAGCGCGCACATCCTCAATGGAGATCAGGTAGTCATGTTCACGCGCGATTTCGATGACATCGTCGAGGCGCGTCACACCGGCAAGTGCGTCACGCAGCCCGGATTGGGACGTGGAATCAGCGACAAATCGATCGATTTCAGAAAGGCTCATGGGAACACTCCTCTGTTAGGGCGAATCCAGCCTACAGTGGCTTTCGCAGTTGCACAAAGACGATTCTCCAGAAAGCGGTATCGGCCTCGACATGTTCCCCAAAGCTCCCCGTAAGATTCTTTTCAGCCTGGCCGGCATGGCTGTGCTCACGATCTCGTTCGAGGCGCGGGCATGCAACGAAACCGATATGACGAAGGGCGTCACGGGCGGGCCCTACTGCCTTGTCGTGAAGACGCTTTCCGTGAATCCGGGCGGCCCCCTGATGGTCGTATTGCACGGCGATGTCTCACGCGGCGGGCCGGCGACCTACCATTTTGACCTGGCGCGCGAACTCGCAGAGGCGAACCAGCAGGCCACCGTGATCGCCATGCTGCGCCCCGGGTATGACGATGGCGAAGGCCACAAGTCGGGCGGCGATACCAATGACCGGCGCGACCACTACACAGCGCGCAACATCGATGCCGTCGCCGGGGCAATCCGCAACCTCAAGGCGAAGCATGCCGCGCGCAAGGTCGTCGTGGTTGGACACTCCGGTGGCGCAGCCTTTGCCGGGGTGATTGCAGGCCGCCATCCCGGCCTGGCCGATGCCGTAGCGCTTTTGTCCTGCCCCTGTGACATTCCCGTCTGGCGCGCAAGCCGCCGTGCGGGGAGCAGCTGGCCGAACTCGCTGTCGCCATCGGACTTCGCTGCGCAAATCCCGCCAGCGACCACCGTCATCGCGCTCGTCGGCACCCAGGACACAAACACGCCTGTGTCCCTGTCCCGAGACTACGTCTCGAAGGTCATTGCCGCAGGCGCAAACGCATCGCTCGTCGAGATTTCCGGAGCCGGCCACAACGTGAACGAAAGCATGCGCGCGGCCGTCCTGCCTCATCTCTCCGCACTGATCGCGGACTGAGCACCGGACAACAAAAAAACCCGCCTTTCGGCGGGCTTCTGGGCGATTTGGTAGCGGAGGAGGGATTTGAACCCCCGACACGAGGATTATGATTCCCCTGCTCTAACCAACTGAGCTACTCCGCCCCCGTATCGCGGTCGGGGATATAGGTGCTGGCCTCCCCGCCTGTCAAGACGAACTGTCCCCCGGCCGGATCAGCCGCGTGACGGCGAGGATTCCTCTCCCGGCACGACCGGTGCCGGACCTGCGGGCACCGCAGGTGGCTTCGTTGCGCGTCGCCCCCGACCGAGCAAGACCACGCCCGCCACAACCAGTGCGAAGGCCACCAGATGGAACGGCTCGAGCGTCTCTCCCAGGATCAGGACCGCGAGAACCGCGGTGATCAACGCCCGGATATAGTTGCCGATGGTCGCCTTGTTGGCGCCCAGCGCCAGCACGGAGGTGTTTGTGAATCCGACGGCAAAGATCGCCACCACGATGCCGACCCAAGCCATAACGGCCGCTGATTCCCAGGTCACCGGCATCGGCAGGTAGTAGATGCTTTCCAGCACGTAGATCGGGAACATGACAACGAGTGCGAAGAGCTGGATCGACAGGAGTATCTCCGCCGTCGAGAACTCCTTCGGGATCGTGCGCAACAGGGAGTTGTGGACTGCGAACCCGATCATCGCGCCCAGCATGATGAGGTCGCCGATATTGGGCTCAAGCGAAAGCAGCATCGCCAGGTCACCGCGAAGCACGATCACCAGCACGCCCAGGGTTGCAAGGCCGATGCCGAGGGCCTGCAGGCGGGTGATCGATTCGCGGAACACGAGGAAGGTAATCAGGACCGTTGCCACCGGTTGCGCCGTGGAGACGACGCCGCCATTGATCGCAGTCGTGAAGTGGTAAGCGACATAGACCGACGCGTTGCCGAACGGACCAAGCGCAATCGCAAGCACGAAAAACAGCTTCCAGCGCTCGCGCAGCAAAGCCCGTTTCGCCCAGAGCGATCGACCCACAAACGGCAGCAGAACAACGGTGGCAATGAACAGGCGCCAGAAGCCGATCCCCATAGGCGGCATCTGGCCCTCGATCCAGCGTCCGATGATGTGGTTGGACGCCAGGATGAACGCAGCCGCACCCAAGAAGACATACGGCCAAGCACCCTGACGGAACCGGCTTGGCGCCACGTCAGTCATTCACGTCTCCAGACCGCGCGGCGCGCGGCGCGGCCGGACCTATTCCGGCTTCGCGGCGATGGTCTCCATCTCGACCACCCATTGCGGGCTGGCGAGCTGGCTGATGACGACCCATGTCGAGGCCGGCACGTGGCCCGGCGCGAGATATTTCTCACGGTGCGCCTTGACGAACTGCAGACCCATCGGGTCCGTCGAATAGACATTCAGGCGGACGATGTGCTCCGGCCCGAAACCGGCATCCTTGAGGATGGCGAGCGTGTTTTGCCAGATCTGGTCGTGCTGGGCCTCGAAGCCCTCGGGGATCGTCCCGTCGGGACGCACACCCACCTGACCTGCGGTGACCAGCCAGCGTGCATTCGGCGGCACCTCGACGGAGTGACTGTACATGGCCGCCGGCGGGGCGATCGTGGACGGATTACGGGTTTTCAGCATGTTCTTTCCTCCTAAGCGACGGGTTCAAAGGCGGTCAGCCCGCCCGATTGCCGCCGCGTGCGTGTGGTGTCAGTTCGCCAGTTCCAGAAGGTGCCGGGAAAGTTCTTCCGGCGCCGAGAAGAAGGGCGAGTGATCAGTATCGATTGTGAAAACCTTGTCGCAAGGCTGCGCCGCAATCATCGAACGCTGCATGGCAATCGGGATCGCACGGTCGCGCAGGCATTCGATATAGGCGCGCTTCACGGAGCCGAACCGCTCCGGCGTGGTCTCGGCCTTGCGCGTAAAGGGCTCCACCGCCTGCGGCACCAGCAATTCGAAGGCGCGTTCCACGTCTTCGGGCGGGCACTCGGCATAGAAGGTTGGCGGGATGTTCTCGCGCGACATTGTCACCGAAAGGCCGTCGTCCGACAGGATGCGCAAGGACGCCATGTCCTCGGGGCCTTCATGCTCGGCAAGGTCCGTCCGGTTCTGCCCGTTCTTCGGCATCATCGCGGTCAAGTAGACCACCCAGGCAATCTTCTGTGGCAAGCGTTCGGTCACCTGCGTGACCGTCATGCCGCCCAGGCTGTGGCCGAGCAGGATCACAGGCTCATCCTGCGCCTCGACGACCGAACACACGTGATCAACGTAGCTCGCCAGCGTGACCTGTTCCATGGGAACCCGGTTGTTGCCGTGCCCGGGCAGGTCGACGGCGATCACCTTGTGATCTGCAGCCTCCAGCAGCGGGACAACTTTGTCGAAACACCAGCCACCATGATAGGCGCCGTGGACCAGGACATAGGTACTCATGCGGCTTTTCTCCCCCGTTGGTCCCGGACGATCCAACCGCCGCCCAGCACCTTGCTGCCATCATAGAACACCGCGGCCTGTCCGGGCGACACGCCGAATTCAGGAGCCAGCAGCTTGATTTCCGCACGTCCGTCGCCCAGCGCCCGGACACGACCGGACACCGGCGCCATGGTGGAGCGGATGCGGACGCTGACGTCCTGGCCGCCGACCGGAGGTGCATCTCCACCGCCGAGCCAGTTCACGCCTGTGACGTTCACAAGCCGTGTCGCAAGCGCCTCACGCGGGCCGACAATCACACGGCGCGCATCCGGGTCGAGCCGCACGACATACAGCGCGTCGTCGCTGTCCAGCGCATCCTTGCGCCCGCCGATGCCCAGGCCTCGACGCTGGCCAATCGTGAAGTTCACGATCCCCTTGTGAGCGCCAAGGACCCTGCCATCGAGATGCACAATCTCGCCCGGCTCGCCGGCTTCGGGCCGAAGGCGTTCGACCACGGCGGCATACTTGCCGTCAGGTACAAAGCAGATGTCCTGGCTGTCCGGCTTCTCGGCAATATCGAGCCCGAGGCGACGGGCGTGCTCACGCACCTCGTCCTTGGGCATGTCACCCAGCGGAAAGCGAAGGAACTCAAGCTGCTCGGGGGTGGTGGCAAAGAGGAAATAGCTCTGGTCACGCGCGGCATCGACCGCCCGGTGAAGTTCGGCACCGTTCGCGCCCTCGACCCTGCGGATATAGTGCCCGGTGGCCAGTGCATCGGCGCCAAGATCGCGCGCTGTCGCCACGAGGTCGCGGAACTTCACGGTCTGGTTGCACGTCACACACGGGATCGGCGTTTCACCACGCACATAGGCATCGGCAAAATTCTCGATCACGTCCTCCCGGAAGCGGGATTCGTAGTCGAGCACGTAATGCGGGAAACCGATGGCATCGGCCACCCGGTGGGCATCATAGATATCCTGCCCGGCGCAACAGGTCTTGCCGCGCGCCGTCGCCGCGCCATGGTCGTAGAGCTGAAGGGTGATACCCACCACGTCATAGCCCTGCTCGTGCAGCAGCGCGGCGGTCACGGAGCTGTCCACGCCGCCAGACATGGCGACCACCACCTTCGTCTGCGAAGGCGGGCGCGTAAATCCCAAGCTGTTCATCGGTTCGTTCATGGCGCGCAATATAGGCGGCACAACAAGCGGGGCAAAGCCGGGCTGCGGCATTCGAGACACCTGTTCAAAACACTGTCACCGGGTTGATCACAGGGACTGCAAACCCCATCCTCTATGTATGCACCTGCGCGCCATCTTCCTCGCCTTGCCATTTGCGGCCCTGCTTCCCCTCGCAGGCCCCGCGCACGCGGACATCCGGGCTGATGTCGCGCGCTGCGCAACGGTTCCTGACGATGGCGAACGCCTGGCCTGCTTCGACCGGGCGGCCGCTGACCATGAAACCGAGCGCAATGCCGCCGCCGAAGAGGCCGCAGCCGCACTCAAACAGGAATTCCGCTTCGATCCCAAGCTGATGACAGGCCCGCTTTCGTTCCGGCTCAAGGTCAGCGGAAACCTGGTCCTAAGCCGTGAAACCGCTGTCGCCCGCGAGGTCGAGAACACCGTTCGCCGTGTCAACAAGGTCCTCGACGGGATCGAGGGCTGGAAACTGACGATTGCCGTGCATGGCGGGCAGGTCTCCCTGAGCCGCGGACACCCCTATTCGGGCTCAGAACTCCAGAACCAGGCGAAGACCGGCATGGCCAATGTCGGGATCCCGGAAGACCGCTATACGATCACCATCGGGCCGGATGCCGAGCCAGAATTATGGGATGACGGCCGGGTGCGCAGCGCCAACGAACACGTCGATATCGAGATCGTCGGGCTTGGAACCGCCGCAACGCGCTAGCCGCAGCCGTCAGGCCGCATCGAGCCCCATCTGCCAGAAATCCGCTTCCAGCCGGGTCGCCTGCTCAAAGGTTCGCCTCAGGCTCTCCAGGCGCGCTGCGCCCGCGCGAGACACCCAGAGCCGGTCGAGCGCCATCCCATGGGTGCGTGCGACCGCCTGGTATTCCTGGCTCGCGTACATTTCGATCCAGCTCGCGTAGGGATTGCCGTCCTGCTTCGTCGCCGGGTCGGCGGCGAGGCGCGCGCCGATCTCCCCGTAACCGATGACACAGGGCGCCAGGGCCACATAGAGGTCCAGCAGGTCCCCCTGACCGCCCTTCTCCAGCACATAGCGGGTGTAGGCCATGGTCGCGGACGCTTCCGGCAGGGCCTCCATGGCGGCCTCGTCGAGCCCCCACTCGGCGCAGTAGTCGACATGCAGGGCCATCTCGGTGTCCACGATGGCGCGCATGCCCGCGGACGCATCGCGAATCTCGGCCAGTGTGTCGGCCTTGTAGGCCGCCATAGCATAGGCCCGAGCGAAATGAATGAGGAACAGGTAGTCCTGCCCGAGATAGTGCCGGAAAGCGGCTTTCGGCAGGGAGCTGTCCGCCAGTCCCGCGACGAAAGGGTGCGCGACATAGGCGCGCCACGCATTGCCCGACGCATCGCGCAGATGCGGGAACAGGTCCAGGTCGTCCAGATAAGCCATCAGGCCAGCATCAGGTTACGGGTTGCGCCCGGGAGGTGCACCACCAGCCCGTCCAGGGCCTCCGTGATGATGATTTGGCAGCCCAGTCTGGAGGTCGGCTTGAGGCCCGGCGCGAGATCGAGCATGTCTTCCTCGTCCTCCGTAGGCTCATCCAGCCGATCGTACCACTTCGGGTCAACAATCACATGGCAGGTCGAGCACGCCATGGCGCCTTCGCAGGCGCCCTCGATATCGATGCCGTTGTCCCAGGCGATCTGCAGCAGGGAATGGCCGACCGGCGCATTCACCTCATGCGCCGACCCGTCGGGGTCGATGAAGGTCATCCGCGGCATGTCAGGTGGTGTTCCTGCGTCCTAGACGTGGAAGGATTCGCCGCAGCCGCAGGTGCCCTTGGCGTTGGGGTTGTCGAAGACGAAGCCGGATTCGAACTTGCCTTCGCGGTAGTCCATCGTCGCGCCGATCAGGAACATGGTCGCCGCCGGGTCGATAAAGACCTTTACACCCTTGTCCTCGATGACTTCCTCGAACTGCTTGGCTTCCTCGGCATACTCGACGATATAAGACAGGCCGGAGCAGCCGCGTGTCGAGAGCCCGACACGCACCCCGGTAACGTTCTTCTCCGCACCAGACATGAGCTTGCGAACACGCTCGGCGGCAGCATCTGTCAGCTTGATGATCGGTTCAGCCATGACACACTCCTCTAAGAGGCATATAGGTCAATCGAAGCCAAGTGCCAGCTTGGCGTCGTCGGACATGCGCTCCGGCGACCAAGGCGGGTCCCAGACCAGGTTGACCTCGACTTCGCCCACGCCTTCTACATCGGCCACCGCATTCGCGACCCAGAACGGGATCTCGCCCGCCACCGGACAGGCCGGAGCCGTCAGGGACATGTCCACGCGCACAGAGCCCGTCGAATGGATCTCCGTCTCGTAGATCAGGCCCAGGTCGTAGATGTTTACCGGGATTTCAGGGTCATAGACCGTGCGCAGCGCCTCGATCACCTGTTCCTCGGTGGCGACGGCCGTGCCTTCCGGCAGGGGCGCACCGGCCCGCGCGGTGATCTCCTCGCCTGCGGGAACCGGGGCATACATCCCGTTGGGCATTCCCATTCCATGTTCAAACGACATAACTTCCCGCCTTCCTATTCGGTCGAGATTTCGTCTTGCCCTTCCAGGGCTGCAACCATTGTGTGCCATGGAAGGGTTGCGCACTTCACGCGTGTGGGGAATTCGCGCACGCCGGACAGGACACGCAGTTTCTCGGCGCCTTCGCCGAGGTCCACGTCCTCCTCTTCGCCTGTGCACATCTTGTGAAAAGCCTCGAACATCGTCTGCGCTTCTTTGCCGGTCCGTCCCTTGAGCAGGTCCGTCATCATCGAGGCGGACGCCATGGAGATCGCGCAGCCCTTCCCGACGAAGGACGCATCCGCAACCTTCCCGTCTTCACCCATCTTCAGATAGATCACGAGTTGGTCGCCACACAGCGGGTTGTTACCGCGTGCCTCGTTGGTCGCATCCTCACAGGCATGGAAATTCCGCGGGTGCTTCCCGTGGTCCAGGATCACTTCCTGATACAGCTCGCGCAGATCGTCGCTCATCAGCCAAAGAACTCCTGTACGTCGCCGAGCGCGCTGACAAGCGCGTCGATGTCGGCCTTGTTCGTGTAAAGCCCGATGGAGGCCCGTACCGTTGCCGGCACATCCATGCGGTGCATTAACGGCTGTGCACAGTGGTGCCCCGCCCGGACGGCAACCCCGGCGCGATCGATGATTGTCGCGATGTCGTGGGGGTGGGCATAGTCCAGCACAAATGACACCACGCTGGCCTTGTTCGGCGCAGTGCCGACAATGCGCAGCCCGTCAAAGCTTGAAAGCTGCTGGGTCGCGTAGTTCAGCATATCAGCTTCGTGCTGGCCGATGGCTCCAAGGCCCAGCGCGTTCACATAGTCGATGGCCGCGCCGAGACCGATGGCCTGGGCGATGGCGGGAGTCCCCGCCTCGAACTTGTGGGGCAGGCGCGCCCAGGTCGATTTCTCGAAGGTGACGGACGAGATCATGTCCCCGCCGCCCATGAAGGGCGGCATGGCATCCAGCAACTCCTCGCGCCCGTACAGCACGCCGATACCGCTGGGGCCATAGAGCTTGTGGCCGGAGAAGACGAAGAAATCGCAGCCCAGCGCGTGCACGTCGATGGGGATGTGGGTCACC
Source organism: Alphaproteobacteria bacterium (assembly GCA_038117045.1). Taxonomy (GTDB): domain Bacteria; phylum Pseudomonadota; class Alphaproteobacteria; order UBA6615; family UBA6615; genus JABJAG01. The sequence goes on along the minus strand of JAYOFE010000033.1, from coordinate 1,141 downwards.
GACTGGCAGCCGTCGATCAGCACCTTGGCGCCGACCGCATGGGCGCGGCGAATGATGTCCTCGACCGGCAGGATGGTGCCCATCACGTTCGACATGTGCGCCACGGCCACCAGTTTGGTGCGCGGACCCAGCAGATCCTCGAAAGCGGACATGATGAGTTCGCCGTCATCGGTGATCGGCGCAACCTTGAGCACGATCCCCTTTTCGTCGCGCAGCATCTGCCACGGCACGATATTGGCGTGGTGCTCCAGTTCGGTGATGACGACCTCGTCGCCTTCCTCCAGGAAGTTCCGCCCGAAACTGTGGGCCACCAGGTTCACCGATTCCGTCGCGTTGCGGGTGAATACGATCTCCTTCGTGCTCGCCGCACCGATGAAGTCGCGGATCGTCTCGCGGGTGCCCTCGTAGCGGTCGGTCACAGCTTCGCTGATCTCGTAGAGGCCGCGGTGGACGTTGGCGTATTCGCGCTCATAGACATCGCGCACGGTGTCGATCACCGCGCGCGGCTTCTGGGCCGACGCGGCGCTGTCCAGAAAGGCCAGCGGCTTGCCGTGCATGGTGCGCGACAGGATCGGGAAGTCGGCGCGGACCGTCTCCACATCGTAGGCAACAGGTGAATGCATTGCGGTGTCGGCCATGCTCAGCGCCCCTCCCCGGCCGCGTCGATGTGACGTTCCAGCCAGTCGTGGACATGGGCGGTGAAATCCTCCGCCACCTCGGCCACGGGAATTTCGGCAATCGCCTCGGACAGGAACGCCTCGATCAGCATCTGCCGCGCCTGCGGGCGCGGGATGCCACGGCTCAGCAGGTAGAACAGCCAGTCCTCGTCCAGCTCTCCTGCCGTCGCGCCGTGGGAACACTTCACATCGTCGGCGTAGATTTCCAGTTCGGGCCGCGCGTCGATTTCCGCACCCGGCGAGAGCAGCAGCGCCCGGCTCAACTGGTGGCCGTCGGTCTTCTGGGCATCGCGCACCACATGCACCTTGCCCTGGAAGACACCGCGCGACTGGCCGTCCAGCACACCCTTATAGACCTGCCGCGACACGCATTCGGGCGCGGCATGCTCCACATGGGTGGTGTTGTCGAGGACCTGCCGGTCCGTGCCCATATAGACGCCGTCCAGCTTGCAGTCGGCGCCGGG
>JAYOFE010000032.1:0-19227 GCA_038117045.1 Alphaproteobacteria bacterium | reverse complement strand
TCCTGCTGGTGCAGGTCGTCAAGGAAGAGCGCGGCAACAAGGGTGCAGCGCTCACAACGTACCTCTCCCTGCCCGGCCGCTATTGCGTCCTGATGCCAAACACCTCGCGTGGCGGGGGCATCAGCCGGAAAATCACCGACCCCAAGCATCGCAAGGCGATGAAGAAGATTCTGGGGGAGATGGAAGTGCCGGACGGCATGGCCGTTATCATGCGCACCGCCGGGGTCGAGCGCACAAAGGCCGAGATCAAGCGCGACTATGAATACCTCCGCAGGGTCTGGGACGAAATCCGTGAACTCACGATGAATTCGACCGCGCCTTCCCTGATCTACGAGGAAGGCGACGTCATCAAGCGAGCGCTGCGCGACATCTACGACCGCGACATCGACGAAGTGCTGGTGGAAGGCGAAGAGGCCTACAAGCACGCCAAGACGCTGATGCGCACGATGATCCCGTCCCACGCCAAGCGCGTGCAGAAGTACGAGGACACCACGATCCCGCTGTTCAACCGGTATCAGGTTGACCAGCAGCTGGACGAGATCCACGACCCTGTCGTGCAGCTCAAGTCTGGCGGCTACCTCGTCATCAACCCGACTGAAGCCCTTGTCGCCATCGACGTAAACTCCGGCCGGGCGACTCGAGAGCGCAATGTCGAGCAGACCGCGCTGCGGACGAACCTCGAAGCCGCCGAGGAAGTCGCGCGGCAGCTCAAGCTGCGCGATCTCGCGGGCCTGATCGTCATCGACTTCATTGACATGGATATTTCCCGCAACAACCACGCGGTCGAGCGCAAGCTCAAGGAATCGATGAAGACTGACCGCGCGCGAATCCAGATCGGACGGATTTCCCCGTTCGGCCTTCTGGAGCTGTCACGCCAGCGCCTGCGGCCGAGCATCCACGAAGCACACACCCAGACCTGCCCGGTCTGTAACGGCGCCGGTTTCGTTCGCTCGACTGCGTCGACGACCATGTCGATCCTGCGCGAGCTTGAGGAAGAAGGCCTGCGCCACCGGGCCAAGGACGTGACGGTGATGGCGCATCCGGATATCGCGCTGTACCTGCTGAACCAGAAGCGTGACGCCCTGCGCGAGATCGAGGAACGTCACGACATGCGCGTGATCGTCATTGCAGACCCCGACATGACAGCCTCGGAGTATGACACCGACTTCACACGCGCGAAGTCCGACGGCGACCAGGGCGACAAGTCGAAACGCGGCAAACGCGGCCAGGAGGCACGTGACGAGGACGGCGGATCCCGCCGTCGCCGACGGCGCGGCCGCAGGCGTCAGGAGGAGGAGGCCGACGACACCGAGGAACAGGATGTCGAGGACGAAGTCGAGGTAGAGGCCGAAGACGAGGACGAGTCCGAGGACGGCGAAGGCCGCCGTCGCAGTGCACGCCGCCGCGGTCGCCGTGGTGGCCGACGCCGCCGGCGCTCCGGCGAGGACCGCGAGAGCGAGGAAACGGGTGAAGAGTCTGCCGAAGCCGCTGATGAAGACGCAGAGGCATCGGAGGCGGGTGACGCAGAGGAAGAAGAGGCCAGCGAGCGTGAGGATGGAGACGGCAGCGGGACCCGCCGTCGCCGACGTCGCCGGCGTGGACGTCGAGGTCGTGGACGCGCCGCAGCGTCAGACGAGAACGTGGAGAATCCGGAGGATGATGCCGACGCTGTCGCTCAAGACGAGACCGCCGAGGACAGTGACGACGATGACGTCGACACGGAAATCGACATCCCCGAGCCACGCAGCGCATCCGAGCGTGACAACACTGATGACGATGCGGATGATGATGACGCCGAGGACGACACTGTCGAAACTGCGGTAGACGAGGAAGCCGACACGGGGGAAACCGACGAGGCTGACGCGGACGAAGGCAACGATAACGACGCCGACGACAGTAGCGATGATGATGTCGACGAAGTCGATTCGGCTGAGGCTGAGGCGGACGCAGCCGACGCTGAAGAGGCCACTGACGAAGAAGCGAGCGAACCTGTCGCCGAGGAAAAGCCGGAGCCGGAGAAAGAGGACGACAACCGTCCACGCCGCTCGGGCTGGTGGAACCGCGCCGCGTCCTGATGCGCGCGGGACGCCGCTTAGCGGCGTCCGCAGTTCCAGTCGGCCAAGCGCTTGATCGCGCGCGTCATGTCATTCTGCGTGCCTGCGAAGGAAAATCGTACGAAGGTGTTGCCGCGGTAAGGGTCGAAGTCGAGCCCGGGCGTCGCTGCAACCTTTGCTTCGACCAGCATGCGGCGGCAGAACTCAGTGCTGTCATTGGTGTAAGCGCCCACATCCGCGTAGATGTAGAACGCACCGTCCGCGGGTGCGAGCCTGTCAAAGCCGACCCCTGGCAATTCACGCAGCAGAATCTCCCGATTGGCTGCGTAGTTCGCCACATTGGCCTGCAGTTCGTCATGGCTGTCGAATGCAGCACACGCCGCATGCTGGGATAGCGTCGGCGGCGAGATGAAGAGGTTCTGGGCCAGGCATTCCACCGAGCGTGCCAGGTCCGGCGGAATGACCAGCCATCCCAGGCGCCAGCCCGTCATCGAGAAATACTTCGAGAAACTGTTGATGATGATCGCGTTTTCGTCATACGCCAGTGCACAGACCGAATCATGGCCATAGGTGATGCCATGATAAATCTCGTCCGAGATAAACCGCACCCCCCTCTCACGGCAGTAGCCGGTCAGGGCCGCCATTTCGACATTGTCGATCATCGTACCCGTCGGGTTTGAGGGGCTGGCAACGATCAATCCGTCCAGATCACCATCGAAACGTGACAGCACTTCTGCGGTCGGCTGGAAGCGGTCTTCGAGGCGGGTCTCCACCACAACGGGCTTCACGCCCAGCGCCGACAGGATGTTGCGGTAGGCCGGATAGCCCGGTGCCGCCAGCGCGACGCGGTCGCCCGCATCGAATGCAGCAAGAAATGCAAGCAGGAACGCGCCCGATGACCCCGTGGTCACAACTACATGGGATGGATCGATGTTCACGCCATAGAAGCTCTCGTAGTGCCCGGCGATGGCTTCGCGCAAGGGCGGAATACCAAGCGCGTCGGTGTATCCGATCTTGTCGGCTTCGAGTGCAGCGACCGCCGCATCGCGCACGTTGCGCGGCGCAGGCGTGCCCGGCTGCCCTACCTCAAGATGCACGACGTCACCGCCAGCCGCATCCAGGGCATTCGCCTCGCGCATAACATCCATGACGATGAACGGGTCGATGCGCCCGCGCTGGGAAACCTTCATGTCAGCAAAATCCTCAGGAGGGGTCAGAGCTGACTGCAAGGCCGAAGCTGCGCGGGTCCTTTACGAACTGGCAGGTCTGCACACGCGGCAGGCCGCGCGGACAGTAGAACCCGTTCACCCTCCCAAACTTCGGCAAGGACTGTATCTGGTGCCCCATCGCACGTAGCCCCTCAAGTTCCTCTGTCGCGGTGCCATCCTCGAAGCGTACGACGTCCGGGTCACCGGTTGTGTGCAGGCGCGGAGTACCGACCGCGCCCACCATGTCCGGGACGCTATCCGTGAGCGAGCTTCGCGTTGTGGTCGTTTCGATGGCGATCCGCGCGACAGTGTCGGCAACCGGACCGGACCCCGCAATGGCGAAATAGGTCAGGCCGACATTCTCGTTGCCGATAATCGCGAGGCTCGGCACCGAAGCACGCGGCGCACCCGGTGCATTGGCCAGCAGAATGCCTGTTCCCGGCGCAATCACCCCAGAGCCGAATGGGCCGTTCATGGTGAAGGCACAGGCGACGGTCCTGCCCTGGTTGTCGACAGCGACGATGCTGCCGCCGTTATGACCGTTGTCCTCGGTGATAGCGACGGACGGCTTCACAGGCCGATGCGTCGTCGCAGAGAAGTCCGACATCAGGCTCTCGGCTGACTCATCCGTGCCGACGTCCCGTGCGGCAGCCTGGTACATGCGCGCTGCAGCCTCCAGAATGAGGTGGCGGCGACCGACGGCATCTGCGTCGGCAAAACGATCATCGGCTCGTGCCGCCTCCCAGATTCGTGCGGCAATCTGCCCGCCGCCGTTTGGCGGGAAGAAGATAAAGTCGTTTCCGAGCTCGAAGCGCATCGGGGCCACAAGCCGCGGCTTGTAGCTGCGCAAATCGTCGATCGTCATATTCCCGCCGGCCGCGTTGACCGCCTGCACGAACTGGTGGCCGAGCGCCCCGTCATAGAACTCGCCCGGCCCGCGCGAGCGCAGGTTCGAGAGGATTGCACTCAGTTCCACTTGCCGGAGGATCTTGCCTTCCTGCAGATTTCCGGTTCCGAAAATCTCGCGTCCTTCCGGGTCGTTCCGCAGTGCCGCGCCGTCTGCCTGGAAATCGCGGACAAAAGCGCGCGAGACGGCGTGCCCGTCTCGTGCGAACTGCTCCGCGGGTGACAGCAGGCTCGACCATTCCAGTTCGCCGTAGCGCGCATGCAGCAGGAACATGCCGCGAATATTTCCCGGTACGGCAATACGCCCGGCGCCCGCACCGGGCATGAACGTGATCACGTCGGACCGAGTCTTGAGCGCGTCGTGGACGAGGCACATGCCGCCGCCGCCAAGACTGGCCGCACCCGGATGGGTGACGGCCATCGTGAAATAGGCGGCAACCGCAGCATCGGCGGCCGTTCCGCCCGCCGACAGGACATCACGCCCCACGATTGCCGCGCGCGGTTCATCGGCAATCAGGCCACCGAAAAACCCCTCCACAAAGCCGATATTGCCCTGTTTTGGGCCGCCGCCGGAGCAGGCCGCCAGGATAAATGCCATTGCGACGAGGAGACCCCGTCCTGATTGACGCCACATTTTCATGTACCTAGTTTGGAATACCGCTTTGGAGACAGTCACTTGCGCTTGTTTGCCCGGTCCGTTGCCTTGTTTGCCGCCCTGTTCGTCGGGACGGTGCCAATTGCGATGGGACAAGACCGTGGCTCCGGCCTGATCCGCGATGCGGAAATAGAAAATATCATCCGCGAGTATTCCACGCCAATTTTCAATGCGGCGGGGCTGGATGCGTCCGCGGTTGAGATCAACCTCGTGAATGACCCCCGCCTGAATGCCTTCGTCGCAGGTGGCCAGCGCATGTTCATCAACACTGGCCTTCTCATGCGCGCGACCGAGCCCAGCGAAGTAATCGGCGTCATCGCCCACGAAACGGGTCATATCGCCGGCGGCCACCTCGCACGTCTCCAGGAAGAGCTGCGCAACGCGGAAACCAAGTCGATCATCGCCATGATCCTCGGCACCGCCGCCGGCCTCGCGTCAGGGGACGGCCGGGTCGCAGCCGGCGTGATCAGCGGCGGCAACCAGGCAGCCTTCGCCAACCTCCTGAAATACAGCCGTACCCAGGAATCTTCGGCCGACGCGGCCGCACTCAAGTACCTCGACCAGACCGGCAGAAGTGCCAAGGGGCTGCTTGATTTCTTCGGTATCCTGCAGCAGGAAGTGCGTGTCACAGGGGGACGCGAGCACCCCTATATGAGCAGTCATCCGCTCACCAACGACCGAATTGCCTCCGTCCAGGCGCATCTCGCGCTGTCGCGGTTTGCCGACGCGCCCACGCCGCCGGATCTTGCACGCAAACATGCCTACATGCGCGCGAAACTGATCGGCTTCCTTGAACCGATCGACAAGGTCATGAAAGCTTACCCGCCGTCTGACACATCCGGCCCGGCGCGATATGCGCGCTCCATTGCCTACTACCAGCGCGCGGAACTCGACAAAGCCCTGCCCCTTGTCGACGGCCTGATCGCCGAACAGCCAGAGAACCCGTATTTCTATGAACTCAAGGGCCAGATGCTGCTCGAAAATGGCCGCGTCCAGGAATCTCTGGCTCCCTATGAGCGCATGGCGGAGCTGGCCACGAGCGAGCCGCTCCTGCGCATGGCGCTGGCCAAGGCGCAGGTGGAGACAGGAGACCCGAAATATCTGCAGGAGGCCCTGTCGAACCTGCTTGCGGCCTCGCGTTCCGATCCGAGCCTGATCGAGGCATGGCGCCTGTTGACCATCGTGCATGGTCGCCTCGGCAACCAGGGTGAGCTCGCGCTGAGCCAGGCGGAATTCAATCTGCGCACCGGAGACACCAAGGCCGCCGCAGCCCTGGCCAAACGGGCCACCGATCTCCTGCCGACCGGCTCCCCGGGATGGATCCGCGCCCAGGACATCACCGGCGAGGCGGAGAGACGCCTGAAGGACAAGTAGCCAGCACATGCGGCGTCACCTTTGCGTGACGCGCCTGGCACCCTGTTGAACATAGGACAGGGGTCTACCATCATCGACCTGCCCAAACCGCCGTTCCGGCTTTCAAGGAGTCAAACCGTGACAGAATCCCGAGGTGCCGTTCTGGTCGCCGTCCTGATGGCGGCCGCTGTGGCGCTGGCCATCGTGTTTCCGAATACCGGCAAGCGCGCCGGCCCTATCGTCGTTGAGGAAACGCCGGCCAGGTCGACCGGGCGCGACGAAATCGGGGACACTGTTCGCGCGTATCTGCTCGAACATCCTGAAGTGATCGTGGAGGCGCTGGAGACGCTCCAGAACCGCCGCCAGCAGGCCGAGCAGACACGCGCGCGCGGCGCCCTCGCCGCCAGCCGCGATGAGCTCATCCACGACGCGCGCGACCCGTTTATCGGCAATCCCGATGCCAGCATCACGATGGTTGAGTTCTTCGACTACCAGTGCCCCTACTGCAAGCGCATGGCGCAGGACATGGTCGAGGTCGTGGAGCAGGATCCCGACCTGCGCATTGTGTTCAAGGAATTCCCTGTCTTCGGGGAGGCGTCGTCACTGGCAGCACAGGCCGCACTGGCCGCAAACAAGCAGGGCAAGTTCCAGGAAATCCATCTCGGCCTCATGGAACTGCCGGGTGCACCGTCGGAAGCCATCATCATCCGCCTCGCCGAAAAGCACGAGCTCGACCTCGAGCGACTGCGTGCGGACATGAAATCTCAGGAGATCACCGCGCTGCTCGAGGACAACCGTCGTCTCGCTCAACGGATCGGCGTGCGGGGCACCCCGGCTTTTATCGTCCGGAACGAACTCATCCCCGGTGCCATGAGCCCGGAGAACCTGCGTGCTTTCATCGCACGCATGCGCAAGGAATCCTGAGCCACGCGGCTACTCCGCGTCGGGCTGGTTCTCCGGCAGCGCGTTGCTGAACGCCTCGATCTGCAGGCAGCGACCGTTGACCCGCATGACCGTCGGGAACGCCGACAGGTCACACCCGAACCGGAGCGCGTTGTAGACCTGCGGGACAATGCAGATGTCCGCCATGGTGGGGGAATCGCCATGGGCGCACGTCCCGGCACCGCCGTCGGCCAGAAGACCTTCCAGCCCGCGCATCCCCTCGTCGATCCAATGCTTGTACCAGCGTTCGTTGCGGTCCTCTTCCTCAATGCCGAACTCGGTCCCGAGGTGACGCAGCACGCGCAGATTGTTGAGCGGATGGATTTCGCAGGCGATGGACTGGGAAATCGCACGCACCCGCGCCCGGCCTTTCGGGTCCGCGGGCATCAGCCTCGCGCCCCCGGTGTGGGTCTCGTCCAGATACTCGATCATGGCCATCGACTGCGTCATAACAGTCCCGTCGTCATCCACAAGCGCGGGCACGAGCCCCTGCGGATTGATCGACAAGTATACGTCCGACGACTGGTCCTTGCGCCGAAGGTGGACGAACTCCCGCTCGAACTCAATACCCTTGAGATTTAGCGCGATCCGCATGCGGAACGCCGCCGAAGAACGCCAGTAGTCAAACAACTTCATCAGGTCCTCCCCGCATCGAGATTGCGGATTTCGATATCCGGCAGGTCATCGGCCGGTTCGAACCCCAGCACGCGCCCGTAGAACGCCAGTTCGGCCTCGAGCGCGCGGCGCACATTGGCGCCGCTGCGGAAGCCGTGCCCCTCACCTTCGAACAGGATATACGCGACGGGGATGTTCTTGCTGTCCAATGCCTCCACCATCGCCTCGGCCTGGTTGGGCGGAACAACCCTGTCCTCGCTGCCCTGAAGGAAGATCACAGGGCAATCCAGCGCATCCACATGGTTGACCGGCGATCGCTCCCGGTAAAGCGCCTCGGTTTCGGGTAGCGGCCCGATCAGGAGGTCGAGGTAGCGGCTTTCGAATTTGTGGGTGTCGCGCGCCAACGTCATCAGGTCGCCGATACCGTAAAGGCTCGCACCGGCGGAAAATGTGTCCTTGAATGCAAGTGCCGCGAGTGTGGTGTAACCACCTGCGCTGCCGCCCCGGATGGCCAGGCGGTTGGGATCGGCCAAACCTCTCGAAACCAGGTATTCGGCGCCCGCCACCATGTCATCGACATCCAGCACGCCCCATTGCCCATAAAGGGCCTCGCGGTAATCCCTGCCGAAACCGGTGCTGCCGCGATAGTTGACGTCGAGCACGGCAAACCCGCGCGTGGTCCAGTACTGGATTGCCAGGCTGAATGACGGTGACGATGAACCCGTTGGGCCCCCATGCCCGCGAACGATCAGCGGAGGCGCCTCGCCTACCGGAGCCTGGCAGGTCGCATTGCGGGGCGAATAATAGAACCCGTGAGCGACCGCACCGCCAGACGTGGGAAACGTAACGGCTTCCGGTACCGAAAGCATCTCCGGTTCAAGCGCAACATCCGAGGAACGCCTGATCACTTCGCATTCGCCCGTCCGCGGATCACATCGAACCAGGCACGAGCCTTCATGGGCCGACGCCCCGATGAACACGATCACATCTCCCGTCGCCCGGATGCCGGAAATATCCGTGTAGGGAATATCGACCTTGTGCAGGCCCCGTTCTGAAACCAGCGCGAGCTGCCAATGTCCGTCGGTGAAGTAGGCGCAAGCGATGTCTCCCGACGGCAGGATGTCGTAGGTGCGCATACCGAAGGCCCACTGGGGCAGTCCGAATTCAGCCTCCATCGGTGCCAGCGGCGGAACATTGTTCCCGTCCCAGGCCTGCAGGTTCCACCAGCCGTCAGGGTCCGAGACAAAGATCAGGCGGCCGTCGGAATGCCATTCTGGCTGGAACACCGACTGTCCGCCGCCGCCCGCGATGCGTCGGACGTCCTCCAGCCCGCCCTTGGCATCGAAGGCCGCCACATTCACGGCAGCCGCATCCCAGGGCATGTCCGGCAGGTCCCAGCTGACCCACGACAGCAAGCGTCCGTCGGGCGAGACTCTCGGGGTGGAGACAAAGTCGTGCACGCCATCCAGTACTGTTACATCGCCCGAATCCAACGACACCGCGACCAGCGCGTTCTCGACGGCATCGTCGGTGTGGCGTTCACGAACCGCGATCAGCCGGCCCCGTGGGGCGTCCATAACCAGATCGGCGTAACGGTCCTGTTCTCCCCCCGCGAGCCGCCTGGGCATCTCACCCGGCGCCTGTGCATAGATGAACTGGTCCTTGAGGTTCACGTAGTAGGCCGTGCCATCCGCGACCAACGCTGCGAGGCCACCATATTCATGCACGCGCGACCGGATCGAGTGGTCGCGCGGACTGACATCCCGGGAAGAACTGCCCGCATGGTGCACGAGCACGACACGACCTTCCTCGCTCGGCCGGTTCTCCAACCAGTAGAGCTCCCCGCGATCGACCAGAACGGCTGTGAGGCCGATCGTCGTATCCGCAATCATCCCAGCTGATATGGGTGACGGCCAGGTGCCGTAGGGCGCGGACTTTTTTCCGCCACTCAAAGGAGCACCAGCGCAGCCAGACCGAGAAACGCCAGAAACCCGACAACATCCGTCACCGTGGTGAGGACCACGGCGGAGGCAACCGCCGGATCGACCTTCATTCGCTGCAGGATGATCGGGATCGTCACACCGGCAAATCCAGCAATCAGCAGGTTCACGATCATCGCGGCCCCGATCACGAGCCCCATGGTCGTGTCGCCGAACCATCCCCAAGCGATGCCGCCCATCAGCAGCGCAAACAGCAGTCCGTTAATCCCGCCGACGATCACTTCCTTGCCGACAATGCGCGCCGCATTGGTCGCGGTGAGTTCCTTCATCGCCAGCGCACGAACGGCCACCGTCAGTGTCTGGGTGCCGGCATTGCCGCCCATCGAAGCCACGATCGGCATCAGCACGGCGAGTGCTACGACCTTCTCGATGGCTGCGTCGAAGAGGCCAATCACCATGGACGCCGCAATTGCGGTACAGAGGTTCACGAGAAGCCATGAGAAGCGTGCACGCGTGGTCACCAGAACGGCCTCATAGAAGTCATCCTCGCGCACGCCACCGAGGCGCATGATGTCCTCTTCGGCCTCTTCATGGATCACGTGGACCACGTCATCAGCGGTGATCACGCCGACGATCTGCCCGCCGGCGTTCACCACCGGCGCCGAAACCAGCGCGTACTGTTTGAACATGAGCGCGACTTCTTCCTGATCCATCTCGACCTGGGCCGAGCGGACATCGGTCAGCATGATGTCGTCGATGCGGACATCGCGCTGGTTCCGCATCAGGCGGGACAGCGGAATGGTGCCGACCGGTTTCCGGTCATCGTCGACAACATAGATTTCGTAGAAGTCGCGTGGCAGTCGGGCGGCGCGCTCGCGCAGGTAGTCGATGGTGTTGCCGACTGACCAGTCCTTGGGCACGGTCACCAGCTCGCGCTGCATCAGGCGGCCGGCGCTCTCCTCCGGATAGGTCAACGCCTGTTCGAGAAGTGCCCGGTCCGACGGGGAGAGCTGCTCAAGGACCTCCGCCTGCCCTTCGGCCGGGATGTCCTCGAACACGTCAAGGGCGTCGTCGGTGTCGAGTTCGGTGATCGCGGCGGCGAGTTCCTCAGCCGGAATCGCCTCGAGCACGTCCTCACGGACGACATAGTCGAGATGGGCGAGCAGTTCAGGATCCAGCCGTCCGCGCAGGTATTCGAGAAGCTTGAGTCGGTTTTCCCCGGCCAGTTCCTCGATCACGTCCGCCATATCGGACGCGTGCAGACTGGACAGCATCGCATCGAGTTCCTCGATCCGATCCTCCGCGAGAGCCTGGTCGCAGGCACGCACGAACGCCTCGTCAACGCCGTAACTGCGCTCGGGGTCCGTAGAGGCCGCTGCCGGCTCAATCTGCGCGTTATCGCTCATCCGCGTTAGATGCGTGATCGGGTGTCGGGTGGCAACTGGAAAACAGGAAAATACTTCCCGCTAGGCCTATATTGCTGGCTGCAGACATGGCTACGACGATGAAAACAGCAACAGCGCTTGAAGACGCCCGGGAAGTTGTCGAATGGACAACCCAGCCGGGCCTGCTGGCCTATCCCGACGCCGTTGCCGGAATGGAGGCCCGTGTCGCACAGATTCGCGACGGCCGGGCGGGCGAACTCGTCTGGCTGGTCGAGCACCCGGCGCTCTATACGGCGGGGACAAGCGCACGGACAGAAGACCTGCTGCAACCGGACCGATTTCCCGTCTTCGAGACCGGCCGGGGCGGCCAGTACACCTATCACGGCCCGGGACAGCGCGTGGCCTATGCCATGCTCGACCTGCGCGTTCGCGGGCAGGACTTGCGCGCCTATGTGCACAACCTCGAGGCGTGGGTAATCGACGCGCTTCACGAGCTCGCCGTAACCGGTGAGCGCCGCGAGGGCCGTGTGGGGATCTGGGTGGACCGCGGCGACGGACGAGAAGACAAGATCGCGGCGATCGGCGTCCGCATCCGGAGCTGGATCACCTATCACGGCATCTCGATAAACGTTGCGCCCGACCTGACACATTTCTCCGGTATCGTGCCCTGCGGCATCGGAGAAGACCTGCTGGGGGTCACCAGCCTGTCGGAGCTCGGTTGCGAAGCCTCGATGGACGATGTGGACGCCGCGTTGAAACGCAGCTTCGCGCGGGTATTCGGCTAGGCAGTCGCCAACTGGCGGAACCCGCCCTCGCCTGCTTCGGAATACTCAGCAGACTCGCTGACCACGTCGTCCACGGACGCCAGTGGCGGCCCTTCATGGCAGGCCTCGATCATGGCCCGGACATTCGCGTCCGGTCCCGCAAACACAGCCTCAACGGAACCATCCGTGCGGTTGCACACCCAGCCATCGAGGCCAAGGCCTTCAGCCTTTTCCTTGGTCCAGGCCCGGAACCACACACCCTGTACCCGTCCGCGAATACGAACGCGCGTACAGGTGTGTCCTGCCGTCATTCGAATTCGACGATGGCCTGGTCGACGCTCAGGCTGTCACCCGGCGCGGCATGGAGCGTCTTCACGACACCATCCGAGGCCGCGCGCAAGACGTTCTCCATCTTCATGGCCTCGACGACAGCAACTTCTTCGCCGGCGCGTACCTGTGCGCCCTCTTCCACCGCGAGGGAGACCAGCAGGCCCGGCATTGGCGACAGAACGAACTTGCTGAGGTCCGGCGGCTCTTTCTCGGGCATTAGGCCGGCCAGTTCCGAGGTACGGACAGTGAGAACACGGATGTCCGCCTCGACCCCGCGATGGGTGATGCGATAGGCCGTCCCGATCCTGTCGATCTGGAAGGTCGCCTCACCCCCATCGAAGGAGACGTGCACAACGGGATCGCCCAACGTCCAAGCAGTCCGGAATGCCAACTGGCGGCCATCGATGTCGACTTCGGCGGCGCCTTCGCTGTAGACGACCGACGCCGGAACCATCTCGGCCCCCACCTGTACACGCCATTCACGGGCCTCTCCGGGCAGGACGGGATCGCCATGCATGCCGCTTTGACGTGCGCGGGCTGCATAGCGCCCGTGGATATAGGCGGCCACGGCGCAGAAACGGTCGCGAAGCGCCCCTTCAGGTGCCTCGGGCGCATATCCCTCCGGATATTCCTCGGCGATGAAGTTGGTTGTAAGGCGGCCTGCGGCAAAGCGCGGATGCGCCATGATCGAGGCCAGGAACGCCGTGTTGTGGCCCGTCCCGCGGATATAATAGGCATCCAGCGCGTCCTGCATGCGCGCGATCGCCATGTTCCGGTCGTTCCCGTGGGTCGCAAGCTTCGCGATCATCGGGTCGTAGAACATGGAAATTTCCGAGCCCTCGCCCACACCGGTGTCGATACGCACCGAATGCCCGTCCTCGACCGGCGCGCGGTAGCGTGACAGTCGCCCGATCGCCGGCAGGAAGTTGCGCGCCGGATCCTCGGCGTAAACGCGTGCCTCGATCGCCCAACCGTTCAAGCGCACATCGTCCTGGCTGAACGTCAGCGCCTCGCCGTCGGCAACGCGGATCATCTGCTCGACCAGATCAAGGCCGGTGATCATTTCCGTGACCGGGTGCTCCACCTGCAGGCGGGTGTTCATCTCAAGGAAGTAAAAGTTCCTGTCCTTATCGACGATGAACTCCACCGTCCCGGCCGAGTAATAGCCGACCGCGCGCGCGAGCGCGCAGGACTGTTCACCCATCGCCTTTCGGGTCGCCTCGTCGAGGAACGGCGATGGCGCCTCCTCGATAACCTTCTGGTGGCGGCGCTGGATCGAGCACTCGCGCTCACCCAGGTAGACGACATTGCCGTGTGTGTCGGCGAGGATCTGGATTTCGATATGACGCGGCTCCTCCACGAACTTCTCGATGAAGACCCGGTCATCGCCGAAGCTGGAGCGCGCCTCGTTCTTGGCGGACCGGAAACCTTCGCGCACCTCGCCCTCGTTAAAGGCGATACGCATGCCCTTGCCGCCGCCGCCAGCCGAAGCCTTGATCATGACCGGGAAGCCGATCTCTGAGGCGATCTTCACCGCTTCATCGTCATTATCGATGATGCCCATGTGACCGGGAACGGTGTTTACCCCGGCTTCGTTCGCGAGCTTCTTGGACTCGATCTTGTCGCCCATCGCGGCGATCGCATTTGGCGGCGGACCGATAAAGGCAACACCTTCCTTGGCCAGCCGGCGCGCGAATTCGGCATTTTCCGACAGGAACCCGTAGCCGGGATGCACGGCCTGCGCGCCCGTGGCGCGAATAGCATCCAGGATCTTGTCGGCCACCAGATAACTTTGCGCTGCCGCCGAAGGGCCGATATGAACGGCCTCGTCTGCCATGCGCACTGGCAGCGAGCCCGCATCGGCATCCGAATAGACGGCCACGGTCGAAATGCCCATCTGGCGGGCGGTGCGGATGACGCGGCAGGCGATTTCGCCGCGATTTGCGATGAGAATCTTAGAGAACATGCGCGCGAAACTACGCAACGCGCGGTCCGCGCGCAATCCGCCATTGTGCGGGCGTATGGACGCCGGGAACCCGGCGCAATAGCCTGCGCCCCATGAAGAAACCGGCACATGATTCGGGCGAATCACCCCGGCGGCGGCTCCGTCGCGTCCATCTCGCGACCGTACTCATCGGCGGAACCACGCTGCTGATCCTCGTTGCCGTGGGCAGTGTCCTGTGGGTCACCCTGACAAGCGCCACCCAGAACACGTTCGAACTTCTGGGCGAGCGGGCAACGCGCACGCTCGACACTCTCGAGGTCCAGATCGATTCCCAGTTGCAGCCCGTCACGGAAGCGGTCGAAGGGTTCGCGCGCCAGTTCGCCGACGGGCGCCTCGATGTCACCGCCAACCGCCAGCGTGTCGTGGACACTTTTTCCGGTTTCCTCACGTCGCACCCCCAGGTGCGCGCCGCAGTGTACGTCACCACCGACAACCGGGGCGTGACCCTGGCGCGTGTCGAAGGGTACCCGGTCGAAATTCCTGAAACGCCGGTGTCCAACCAACGCCGATTGTTTGCGCTCTCGCTCGCACAAAAGAGCGATGGCCCGTTTTGGGCCGCACCGATCTGGATTGAGGAGGTCGGCCAGGCCGTCGTGACCTATATCGCACCGGTCCGGCGTGGCGACGAACTCATCGGGATCGTGGTGGCCCCGATCACCCTGACGCGTGTTTCGGAATTCCTGCGCCAGCTTGAGCAGGAACAGGAGATGAGCGCCTTCCTGCTCCACAACCACGACCGCGTGCTCGCGCACCCCGCGCTGAAACAGTCGGATTTTCGCGCCACCGGCTCGGTGACGGAAAACCCGCTGCCGCATATCGGGGACCTGGACGAACCGGCCTTTCGCCTTTTAGCCGGTGGCGGGGAGGAAGCGGTAATCTTCCTCGAATACGCCGCCAATGTGAGCAACGCCCGGGTGGATGACGACACCATCGTCATCATGCGCGATACGTTGAAGTACGGGCCGGAACTCTGGACCATGGGCGTGGCGCTGAAACGCGCCATCGTCAGCCAGGAGATCGCGCGCCTCATCAACACGGCCATTGTCGGCCTGGTGATCCTCGCCATCGCCGTCCTGCTCGGGATCGTTTTCTCCCGCCATCTGAACAAACAGATCGGCCGTCTCGTCACCACAGCGGGCGCCATGACGCGGCTTGACGCGGCCACCGCGCCCGAAGTGCCCGACAGCCGCATCCGGGAACTGTCGGAGGCCGCGCGCGCGTTCAACCGGATGATTTCGGCGCTCCGCATCTTCGAAACCTATGTCCCCAAGCAACTCGTCCTGCGCATCATGCAGAGCGGCGAGACGGTTCAGGCGACCGAAGAACGCGTGCTGACCATCATGTTCACCGATATCCGCGGGTTCTCGACGCTCGCCGAACACATGGATGCCGGAGAGATCGCGGGCCTGCTTAACGATCATTTCAACATGCTCGCCGAGCCCATCGAGGCCGAGGGCGGGACGGTCGATAAGTATATCGGCGACGCCATCATGGCCTTCTGGGGGGCGCCGGAGGACATGCCCGACCATGCCGCACGTGCCCTTCGCGCCGGGGCGGAAATCCAGCGCCGAATCCGCGCCGACAATCTCCGCCGCAAACGCACCGGCGAGCCACCGCTGGCCGTACGCGTGGGCATTCACACCGGCGCTGTCGTCGTCGGCAATATCGGCTCCAAGAACCGGATCAACTACACAATCGTGGGAGACGCGGTGAACATTGCGTCGCACATCGATTCCATCGCCAAGGAACTGGCCACGGACGAGGATTGCATCGTGCTCCTGAGCGACGATACGCTTGCCCTCGCGGGCAGGGAACCGCCCGCCGGATGCACCGTGACTTCCCTCGGCGAACGGCAGATCCGCGGACGCGAGGGTACGGTCGCCATCTTCCGTCTGGACGCCGCCGGAACGGACAGCTAGTCAGCAGCCATGGACACGCAAGAGCTCGAACGGCGCATCGCCGCCTTCCCCTACTGGTATCACCGTATCGCGTTGCCGGGCGGCGTCACGACCCCGGGCTGGGCACCAATTTCTGCTGAGGCATACCGAATTCCCGACGACCTGTCGGGCAAGCGCGTACTCGATATCGGGGCCTGGGACGGATACTGGAGCTTCGAGGCGATCCGGCGCGGCGCGGAACAGGTCATCGCCATCGACGATTTCTCCGACTTCGTGGGCGAAATCACAGAGGAAGACCGCAAGGCGTGGCAGACCTTCGACCTCTGCCGTGATGCGCTGGGGATCGACCACGAGCGCTGCCAGCGTCACGAGATGACGGTCTATGACCTCAGGCCCGAGACCTTCGGCACCTTCGACGTGGTCTTCTGTTTCGGCGTGCTCTACCACCTGCGCTGGCCGATGTACGCCATCGACAAGATGGCGGATGTCTGCACCGGCGACATCTTCATGGAATCCGCTGTGGCCGATGATTTCAGCGCCTATCGCGGCGGGCTGGGCAAGGGCTACGGGACCGATATGGTCGCCGAGTTCTATCCCAATGACGAATACGGGCAAAACGAGACCAACTGGTGGGCACCGACCCTGCGCTGCATGGGAAGCATGGTGAAGGCCGCCGGTTTCGAGACCGTGCGCGGCTGGAAGCTGACGGACTCCCCCCAGCGCATCTCCCAGTGCCGGGGGTTTATCTGGGGTACCAAGCCCGGGCCCTAGACACACCGAGTTGACAGCCATGCGCTTCGGGCTGAGCATTGTCCGGCCATGACCCTGACTGTCCTTTCAGACCACGCGGCGACCCGGCTCGACGAGGCACACGTTGAGAGCGGCGACCTGTGGATCGGTAAGTCCGCGCTTGAAGATACGACGGGCTGGGTCCTGAAGCCCGAAGGCATGTGCAACGGTCCGATCTGTGTGCCGATCCCGGCTGGGGATGCCGGGAGGTATGTGAGCGACGACGCGGTCAATGTCTCTGCCTTCTGGCAGCGGCTGGACAAGCCCGTCGCCCGGTCCGTTGACGGAACCGTGTGGGTCCTGGGCGAAGGCGCGGCGGACCGCATGCTGGCCCTGCAGTCCCTCGACGCACCGGACTTCACGCTGCCCCACCTCGATGGCGAAGAGGTGTCCCTTTCGAACTTCCGCGGCAAGAAGGTCCTGCTCGCAAGCTGGGCGTCCTGGTGACGCTGCCGCGAAGACCTGTCCGTGTGGCAGGGGCTCTATGACGAACTGAAAGACCGTGGTTTCGTGATCATCGCTGTCGCGCTGGACTCGGACGTCGAGGCCGCGCGCCACTGGTTTGATCTCGCCAGCCCCGATTACCCTGTCCTGATCGACCGCGCCCACCGGCTGGCCGATCTCTACAACCTCGTGAACGTGCCACAGGCCGTCTGGATCGATGAGACGGGGCGAATCGTCCGTCCGCCCGAGACAGCCGGCTACTACGATTCGATCCGCTTCATGGACATGCAGACCATGACCGTCCCGGCCGAGGAGCTGGAAAAGGGCCAGCACACCCGGAAAATCTACCTGGATGCGATCCGGGACTGGGTCGAGAACGGCGAGAAAAGCCGGCATGTGATGGATGCGAAAGCTGCCCTGTCGAACATGCCCGCGACCTCCGGCGATACGGCGCGCGCGCATGTGCTGTTCCGGCTGGGCCAGCACCTGTTCGACCTCGGCCAGACGGACGAAGCGAAGCGGCACCTAGCCGAAGCCAGCGAACTGCACCCCGATTCATGGGCAATCTGGCGGCAGGCCGCCGAAAAGAACGAAACGGGCCTCGCCACGAACCGGACCTTCCTGGAACGGGTCGCAGCCCTCGGCGACAAACGGTACTAACCGCCCCCCGATATGGACGGCATGTCCTGACGCGCGCGATACCCCGCTAGAGCGGAATGTTGTCGTGCTTCTTCCAGGGATTCTCGAGTTGCTTGTCCGCCAGAATCCGCAGCGCGCGGCATATGCGCCGCCGCGTGCTGTGCGGGTAGATCACGTCGTCGATGAAACCCTTCTGAGCCGCCACGAACGGGTTTGCGAAGCGCTGGCGGTATTCCTCCGTGCGCGCCTCGATCTTCTCCGGGTCGTTACGGTCCTCACGGTAGATGATCTCCACCGCGCCCTTGGGGCCCATGACCGCGATCTCGGCGGTCGGCCAGGCATAGTTCAGGTCGCCACGGATGTGCTTTGACGACATGACGTCATAGGCACCGCCATAGGCCTTGCGCGTGATCACCGTGACCTTGGGCACCGTGGCCTCGGCGAAGGCAAACAGCAACTTCGCACCGTGTTTGATGATGCCACCATATTCCTGGGACGTGCCCGGCAGGAAGCCAGGCACATCAACAAAGGTGACGATGGGAATATTGAAGCAGTCGCAGAAGCGCACGAAGCGCGCGGCCTTCTTCGAGGAATCGATATCGAGGCACCCGGCCAGCACCATCGGCTGGTTGGCGACGAACCCGACCGTGCTGCCGTCCATCCGTCCGAAGCCGACGATGATGTTGCCCGCATGATCCGGCTGGATCTCGAAGAAATCGCCTTCGTCGACGACCTTCTCGATCAGCTCCTTCATATCATAGGGCTTCTGCGGGTCCGGCGGGATCAGCGTGTCGAGCGACGGTTCCTCGCGGTCGTGCGGATCGCTGGTCGGCCAGACAGGCGGGTCCTCACGGTTGCTCATCGGCATGAAATCGAAGAAGCGGCGCAGTTCCAGCAACGTGTCCACATCGTTGTCGAAGGCCTTGTCCGCCACACTCGACCTGGTGGTGTGGGTGGTCGCCCCGCCAAGCTGTTCCTGTGTGACTTCCTCATGGGTCACGGTCTTCACCACGTCGGGACCGGTGACGAACATGTAGGAGGTGTCACGGACCATGAAGATGAAGTCGGTCATGGCAGGCGAATACACCGCACCGCCCGCGCACGGCCCCATAATCGCGGAAATCTGGGGGATCACGCCGGACGCATTGACGTTGCGCTGGAACACATCGGCGTAACCGGCCAGCGAGCCCACACCTTCCTGGATGCGCGCGCCGCCTGAATCGTTCAGGCCGATCAGGGGCGCACCCACCTTCATGGCCATGTCCATGACCTTGCAGATCTTTTCCGCATGGGCCTCGGA
>JAYOFE010000031.1:0-21301 GCA_038117045.1 Alphaproteobacteria bacterium | reverse complement strand
ATCCGTCCGGACTCTCTCACAGTGACTGGACCACCTATCCGGGGCAGGCCAATCCTGAACGCAGAGATCTTCTACAGCCTGAAGGAAGCCCGGATCGTCATTGAGCAGTGGCGACGGCAATACAACACGAAACGTCCACACTCAGCCCTCGGATACAGGCCACCAGCACCGGAAAGCATCATCCCTATGGAGGTCAAAAGAATGATGCACTAACATTTAAAACGGACCAGTCAGTGGGGGCAGGTCACTTTCGTTCGACCGGGAAATGCAGGGAAATTCGTCGTTTAGGCAGTCGCCGCTTGGATTGCGTGCCAGACTCGGCTGGGACTCGCCGGCATGTCGATGTGCTTCACGCCCACCTGCGACAGGGCATCCATGACCGCGTTCATCGTGGCGGGCATGGAGCCGACGGTCCCGGCCTCGCCGGCGCCCTTGACCCCGAGGGGATTGCGGGCCGTGACCACTTCGTTGCTCGCAATTTCGATGGGACCGAAATTGTCGGCACGGGGCATCGCATAGTCCATGAAGGAACCCGACAGGAGCTGTCCTGATTGCGGGTCGTAGGCGATCTGTTCCATCAGGATCTGGCCCACGCCCTGGGCAACGCCGCCATGAATCTGGCCCTTCACGATGGTCGGGTTGATCATCACGCCCACATCGTCGACCACCCAGTAACCCTTGATCTCGACCGTGCCGGTATCCGGGTCGATCTCCACCTCGCAGACATGGCTGCCGTTGGGATAGGTGTCGTCTTCCGGCGCGAAGGTGGCCGTCTCGTAAAGCCCGGGCTCGACCCCCGCCGGAAGCTTGGCCGGCAGGAAGGACGCCTTGGCCACGTCGCGCATGGTGATTTCCCGGTCGGTCCCGGCGACGCGGAACACGCCGTCGGAGAATTCCAGGTCTGCTTCACTGGCTTCCATCTGGTGCGCCGCGATGATGCGCGCCTTCTCGATGATCTTGCCTGACGCGTTGCTCAACGCCGACCCGCCAATCACTGTGGAGCGTGAGCCCATGGTCCCGATCCCAAAGGCCACGCGGTCGGTGTCACCGTCGACGACGCGGATCTCATCGAAGTCGAGGCCGAGGCGATCGCTCACGATCTGCTTGTACACCGTCTCGTGGCCCTGGCCTTGGCTCTTGGTGCCCATCAGGACCGTGGCGGTACCGTCGGTCGAGAAGCGCACTTCGGCGAAGTCGGGCGAGGGCGAGGCGGCGCGTTCGATGGGGTTGGCGATGCCGATACCGCGCAGCTTGCCGCGTGCGCGGGCCTCCTCGCGGCGCGCCGGGAAGCCCGCATAGTCAGCCATCTTCAGGACTTCGGCCTGGTTTTCGGCGAAGGCGCCGCAATCGTAGTTGAGGCCGAGCGCCGTCGTAACCGGCATGGCGTCGGACGATATCATGTTGCGCGCGCGCAGTTCGGCCGGGTCGATACCCATCTCGCGCGCGGCCTCGTCCAGCATGCGCTCAATCACATAGGTCGCTTCCGGGCGTCCCGCACCGCGATAGGGTGCGGTCGGGCTGGTGTTCGAATGCACGGCGGTCACCGACACATGCGCCTTCGGCAAGTCATACACACCAACCAGCGTGCCGACGTTTGAGAAGATCGACAGCAGGTTGCGGATCGCCGACAGGTAGGCGCCGATATTGGCGATGGTCTTGACCCTCAGGCCGACGATCCTGCCGTTGGCATCGAAAGCGAGTTCGGCATCGGTCACGTTGTCGCGCCCGTGCTCATCGCCCTGGATGGCCTCGCTGCGTTCTGAGCTCCATTTCACCGGCCGCCCGATCTTGCGCGCGGCCCAGAGGCTCAACCGGTGCTCCATGTACTGCCAGCCCTTGGTGCCGAAGCCGCCGCCGACATCGCGTGAGACCACGCGGATATTCTGCTCGGGAATGCGGAAGATCTTCTCGGCGAGAAGCTGGCGCACGCGGTGCGGGTACTGCACGTCGGCGTGC
This sequence comes from Alphaproteobacteria bacterium, assembly GCA_038117045.1. GTDB lineage: Bacteria > Pseudomonadota > Alphaproteobacteria > UBA6615 > UBA6615 > JABJAG01. The sequence continues at coordinate 19,345 of JAYOFE010000031.1, read as the reverse complement.
AGCGTGTAGCGGTCCTCTCGCGGGTCGTAGGCCGCGACCGTGCCGCGCGGCTCCATGTAGTTGGCAAACACGCGGCTGATCACGAAGCGGCGCTTCACCACATGGGCCGCGCCGGAGATGGCCGCGTCGGTGCCGTCGGCATCGCCTTTCTGGAAAAGCCCCGCAATGTTGTCCGGGTAGTCGTCCCAGACACGCGGCGCATCGGGCGCGACGGTCTGGGCGGTGTCGGTAATCGACGGCAGCATCTCGAAGTCGATGTCTATCAGGTCGGCGGCATCGCGTGCCTGGTTGAGGCTCTCTGCGATCACAAGCGCGACCGGGTCGCCGACATAGCGCACGCGTTTGGTCGCGAGCGGCTCCTGCGGGCGGTATTTCATCGGCTGGCCGTCGGGCCGCAGCCACTTCGCGGGCATGCCCGGCACGCCAAGGTTGTCCGCCGCGACATCCGCGCCGATAAAGACAGCGACCACACCGGGTGCGTCCCTGGCAGCAGTAATGTCGATGGACTTGATGTCCGCATGCGCATAGGGCGAACGCACTACGTGCATGTACGTCTGGTACGGCATGCTGACGTCGTTGACGTAGTAGCCGCGCCCGGCCAGCAGGCGAGGGTCTTCCTCGCGATGAATGCCCTGCCCGATACCGAATTTGCCCATCGTTCAGCCCTTGTCGAAATGATATGGGGTGACTGCCTAGCGCGTGGATTGGCCTGCGCCGACAGCAGTTGTGACGCCGTTTTCGTCGTAGATCACGGAGTGGCCGAGGATCTTTGCCGGGTCACCGTCCCGATTCCCGAGATGATAGACAACATCGATCGAGTTGGTCCCGCTGGTATTGGCACCTGGAATGGAACCGGAGACGACATTCGCGGCGACGATCTGGCCTTTTTCCTGCGCGACGGCGAACCCTCCGACGACATCGAACAGATTGGTCAGGAGCGGGAAAGTGCCGACGCCGCCTGCAAATCCGGAACCCGTGGTGATCTGCACATTGCCCGAAGTATTGCGGTTGCCGAAGTCGATTGTGTAGGTGGCGGTACCGGAGCCCACCATCGCAAAGGTTTGCGAGGGGAAGGTAAAGGTGCCCGCGTTCAGGGCATTCAGGTCCGCAACGGACGTGATCCCGTCGGCAAAGTTTTGTGAGGATTGCGCCTGCTCGGACGCCTCGTTCTGGGTCTGATTGGCCTGCCGCTGAACGGTCTGGGTGCCGAACTGGGTCAGGGCCGCGCCCGAAGCGCTGCCGATGGTTTGGCCGCTGTTCTGGGTGAAGGTCTGGGTGTTGCCCCCGACGGTTCCGCCGCCGGTCGTGCCGCCTCCGGTCTGTTGGGTGCCGCCATTCTGGCCGCCTGCGCCGCCGCTCTGGCCACCCCCCTGGCCATTGCCGTTCTGGTTGTTCTCCTGCGGGCGCGCACTTCCGTCGGTCCCCAGGCTGCCGGTGAGCTGTGCGACGACTGCAGGATCGACCCGCACCGGCGTTCCCGGCGGCAGGGTCGGACTGTCCACGACGGTGCCGAAACCCGACCGCGAAATTTCCACGGTCGTGCCGCCGTTCGAGATCAGGATGCGTCCGGCGCGCTCGCCCGCGTTGTTGCCCGCACCCGGCCCGAGGAGGACGAAGGTGCCCGTCACCGGGCCGCCGGGCGTGTTCGAATCGATCGGTGTGATCACCCCGGCTGCCGAGGTGCCGCGAATGCCGATGGTGCCGACCGGCGTCTTCACGTTCATCTTGCTGGGCTCGTTCTTCGCGACCTTGCCGGAGACGAACCGGAACGCGCCTTTCAGGACCTGCGTTGTCACCTCGCCGGCGCCGCTCGCCGGGTCATAGACGAAGGAATCGATGGTCATGGCCGCGGACGGGCCGATGGTGAAGATGGTCTCGTCCAGCAGCATGATCTGCAGCCCGCTGCTTGGACCGGTCTCGATCATGTCACCGAGGAAGATCTTGTCGCCGCTGGCGATGTTCTCGCCGACGACCTGGCCACGCGGGGCCTGGGTCTCCGGGGTCACGGCCGCAAGGAGCACGTTCCCGCGCACCGCGGCGGCGACGCCGGCCTGCTGCGCGCCGTCCTGCGCCAGAACGGGTGTGGCTGCGAACGTCAGCAACCCCGCGCCGCAGAGGATCGCGCGGTAGGGACGGCAGCAGGCAGCCATATCAGACGGATGCTTTGAGGGCGAGCCGGCCCTTGTCGGTCAGCTTGCAGACCAGCCAGTCAGGCTTGATGGGATTCTCGAACCAGGGCTCGGCCAGCCCGTGGCGGATGCATGACTTGATGGTGCGTGTGCTGATTCTCTGCCCGTCACGGTCGAACAGGGGCAGCTTCCCACCGGGCTGCTCAAGGCCGCGCAACAGCCAGGCGCGCTGCGCGCCGGAGAGCCCGCCGCTGGTGCGGGGCCTGCTGTCGCTGCGCCGACGGTGTGGTTGCAACGCCACCACGTTGTCCTCAATAAGCCTCTTGCCGACCGCCATGTCGCCCCCTCGAAACGCGCGTCGCTCATGTTCGTGATGAACATACACGGAACCGGACAATCGTAGTGTAGAATGGCCGTATCGCCAAGAGTCCCAACACCTTACGCAAGATGCCTGAGACAGATCGAAACGAACTCGCAGCCTGCATGGCCTATGTGACCTGCGGTTCCGAAGAGGAAGCACGCATCATCGCCCGCACCGTCGTGGGCGAAAGGCTGGCCGCCTGCGCCAATGTGATTCCGGGCATGCGGTCAGTCTATCGCTGGCAGGGCGAGGTCTGCGAGGACTCGGAAACGGTACTGGTTTTCAAGACGCGGCATGCGAAATTCGCCGAATTATCGAAACGGGTTGTTGCGCTGCACAGTTACGACGTGCCGTGCGTCGTCGAAATTCCGCTCGGTGGCGGTCATCCCGCCTATCTCGACTGGATCGTGGCCGAGACGTCGGGTGAGGGCGCATCGTGAGCCTTTCCATGCCCCGTCACATGCCGCGGTCTTTGCCGGAATTCACTCCTGAGACCAACGCCCTGATCTTCGCCGCGGCGGCCCATGGCGCGATGCATATGTTCGCGGCCTATTATTTCACCATCGTTCTGGCTCTGGAGCGGGTCTGGGAGATGCCATACCCTGACCTGATCGAGCTCTGGACGCCTGCGGCACTGCTGATCGGTGTTGCCGCCATCCCCGTGGGCTGGATCGCCGACCGCTGGACCCGGCGCGGCATGATCGCCGTCAGCTTCCTCGGCATGGGCGGGGCGAGCATTATTTCCGGCTTCATGGACGGGCCGACGACCATCGTCTTCGCGCTCGCGGCCATCGGCATCTTCGCCGCGATCTACCACCCGGTGGGCATCCCGTGGGTGATGCGCCTGGCACGCCGCAATCCCGGCAAGGGCCTCGCCGTGAACGGCCTGTTCGGCGGCATGGGTGTCGCCTTTGCGGCGCTGACCGCGGGCAGCCTGATCGATTTCGTGGACTGGCGTGCGGCCTTCATCGTGCCAGGTATCGTCAGCCTCGCCATCGGCGGGTGGATGGCCCTGATGATCATGCGCGGGCGCATCGCCGAGGCGAGCGACGTGGAAACCGGCGAGGACAGGAAGGTTGCGCGCGGCGGCATGATCCGCGGCGCGCTGCTGATCCTGGGTACCGGCTTCGTGGGCGGGCTGGTCTACCAGTCGACCCAGGCCGCCATGCCCAAGATGTTCGAGATCCGGCTCGACGACCTGCTCGGCGGCTCGACCTTCTGGATCGGGACTGTGGTCTTCATGGTCTATCTGCTGGCGGGACTGGGCCAGCTTGTTGGTGGCTGGGCGGCGGACCGCTGGACATGGAAGCACGCATACCTGTTGGCGTGGTGCATCCACATGCCCATGCTTTGGCTGGCGGCCTCCGCGGGCGGGCCGTTCCTGATCGTCGCGGTCTTCATGATCACCATGGCGGGCACCGGCGCGATCCCGGCTGAAGCGTTGCTGTTTGCGCGCTACACACCCCCGCGCCACCACGGCCTGATCTTCGGCGTGCGTTATGTGCTGGCACTCGGCTCCGCGCCGCTGGCGATCCAGTTCATCGCCTTCGTGCTGGAGCGTACGGGCGGCTTTTCGTGGGTTTACTGGACGCTGGGGGTGACCGGATGCCTGACCATCATCGGCATTGCACTGCTGCCGCCGGTGGAACGGGATCGCGGCCCGGCCGTTACGGGTGTGGCGCCTGCACCTGCGGAATAGGCCCGATTTGGCCGCCCCGCCGGTGGTTTGCTATAAACGGCGCACACCATTCCATTCACCCGGATATGAGGGGGAACCATGAGCGAGAAAACCTGGAACATCTATCTGTCGGGCGAGATTCACTCCGACTGGCGCGAGCAGATCATGGATGGCTGCAAGGAAGCGGGCCTGCCTGTTTCATTTTCTGCGCCGATCACCGTACATGAGGATTCCGACGATTGCGGCGTCGCCGTGTTCGGCTCCGAAGGCGACAAGTTCTGGCATGACCACAAGGGCGCGCTCTTGAACTCGGTGCGCACCGGCACCCTGATCGAGCAGGCCGATGTGGTCGTCGTGCGCTTCGGCGAGAAGTACAAGCAGTGGAACGCCGCCTTCGACGCCGGCTACGCCGCCGCGCTGGGGAAGGCGATCATCACGCTGCACCCTGAAGAGCACGATCACGCGCTGAAGGAAGTGGATAGCGCCGCCAAGGGCGTTGCCCGCGAGCCCTACCAGGTCGTCCAGGCGCTGGCCTATGCGATCAAGGGCGCGATGCCCCAGCAGTGGTACCAGAAGGCTGCGGCTGAATAGGCCAGGCCTTATCTGCGAGTTCCAAAGCCGCGCTGTCTCCGGACGGCGCGGTTTTTTTATTCCGCCGCCTTCGCCTGCGCGAAATCCAGGGCCTGGCCCAAATCCGCGATGATGTCGTCGATCGTTTCCAGGCCGATGGAAAGGCGCAGCACCTCGTCGCCCGCGCCTGAGGCGGTGCGCTGCTCGTCGGTGAGCTGGCGGTGCGTCGTGGAAGCGGGATGCAGGATCAGCGAGCGGGTGTCGCCGATATTGGCGAGGTGCGACAGCAGTTCCACGCTCTCGACGGCGCGCACACCGGCCTCGTAGCCGCCCTTCAGCCCGATGGTGAAGACCGAGCCCGGCCCCTTGGGAAGGTATTTCTGCGCCAGCGCGTGGTACGGGCTGGATTTGAGCCCGGCATAGCTCACCCATTCGACGGCGGGGTGCGCCTCGAGGAACTCGGCCACCGCCTGCGCATTCTGCACATGCCGGTCGATGCGCACGGGCAGGCTCTCGATGCCGGTCAGGATATTGAAGGCGTTCTGGGGCGCCAGCGTCGGGCCCAGATCGCGCAGGGCCACGGCCTTGGCCTTGGTCGAGAAGCCGAAGTCGCCGAAGGTCTCGTAGAAGGTGAGCCCGTGATAGGCCGGATCGGGCTGGGTCATGGACGGGAACTTGTCGTTCTGCGCCCAGTCGAACTTCCCGCTCTCCACCACGACGCCGCCCATGGACGTGCCGTGTCCGCCGAGGAACTTGGTCATCGAGTGGATCGATAAATCCGCGCCCCATTCGAAGGGGCGGCAGAGGTAGGGCGTCGCCATGGTGTTGTCGACGATCAGCGGAATACCGACTTCCTTCGCGATGGCCGCGACCGGCTCCAGGTCGACGATGATGCCGCCGGGGTTGGCCAGCAGCTCGACGAACAGCGCCTTGGTGTTCTCGTCGATGGCGGCGCGGAAGTTCTCCGGGTCGGTCGGGTCGACGAAGTTGCAGTGCCAGCCGAACTTTTTGAAAGTATGGCTGAACTGGGTTATCGAGCCGCCGTAGAGGTTGCGCGAGGCGACGAAGTTGTTGCCCGGCTCCATCAGCACGAACATCGCCAGAAGCTGGGCCGCATGGCCGCTGGCGCAGGCAACCGCGCCGCGCCCGTCCTCCAGCGCCGCCATCTTTTCCTCCAGCGCCGAGACCGTCGGGTTGGTCAGACGCGTGTAGATGTAGCCGAAGGTCTGAAGGTTGAAGAGGGAGGCCGCATGGTCCACGTCGTCAAAGACGTAGGACGTGGTCTGGTAGATCGGCACGTTGCGCGCGCCTGTCTTCTCGTCCGGGGACGCGCCGGCATGGATGGCCAGTGTCTCGAAGCCCGGCGGGCGGTGGTCGCGGTTGTCGTTGCTCATGTGTCGGTCAGGCCCGGATCCGCCGCGAGCGGCGCGACGTGATCACCTTGGTGTTGATGCCGCTCCAGCCGAGCTCGCCCGACAGGCGGCCGAACTCGATCTTCGGGCAGCGGTCCATGATAACCGTCAGGCCGGCATCCTCGGCCTTCTTCGCGGCCTCGTCATGGCGCACGGTGAGCTGCATCCAGACGACCTTTGCGCCGATCTCGATGGCATCGTCCACAATGGGCGGCACCCGGTCGGAGCGCTGGAAGATGTCGACCATGTCCACCGGCACGTCGATGTCCTTCAGGCTGGCGACGACCGTCTCGCCCAGCAGGGTCTCGCCCTCGGCGCGCGGGTTCACCGGGATCACCCGGTAGCCCTTTTCCTGCATGTACTTCATGGCGAAGTAGCTCGGCCGGTTCCAGTTGGTGCTGGCGCCGACCATCGCCACCGTGTCGGTTTCGCGCAGGATGCGACGGATCAGCCAGTCCGGGTAATACAGGTCACTCATGTCGGGTTCCCGATACGGTTTCAGGCGGCGGCGCGCAGGCGCGGCAGTTCGATGGCGGGGCAGCGGTCCATGATGACGGTCGCCCCGGCGGCCTCGGCCTTCGCCGCGGCCTCCTCATTGATCACCTTGAGCTGCATCCAGATGTACGGCGCGCCGACGGCAATGGCGTCATCGACAACGGGCGGCACCTTCCAGGGCAGGCGGAAGATATCGACCATGTCCGGGCGTTCCGGCAGGTCGCGGATGCTGGCATAGACTTTTTCGCCGTGGATTTCCTGGCCGACGGCGTCCGGGTTCACGGGATAGACCTTGTAGCCCTCGTTCTGGAGGAAGCGCATGACGCGCCAGCTTGCCCGGGTCTCGCCGCGCGGGCTGGCGCCCACCAACGCGATGACCTTCACATCGCTGAACAGCTTGCGCAGCAGGTCGTCGGAATAGGTGAACTCTTTTTCGGAATCCATCATCGGCTCTGACCCTACTCTTCGCGGGGACCCTGGTCCCATTCGGGTTCGCGCTTCTCGACGAAGGCGTCGATGCCTTCAGCGGCGTCGCGGTCCATCATGTTGCGGGCCATCTCGGCACCGGCCAGCGCATAGGCGTCCGTGACGCCCATCTCGAGCTGCTCGTAGAAGGCCTTCTTGCCCAGCGCCAATGCATAGGCGGACTTGTTGGCGAGCTTGCGCGCCAGATCGCCCACCGCGTCGTCCAGCAGGTTGTCCTCGACCGCCTCGTTGATCAGCCCGATCTCCGCTGCGCGTTCGGCACTAACGAAATCGCCGGTCAGCAGCAGGTCCATCGCATGCTTGCGCGAGACGGCGCGGCCGACGGCCACGCCCGGGGTCGAGCAGAAAAGGCCGACATTGATGCCCGACGTGGCAAAGCGCGCCGTTTTCGCGGCGACCGCCAGGTCGCAGGTGGCGACAAGCTGGCATCCCGCCGCCGTGGCCAGCGCGTGTACCTTTGCGATGACCGGCTGGGGCAGGCGCAGCACCGACAGCATCATCTTCGTGCAGGTGGCGAAGAGTTCCTTTTGGTACTCGATGGTGTAGTTGGCCCGCATCTGCTTCAGGTTGTGGCCGGCACAGAAGGCGCGTCCCGATGCCGCCAGCACCACGACACGGACCGAACGGTCATCCGCGATGGTGTCGAGTTCCGCCTGCAGCGCGGCCAGCATGCCTTCTGACAGGGCGTTCAGTTCGCCGGGCCGGTTGAGGGTGAGCGTGGTCACGCCGTCTTCGTCGCTGCGCAGCAGGTAAGGGGGCTCATGGGCGGCTGGCGCCGTGGCGAGAGTTTGCGTATCAGTCATGTGCCTAAAATGATCCGGTTTCCGGCGGATGGCAAATGCTTGCGGAAACAACGGCTTGAGGTTTGGAATAGCAGAAGAGGTATTATAATACCGCGTTCGTAACTGACTGCGTTTTCTTGTGTTTTTCGGTTTGACAATCGTTTTTGGGTGCCATAGAACCCGCCCCGTCGCTGCCCTCACGTCTGGTGTCGGGCGGCGGTGTCTCTTTCGGGCCATCCGGTTGTCCCAACCGCCGGGTCCGGGAGACCACGAATTTCAAGAACGAAGGTGGCGAACAGGCCATGAAGACTTATTCCGCGAAACCGGCAGACGTCGAAGCCAAGTGGTGGATCGTCGATGCCGAAGGCGTGGTGCTGGGCCGGATGGCGGCGATCATTGCCGATCGTCTGCGCGGCAAGCACAAGCCCATGTATACGCCCAACATCGACTGCGGTGACCATGTGATCGTCATCAATGCCGAGAAGGTGCGCATGACCGGCAACAAGCGTGCCGACAAGAACTATTACTGGCACACCGGTTACCCGGGCGGCATCCGCAGCCGTACGGCCGCGAACTACCTGGACGGCGACAAGCCGGACGTGGTGATCCGCAAGGCCATCGAGCGCATGCTTCCGAAGACGAAGATGGGCCGCGCCCAGTACGGCAAGCTCAAGGTCTATGCCGGCACCGATCACCCGCACGAGGCCCAGCAGCCTGAGGCGCTCGATCTTGCCGCGATGAATCCGAAGAACAAGCGGGGTGCCGCCTGATGAGCGACGAAACCAACGCGACCCAGAACACGCCCGTCGAGGGCGGTGCGATTGCCGCTGCTGCGGCGGCACTGGCCGAGACCACGGGCGAGAGCCTGGTCGAGACGGCGGCCCAGGCCCAGCCGAAGATCGACGAACTTGGCCGCACCTATGCGACCGGCAAGCGCAAGGACGCGGTCGCACGCGTCTGGATCAAGCCGGGCAATGGCCAGCTGACCGTCAACGGCCGCGCGGGCGAGGTCTATTTCGCGCGCCCGGTGCTGCGCATGGTGCTGTCACAGCCGTTCCAGGTCACCGACCGCCTCGGCCAGTATGACATCGTGTGCACGGTCACCGGCGGCGGGCTTTCGGGCCAGGCCGGCGCGGTTCGCCACGGCATCTCCAAGGCGCTCGCGCTGCGTGAGCCGGGGTTGCGTCCGATCCTCAAGAAGGTCGGCATGCTGACCCGCGACAGCCGCGTCGTTGAACGTAAGAAGTACGGCCGTGCGAAGGCGCGCCGCAGCTTCCAGTTCTCGAAGCGATAAGATGTAATCTACAAAAAAACAATAAAATCAAAGGCCTCACTACGGTGGGGCCTTTTTTTATGGAAGCACGTAGAGGCACGTGACAGGAACACGCCCCCTGACAACATTAGATTTTTTGGCAGGGTACAGTTCTCTACTTTTACACGCCTGAGGCACGTGGGCCTCAAAAAATTGCTTGTACTATCTATAAAGTTTACTGTTTGTAACTGGCTGATGCGATCATCCTTCACTCGTTTGCTGCAAGTAAATTGAATGCAGGCGAAATAGAGACAGCACGGAGGAGTGCCTAAAATGCGTATTCTTAAGCTTCTAACCGTAACAACTACTTTGTGTGTAGTTGCTTGGTTAACGAGCGGCCAATCGCTTAACGCTAGTGAGAAAAATAAAAAACATTACGGATATCCTGACATCACATACACACAAAAGAACACAGATCGTATCTATAGTGTTATTAACTATGTGTTTGTCCCTCCTAAGCCTAACGGTGCTGGGGTTGCCGTGCTTGGTCCATGCCCAGGCATACAAACCTTCAATGAAGGGGATATTAGAGAACTTGCTCAATTGTTTATTGACAAGGGCTATACCGTCGCAATTCCAAATTACAATACAGCGCCACGCCCAAACAAACGTCCATTTAACTGCGGCGGGAATAAAAATCTGACAGATATGCGTCTAGTTAAAGATGTATACGATGCTACGGCAGCCCTTGCTCGTGCAGGTGTTGACCCTAATCGTATCTTTACAGTTGGACAAAGTCTTGGTGCTCAGATTGGTGCCGATGCTATTAAGTCAAGCAATGTTGAACTCGCTACTAGGAAAGGATGGGGACCAGTACCACGTGCAGTTATTGGATTGTATGGAGGGTGTGCGTACCCAAGCAGAACATATCTAGACACTAGCGTGGTACGCCCTGTGTTATGGATAGCGGGAGAAAAAGATCCGTTCTCGTATACTGAATACGGTTGTAAGTCATGGACAATATCAAGCGTTATGAAGAAGCAACCTGACAGCAAATTCATCGTATATAAGGATGCGACTCACTGCTTTGATTGCAAGCAACTTGATGGCTTTGTTAATAAGCGAGAAAAGCAGACATATCGCTACAACGAAACAGCAACTAAACAAAGTCGCGATGAGATCTTTAAGTTTATGGAGAATTTTAAATAGCACGCATTTTTGCAGGTCAAACGCGAAGCACGCTGGAGGCACGCGGCAAAATAATCGAAATTCTCTTAATTATTACAATAAGTTACACAAATATCAGTTTACGAAGCGCTAACCGGACCCTATTCCCGGTGGAATTACGGGGGGCTGTCCGGTTGCCGGGCAGCCCCTTTCGTTTGTGCCCCTGGATGTTGCAAAGCGGCTTCGTACCCGGGGCCGGACGCCGTATTGTTGGGAAATCGAATCGTAAGTTGTGCGCCCCGGCGGGCCGCAACAGCCGAAGGACAATCGCAAGATGCCGAAGAAGCTCAGAAAGGTCCTGCGTATCTCCGTGATCGCCGCCGTGATCGCCGCGCTGTTCTACCTGCTGCCGTTCTGGGTGCTGGCCGTACCGATCCTTGCCTATCTGGTGTTCGGGATCATCGACGTTGCCCGCAACGACATCGGGGGCGAGGCGCCGGTCCTCAAGCGCTATTTCTTCGGCAACGGGATCCTCACCTGGCTGCTGTCGCCCTTCAACCTGCTCATGGACCTGCTCTCGAAGCGGACCGGCCGCGTCCTGCAGGTCGAGGACCTGCCCAGGGATATGCAGGAAGAGGTCGAGTTCATGCTGGATGCCGTGCGGCGCGAGAAGGACAACATCATCGCGCGCATCCAGCAAAAGAACTCCGGCAACGAGCGGCTAATGCTGATGTACAAGTGGTATGACCAGACGGTGGACACCTCGATCCCCGAACTGAGCCGGCCCTACCGCTACATCAAGACGATCGGCGTCTCTACCTTCCAGCCGAAGGTGGGCACCAAGTACCACTACGGCCCGCTGCGTATCACCTACCGGCTGCTCTACAACCTGAGCCCGGTGGAGAGCGACGACGTCTATATTGATGTCGGCCGGACGCGGAACATCTGGCGGGACAGCCCGTGTTTCATCTTTGATGACACGCTGATGCACCGTTCGGTGAACGAGAGCGACGAGATGCGCTACTGCATGTTTGTCGACCTGATGCGCCCGTCACCGGTGCTCGGGCTGACAACCGGCATCCTGCATGCCCTTGGCGTGTTGCTGAAGTCGCTCAACCGGTTGTTCTACAAGAACTGGGAGTTTATCTAGCGGCTATGTAAGCGGCCCGTGCGGGCCCGAGACGCTGCCAGGCGACAAAACGATGACCACGACTGTATTCATAGACGGCGAGGCAGGGACCACCGGCCTCCAGATTCACGAACGGCTGTCGCCGCGGACGGATATTTCCCTCATCAGCCTCGATGAAGAGAGCCGCAAGGATTCCGGTGCCCGGCGCGAGGCGTTGAACGACGCCGATGTGGCGATCCTCTGCCTGCCGGACGATGCTGCGCGCGAGGCCGTCTCCATGGTGACGGGCGACACGGCCATCATCGATGCCTCGACCGCCCACCGGGCCGTCGACGACTGGGTGTATGGCTTCCCGGAATACGAGCGGGGCTTCCGGGAGTCGGTGCGTTCGTCGAAGCGGATCAGCAATCCCGGCTGCTACGCGATCACGTCGGTGGCGATGCTGCATCCGCTGATCGCACGCGGCCTGCTGCCGGAGGACTATCCGGTCTCGATCAATGCAGTGTCAGGCTATTCCGGCGGCGGCAAGTCGCTGATCGCGGCGTTTGAGGACCCGGGTGCGTCGAACCACACCGACAGCGCTGTCTACAGCTACGCGCTGACGCTCGCCCACAAGCACATTCCCGAGATCACCCGCTGGGGCGGGCTCTCGCATCCGCCGATCTTCGTGCCCGCCGTCGGCCGCTACCGCCAGGGGATGCTGGTGCAGGTGCCGGTGGCGTTGTGGAACCTGCCGGGTTCGCCCAGGGCGGAGGATCTGCACGCCGCGCTGGCGGAACATTATGAAGGCGAGCGCTTCGTGACGGTCGCACCGTTCGCCGAGACCGAGACGATCTCCAAGCTCGACCCGGAAACACTGAACGGCACCAACGATCTGCACGTCTTCGTGCTGCACAACGAGGAAACCCGGCAGGCCGTTGTTGCCGGGCTGATCGACAATCTGGGAAAAGGGGCATCCGGACAGGCCGTCCAGACCCTGAACATCCTGATGGGTGCCGACGAAGGCGAGGGGCTCTAGGGCCAAGAGCGCGATACGCGCAATGAAGGAAGTTTCGAAATGACCAGTCCGCTCAAGCCCTATCTCGGCGTCATGCCGACCATTGCCGATGACGTATTTATCGCCGACACCGCCTCGGTGATCGGGGATGTACGCATCGGTGCGGGCGCAAGTGTCTGGTACGGGTGCGTCCTGCGCGGCGACAGCGGCAGCCGCATCACTGTGGGTGAGCGCACCAACATTCAGGATGGGACGGTCGTCCACCTGAACGGCGCGCGCGCGGACGGCACGCCGGACATGCCCTGCATCATCGGCAGCGACATCACCATCGGCCATTCGGCGCTGATCCATGCCTGCACGCTGGAAGACGGTTGCTTCATCGGCATGCGCTCGGTCGTGCTGGACGGCGCGGTGGTCGAAAGCGGCGCCATGGTCGCCGCCGGGGCCGTCGTCTCACCCGGCAAGGTCGTCAAGAAGGGCGAGCTGTGGGCTGGCATCCCCGCCAAGCCGCTGCGCGAACTTCGTGAGGCGGAACTGGCCTTCTGGCCGGAATCCATCGAGATCTACTGCAAGCTGGCCCAGGACCACATTAAGTCGGGCAATGGCGCGAAGTAACGCCTGTACCCTCTGCTATTTGCCCAGTCTCTCAAACGCGAGAGGGTATTCGAGCGTCTCGACCGGCGTGTCATTGCCGGGGCGCGCGATCATCGTGTGCGACAGGGGATAGGGGGATGTCAGATTCTGCGCGCGGGCGTGGCTGAAGCCTACCTTTTCATAGAAACTGACCTCGCCCAGCACGACAATCGTGTTTGGAAAGTCCGCACCGTTCCGCGCCGCGATGTCTGCATACTCAAACAATACTGAGAAATAGTGCGCCATCCGGGTGCCGAGGTGCCACGCGTGGCCCTGATAGCGCGGCAGAACCGCAAGGGGCGCGAGGCAGGCCCAACCGGACGGGCTACGCATACGAGAGAGGGCAGCATAGGCGACAATCTCACCGTTCCAGGTGAGCATCGCCTCGTGCCACATGTCCCCATCCGAACGAAGTTCGTCGACCAGCCGGCTTTCACCGGCTCCCCTGAATGCGGCGTCCAGGAGGCTGGTGATTTCGCCGTAGTGCTCGGGCTTTGCTGATTGGAAGAAATCGGGGCCAAACACCATAAGGGCGGAACTTAGTCTTTGGCGTCCTCGGCCGGAGCACCAATACGCAAGGAAGCATAGCTGCCCGGCGCGGCCTCGATCACCTTCAGCTTGTGATCGCCCGGCGTACGGGCCGCGACCTGGCCGCCGGCCTGCTTCTTGAGCCATTTGCGCCATTCCGGCCACCACGAGCCCGGGTGCTCCTTCGCGCTCTCGTACCATTCGTCCGGGGTCGCCGGGTTCTTGGTGTTGGTCCAGTAGCCGTACTTCTCGACCGTCGGCGGGTTCACGACGCCGGCGATGTGGCCCGAACCGGCCAGGCAGAACTTGGTGTCGCCCTTGTAGATCTGGGTCGCGGCGTAGGTCGATTTCCACGGCGCGATGTGGTCTTCCTTCGTAGACAGCATGAAGACCGGCAGGTCCACCTTACTCAGGTCGATCGGCACGCCGTTGAGTTCGATACCGCCCGGCTCGATCAGCTTGTTCTCCTGATACATTTTGCGCAGGTAGAAGCGGTGCATCTCCGCCGGCATGCGCGTGGAATCCGAGTTCCAGTAGAGCAGGTCGAAGGGGAAGGGCTCCTTGCCGAGCAGGTAGTTGTTCACCACGAAGGACCAGATCAGGTCGTTGGCGCGCAGCATGTTGAAGGTGGTCGCCATGGACGAGCCTTCGAGATAGCCGTCGACCTCCATCTTGGCCTCGAGGGAATCAAGCTGTTCCTCGTCAATGAACACGCCCAGTTCGCCCGGTTCCTTGAAATCCACCAGCGCGGTGAAGAAGGTTGCGCTTTTGAAGCGGTCATCGCGCTTGTCAGCCATATAGGCGAGCGTGCTGGCGGTCAGCGTGCCCCCAAGGCAGTAGCCGATGATGTTCGCCTCTTTCTCTCCGGTCGCCTGCTCGATGGCGTCGAGCGCGGCCAGGGGGCCTTCCAGCATGTAGTCCTCGAAGGACTTTGCCGCGAGGGCCTTGTCCGGGTTCACCCAGGACACAACAAAGACGGTCAGGCCCTGGTCCACGCACCACTTGATGAACGAATTCTTGGGCTGAAGGTCGAGGATGTAATACTTGTTGATCCACGGCGGGACGATCAGCAACGGGCGCTTGTCGACCTTCTCGGTCGTCGGCTCGTACTGGATGAGCTGCATCAGCTCCGTCTGGAAGACCACCTTGCCGGGCGTCGTGGCGACGTTCTCGCCCAGGGTGAAGGCCGTCTCGTCGACCTGGCTGATGCGCAGCTGGCCGTTGCCCTTCTCCATGTCGGCAATCAGGTACTCCAGGCCCTTGACCAGGTTTTCGCCCTTCGATTCCACGGTGGCGCGGATCACCTCGGGGTTGGTCATCAGGAAGTTGGTTGGCGCGAGCGCATCGACGAACTGCCGGGTATAGAAATCGACCTTCTTGGCGGTCTTGTCGTCCAGGCCTTCAACTTCGCGGACGGTGTTGGTCAGCCAGCGTGAGGAGAGCAGGTAGGACTGCTTGATGTAGTCGAACAGGATGCTCTCATCCCATTCGGAATCCCGGAACCGGCGGTCGTCGGATTCTGGTTTCGCAACCGGATCGACCTCGACGCCCATCATCTTCTGCGCCGTGACCTGCCAGAGGTTCATGTAGTCCTGCCACAGGCCCATCTGCGCCTGCATCAGCTGCGCCGGGTTCGACATCATCCGTTGGGTGAGCTCGATGAAGGCCTGGCCGATATTCAGCGGGTCGCCCATGCCGAAAGCACCGGACTGATTCGACAGGAAACCGTTGACCAACGCCTGGCTGCGTTCGGCGATATTCGCCATCGTCGCGGTCAGTTCCTCGGGCGACGGAAACGCGCTTTCGGCATTGTTTTCATTTTGTTGATCCGGCATCGGGCAATCCTTTATAACTTATGGGCTTTTTGCGAATCGTACCTGGCTCAGCGCGGATATTCGGCGAAAACACTTGTGCGCAGGAACTTATGTTGCACTGCACACAAGATCAAGCGAATAGACCGATCTATCGCGATTCGTACAACGTCACGAGGGGTGGCACCATGGCGAATGGTATCTCGGTTTTCTCGCGCCGGTTGATTCCGGTTGTTGCAATTCTTGCGCTGAGCGGTTGCTCGGACCTGGACGTTTTTGGGCTGTTCGATGACGACACGCCCGCGCCACAGACCGCGTCGGACAGCAGTGTCCGGTCTCGCGCGGACGCCGAACAGGCACGTTCCGAGGATTCCGATACACCTTCGTTGACCTCCGTCCCCAGCCGCCCCGCGACCGGTTCCAGTTCGGTGCGCGACCGTGTGGTCGAGGGCCTGATCGCCGACCGCAATAATGCGCGCTACACCGACGAGGCCATCCGCCTGCAGGGCAGTACCCGCCCGGCCGAGGCTCCGCAGGCCGCATCGCGTCCTGCCGAAACCGTGACGACGCCTGCGCCCGCATCGGCCCAGATCGCCGTGACGCCGCCGCCCGCCCCGCCGGCACCGACACCGGCCACGACGCCTTCGGCGGCGCCAATGCCGGCGCCCGCTGCCGTGTCGCGGCCCGCACCGTCGTCGCCGCTGGCCGCGCAGATTGCCGCGGTGCCGCCGCCGCTTTCTGCGCCCTCGCCGGTACCCGCCCTGCCGCCCGCACCGACCTTCCAGCCGTCGATGGCTTCGGCACAGGCTTCCTCAAACTCGCCTTCGGTCATCGTCGACACCAGCGTGATCGGCGGCAGCTACGGCGGCGGCGGTTATCTGCCGGTCTCGGCGCAGATCAGTGCCGAAGCCCAGGTCGCCACCATCCAGTTCGGGCAAAGCTCTTCCAATCTCGGCTCGCGTGACCGCCAGGTGATCAACGCGGTCGCAGCGGCCTACCGCAATGGCGGGCGCCTGCTCGTGGTTGGCCATGCCAGCAGCCGGACCGGACAAATGCCCAAGAACCGGCATGAACTCGCCAACTTCAACGTGTCATTTGCTCGCGCGAATGCCGTCGCACAGGCGCTCATCGGCGCCGGGGTGTCGCCCGATCGTGTGACCGTGGAAGCTGTTTCGGATGATCAGCCGATCTATTCCGAGGCCATGCCGACGGGCGAGGCGGGTAACCGGCGCGCGGAGATTTACGTCCTCCCGTAGGGAAGGGCGAAAAGACCCTCGCACCGTCGAGTTCCTGGCGTTAAAAGGTCGCCGGCGGCAATTGCGCCGCCGGCGGCCGTTTGCCGTTTCATCATCGACTCCAATTGGACAGGACCCATGCAGACCGATTTCCACCGCATCAGGCGGCTGCCGCCTTACGTTTTCGCCGAAGTCAATGCCATGAAGGCTGCGGCGCGAGCGGCGGGTGCGGACATCATCGATTTCGGTATGGGCAACCCTGACCTCCCGACGCCTCCACACATTGTCGAAAAGCTGATCGAGACGGTCCACGACCCGCGGACGCATCGCTATTCGAACTCGCGTGGTATCCCGGGTCTTCGCAAGGCGCTGTCGGCCTATTACAAGCGCCGCTTCGGCGTCGACATCGACCCGGAGACGGAAGCGATTGTCACGATCGGCTCCAAGGAGGGCCTTGCGAACCTCGCGCAGGCAATCACCGGCCCGGGTGACCTGATCCTGGTGCCGAACCCGTCCTACCCGATCCACCAGTTCGGCTTCATCATCGCCGACGGTACGGTGCGCTACCTGCCGGTTGAGCCCGACGACGCCTTCCTGGAGGCGCTGGAGCGTGCGGTGCTGCACTCCCAGCCCAAGCCGGTGGCGCTGGTGCTGTGCTACCCGTCAAACCCGACCGCGTTGGTGGCCGATCTCGACTTCTACGCAAAGGTTGTCGACTTCTGCCGCATCCACGACATCATCGTGTTGTCGGACCTGGCCTATTCGGAAATCTACTTCGAGGGCCCGCCGCCGCCGTCGATCCTGCAGATTCCCGGCGCGAAGGACGTGGCGGTCGAGTTCACCTCGCTCAGCAAGACGTACTCGATGGCTGGCTGGCGCATCGGATTTGCGGCGGGCAATACCAAGCTGATTGCCGCGCTCGCACGGGTGAAGAGCTATCTGGACTACGGCGCCTTCACGCCGATCCAGGTGGCTGCCGCCGCCGCGCTGAACGGCCCGCAGGACTGTGTGGACGAAGCCCGCGCCATTTACCGCGAGCGCCGCGATGTGCTGGTCGATGGCCTGAAAAAGACGGGCTGGGACGTGCCGGTCCCGACCGCCAGCATGTATATCTGGGCGCCGATCCCCGAGCCCTTCAGGCATCTGGGCAGCGTGGCGTTCTCCAAGCTTCTGCTGAAGCATGCCGAGGTTGCGGTCTCCCCGGGTCTCGGTTTTGGCGAGAACGGTGACGACCATGTACGCATCGCGCTGGTTGAGAACACCCAGCGTATCCGCCAGGCCACCCGCAACATCCGCCACCTTTTCGCGGATCCGGAGCGCGCTCTCGCCGAAGCCGGCGATGCGGCGCAGATGTCGGTGGCCGCAAA
Source organism: Alphaproteobacteria bacterium (assembly GCA_038117045.1). Classification (GTDB taxonomy): domain Bacteria; phylum Pseudomonadota; class Alphaproteobacteria; order UBA6615; family UBA6615; genus JABJAG01. The sequence goes on along the minus strand of JAYOFE010000031.1, from coordinate 1,313 downwards.
GTAGGAACTTCTTGTTATGAGTGAATCACTACGTGTCGCGATCGCCGGCCTGGGAACGGTCGGCGCCGGCACCGTCGAAGTGCTGACGCGGCATGCGGACCTGATCGCACGGCGCAGCGGACGTAACGTCGAGATCACGGCAGTGTCTGCGCGCTCGCGTGCCAAGGACCGCGGCGTCAAGCTGGACAGCTACGACTGGTTCGACGATCCGGTCGAGATGGCCCGAGCCGCCGATGCGGATGTGATCGTCGAGCTGATCGGTGGCGAGGACGGACCGGCCAAGGCGTTGTGCGAGGCCGCCATCGCGGCGGGCCGCCATGTGGTGACCGCCAACAAGGCGCTGCTCGCGATGCACGGCAATGAACTCGCCGCCGCGGCGGAAAAGGCCGGTGTGTCGCTCAACTACGAGGCGGCGATCGCGGGCGGCATCCCCATCGTGAAGGCGCTGCGTGAGGGGCTGGCGGGCAACGGCATCAGCCACGTCTACGGAATCCTGAACGGTACCTGCAACTACATCCTCACGGAGATGCGCGAGAAGCGACTGTCTTTCGATACGGTACTCGCCGAGGCGCAGAAGCTGGGGTATGCCGAGGCCGAGCCAAGCATGGACGTCGACGGTATCGACGCCGCGCACAAGCTGGCCCTGCTGGCGAGCCTGGCGTTCGGGACGAAAGTGAATTTCGGAAATGTCCACATTGAGGGCATCCGCCACATCTCGCTCCAGGACATCGACTATGCCGAGGAGTTTGGCTACCGCATCAAGCTGCTCGGCAGCGCGCGGATGACGGAGCACGGCCTTGAGACGCGCGTCTACCCGCGCATGGTCGACCGCAACGCGCCGATCGCCCATGTCGAGGGCTCGTTCAACGCGGTGGTCGCGACGGGCGATTTTGTCGACAACACCATCTACGAGGGCCGGGGCGCGGGCGCCGGGCCGACGGCGTCTGCGGTCGTGGCCGACATCATCGACATCGCACGCGGCTATTCCACGCCGACCTTCGGCGTGCCGGCGAAGGACCTGCTGGATGCGCCGTCCTGCCCGATCGAGCGCCATCGCGGCGCGTACTATGTGCGCCTGATGGTTGATGACCAGCCGGGTGTGATCGCGGACATCTCGGCGGCCTTCCGTGACGAGGCTGTGTCCATCGAATCGATGCTCCAGCGCGCACGATCCAGGACCGAGGCCGTCCCCGTCGTGCTGAACACCCATGATTGCGAGGAAGCAGCCATGGTGCGCACGCTGAAACGCATTGAGGCATTGGATTCCGTCGTCGAAGCACCGACAATGATACGAATCGAATCGCTGGTGTAGT
>JAYOFE010000030.1:0-21434 GCA_038117045.1 Alphaproteobacteria bacterium | reverse complement strand
TGGCGGAGGGAGAGGGATTCGAACCCCCGCCGCGCAACGCGCGGCTGCACTCTTTTTTATCGAGGGTTCGAACGGATACGCCACGGCGCAGGGTGGCGGAGGGAGAGGGATTCGAACCCTCGATACGGTCTCCCGCATACACGCTTTCCAAGCGTGCGCCTTCAGCCACTCGGCCACCCCTCCGGCACGCGGCGTTCAATAGCCGAACCGATGCCTCGCTGGCAACAGGCCGTCTTTTAACCAAATCCGACAGGAGTAAGACTTGTGTCCGACGCACCGACTGCTGTTAAGTACGACGCGGAAAACAAACGAGAAATTCAAAAGCGGGGAACTCACCGGGCAATGGTTGTGGGCCGCGTCATCGGCTGGATTTTCCTGATCGCTGCGATCGCCATTCTTGTGCGCGACGCACTCGCGACGATTGACGCCGGTGCCCTGTCCCTGATTGCGGCCGGGGAACTTTGGTTCAGCCTGCACCCGACCAGCCTGCAGGTGGCCGAACCTGCCATCGCCCGGCATGTGCCGGTCATCGGCCCGTGGCTCTGGCACCCGGTGATCTCGACGATCCTGACATGGCCGGCCCTGTTCGTGACCAGTGTACCTGGACTGCTTCTGGTCTGGCTGTTCCGGCGCCGCCCGCCGAAGGGCGGCATGTTCCGGTAAAGCGTCGAGCTCTACTCGTCGCCCATCCGCAGCGCCTCGATGAAGGCCGACTGCGGGATCTCGACATTGCCGTACTGGCGCATCTTCTTCTTACCCGCCTTCTGTTTTTCCAGAAGCTTGCGTTTGCGGGTGATGTCGCCGCCGTAACACTTGGACGTGACGTCCTTGCGCATGGCGCCCAGTGTCTCGCGCGCGATGACCTTGCCGCCGATGGCGGCCTGCAGCGCCACCTTGAAGAGCTGGCGCGGGACAAGGTCCTTCAGGCGCGCGCACAGGTGACGGCCGCGTGCCTCGGCCTGGTCGCGGTGCACGACCATCGACAGGGCGTCGACGATCTCCCCATTCACCAGGATGTCGACCTTGACCAGATGGCCCTCGCGGTATTCGTCCAGCTCGTAGTCGAAGCTGGCATAGCCGCGGCTGATGGATTTCAGGCGGTCGTAGAAATCGAAGACCACCTCGTTGAGCGGCAGGCGGTAGACCACCATGGCGCGCCCGCCCACATAGGTCAGGTCGAGCTGTTCGCCGCGCCGTTCGGTGCAGAGTTGCAGGATGGGGCCGAGGTATTCATCCGGCACCATGATCGAGGCCTTGATCCACGGCTCGGCGATGGTGTCGATCCGCGTGACCTCGGGATAGTCCGACGGGTTGTGGAGGGTAATCTCCTTCCCGTCCGTCAGCGTGATCCGGTAGACGACCGAGGGGGCCGTGGCGATGATCTCGAGGTCGAACTCGCGGTCGAGGCGCTGCTGGATGATCTCCATGTGCAGCAGGCCGAGGAAGCCGCAGCGGAAGCCCATGCCCAGCGCGACGGAACTTTCCGGCTCGTATTCGAAGCTGGCGTCATTCAGGTGCAGCTTGCCGAGCGCGTCGCGCAGGTCTTCGTAGTCCGCCGCATCGGCCGGGTAGAAGGACGAGAACACCACCGGCACGGACGGCTTGAAGCCCGGCAATGGCTTCGCGGCCGGCTTGCGGTCGTCGGTGATGGTGTCACCGACGTTACAGTCGGCCACGGTCTTGATGGAGGCCGTGATGAACCCGATCTCGCCGGGGCCGAGCTGGCCGATCTCCGTTCGGGCGGGCGTAAAGACGCCCACACGGTCCACCTGGTAGGTGCGGCCGTTGGACATCATGCGGATGCGCTGGCCCTTCTTCAGGGTGCCGTCCTGCACGCGCACCAGCGCGACCACGCCCAGATAGGGGTCGTACCAGCTGTCGACAAGCAGGGCCTGGAGTTCGGCTTCCGCGTCGCCCTGGGGCGCCGGCATCTTGGTGACGATGGCTTCCAGCACGTCGGGAATGCCCAGCCCGGTCTTGGCGGAAATCTGCAGCGCATCCGAAGCGTCCAGCCCGATCACGTCCTCGATCTGCTGGCGCACACGTTCCGGCTCGGCGGCGGGCAGGTCCACCTTGTTAAGGACCGGCACAAGCTCAAGGTCGGCGTCAATGGCGAGATAGGCATTGGCCAGCGTCTGGGCTTCCACGCCCTGGCTGGCATCGACCACCAGCAGCGCACCCTCGCAAGCGGCCAGCGAGCGCGAGACCTCGTAGGAGAAGTCGACATGGCCCGGCGTGTCCATGAGGTTCAGGTAGTAGGTCTCGCCGTCCTTCGCCTCGTATTTCAGGCGCACCGTCTGCGCCTTGATGGTGATGCCGCGCTCGCGCTCCAGCTCCATGTTGTCGAGCACCTGCTCGGACATCTCGCGGTCGGTCAGCCCGCCGCAAGCCTGGATCAGGCGGTCGGCAAGCGTCGACTTGCCGTGGTCGATGTGCGCGACGATGGAGAAATTGCGGATGTGGGAAAGATCGGTCATCTGGGTGCTTGAAAACGGGTGAACAATTCAGGAACAGGCGCTGTCACAATTGCTGTCATACTGAGTGTGACAATCGGGGATAACTGTCACAATCCGGTCTCTGTGAGTCGTTTTCGCGATCTTACCCCCGAATTGTGACACTTCGGGAAACCAATATTTTTATATTTTATCAGATAGTTACAGGATTTTCAGCGGTTTTCCCCAGGCTGTAACAAAGCCCCGCGCTCACTGAAACCAATTCGTCATGTTATCCACAGGCCATATGTGGACAACCATCCCTAGCCCCGCAGCGCGCCACCCGTGGTTTTCTGCACCGCATCCACGATCTTGGCCGAAATCTCCTCGATCTCGGCGTCGGTGAGCGTCGCATCGACCGGCTGGATGGTCGCCTGGATCGCCAGGGACTTCTTTCCCGGCTCCATGTTCCTGCCTTCATAGACATCGAACAGGGACACATCGGAAATCATGTCGCGGTCGACCCCGCGCGCGGCGCGCAGCAGGTCGCCCGCCTGCACATGGGCATCGACCAGGAAGGCGAAGTCGCGGCGCAGCGGCTGGAAGGCCGACAATTGCAGTGGCGGGCGGGAAGCGCCGCCCTTCTTCGATTCCTTGCGGGCCGGAATGTTGTCGAGGAACACCTCGAAGGCGACGGCCGGGCCGCGCACGTCGAGGCCGCGCAGCACGGCGGGATGGACCTCCCCGAACCAGGCCAGCACGTTCTTGCCCAGACGCAGGCTGCCCGAACGGCCCGGATGGAAGTACTCCGGCGCATCGCGGCCGACCTGCGCGTTGCCGACGGGCGCACCCGCTGCCTCCAGCGCAGCCAGCGCATCGCCCTTGGCATCCAGTGCGTCAACAGGGCGCGCCTTGCCCGACCAGTGGGCCGGATGGGCGTTGCCATGACGCACACCGGCGGCGACCAGCATCTGGCCGTCCGGCGTGGCATCACGGTAGGCCGGTCCGAGCTCGAACAGGCCGACATCGCCATAGCCGCGGTCGGCGTTGCGGCCGGCAGCCATCAGCAGGTTGCCGAGGATCGAGGGCCGCAGCGCGTCCAGCTCGCTGGAGATCGGGTTGGCGAGGACCAGCGTGTCGGCGACCGCGGAGAAGAGTTCCGCCTGCGCCCGGCCCATGAAGGACCAGGTGACCGCCTCGTTCAGGCCCTGAGCGGCGAGCGTGCGGCGCACGATGCTGGCGCGGCGCTGTTCAGGCGTGATCGCGACGGACGGCAGGGCCGCGTCGCGGGTCAGCGAGACCGGCGGGATACTGTCGAAGCCGTAGATGCGGGTGATCTCCTCGACCAGGTCCGCCTCACCCTCGATGTCCGGGCGCCACGGCGGCACCGAGGCCGACACACCTTCATCGCTGGGCGAGAGATCGAAGCCGAGGCGTTCGAGGATGTCGCTCTGGCGCGTGTGGGAGACCTCGACCCCGCCGAGCGTCGCCACCCGGTCGGAACGCAACTCGATCTCACGCTGCCATTTGGGCATCTTGCCGGCGCTGACGGTCTCGCTCGCCTCGCCGCCGCAGAATTCGAGGATCATCCGGGCCGCGACCTCGGCGCCCCATTCGGCGGATTCCGGATCGATGCCGCGCTCGAAACGGTAGCGCGCGTCGGATTCGATCTGCAGCTTGCGGCCCGTCGCGGCGACGGAAATGGGATCGAAGAGCGCGACCTCGAGGAAGACCTCGGTCGTCTCCGCCGTGCAGCTTGAATCGAGACCGCCCATGACACCGGCCAGGCCTTCGGCCTTGTCGCCGTCGCCGATGACCGTCATCTCGCTGTCCAGCGTGTATTCGCGCTCGACCAGCGCCATGAATTTCTCGCCGTCACGCGCGCGGCGCATGGTCAGCGTCTTATTGTCCAGCTTGCCCGCGTCGAAGACGTGCAGTGGGCGGCCCAGGTCCAGCGAGACGTAGTTGGTCACGTCCACCAGCGCCGAGATCGGCCGCAGGCCCACGGCCACCAGCCGGTCCTGCACCCATTGCGGCGAGGGGCCGTTCTTCACGCCCCGGAAATGGCGGCCGACGACGTAGCGGCAGGCGTTGCCGTCTTCCGCGATCTTCCAGCCGACGGGCGACTTGTAGCTGCCCTTGATGGGCTCAGCTGCATCGAACGGCTTCAGCTTGCCCAGCCCGGCGGCGGCCAGGTCGCGCGCGATACCGCGCACGCCGGTGCAGTCCGGGCGGTTCGGGGTGAGCTCGATATCGATGAACGGGTCGTCGATACCGAGGACTTCCGCGAAGGGCTTGCCCAGCGGCGCGTCATCGGGAAGCTCGATGATGCCGTCATGTTCGTCCGACAGGCCCATCTCGCGCTCGGAGACCAGCATGCCGTTGGACTCGACACCGCGGATCTTCGCCGCCTTGAGCTCGACCTCGATGCCCGGCACCCAGGTACCGACCGGCGCGAACACGCCCTTCATGCCGGCGCGTGCATTGGGTGCGCCGCAGACCACCTGAACCGTGCCCTCGCCCGTATCGACGGTGCAGACACGCAGCCGGTCCGCGTCGGGGTGCTGTTCGGCGGAAATCACATGGGCGACCCGGAAGGCGGACAGCTCCGCTGCGCGGTTCTCGACCGTGTCGACCTCGAGGCCGATGCGGATCAGCGTGTCGACGATCTCGTCGAGCGTGGCCTCGGTGTCGAGGTGGTCCTTCAGCCAGCTGAGCGTGAACTTCATGGCCGGCCCCTACAGTCCGCTGACCATCGACGGCACGGCCAGCGGCACGAAGCCGTAATGCTTCAGCCAGCGGATGTCGGCGTCGAAGAAGGTGCGCAGGTCGGGGATGCCGTATTTCAGCATCGCGATGCGGTCGATGCCCATGCCGAAGGCGAAGCCCTGGTAGCGCCGCGCATCGATGCCGCCGTACTCCAGCACCTTCGGGTGGACCATGCCGGAGCCCATGATCTCCAGCCAGTTGTCCGCACCGTCACCGAAATTGCCGATGCGCAGTTCGCCGCCCTCGCGCGAACAGCCGATATCGACCTCCATGGAGGGCTCGGTGAACGGGAAGTGGCTGGGCCGGAAACGGACCGGCAGGTCCGGGATGTCGAAGAAGGCCCGGCAGAAATCGATGATGCAGCCCTTCAGGTGGCCCATATGGGTCGTCTCGTCGACGACCAGCGCCTCGATCTGGTGGAACATCGGCGTGTGGGTGGCGTCGGAATCGCTGCGGTAGGTGCGCCCCGGCGCGATGATGCGGATCGGCGGCTTCGACGTCTCCATCGTGCGGATCTGCACCGGCGAGGTGTGGGTGCGCAGCACCGGGGCCGGGCGGCCCTCTTCCGCGTTCAGGTAGAAGGTGTCGTGCATCTGCCGGGCGGGATGCTCCGGCGGGATGTTCAGCGCGGTGAAGTTGTGGAAGTCGTCCTCGACATCCGGCCCCTCGGCGACGGTGAAGCCCATCTCGCCGAAGATGGCGATGCACTCTTCCATCACCTGGCTGACCGGGTGCAGGAAACCGCTCTCGCGCGGGCGCGGCGGTAGGGTGACGTCCACCGTCTCCTCGGCAAGCCGGGATTCCAGAGCGGCTGCGTCGAGTTCGGCCTGCCGTGCCGCGATGGCGTCGGCGACCGCGTCCTTGACCCGGTTCAGCGCCTGGCCGGCCTCGCGGCGGGCGTCGCCGTCGAGCTGGCCGAGGCCCTTCATCAGGCCCGTGATCGCGCCGTTCTTGCCAAGCGCAGCCACGCGGACGGCCTCGAGCGCATCGAGGCCGTCTGCTGCGGCGATGTCCGCCAGCAGGGTTTCCTGCAACTGGGAAGGATCAGGCGCGGTCATGGTTCACCGTCGGCTTTCTAAGCCCTGGTGGCCCGTTCGGCGTCAGGAAGCAGCGCCGAGGGCGTTCTGTGCCTGTTCGACAATATCCTTGAACGCCTCGGGCTCACGCACGGCCAGGTCGGCGAGAACCTTGCGGTCGATCTCGATGCCGGCCTGCTTCACGCCTGCCATGAACTGGGAATAGGTCATCCCGTGCTGGCGCGCGCCCGCATTGATGCGCTGGATCCAGAGTGCGCGGAAGTTCCGCTTCTTCACCCGGCGGTCGCGATAGGCGTACTGGAGGCCCTTCTCGACCCGTTCCTTGGCAACGCGGTAGACGTTGTTGTTCCGCCCCTGGTAGCCCTTGGCGGCCTTCAGGATTTTCTTGCGCCGTGCGTGGCGCTGGACGGTGCTTTTTGCGCGTGACATGTGATTAGCCCTTTCGCTGATAAGGCATCATGGGCTTCAGGATCTGCTCGTCGACCTTCGCGATCGTGCCGATCTTCCGCGCCTTGCGCTTCATGGACTGGGAGCGCTTGCGCATGCCATGGCGCATGCCGGAGGGCTTCATCTTGATCTTGCCGGAAGCCGTGAAGCTGAATCGCTTCTTGGCCGACGACTTCGTCTTCATCTTGGGCATTTTGTCCTCGCTTGCTTGCGGTTTGGCGCATTCGCGCCCTGCTCGACGGCTGGGCATGCCCTGGGCGTTCAATATCGCCCGGCCGCACCGTCGCTGTTCGGAAACCGCGGGGTTATAGCGGTGAGGACCGGGCCTGACAAGGGCCAATCCTGCGGTCCCGCGGCATCCCGATTGCCTTTCCGAAGCCGGACTCCTAGCTTTCGGGCAACCAATGATAACGGGAGGATTTCCATGGATCTGCAACTCAGCGGCAAGACTGCCATCGTCACCGGCGCCAGCAAGGGCATCGGCAAGGCCATCGCCGAACTTCTGGCCGAGGAAGGCGCGTCCGTGCACCTGGTCTCGCGCACCGAGGCCGACCTGAACGCGGTGCGCGACGACCTGAATGCGCGCTTCGGGGCGCAGGCGACGGTCCACGCGCTGGACCTGTCGAAGCCGGAGGCAGTGCAGGCCCTGACCGACGCGGCGGGCGATGCGGATATCCTGATCAACAACGCGGGCGCCATTCCCGGCGGCGATCTGTCCAAGCTCAGCGACGACGACATCAAGGAAGGCTGGCAGCTCAAGGTATTCGGCACCGTGGGCCTGATCCGCAACTTCTATCCAAAGATGTGCGAACGCGGCGACGGCGTGATCGTCAACGTGATCGGCATGGCCGGCGAGCGCGGCCGGGGCGCCTATATCGCGGGCTCCATGGGCAACGCCGCGCTGATGCACCTGACCCGCACCATGGGTGCGGAGAGCATGAACCACGGCGTGCGGGTGGTGGGCGTGAACCCGGGGCCGACACAGACCGAGCGGTTCCAGCTTCTGGCCCGCGCCAATGCGGAGCGCCAGTTCGGCGACCCGGAGCGCTGGCAGGAAACCATGGCCGGGCTGCCCGGCGGGCGCGGCGGCACGCCGGAGGAACTGGCGGCGGTCACGGTCTTCATGGCCTCGCCGCGCGCATCCTGGGTGTCGGGTACCGTCGTCATGGTCGATGGCGGCCAGCATTCCCGCCCGCCCCAGTAGCCTCCACCGATCGCCTGCCAATAGCCTCATAACCCCCGCCTGGCGTAACCTGCGCGGCGCAACGTTACGTCCACGCGGGGGAAATCCATGGATCTCGAACTCACCGGCAAGACCGCCATCGTCACCGGCGCGAGCAAGGGCATCGGCAAGGCCATCGCCGAGGTGCTGGCCGAGGAAGGCTGCTCGCTGCATCTCGTCTCGCGCACCGAGGCCGACCTGAATGCCGTACGCGACGACCTGAATACCCGTTTCGGCGCACAGGCCACGGTCCACGCGCTGGACCTTTCAAGGGATTCCGAGATCGAGAAGCTGGTCGCCGCCGTCGGCGACTGCGACATCCTGGTGAACAACGCCGGTGCCATCCCGTCCGGCGACATCACCCGGGTGGACAACCAGACCATCAAAGACGCCTGGAACCTGAAGGTATTTGGCTTCGTCGGGCTGGTCCGTGGCATCTACCCGAAGATGTGCGAGCGCGGCGACGGCGTGATCATCAATGTGATCGGCATGGCGGGCGAGCGTCCGCGCGCGTCCTATATCGCCGGCTCCATGGGCAACGCCGCGCTGATGCAGCTCACCCGCGCACTGGGCGCGGAGAGCATGGACCACGGCGTGCGCGTCGTCGGCATCAACCCCGGCCCGGTCGAGACCGAGCGCCTGGTGCGGCAGGCGCGGATCAACGCCGACATGATGTTCGGTGACGAGGAGCGCTGGCGCGAGACCCACAAGAACCTGCCCGCCGGGCGACCCGGCAAGCCCGAGGAGATCGGCTGGCTGGCGGCCTATCTGGCCAGCCCCAAGGCGATGTGGGTTTCGGGCACGATCGTCATGGCCGATGGCGGCCAGCACTCGCGCTCGCCGCGGGCCTGGTAGAGGCAGCGCGCTGCCGAAGCCCCTCTCACACAGGGAGAGGGTTTTTCCGAGGGGCTTCGACATCCAGCATTTCCGCGCTAACATTTCCCCATGAGCACGCAGTCCGTTCCCGTGATCGACATCGCGCCGTTCCTTGCGGGGGAAGGTGACGATGTCGTGCGGCAGGTGCGCGAGGCCTGCGAGGGGATCGGCTTCTTCACCATCGTCGGCCACGGCGTCGAACCGGAGATCATCGCGGAGCTGCGGGGCAATGCGCGTGCCTTCTTTGCCCGCCCGCACGCCGAGAAAAAATCCGCCGTCCATCTCACCCCGGGCGTGCCGCGCGGCTATCGCGCCATCGGCGACGAGGGGCTGGCATACGGTTCGGGCGAAGAAACCCCGCCGGACCTGAAGGAAGTCTTCCACATGGGCCCGCCGGACTTTCCCGCGGACGCCTATCACACCGACCCGGCGGCTTCGGCCCACTTCATCGAGAATGTCTACCCGGACGAGCCGGCGTCGTTCCGCCCGGCAGCGACCGCCTATTACCATCGGCTCGAAAAGCTGGGCGAGACCATCGAGGAAATCTTCGCCCGCGCGCTGGACCTGCCACCGGACTTCTTCCGCAAATACACCGACCGGCAGATCAGCGCGCTGCGCATCATCCGCTACCCACCCACCGTGGCGACGCCCCTGCCCGGCCAGCTCCGCGCGGGGACCCACACCGATTACGGCACCTTCACTATCCTGCTGAGCGAGAACCGTCCCGGCGGCCTGCAGGTGCGCACGCGCGCGGGCGACTGGATCGACGTCTCCACGCCGGAAGATTCCTTCGTCATCAATATCGGTGACCTGATGATGCGCTGGACCAACGACCGCTTCGTGTCGAACCCGCACCGGGTGGCAACCCCGCCCGACGACGCGGGCGAGGCGGCGGACCGGCTGTCGGTGGTGTTCTTCCACCACCCGAACTACGACGCCGAGATCGCCTGCATCCCGACCTGCACCGATGCTGACAATCCGCCGAAGTACCCGCCGGTCTTCTCCGGCCCCTACCGGGTGGAGAAGTACACCTCGACGCGCCTCAAGGCCCCGGCGGACTGAGTGGCTACCTTTCTCCTGATACATGGCGCCTGGCAGGGCGGCTGGGCGTGGGACCGGCTGGTCCCGCTGCTGGAGGCGGCCGGACACACGGCCATCGGCGTGGACCTGCCCGGCGACGGGCACGAGGCACCGGACAAAGCCACACCGCCGGAGACCGTCACCACGATGCTCTGCGCCGAGAAGGTCGCCGGGCTTGTCGATGCGGCCACCGGGCCCGTGATCCTCGTCGGCCATTCCATGGGCGGGACGGTCGCGTCCCAGACCAGCGAGTTGCGGCCCGACAGGGTGGCGCTCGCCGTCTACCTCTGCGCCTTCCTGCTGCCCGACGGGGATTCCTGTATCGATTTCTACGCCCGGGCCTGGGAAGACTGGATGACCGGGGCCCATGCCCGGGTCACCAAGTCCGCCGACGGCCATGTCTCGATGATCGACCCGGAAGCCGCGGTCGAGGTCTTCTACAACACCGCCGACCCCGCGGACGCCCGCGCCGGCGCCGCGCGCCTGACCCCGCAGCCGGAATCGTCCCGGCGCTCGCGGCTGCAGCTCAGCGAAGAGAGATACGGCAAGGTCCCGCGGGTCTATATCGAGACGCTGCGCGACCAGTCGGTGTTCAACCAGCTGCAAAAGCGCATGTATTCGGAAACGCCAGTCGAGAAGCTGTATTCGCTCGACACCGACCACGCGCCCCAGCTCTGCGCGCCCGAGAAGGTGGCGGACATCCTGCTGGAACTGGCGGCGGAATACTGCTGAGCCCTCAATCAGTGGTCCTTCCCTCTCCTCCCCATCGGGGGAGGAGAGGGTCAGGGTGAGTTGGGTTCTTGCCACCCTTTCCGGTTTCCTGACGGCCGGCAACCGCCCACCTCACCCGGCTCGCTGACGCTCGCCACCCTCTCCCCCCGAAGGGCGGAGAGGGTTACTTTCCCTCCCCACCTCCAACAAAAAGCCCCGCGCGGCGGGCCGGCGGGGCTTTCGTGTTGCATTGTCGACGGAGCGCCTAGCGCGGTGACATCACCATCACCATCTGGCGGCCTTCCATCTTCGGCATCTGCTCGACCTTGGCGATCTCGTCGAGTTCCTCGCGAACCCGCTCGAGCACCTGGGCGCCCAGGTCCTGGTGCGCCATCTCGCGCCCGCGGAACCGAAGGGTCACCTTGACCTTGTCGCCGTCGTCGATGAACCGGCGCGCGCTGCGCATCTTCACGTCATAGTCATGCGTGTCGATATTCGGGCGAAGCTTGATCTCCTTCACCTCGATGACCTTCTGCTTCTTGCGCGCTTCGTTCTTCTTTTTCTGTTCCTGATACTTCAGCTTGCCGTAGTCGATGATCTTGCACACCGGCGGTTCGGCGTTGGGCGAGACCTCGACAAGATCGAGCTGAACATCTGCGGCGCGTTGGAGGGCGTCGTTGATCGAAACGACTCCGACCTGCTCTCCGTTTTCGTCAACCAGGCGCACCTGCGGCACCCCGATTTCTTCGTTGACGCGTGGCCCATCCTTCTTCGGGGGGGTCACATCTACCGGTCGTCTAGCGATTACCGTTCTCCTTGGATGTTTCGTTCAGATACAAATACGTCGCGCATCAGTCCGCCGGACTGCGCGCTTCGGCACTAAGTTTGCCGACCGCGTCGGCCAACGCAAGCACTTCCTGATCCTTCGAGCCGAGACGGCGCACGGCGACCGTGCCCTCCTCGGCCTCGCGGCGGCCGACCACGAGGATGGCCGGAACGTGCTGGTGCGAGTGCTCACGCACCTTGTAGTTGATTTTCTCGTTGCGGATGTCCGCCTCGACCCGCAGCCCGGCGGCGCGGCATGCCGCGGCGACCTCCTCGGCGTAGTCGTTGGCGTCCGACGTGATCGTCGCGACAACCGCCTGCACTGGCGCAAGCCAGAGCGGGAAACGGCCCGCATAGTTCTCGATGAGGATGCCCAGGAACCGCTCGAAGGAACCGAGGATCGCGCGGTGCAGCATCACCGGGCGGACCTTGTCGCCGTTCTCGTCGATGTAGGAGGCGTCAAGGCGTTCCGGCAGCACGAAGTCCACCTGCAGCGTGCCGCACTGCCAGTCACGGCCGATGGCATCGCGCAGCACAAATTCCAGCTTCGGACCGTAGAACGCGCCCTCACCCGGGTTGAGCGTGAACTCCAGCCCGGCGGCGTTCGTTGCGTCCATCAGCGCCCTCTCGGCACGGTCCCAGGTGGCGTCGTCGCCGGCGCGCACGTCGGGCCGGTCAGAGAACTTCACGGCCACTTCCTCGAAGCCGAAGTCGCGATAGACCGACTGCAGCAGCTCGCAGAAGGCCTTCGTCTCGGAGACGATCTGGTCCTCGCGGCAGAAGATGTGCGCGTCGTCCTGCGTGAAGGCGCGCACGCGCATGATGCCGTGCAGCGCGCCTGAGGGCTCGTAGCGGTGGCACGAGCCGAACTCCGCCATGCGCAGCGGCAGGTCGCGGTAACTCTTCATGCCGGAGTTGGAGAAGATCTGCACGTGGCACGGGCAGTTCATCGGCTTGAGCGCCAACATCCGGTTCGACTGGGACGACGGGGCCTCGTGGTCGTGCTCATGACCGTGGGCCGACGGATCGCTCTCGTCGACTTCCGCGACGAACATGTTCTCGCGGAACTTCTCCCAGTGGCCCGACTTCTCCCACAGCACGCGATCGACGAGCTGCGGCGTCTTCACCTCCACATAGCCCGCCGCATCGAGGCGTTTGCGCATGTACTGCTCGCAGACCCGGTAGAGCGTCCAGCCCTTCGGGTGCCAGAAGACCGAGCCGACCGCCTCTTCCTGCACATGGAACAGGCCCATCTCGCGACCGATGCGGCGGTGGTCACGCTTCTCGGCCTCCTCCAGCATCGTGAGATAGGCGTTCAGCTCCTTCTCGTTGCGCCACGCCGTGCCGTAGATGCGCTGAAGCTGCGGGTTGTTCGCATCGCCGCGCCAGTAGGCGCCGGCCAGCTTCATCAGCTTGAAGGCGCGGGGCAGCTTGCCCGTGGACGGCAGGTGCGGGCCGCGGCACAGGTCGACCCAGTTGCCCTGGCGGTACATCGTGATGTCCTCGCCCTCGGGCAACTCCCCGACCCACTCGGCCTTGTAGGTCTCGCCTTCGCCGGCAAAGAACTCGCGAACCTGCTCGCGCGACCAGACCTCGCGCACGATCTGCTCGTCACGGCTGACGATCTCTTCCATCTTCTTTTCGATGGCCTCGAAGTCTTCCGTGGAGAACGGCGTCTCGCGGTGGAAGTCGTAATAGAAGCCGTCGTCCGTGGCCGGGCCGAAGGTGATCTGCGTGCCCGGGAAGAGCTCCTGCACCGCCTCGGCCAGCACATGGGCCGCGTCATGGCGGATCAGTTCCAGCGCGTCGTCGTCCTCGATCGTGACGATGGCGACCTGCGCATCGGCCTCAATGGGACGGTTCAGGTCACGGACCTCGCCGTCGACCTTCACGGCGAGCGCCGACTTGGCAAGGCCGGGCCCGATGTCCGCCGCAATGTCCGCGCCGGTCACGCCGCGCACATGGGTGCGCGCGCTGCCATCCGGCAGCGTGATCGTGATCTGTTCGGCGGATGCAGCCTGTGACATATCGGGTTCCGTTATCTCTTGAAAATCCAAGCGCCCGGTTCAGCCGACCGGGCGCACGCGAGGGATTTAGTCCAGCTTGAGCGCCGCTTCAACCTCGTCGACGGAAACCTCGTCGAGAAGGTCCTTGCGGATAATGGTCACGTCCGGCCCTTTCTGGGCGCACAGCGCCGGGTCGGAGGCGAAGGAAAACAGCGAGACCGACGGGCAGCCCGCCGTCGCGATCAGGTGCATCGGGCCAGTGTCGTTGCCGACGGCACCCGCCGCGCCGCGCGCCAGTGCCGCGATTTCCGCGAACGACGTATCCGCCGTCAGGTCCACCGCGCCGTCGCAGAAGGACGCCACCGTGCCCGTCGCATGGGCGTCCGGTCCGGCCCCGATCAGCACCGGTGTCACGCCCTTCGCCACGAGGCGGCGGCCGAGTTGGGTGAAGCGGCCGACGGGCCAGCGTTTTTCCGGGCGGTGCGCCGAGCCACCGGGCACCAGCAGGACATAAGGGGCTTTCAGGCCGTAACGGGAGATATCCGCGGTGGCCCAGTCGAGGTTCGGCGCGGGCACGTCCGCGATCCCGGCCATGTTGAGCTGCTCGGCCTGGCGGTCGACCGTGTGCATATCGTCGCGCTTGCGGTTGGCGTGGGGATGCGAGGCAAATCGTGCGACGCCCGACCATTCGGGACGCCGCCCCGGCAGCATCAGGTGGAAGTAGGCACTGGACCGGTCGGAGGTCTGGAGGTCGTAGACCCGGGAAAATTTCCCGCGCCGCAGGCGTTTGCGCAGGCGAAACCAGGCGCGCCAGTTCTTCCAGTTGGGGCGCTCATCGATCCAGATCTCGTCGAACCAGCCGGATGCCTCGAGGAAACCCGCATAGGCCTTGCCTGTGAGGAGCGTGATATGCGCGTCGGGATGGTGCGCGCGGATCGCCGCCATGGGCCCCGTCGCCTGCACGATGTCGCCCAGCGCGCCGAGCTTGATGACGAGGATGCGCGATGTGTCCTTGCTCAAGGCTTCGCTGCCTCGAACAGGTTCGCGTAGACACGCAGTGTGGCGGCGCACATGCCGGACTTGGCGTAGTTGGCCCGCACATGCTCTGCGGCACGCTCGGCCAGAACCACGCGCGCGTCCCCATCGAGCGCCAGCGCGGTTTCCAGCGCATCGGCCAGGGCCTGAGGATCACCCGGCGTGAACCGCCAGCCAGTCACCCCCTCGATCACCTGTTCCGACGCGCCGCCATGGTCGGCCACGACGACCGGGCGGCCCATCGCCTGGGCCTCGGCGACCACGCGCCCGAAGGCCTCCGGGTCGGTGGAGGCAGACACGACCACATTGGACATCATGTAGGCCGCCGGCATGTCGTCGCAGTGGCCGACGATCTGGATGTCGCCGCCCAGACCCTTCTCGTCGATGCGCTCCTCCAGTTCGCGGCGATAGGCCTCGCGCCCCTGGTCGGAGCCGACCAGCAAGCCGGTGACGCGGAAATCCTCCGGCCCCATGCGCGACTTCAGCCGCGCCAGCGCCTCGACGAACAGGAGCTGTCCCTTCCACCGGGTCAGGCGGCCCGGCAGCATCACGATGGCGTTGCCGTCAGGCACGCGCCAGCGGCCGGCCAGCTCGATCATCCGGTTGGCGTTGAAGCCCTCTGCGTCGAAGCGCGCGGTGTCGATGCCGCGCGGGATGACATACACCCGCGCCGGCGGCACGTCGTAGTTCGCGGCGATGTGGTCGGCAATGAACTGCGAATTGGCGATCACCGCATCCCCGCGCGTCATGATCGCGTTGTACTTCTTCTTCAGGTTCCCGAAGAAACCGGTCCCGAAATTGTAGGTGCCGTGGAAGGTGGTCATGAACGGCACGCCGCTGGCTTCGGCGGCCGCGTGGGCGCTCCATGCGGGTGCACGCGAGCGCGCATGGACAAGCTGGATGCCCTCGCGCGCGATCACGTCACGCAGGCGGTTGATGTTCTGGCGGATCACGAATGGATTCTTGGAGGCCAGCGGCAAGGTGATATGCGTTGCGCCGCGCCGCTCCAGTTCACCCACCTGGCGGCCTCCTCCGGACGCCACGACGGCCTTCTTGCCCGCGAGCACCAGGGCCTCGGCCACATCGATGGCGCTGCGCTCGACGCCGCCGCCGCCGACGTCCAGCGACGGCAGGACCTGGAGGACGACCGGCAGGCGGCGCGCGGTATCGACGCGGCTGTCCGCCTCGCTTCGCGCCGTCTCCGCTACGGTGCTAGATTCAGGGCCGTCGTTCATTTCGCTCACAAACCTGTCCCATGACTGCCACCAACCCAGCACCCGAATTCGTAAACGCCGAAGACGGAACCCCGCTCGCCTACGTCGCCACCCCGGCGGCCCGCGCGGACACCGGGCCGGGCGTCGTGTTTCTCGGCGGCTTTATGTCCGACATGACCGGCCAGAAGGCAACCGTTTTGGAGGACTGGGCGCGCGAGACGGGCCGCGGATTCCTGCGGCTGGACTATTCCGGCCACGGGATGTCGGGCGGCGCGTTCCGTGACGGAACCATCGGGCGCTGGCTGTCGGATGCGGTCATCGTGATCCGGCATGCGGGCGCGACAGTGCCCGGCCTGGGCGGCGAACTGATCCTGGTCGGCTCGTCCATGGGCGGCTGGATCGCCGTGCTGGCGGCCATGGAAATCGACTGCCTCGGCGGCGGCCAGAAAGTGGCGGGACTGGTAACGATTGCCGCCGCGGCGGATTTCACCGAGGACCTGCTGCCGGTCCGGCTCGGCCCGGACGCCCGCGCCGCCATCGAGGCCGAGGGGTACTTCGAGGCGCCCTCGCAGTATTCGGACCAGCCCTATGTGATCACCCACGCGCTGCTGGAAGAGGGCCGCAACCACGTGGTGCTGCCCGGCCCCATAGCGCTGAACATCCCGGCCCGGCTGATCCACGGCACCGCAGACCCGGATGTGCCGTGGACGCAGTCCCAGAAGCTGATGGGGGCGCTGACCTCGCACGATGTCGAGCTGATCCTTGTGAAAGACGGCGACCATCGCCTGTCCGAGCCTCACGACCTCGACCGGCTGACGCGGGTCGTCGAACGCCTGTGGGATCAGCTTTCGGACAACAGTGCCGCGAGCCCGGCCCGGTAGTCCGGATAGGCCAGTTCGACGCCCAGCTCTTCTTTGATGCGCGTGTTCGAGACGCGCTTGGATTCCGCGTAGAAGCTGCGCGCCATCTCAGACAGATCAGCCGCATCGAAGGGAATTTCCGGCGGCGGCTCCACCCCCAGTAGCGCACAGGCATGGGCAATCACCTCCTGCGGCGGCGCCGGGTCGTCATCGCAGAGGTTGTAGGCCGCGCCGGGGTTGGGCCGGTCGATGGAGGCTTCAAGCACGGCGGCGATATCGTCCACATGGATGCGGCTGAACACCTGCCCGGGCTTGACGATCCGCCGCGCGCGGCCCGCACGCACCGTCGCAAGCGCATTGCGGCCGGGCCCGTAGATTCCCGCCAGCCGGAAGAGGTGCACCGGCAGGCCGTGTTCGCGCCACAGGCCGCACCATCCGGCCTCCGCCGCCACCCGGCGATCGCCGCGCTCCGTCGACGGACGCAGTTCGGATTGCTCATTCACCCAGTCGCCCCCGCGGTCGCCATAGACGCCGGTGGTGGACAGGTAGCCCGCCCAAGCGATGCGATCGGCGCGTTCGCAGACGTCTGCCGCATGGTGGACCAGCACCGGATCGCCATCCGGGCCCGGCGGGACGGAGGACAGGAGATGCGTCACGCCGTCGAGCGCCGCACCGGCATCGGCCATCGACACCTGGCCGTTGAACACGAAGGCATCGATCCCGTCGCGGGCAAGTTCGCCGATATTGTCCGGACTGCGCGTGGTGCCCCGAACGGCCCAACCGCGCGCCATCAGCCGCGCGGCGAGCGCGCGGGCGCTGTAGCCCAGCCCAAAAACGAACAAAGTCTTCACGGACATTCGATCAAAACCCGTCATTCGTGCTTTTGCGCGGTCCGCAGCACCCTGCTAGACCGGAGTGGCACATCGCCGTCACCATAGGAGCCGAGTTGTTGCGCCGTCCAATCCTGTTCCTCGCCGCCCTCACCGCGCTCGCCCTTCCGGCCGGCGTGCAGGCGCAGACACAGACCCGGTTGTCCGAACTTGCGAAGGGCGAGGACTACCGCACCTGTACGAAGATGGCGCAGGAGAACCCGGAAATCGGCTTCGAGGCCGCGATCACCTGGCGCGACGAAGGCGGCGGGCCGCCGGCCCTGCACTGCGTGGCGCTGGCCCTGTTCGGGCTGGGCCAGGTGGAGGAGGCCGCCAAGCGTCTGGAGGAACTGGCGCTCAGCATGCCCGACGCGTCGGACCGCGAACGCGCGGCGATCCTCAGCCAGGCGGGCAATGCCTGGCTCAGCCGGCGCAAGCTCGACCAGGCGAACGCGGATTTCAGCAAAGCGCTGGAGCTCGACCGGGACAACCCGGAGCACTGGATCGACAAGGGCATCGTGCTGGCCGAGGCCGGCGCCATGTGGGAGGCCGTGGACAGCTTTTCAGAGGCACTTGAGCGGGCGCCCGGGCATATCGACGCCCTGCTGTTCCGCGCGACGGCCTACCGCGTCCTCGGTGTGCCCGACCTGGCACGCGACGACGTGGACAAGGTCCTGAACGCCGCGCCGATGCAGCCGAGTGCGCTGCTCGAGCTCGGGATGCTGCATGCCCAGGCCGGGCAGCTGGACGATGCGCGTGCGGTCTGGCTCCAGGTTATCGAGGCGTCCCCGGATTCACCGGCGGCCGATGCCGCACGGCAGGGCCTCGAAAAAATCGACGTCAAGAAAGACCGGTAGCGGGCCTAGAAGTCCGGGTCCGCGTAATGCTTCGGCGGCGGGATCCCCGGAATATGGTCCGCCAGTATCGGCCGCATGCTGGGGCGCGACTTGACGCGCGCGTACCACGTCCGGGCCTCGGGAAAGTCGTCCCACGGCACATCGCCGACATAGTCGACACAGGACACCTGCGCGGCGGCGGAAATATCGGCCAGCGAGAAGGTCTCGCCCGCCAGCCAGTTCCGGCGCTCGATCAGGTATTCGATATAGGCGAGGTGGGTGGCGATGTTTGTGTGCCCCGCCCGGATCGCCGACGATGACGGCGCGCCGAGGCCGAGGAAGCGCTTGTTGATCTTCTCATCGACGAGATTGACCGTCACCTCGCGCTGGAACTTCTGGTCGAACCAGGCCGACAGGCGTCGGATTTCTGCGCGTATCCCTGGATCCCCGTCCAGCAGGGTGGGGTCCGGCACGCATTCCTCGAGGTACTCGCAGATGGCCGTGGAATCCGCGATGACGCGCGGAGGCGCATCCTCGCCGTCTTCCTCTTCGCCGGCAGACTCGATCAGGACAGGCACCTCGCCCGCCGGGTTCAGTGCCAGGAACGCGTCCCGCCTCTCCCAGACCTTTTCGATCTCGAGTTCAAAGGGAAGTTTCTTCTCGGCCAGGACGATGCGGACCTTGCGCGCATAGGGGCAGAGCCAGAGATGGTAGAGCGTCCGCATTCCGGCGCGACCTTAGACGGATGCTGCGATTCAAGGGAAGCGGCCCGACACGGCCGCGGACTATTTGTCGCCGGACTTCTTTCCGAGACCGAAGGTCCAGCCCAACACCGTCACGCAAAACGCGATGACGACCCAGATCGACGTGAGGATCAGCGCCAGTAGTCCGAGCGGTCCTGTCGTGAAAACAAGGATAATCGAGACAAAGAACGCCGCGAGCGCAATTCCCATCGCGTTCAACCCTTCCCGAGTGTGTCGCCGAGATAATCGGCGATATCCGCGACCAGGCGTTTGGCCTCGTCGATCATCCCGGAATAGCCGAAAAAGGCGTGCATCACGCCCGGATAGACCTCAAGCTTGTGGGGGTGTCCGGCAGCCGCCATCTTTTCAGCGAGCGTGATGGAATCGTCGCGGATCGGGTCGAGCTGCGCTGCGGCGATGAAGGCCGGCGGCAGGCCTTTCGGATCTCCCTTCGCGGCGAATGCGCGCGGGTCGTCGCGATCGGCAAGGTCCGGTACGTAGCCGTCATAGACCATCTTCACGTACTCGGTCGTCAGCATGAAATCGCCGCCGCCCAGCGTGGTCATGGATTCCGATTCCAGATTGTAGTCGAGCACCCCGTAGAGGGAGAGCACTGCGCCCAGCAGGCTGCCGCGCCCCTTGTCGCGCAGCTCCATCGCCGCGCCCATCGCGATGCTCGCGCCCGCCGATGCGCCGCCGACCGCGATCCGCCCGGTATCGAGGCCCCAGTCCGCGCCGTTGTCGGCGACCCACTCCAGGACTGCGACGGCCTCGGTCACGGGATCGGGGAAGGTGTGCTCGGGCACGTGGACGTAGTCGGCACTGATGATCGCGCCGCCCCAGGCTTCGGCAATCTCGCGCATCTGCCGGTCGTTGGTCCGCGGCCCGCCAATCCGGAACCCGCCACCATGCAGGTAGACGAAGACGGGCAGGCCATCCTTGTCGGCCGGCTTGTAGAGCTGGACCGGGATGTCGCGGAACGGGCCGGGAATCGAGCGCGCCTCGTTGACGGCCACGTCGGGCCCACCCTCGTTCCAGATGGCGCGCGCGGCCTCGGCCCGGGCCCGGACTTCGCCGATCGCCTCTCCCGAGCCGCCGACCTGCGCAACGATCTCGCCGTTGCGCTTGAGCGCCGCCGCCATCTGCGGGTGGATAAGGGCCGTCGGGCTGAGTTTCGTATCTGCGGGCATGGTCGATTCCTCGATGTTTCGCGGCACTCTAAACACAATGGCCGGGTCGGCAACGGGCCCGGCCATCATATTTCATGTCGTGAAACCCCGGGCGAAGGCCCCGGGGCCCAAGCTCAGCCCGCCTCGCGCGTGTAGCTCTCGTCCGTGATCGGATGATCGAGCTTGTCGAGCATGTCCTTCGGGATGATC
Source organism: Alphaproteobacteria bacterium (assembly GCA_038117045.1). Taxonomy (GTDB): domain Bacteria; phylum Pseudomonadota; class Alphaproteobacteria; order UBA6615; family UBA6615; genus JABJAG01. The sequence continues at coordinate 1,093 of JAYOFE010000030.1, read as the reverse complement.
TGCCAGAACTTGGACCGCTCGCGATCCCAGTTGTCGAGGATCCGGCCGGCATAGGCCGACTGGGTCTCGCGCACATGCTCCCTGATGTGACCGCGCAGCACTTCTTCCCAGTGGCTCGTCCCGAGCCTCTGCCAGACGATGCTGTCCGGGTTCACACATTCCTCGAACTTGTCGTGGCGGTCGTAGACAAAGGCGATGCCGCCGGTCATGCCGGCACCGAAGTTGTCCCCGACCGGGCCGAGGATGACCACCTCGCCGCCGGTCATGTATTCGCAGCCGTTCGAGCCGCAACCCTCGATCACCGCGATGGCGCCCGAGTTGCGCACACAGAAGCGATCACCCGCGAGACCCGCCGCGAACAGCTTGCCGGCGGTCGCACCGTAGAGTGCGGTGTTGCCGAGGATCGAGTTCTCGCGCGTGATCAGCGGGCTGGACGTCGGCGGGCGGATCATGATGGTGCCGCCCGACAGGCCCTTGCCACAGTAGTCGTTGGCATCGCCGAGCACTTCCAGCTTCACACCCTGCACCGCGAAGGCACCGAGCGACTGGCCGGCCGAACCGCGCAGGCGCGCGGTTAGGTGCCCCGGGTCCAGCTTCTTCATGCCGAACTGGCGGGTGATCTTGGAACTGATCTTGGCGCCGATAGCACGCTGGGTGTTCCGGATGCCGTAGGCGAGCTGCATCTTCTCGCCCACGCGGAACAGCGGCTCTGCATCCTCGATCATCTGGGCATCCAGCGTCTCGGGCACCTCGTTGTAGTCGACGGTGCAGCGCGCCAGGTACTCGCCCGAATCCGCGCGCACGAGGATCGGGTTGAGGTCGAGGTCGTCCAGATACGGGTTGCCGCGGCTGACCTGATGCAGCAGGTCCGAGCGACCGACAACCTCGTCGAGCGAGCGGAAGCCCAGCTGGGCCAGGATCTCGCGCACTTCCTCGGCCAGGAAGGTGAACAGGTTGACCACCTTCTCCGGCGTCCCGGCGAAGCGCTCACGCAGCCGCTCGTCCTGGGTACACACACCGACCGGGCAGGTGTTGGAGTGGCACTGGCGGACCATGATGCAGCCCATCGCCACCAGCGAGGTGGTGCCGATGC
>JAYOFE010000029.1:0-22453 GCA_038117045.1 Alphaproteobacteria bacterium | reverse complement strand
TACTTCCAGGTGATCGCGGAGCCGGTCTCGACCTGGGTCCATGACACCTTGGAATTGCGGCCGCGGCAGGCGGCGCGCTTGGTCACGAAGTTGTAGATGCCGCCCTTGCCGGTCTCGTCGCCGGGATACCAGTTCTGGACGGTCGAGTACTTGATCTCGGCATCGTCCAGCGCGACCAGCTCAACCACCGCTGCATGCAGCTGGTTCTCGTCACGCTGGGGAGCCGTGCAGCCTTCCAGATAGCTGACATAGGACCCCTCGTCCGCGACGATCAGGGTGCGCTCGAACTGGCCGGTGTTTTCCTGGTTGATCCGGAAATAGGTGGACAGTTCCATGGGACAGCGCGTGCCCTTGGGGATGTAGACGAAGGACCCGTCCGTGAAGACCGCCGAGTTCAGGGTCGCGAAATAATTGTCTGAATAGGGCACGACGGAGCCCAGATACTTCTTCACCAGTTCCGGATGGTCGTGCACGGCATCCGAGATCGAACAGAAGATGATGCCGGCTTCCTGCAGCTTCTTTTTGTAGGTGGTCGCGACCGATACGCTGTCAAAGACCGCATCGACGGCCACCGCCGGCGCACCCGCGACACCAGCCAGCACTTCCTGTTCGCGCAGCGGAATGCCAAGCTTCTCATAGGTCTCGAGCAGCTTGGGATCGACCTCGTCCAGGGACTTCGGCTTAATCTTCGTCTTAGGCGCGGCGTAGTAGTAGGAATCCTGGTAGTCGATCGCCGGGTATTTCGGCTTTTGCCAGGTCGGCTCCTCCATGGTGAGCCAGTGGCGAAACGCCTTCAGCCGCCATTCGAGCAGCCATTCCGGCTCCTCCTTCTTGGCGGAAATCAGTCGCACGATGTCTTCGTTGAGGCCCTTGGGGGCGAGGTCCATGTCAATATCGGTGACGAAGCCGTACTTGTACTGCTGCCCGAGTGACCGGACCTGTTCAACGGCGTCTGCGTTCGCTGCCATGACGTCCTTCCAGTTACCAACTATTCCGCGGCACGGGCAGAATTGCCCGCGCGCTGTTCTTGCACCGCACGGATGATCATTTCCGCTGCGGCATCCACTTCATTCCCGGTCGTGAACCGACCGAACCCGATGCGGACAGATGCACCCGCATCCTCGTCGTTCATCCCCAGGGCCTTCAGCACATAGGACGGTTCGACGGAGGCCGAGGTACAAGCCGAACCCGTCGAGATCGCGAGTTCCGGCATTTCGGCCATCAGGGCCTCGGCGTTCACCCCGGTGAACCCGATATTCAAGTTGCCGGGCACGCGGCGTTCCATGCTGCCGTTTACGAACACGCCGTCGAGGCTGTCCTGCAACCGGGAAAGCATCCGCGCGCGAAGTGCGGTGAGCTTCTCTCCCTCGCGCGCCAGTCCGTCGCGGGCGACATCCGCCGCCTCGCCCAGTGCCACCACAAGCGGCACCGGCAGGGTGCCCGAACGCATGCCCCGTTCCTGCCCGCCGCCGCTGATCTCGGCCAGCAGCCGGGCCCGGGGCCGGCGGCGCACGTAGAGCGCGCCGATGCCCTTCGGGGCGTAGACCTTGTGGCCCGATATACTGAGGAGATCGATCTTCATCCCTTCGACGTCAAGGGCGATCTTGCCGCTGGCCTGCGCCGCGTCCGTATGGAACAGCACGCCGTGATCGCGGCAGATCTCGCCGATTTCCGCCAACGGCTGCACGACGCCGATCTCGTTGTTCACGGCCATGACTGTCACAAGCGCCGTGTCCTCGCGGATCGCCTCGGCGATGGACCGGGGATCGACCAGCCCGTCCGCGCCGACCGGCAGGACCGAAACCTCCACGTCTTCGTCTTCCATTGCCGCGCAGGCTTCCAGCACGCACTTGTGCTCACTGGCGAGCGTCACGATGTGCCGTCCGCGGCCATGGCGCAGCGCAAACCGTGTCGCGCCTTTGATGGCGAGGTTGTTGGATTCCGTCGCACCCGAGGTAAAGACGATCTCGCGCGCCTCCGCGCCGATCAGGCGGGCGACTTGTTCGCGCGCGACATCCACTGCAACTGCCGCCTGTCGCCCCCACGCATGCTGTTCCGAATGCGCGTTGCCGAAGGTCTCACTGAACCAGGGTAACATCGCATCAAGCACGCGCGGGTCAACCGGCGTGGTCGCCTGGTGGTCAAGATAGATGGCGGTCGGTGCGCCGCTCATGCCACCGACCTCCGGCTGTGCGCACCTGTATCGCGGCGGCGAGCCATATCGGACCAGACATCAACAAAACGGTCGATGTGGTCGGCCTTCGTATCCGCGCCGAGCGACACCCGAATGGCGTTGCGCGCCGCGTCGTCATCCAGTCCCATGGCGGACAAGACGTGGCTCGGCGTCACCTTGCCGCTGGAACAGGCCGAGCCCGCGCTCACCGCGACACCGGCGAGGTCGAGGGTCATCACCTGGATCTCGCCGCTGACGCCGGGAAGGCCGATGCAACTGGTGTTGGCGAGGCGCTCCGCACCGCCGCCATGGATCAAGGCATCGGGCGCGGCTGCCAGCAAACGGCGCTCCATCTCGTCGCGCAGGCCGGCCAACTTCGCCGAATAGCTATTTGCCGTTTCCTGTATCTGCCGCGCAGCCACTCCGAACCCGACGATGCCCGGCACATTCTCTGTGCCCGCGCGGCGACGGCGCTCCTGTCCGCCGCCCCGGATCAGGGGTTCGGGGTCCTGCCCGTCGCGCATGACCAGTGCACCCACACCCTGTGGCCCGCCGATCTTGTGCGCGGACAGGCTCATCAGATCTGCACCGAGTTCACGCAAATCGACCGGGCGCTTGCCGGCTGCCTGGATGGCATCGCAATGGAACAACGCACCTGCCGCGTGAACGGCATCGGCGATCTTGGCCACCGGCTGGATCACGCCTGTCTCGTTATTGGCGAGCATTACCGAGACGACAGCCGCACCATTCAGACCGGCGAGCATGTCTTCGAGCGCTGCCAGATCGACGACCCCGTCCGCGTCGACCGGAATAATGTCCGCATCCGTCACCGCATCCAGGACAGATGCGTGCTCAACCGCCGAGACGAATACCCGGTCAGCGAAGCCGCGCAGTGCAAGGTTGTTGGCTTCGCTGCCGCCGGACGTGAACACCACATTCGCTGCCGACACGCCCGCAAGCGCCGCCACTGCCTCGCGCGACTCGTCCACCGAGCGGCGCACAAGGCGGCCGAACCGGTGCACGGACGACGGGTTGCCCGTCCGCGCAAGCGCGTCGGCCATGGCGCTTGCCACCTGCGGCAGCACCGGCGTGGTCGCGTTATGGTCGAGATAGATGTCCACGATATCCGGCTTGATCTCTACTGGAGCGAAACCCGGTCTTCAGGAGTACTGGCCGGCCGCAGCGGGCCCGCATAGACGCGGCCTGCACAAACGTCGGCCAGGCTGATCGAACTCAGGTAGCCGTGGATCTGGTGGCCAAGTTCCTCCCAAAGGTCATGGGTCAGGCAACGGGTGGACTTGTTGATGCATCCGAGCGCCGTGCCCGGCTTGCAGCCAGTGGTGCGGATCGGCTCATCGACTGCCACGATCACTTCGGAAACACGCACGTCCTCCGCAGGTTCGCACAGGCGATAACCGCCGCCCGGCCCGCGCACACTTTCGACCAGACCCGCCCGGCGCAGCTTCGCGAACAACTGTTCCAGATAGGACAGGGAAATCGACTGGCGATCTGCGATGTCGGCGAGCGTGACAGGCCCTTCTGCGCCGTTCTGTGCCAGATCGACCATGGCCATCACTGCATAACGGCCCCGGGTGCTGAGTTTCATGGCTTCCTCCGCTTGTCAGGCCGGCGCAGTGCGGCTGGGGTCGTCACTATCGTTCGGGCGCGTTGAAGGCCGAATACCCGCATGTTCCTCGACCTCGCGCTCAAGTTCCTGCACGCGCAGGCGCAGGGCGCTGATCTCGTTGAGCATCGCCTCGATGGATTTCTTTTCCGGATCGGGAATATCCTCCGTCGGCGTGCCATAGGCTGAGAAGGCCTCACCCGAGCAAGACGAGGACGGCACGGGCTGCGCGGGGATGCCGACGACGGTGCATCCGTCCGGCACATCCTTTACGACAACGGCGTTGGCACCGACGCGCGCATTGCGGCCGACGGTCACTGGTCCGAGGACCTGCGCACCGGAGCCGATGATCGCGCCTTCCAGCACCGTGGGGTGTCGCTTGACGTTGACCTGCGCTTCGCTCTCGACAGCCGGGGCGATGCCGCCCAGGGTGACGTTGTGATAGAGCGTGACGTTGTCAGCAATTTCCGCGGTCTCGCCGATCACCACGCCGATTGCGTGGTCGATCACCAGTCGGTTCCCGATGGTCGCTCCCGGATGGATGTCGACACCCGTCAGGAAGCGGCCGATGTTGCTGACGAAGCGCGCAAGAACGAACAGGCGGTTCGACCAGAGCCAGCTGGCCATGCGAAACCAGACCACCGCATGGAACCCTGGATAAGCGATCGCGACCATGAATCGCGAACTGGCAGCGGGATCCCGCTCCATGTAAGCGTCCAGATCGTCAAAGAGATGCTTGAAGACCATGTTCACCTTTATGATATAGAGCGCACAACAACGCCCGTCTCGCCGATCGAAATCCGCTCCGTCGAGCGGTTTCGCGCGGGATATAAGATGCCCGACTAAATCGGTCAAGTATTCGCAGCGCCGTCCGGCGGAATGGAAAAAGCAATATGCCTGAAGTGATCATCAACGGCCCGGAAGGTCGGCTCGAAGGCCGCTACTACCCGGCCAAGCGCCCGAATTCGCCGATTGCGCTGCTGCTGCACCCGCATCCGCAGCATGGCGGCACCATGAACAACAAGGTTGTCTACCAGCTCTACCAGATGTTCGTGCGGCGTGGTTTCGCGACACTTCGCTTCAATTTCCGCGGCGTCGGCCGCAGCCAGGGCAGTTTCGACCGGGGCGAAGGCGAGCTTTCCGACGCCGCATCCGCGCTCGACTGGCTGCAGACCCAGAACCAGGACGCGCCGATGTGCTGGATCGCCGGTTTTTCGTTCGGCGCGTGGATCGGCATGCAGTTGTTGATGCGCCGTCCCGAGATCACGGGCTTCGTCTCGGTCTCTCCGCCGGCCAACATGTATGATTTCTCGTTCCTGGCGCCTTGTCCGGCCTCGGGCCTTATCACCCATGGCGACCTCGACGATATCGTCCCGCAGGAATCCGTGACCGACCTGATCGCCAAGCTGGCGAAGCAGAGGGACGTGATCATTGACTTCCAGGTGCTGAAGGGGGCGACCCACTTCTACAACGAGCACCTCGACCAGCTTGAACAGACCGTCTCGGGCTATCTCGACCGGCGCATCGCCGAGATCCAGGCTGCCATCGCTGCCGAGGCTGCTGCCGCTGCTGCGGAAGACGGTGGAGACGATGAGGACGAGGACGAGGACGACGACTAGGCCGCACGTGCGCGGACGATCTGTCCGCCCGTCTGGGGGGCTGGAACACCTGTGGTGTTCGGCCCGCTGAGCGGCCATCCGCGCAGGCAGCGCACTGCAAGGTAAGCGAAGGCCTGCGCCTCCAGCACATCCCCGTCAATGCCCTCGGCTTCGGTCGGCACCACTGGTGCGGACAATGCTGTCGCGAGTTCGCGAAGGAGGTATGCATTCTTTCGCCCGCCGCCGGTCACCAGCCAGCGAACGGGCGGCGTAGGCAGGAATCGCGCAGCGCGTGAGATGCTTTCCACCGTGAAGGCCGCGAGGGTCGCGGCGCCATCTGCATCCAACAGGCCGGAGACAGCGCCTGCATCGAATTCGTTCCGGTCGAGCGACTTTGGCGGGGGCACCTCAAAATAGCGATGCGCCATGAGCGCGCCTAGCGCGCTCAGGTCCACCCGGCCCGACGCCGCCAGCGCGCCGTCCCAGTCACAGGCTGCACCGGTGCGTGCCTGCACGAAATCGTCGATCAGCGCGTTACCGGGGCCCGTGTCGAACGCCAGCAGGTGATCGAACACGTCCGGCCGTGACGGGTCGGCATCGGCGCCGATCCAGGTCAGGTTGGCAACACCGCCGATGTTCAGGAAGCAGACCGGCCGCGCCTCCGGTGCCAGGGCTGCATGGTAGATCGGTGCAAACGGTGCGCCCTCACCGCCCGCAGCCACGTCAGCCGCTCGGAAATCGAAGACCACGTCCACGCCCAGCAGGTGCGAAAGCAAAGCCCCGTCCCCCATCTGGAATGTCCGGTGGTTCGCCGGGTCGTGGAGAATGGTGTGGCCATGGAAGCCGGCCACGTCGACATCCGCCGCCCCAATACCGCTCGCCGAAAGCAGGTCCAAAACCGCTTCGGCGTGGCGGCGGGTCAGTTCCTCTGCCAGTGCCGGATCGGGTTCGGAATGGCCGAGTGCTGACCGAAGCCTTTGGCGGAATGCATCGTCATAGGGAATGGATTGCGCCGCGACGGACTCGATGGACCGGCCGCCATCCGTCTGCAGGACAGCAACATCAATCCCGTCCATGGAGGTGCCACTCATCATGCCGACGGCCAGCTTCACATCGCCCGGAGCCATGTCCCACCTTTCCCAATCGGTGCGGCCAAGATATACACGCGCGCATCGGGGTTATGCTAGGTAGCGCCCGACCTGAGATCGCCTTCCGAACCGCAAGACATGACCAGCTACAAATCAGAATTTGTCGAGACACTCGTTAGCCGCGGTTTCCTGCACCAGTGCACGGACCTCGAAGCCCTGGACGGACGTGCCGCCGACGGCACGATCACGGCTTATGTGGGCTATGACGCGACCGCCGACAGCCTGCATATCGGGCACTTGGTTTCGATCATGATGCTGCACTGGTTCCAGAAGTGCGGCCACCGCCCCATCGTGTTGATGGGCGGCGGGACAACCAAGGTGGGCGATCCCTCGGGCAAGGATGAGACGCGCAAGCTGCTGACGAACGAGCAGATCGACGAGAACATCGCCTCCATCCGCAAGTCATTCGTCAACTTTCTGGACTTCGGTGGCGGGCCGTCAGATGCGCTGATGGTCAACAACGCCGAATGGCTCGACAAGCTGGAGTACATTCCCTTCCTGCGCGATGTTGGCCGGCATTTTACCATCAACCGCATGCTGACATTCGATTCCGTGAAGATGCGCCTCGACCGGGAGCAGCCGCTGACCTTCCTGGAATTCAACTACATGATCCTCCAGGCTTACGACTTCGTGGAACTCGCCCGGCGGCACGACTGCATGCTGCAGATGGGTGGCTCCGACCAGTGGGGCAATATCGTCAACGGCATCGACCTAGGTCGCCGCATCGCCGAGCGCGAACTCTACGGCCTGACGACGCCGCTCATCACCACCGCTTCGGGTGCAAAGATGGGCAAGACGGCGGACGGTGCCGTTTGGCTGAGCGCGGACCGTTTCTCGCCTTACGACTACTGGCAGTTCTGGCGAAACACCGAGGACGCCGATGTCGGTCGTTTTCTCAAGCTGTTCACAGACCTGCCGCTCGACGAGATCGCCCGGCTAGAAGCGCTTGAAGGTGCGGAGATCAACGAGGCGAAGAAGATCCTCGCCAATGCCGCCACGCGGATGCTGCATGGTGAAGCCGCGGCGGAAGAAGCGTCAAAGACCGCAGAGCAGACATTCGAGGCTGGTACCACCGCCGAAGGTCTGCCGACAACCGAGGTGCCGCGTGCGGAGCTTGAGGACGGGATCGCCCTGTTTGCTCTCCTCGCGCGTGCCGGTCTCGCCGGGTCGAACAGCGAGGCGCGCCGCCTCATCAAGGGTGGTGGCGCTCGCGTGAACGATGTCGCCGTTCAGGAAGAAACCTTGGAGATCGGCGTCAGTGCGATCAATGAAGACGGCGTGGTGAAGCTCTCCGCCGGCAAAAAGCGGCACGCCCTGATCCGGCCGACCTAACGGCCTATTGCGCCGAGATCGGTTGTTCGGGTTCGGGCACAGGCTCAGTGTCCCCGTCGGAATCGTCCCCGCCGAAGCCGGAAAGTATCCGGCGAATGATTCCCGGCGTCAGAACGGACAACGGATTCACGGAAACGTCCGGGTCGTCGAGGGGCCCGCTCACGCGGAATGTCGCCGCAAAGATTCCCTCCGAACCGCCCGACAGCACCTGTCCGATGAGCGGGATGTTCGCCAGCAGTGAATTGAGCGTGTAGGCCGGGGCCACTTCGCCGGCGAGACTGATCGTGTCTGCCTGCAGATCGATCTTCCCGCTGGTGATGATCCCGATCTCCGCACCGCGCGCCTTGGCATCGGTGATCGTGACCTCGTTCCCCGCCAGGCGGAACGGCACCTCCGCGCGCCGAAACGTGATGCCCTGCCCGCCAAGGACGTCCGCGATGCCGGAAAAGGATGCCAGCGCAAGAAGCTTCGCCGCGAATGGTTCCTCCGTCAGCACGAAGCCCTGCATGTTGGCCTGGCCGTTCAGCACTTCCTCATCGCCCGTGTCCTCGAACGCGCCCTGCACACGCAACTCGCCGCCGCGAATCGTGTCGACCCAGTCGAGAGCCCTCAGCAGTCCTCCCGCATCGTCGCTCTCGATCTGCAAACGGCGTATCGGCCCTTCCGGGGCAATCTGCACAAATACACGCCCTGCATTGGACAAGGTTCCGCGCAACGTCACGTCTGACCAGTCCGTTCCGTCGTTGATCAGCCATCCGTGCGCGTCGAGAAGCTGCGTCTCCTCGCCCAGACGGACCGCACCAAGCGGTGCCGCATCGCTCACCCGGATGCGCATGGCCGGCGGCCCGTCATCCTCTCCAACTTCCTCTTCGTCGCCCAACAGGTCGGCAACGATGGCCCTAAGATCGATCGTCTTGCCAGCAAGTTCGATGTCCGGAACCCCATTCTCGGGAAGCGTGACGATCGCCGTCGCATCGGTCTCACCAAACCGCAAACGCGACAGGCGAAGCTGGCGCAGATCAAACGCCCCCTCTGCCGTGGCGAAAATGGCTGCACCCTCTGCGTCGAGGTCTGCCGCCTGCACGCGTATTCGCGGGATCGAAAGCCGGCCGTCTCCGTCCATGAGAAAACGCAGGAACGCCTTTCCCTCGACACTCGGTTCCTTCTTCCAGTCAAAAGGTTCGAGTGACAGAGCGACCTCCGTCAGGTCGAGTTGCGCGGCACCGGCCGACCGGCCGTCCCAGCCGACGGAATAGGTCAGGCCGATACCCAATGGCCCGACGAGATACGGCGATGTTTCAAAGCCCAGCCTGCCCCGCGCCTGGTCGTCCAGCGCCGTGCGCACCTCGTACTTCGTGCGCACCTCGCCTCCCCGTTCGAATTGCTCGGCCCATGTGAGCCCGACGGGGATGCCGTCGATACTCGCCGTCCCGCTCACCTTCATCGATTCCCGGTTGACGTTCAGTGTCAGGTCGCCTTCCGATATCGGCAGGTCGAACGCTGCCTTCTTGGCCGAGAAATGGGTCAGCCGGGAAGTCGTGGCGACAGAGATCTCATCCACGTTTAATGCATCGAGCAGCGGAAATGCGAAGACCGCACTGGTCCGCTGTGAACCAGTGGTCCCGCCCGGATCGATCCCAAAATCCGAAATAAAGCCGAGCGGCTCGCTGTCGAGGATTTCAAGTGCGTCTCGCACCGGACCGGCAACCGTCGTCTCGATCTTGATGGTCTCACTTTTCGGGGGACCGCTCAGACCGTTGATGGTGATTGTACCGCCCTCTGCGACGATCCCGCGAAGCCGGGCCTGTCCAACATCGATCACGAGTTGCTGGGCATCAAAACGCCCCGTACCGGCACCGCCGATTAGCGGCTCCATTGGCCTCAGATAATGCACTGTGGCGTCACGGAAACTGAATTCTCCGCCGATCGAATCCACCGAGAACTCTGACGGTGACGTTTCCGGCACGTCAGCCAGGAAACCGATCTTGAGGGTATCAATGCGGCCGTCCTGGATATTCTCCGTCAGCCAGCTTCGCGTGTTTTCCTCAAATCCCGGAGGCCAGTAACTGCTCAGGCTATCAACAGGGAAGTCACGGATTTCACCATCGACCGCCACTCGCCACTGACCCTCGGCACGGCGGCCCTCGACGGCCAGGTCGATGACGGTCTCCCCAAGGTCGAGCTCAAACGTCTCGATCGTCACCCGGTCAAAGGCTTCTCCGGCATTGGCCCTGAACGTCGCGGATTCGAAACGGACGGGCTCTTCCAGCGATGGTGATGCATCGATCGTGCCCAACGAAGCGCTGATATCGACGCTGGCAAGCTGCGGAAGAAAATTTTCATCGAGCGCAAGTGTAATTGTCCCGTCAAGCCGCGTATCGACACGGTCGAGCATCTCCAGTGTGGGCTCGAACGGCACCAGAGCCGATGGGGCCAGGTCGCTGAAGACAAGCCCCATGTCGGTCATACCCGTCGACGTGCGATGCCCACCCGAAAGGTCGAGCCTTATGGATTTGTCGCCTTCTCCAAAAACGACCGAACCGTCGATCCGCACACCTTCATCGTCGCGTGCGAACGCGACATTCGCGCGCGATGCCACGAACTGGCGGCCCGTCCTGCGGTCATCAAGTTCTATCAGCGCGCTGCGTATCGAGATGGAACTCAGGTAGCCACTGGACAGGTCCGGATCGGGCGCACGAAGCAATTCGCCGATCAGGCCGGAAGCCGCATCGCCGCCCGCGGAACTGCTTTCGGCCAGGCCTTCACTCTCACCGATACCGACACTGATCCGGTTGTCGGCGCTGCGGACGACCTTCAGCCGCGGACCGAACAGCTCCAGTCGCGTCGGTGCGATGAGCCCGCGCGTCAGCGCGCGCGCGCTGAATGTGACCGACATCTCGGGAATTGTCGCCTGGACAGAGCCCTCGGAATCGAGCACCTGCAGGCCCGTCGCACGGATATCGAGCTGGCTTTGCTCGCTCTCCCAGGTGAGGACGGTGTCGTGCAGCACGACGGACGGTCCGTCGAGCGTGGAATTCAGCGTCTGCTCGATGAGCGGCGTCAGGAAGCTCAGGCTGATCGGTCCGCGACTGAGCTGGACAAACAGGACACCCAGCATCAACGCCAGGCCGACAATTGCGGCAGCGAAGAAAAGCAAAAGGGCTCGTGAACTACGGACGAACAACGATCGAGGCTTTCCCGCAGCAGTTTCCGGTCCGTGGGCCAAACTTGACCGGCCCCTCGCCATACATCAGTGTGACCGAAACTCCAACCATTCCCCCGATGCGCCTCGCAATCGACCCTGCTTCAGCCTTCCAGCCGCGATCTACCGACCTCGAGAGGATCGAGCGCGGTGTCGAAAAGCTGCGCGATTCGGCTGAAAAAGCGAAGGACGAAGCAGTCCGGCGGCTCATTGATGACATTCTCGATGGCCCCGCGACGCGTCCTCTTCTGGATGGTGTTTTCGGCAACAGCCCTTTCCTGACGCATTGCCTGGCGCGCGAAATCGACTTTACTCCGACGCTCTTTCTGGAAGGCCCCGAAGCAGCTTTCCAGACCGTCATGCGCGACCTGTCTGCCATCGACCCGGCTGGCGACGGCAAACAGCTGGACGTCGCGCTGCGCGAGGCCAAGCGGCGCATGGCGCTTCTGATCGCGTTGGCCGACCTGTCCGGCACCTGGCACCTCGAGGACGTTACGGGCCGGCTGGCAGCGTTCTGCGAGACGGCGTTGTCCTGTGCCGTATCGCACCAGCTCCGCGCTTTGCACGAACGCGGCCTCCTCACTCTGGCCGATCCGGATGCGCCGGAGACCGGCTCGGGCTACGTTGTACTTGGAATGGGCAAGCTGGGCGCAAACGAACTCAACTATTCCAGCGATATCGACCTGATCGTGCTGTTTGACGGTGAGGTCGTTCCCGCCCCTGATAAGAGCGAATTGCAACAGCACTTCGTTCGCATGACTCGCGCGCTGGTGAAGAGCATGGATGAGCGCACCGGTGAGGGTTACGTGTTCCGCACGGACCTCCGCCTGCGCCCGGATCCGGGTGCTACGCCGGTCGCCATCTCAACCATGGCTGCCGAGACCTACTACGAGAGCATGGGGCAGAACTGGGAACGCGCGGCGATGATCAAGGCGCGACCGGTTGCCGGCGACCGGCAGGCTGGCGCCCGGTTCCTTGACGTCCTGCGCCCCTATATCTGGCGACGTCACCTCGACTTTGCGGCGATCGAGGACATCCAGTCGATCAAGCGGCAGATCCACGCCCACAAGGGCGGCAGCACGGTTGCTGTCGGCGGGCACAACATCAAGCTCGGGCGCGGCGGCATTCGCGAGGTCGAGTTCTTTGCGCAAACCCAGCAACTCATCTGGGGCGGCCGCGACCCAATGCTACGCGCACCGCGTACAGTTGAGGCCATCGAGGCACTGGTGTCCGCCGGACGCGTTGCGCCCGAGACGGCACGGGACATGATTGCAGGTTACCGTTTCCTGCGGACCCTGGAACACCGCCTGCAGATGGTCGACGACCGGCAGACCCATTCACTCCCGGACACGGATGCCGGACTGGCCGCTATTTCGGAGTTCATGGGCTATTCGGATCGCGGCGCGTTTGAGCACGACCTGCTGCACCATCTGCGAACGATCGAGAGCCACTATGCGGACCTCTTCGAGGATTCCGCCTCCCTTGGTGGTTCGGGGGCCCTCGCCTTTACCGGCGGTGAAGATCATCCCGACACCCTCCGCACGCTTACAAGCATGGGCTTCAAGGACCCCGAGGGGGTATCCGGCACGGTCCGGGGCTGGCACCACGGTCGGTATCGCGCCACTCGCAGCACCCGGGCGCGGGAAATCCTGACAGAGATCATGCCGACCCTGCTCGAGGCGCTCTCCCAGACACCGAACCCGGATGTTGCGCTGCGCCGGTTCGACGATTTCCTGTCAGGGCTTCCCGCCGGGGTGCAGCTGTTCTCGCTGTTCCAGGCCAATCCCATGCTGCTCAAGCTTGTGGCGGAGATCATGGGCGGTGCGCCGCGCCTGTCGGAATGGCTCGGCCGCAATCCCCTGTTGCTGGACGGCGTGCTTGAGCCCGGATTCTTTGATGAACTGCCCGATGCGGATGAGATGCGCGCATCGCTCGACGAGCGATTTGTCGAAGCGCGCGACATGCAGGACATCCTCGATATCGCGCGGCGTTGGGCCAATGACGCGAAATTCCAAGTCGGCGTACAGATCCTGCGCGCCAGCTGCGACATCGACCGAGCCGATCTCGCCTTCTCCGATATCGCCGACACGGTGATCCGAGGCATGCTGCCCCATATCGAGAAAGAGTTCCGTGAACAGCACGGAAAGTGCCCCGGCGAGGGGTTTGCGGTGCTGGGGCTTGGAAAGCTGGGCGGGCGTGAATTGTCCGCCACCTCGGACCTCGACCTTGTGTTTCTCTATGACGCTCCGACCGCGACCGGGGACAAGCCTGTCGTGTCCGATGGCCCGAAACCCCTCTCGATTGCCCATTACTACCAGCGCCTCGGCCAGCGACTGATCAATGCGCTGACCTCGCTGACAGGCGAAGGCCGGCTCTACGAGGTGGACATGCGCCTTCGGCCCTCGGGCAATGCAGGGCCGCTTTCGGTGAGCCTGCAGAGCTTTTCCAACTACCAGCGTGAAAGCGCTTGGACCTGGGAGCACCTGGCCCTGACCCGTGCCCGCGTGGTGGCCGGGTCCGCGGATTTTGCTGCACGAATTGACGACGCCATCCGCGAGGCGCTGACAGCGAAACGTCCCGCTGGCGAACTCATCATCTCGGTCGCGGAGATGCGGGTCCGGATCGCGCGAGAGCACGGATCGGAAAACCACTGGAACGTGAAGCATGTGCGCGGGGGGCTTGTCGATTGCGAGTTCATGGCCCAGTACCTCCAGTTGCGTCACGCCCATGACCATCCCGACATCCTGAACACCGGCACAGTGAGCGCATACCGCAACCTGTCGGACGCCGGACTGATCGCACCGGATGTCGCCCGGACCCTGATCGACGCGACCCGACTCTGGCGTCGCCTCCAGGGCCTGCTCCGGCTGACCCTCGAAGGATCCGCCAACCCGGACGATTTCCCCATCCCGCTCAAGCGCCTGCTTGCGGAAGCGGCGGACATGGAAGATTTTGCGGACCTCGATGCCGCAATGGCGCAGACCGCGACAGCGGTCCGAAACCTGTACGATGAGATCGTGGAGGCCCGGGCGGAAGCCGCGCGCGCCGGCGGCAAAACCGAAGAGAGCAAGGACAAGATGATATGAGCGTGAACGAAGGCGACAAGGCGCCCGCATTCTCGATGCCGACCGATGGCGGCGGCAACGTTTCCCTGAAGGACCTGAAGGGCCGCCCGGTGGTCCTGTATTTCTACCCGAAGGACCTGACGCCGGGTTGCACGAAGGAAGCCTGCGCATTCCGAGACCTGATGCCCGATTTCTCCAAGATCGACGCTGAAATCATCGGGGTGTCCAAGGACAGCGTGAAGCGCCACGACAACTTCAAGACCAAGTATGAACTGCCGTTTATGCTCGCAAGCGACGAGGACGGGAGTGTCTGCGAGGCCTATGGCGTGTGGGTCGAGAAGTCCATGTACGGCCGCAAATACATGGGCATTGAGCGCGCCACCTTCCTCATCGATGCCAAGGGCAAGGTTCGCAATGTTTGGCACAAGGTGAAGGTCGCAGGACATGCCGAGGAGGTCCTCGAAGCGACCAAGGCGCTTTGAGCGACACGCCATCTGGTCTTGCAGCGGCGGCGCGCGACGTCCTGCTCACAGCGGATCCCGAGGGGAAATGCCGCCGCTCCCTCCACGTGGCTGCTCAATGGCGCGGCGGGGACATCCCTGAGATCGGGTATGCTGATGCGCCGGACCGGCCGGCGCGGCCCATCCAACCGGAATTGCTTGCGCCAACAGAAGTCCCGCGGCGGCGGATCAACCGGGGCGAGGCCGGTCGAATCGCCCTCCTCCATGCCCTCGCGCATATTGAGCTCAATGCCGTCGACCTCGCATGGGACATCATCGCGCGGTTCGCCGGGCAGGACTTGCCCCGCACATTCTTCGACGACTGGGTCGGTGTCGCCGCGGACGAGGCGCGACACTTCACGATGCTGGCCGAACGGCTTGGCGCGTTCGGCGCCGCGTATGGCGACCTTCCTGCCCATGACGGGCTGTGGGACGCGGCCACCCAGACCAGCCATGATCTTGCCGCGCGGCTGGCCATCGTCCCACTGGTACTGGAAGCGCGCGGGCTGGATGTCACACCGGTGATGATCGAGAAGCTGCGCGCCGCCGAGGACGATATCTCCGCCGACATTCTGGAGGTCATCTTCCGGGAAGAGGTCGGCCATGTGCGCGCCGGCCGCCGCTGGTTCGAGTTCGTCTGCGAACGGCAGGGTGACGAGCCCGAAACCGCGTGGCAGGCACTTGTGACGAAACATTTTCGCGGCAGCCTGAAACCGCCCTTCAACACCGAAGCGCGCGACGCCGCCGGCCTTCCGCAGCACTGGTACGAAGACATGCCCGCGTCATGACTCCGAGCGCATCGCCCTAGCAGTCCCGGCAGCAGGTCCTTGAGCGCAACATCGCGATCATCCTGCTGTTTGTGGTGCCGGTATTGTTTAGCACCAACATCATAGCGGCGCGCTGGGTCGCAGAAGACATCCCGCCCTTCGCACTCGCCTTCTGGCGGTGGACGCTCGCATTCGTGCTGTTTCTGCCAGCGATTGGACCGGATTTCGCACGCTACCGGCGGGTCATCCTGTCCGAGTGGCGCGACCTGCTGGTCCTCGGCATCCTGGGCATGGGGATTTGCGGTGCGTTCGTGTACGTGGGCGCGGACACAACCACGGCCACGAACATCGGCCTGATCTATGCAAGCGCACCGATCCTCATCGCCGCCGCCGCAACGCTGATCTACCGCGAGCCGCTTGGCCGCACCAAGGCGGCGGGTATCGGCATCTCCCTGTTCGGCGTTCTGGTGATCGTCTTTCGCGGCAATCCGGACGCGCTGCGGAGCCTGTCCCTGGTCCCCGGCGATCTCTGGATAGCGACTGCCGCAATCGCCTGGGCAGTCTACTCGGTAATGCTGCGCTACAGGCCATCCCGACTGCCCACGCGTGTGCGATTTGCTGCCACCATGCTGTTCGGCGCGCTCGCCCTGCTGCCGTTCCATATCGTCGAGCAGGTCGGCGGGAACGCACTCATCCTGAATGCGAACAACATGGTTGCCATTGCCATCGTGGCGATTGTCCCCGGGCTGGGTGCCTATCTCGGCTATGCGCGTATCCAGCGCGCGCTCGGGGCCAGCCCGACGGCGCTGATCCTCTACCTGGCACCGGTCTGTACGGCGACGATGGCGTGGCTGCTTCTTGGAGAGACGCTGCGCGCTCACCACTTCGTCGGAGCGGCGCTGATCCTGCCCGGCATTTTCCTGTCGACGCGCCGCTAGGCTGCCCCGAGATCACCTTCGCCGCCGCTGCCCAGCTTGGATGCCAGCGAGGCTTCGAGGAACTGGTCAAGGTCACCGTCAAGCACGCCCTGGGCGTTGCCGGTTTCAACGTCAGTCCGCAGGTCCTTCACCATCTGGTACGGGTGCAGCACGTAGGAGCGGATCTGGTGGCCCCAGCCGATATCCGTCTTGGCATCCTGCGCCGCCTGGCTTTCGGCCTCGCGCTTCTGGAGCTCATGCTCGTACAGGCGCGCGCGCAGCATCGCCATAGCCTGCGCGCGGTTGCGGTGCTGGGAGCGGTCGTTCTGGCACTGCACGACGATACCGGTCGGGAGGTGGGTCAGGCGGACAGCGCTGTCCGTCTTGTTCACGTGCTGGCCACCCGCGCCCGAAGCACGATAGGTATCGACACGCAGGTCCTTGTCCTCGATCTCGATCTCGATCTCGTCGTCGATGACCGGGTAGACCCAGACCGAAGCGAAGCTGGTGTGCCGCCGTGACTGGCTGTCGAAGGGCGAGATGCGCACGAGGCGGTGTACCCCGGCCTCGGTCTTGAGCCAGCCATAGGCATTGGCCCCGATAACCTTGAAGGCCGCCGACTTCAGGCCCGCCTCTTCGCCAGCACTCTCTTCCATCCATTCGAGCTTGTAGTCATGTGCCTCCGCCCAGCGCAGGTACATCCGCACCAGCATCTCGGCCCAGTCCTGGGACTCGGTACCGCCCGCACCGGCATTGACCTCGACATAGCAGTCATTGCCGTCGGCCTCGCCTGACAGCAGGCTTTCCAGTTCCAGCTTCTCGGCCCGGCGCTGGAGCGCAGCGATCGCGCCCTCGCCTTCCGAGACAACGTCGTTGTCGTCCTCGGCCTCACCGAGTTCAACGAGCGTGGTCGCATCCTCGAGTTCCTGCTCAAGGCCGCGAACTTCCTGGATGGATTTTTCAAGACGGGTGCGGTCGCGGAGAATTTTTTGCGCACGCTCCTGATCATCCCAGAGGCTTGGGTCTTCGGCCTGGGCGTTCAGCTCTTCGAGACGTTTGACGGCTACAGGCCAGTCAAAGATGCCTCCGGATAAGATCGAGGGAGGATTCGATGGCGTCGATCTGCTGATTGACTTCCGCACGCATGACGATGACCGGTAAATTAGATGTGACTGTTGGACAGATGAGAAACCTAGCGCGCCCCGCGCGAGGGTCAATACCGTCGCAGGGGCTGCGCCGCTAGTAGATTCCCCGGCGCGGGCCGCTGATTCTGCCTGAACCGGGCTCGGGCTCTCCGCCGCCGATGATCGGCAGGAGCTGCCCGGCTGTCGCGGTGGGCGGCTCCGTGCCTGGCTTGAACGCCTCCAGGATCGTAGGGCTTTCGCCCGGCAGGGCAGCGAATCCCGTCTCCGGATTGACGCGGATCAGCCGGATGTCCGGCGGCACCCGGAACGGGACCACAGACTGCCCTTCGAGCGCCTGCGCCATGAAGTCCTTGAAGATCGGGGCGGGAACCGATGAGCCGGTCTCCTGAGGGCCGAGGGTCTTGGGCTCGTCAAATCCCACGAACACGCCCACGGCAAGGTCGGGCGCAAAGCCGATGAACCAGGTATCGAGGGAATCGTTCGTCGTCCCGGTCTTGCCACCCAGCGGCAACCCGAGTTGTCCGATCCGCCGTCCGGTACCACGCTCCACCACGCCCTGCAGCATCGAGACCATCTGATAGGCCGTGCCCGGGTCGATAACCCGGTCACGCTCGTCAAGGGGCACAGGGGCATCCTGCCCCTCCCACACGACCGACTGGCAGCCTGGACACTCGCGGTTGTCGTGCCGGAACACCGTCGCACCCCGACGGTCCTGAATGCGGTCGATCAGGGTCGGTGTGATCTCCTTTCCGCCGTTGACGATCATCGCATAGGCAGTCGTGAGGCGCATCAGCGTCGTCTCGCCGGCGCCGATGGACATGCTCAGGTGCCGTGGCAGGTAGTTCATGACTCCGAGGCGTTCCGCCTGCTGCGCAACCGCTTCCATGCCGATCGTCTGGGCAAGGCGAACGGTCATCAGGTTGCGCGATTTCTCGATGCCGAGGCGCATTGGGCTCGGGCCATAGAACTTGTTGGTGTAGTTGGAGGGCTTCCACTTGCCCTGTCCCGCGCCCTGGTCGATCACGAATGGCGCGTCGAGAATGCGGGTGGAGGGCGTGAAACCGTTGTCGAGGCCCGCCATATAGACGATCGGCTTGAAGGCCGAGCCCGGCTGACGCCATGCCTGTGTCGCGCGATTGAACTCGCTGGCCTCGAAAGAGAGCCCGCCGGTCATGGCAAGCACACGCCCGGTGTGGGGATCGATCGCGACAATGGCGCCGTTGATGTCGGGGATCTGCTCCAGCCGATACGTGCCGTCTGGGTAGGGCTTGTCGTCCCCTTCCTTCTCGGCGCGCGAGACGAGCACGACATCGCCCGGCGTAACCACGTCATCCGTTTCGTTCACGGGCCCGCCGCGTTTCTGCCCCTCGACCCAGGCTCGCGCCCATTTCATAAGTTCCAGCGGGATCGTCCCCTTGCTGCCATCGCTGAAGCCGATAGTCGCTCCAGATTTACCCGTCTCGAGGACAACCGAAACAAGCCAGTCACCCCGGCCCGGCGGCAGGGGAACCTTACCAAGTTCCTCCTGCCAGGGCTTGTCGGTGGCGATCTTTGCCACGGAGCCACGCCAGCCATGGCGGCGGTCATACTCGATCAACCCGTCGCGCAGGGTCTTCTGTGCGATGCGTTGCAGGCGCGGATCCAGTGTGGTGCGGACGGACAACCCCCCCTTGTAGAGCCCGTCCTCTCCGACGAGTTCCACAAGCTCACGGCGAACCTCTTCCGCGAAGAACGGGGCATCGATCGTGGCTGCAAGGTTGTCGCCCACGACCCGGATCGGTTGCGCGCTAAATTCCGCGGCCTCGTCCTGGCTGATCACACCATCCTCTGCCATCCGGCCCAGAACGTAGTTGCGGCGGGCCACGGCCGCATCCTGCTTGGTAATCGGGTTGTAATTGTTGGGTGCCTTCGGAAGGGCTGCCAGGAACGCAGCCTCGCCGGCCGTGAGCCGGTCCAGCGGCTTGCCGAAATAGTTCAGGCTCGCCGAAGCCACGCCATAGGCGCCGAACCCGAGGTAGATCTCGTTGAGGTAGAGCTCAAGGATCTGGTCCTTGCTGAAGGCCCGCTCAATACGGAACGCGAGGATGGCCTCGCGAATCTTGCGCTTGATCGAGACGTCCTTGGTCAGCAGGAAGTTCTGCGCCACCTGCTGGGTGATCGTGGACGCGCCTTCCGGCCTGCGGCCCGTGCCGAGGTTCTTCACGTTTGTAACCATCGCACGCGCAATACCGGCCGGGTCGATCCCCGGGTGCTTGTAGAAATTCTGGTCTTCTGCCGCGAGGAACGCGTCACGCACGATCTCCGAGATCGCCTCGATAGGTACGAAGACACGCCGCTGGACGGCGTATTCGGTCAGCAGGCTGCCGTCGCCTGCATGTACCCGCGTGGTGATGGGCGGCTCGTAGTTCTCAAGCTGGGTGTAGTCAGGCAAATCCTGGCCGTAGGTCCAGAACACCCAGATCACCGCGCCCGCGGCCGCAAGGCCGCAGAGCACGAAAAACCCCGTCAGGTATCCCAGAATACGCAGCATGAAAGAGCTCGCCTCGCTTCGCGGCGCGCAGCATAGCGAAGCTGCACCGCCCGTGAAGTCTCTTTAAATAACGATTATGGCACCGAAATGTTGCCGAACGGGCCGAAAGGTCAGAGCGCCGCGTTCTGGGTGGTCCGGAAATATGTGTCCACGGACTTCACAATAGCGTCCGTCAGCCGCTGTCGGTGCTTTGCAGAGACCAGTAAGCGTTCCTCTTCCGGATTTGAAATATATCCGAGTTCCAGAAGAACCGAAGGAACATCCGGCGCCTTGAGCACAGCGAATCCGGCTGAACGCCATGGACGGCCGAGCAACTGCGTTTCCCGCTCAATCTTGGCCAGCATCACGTCACGCGCAAAACGCACAGAAAGCTCGTTCGTCTTGGCCTGGGCGAAGTCAATCAGGATGTTCTGGACGTCGTCGCTGTAGTCGCCGAGATCCACACCGCCAATCACGTCGGCCTTATTCTCAAGAGCCGCGAGCGCCGCAGCTTCCTTGTCCGACGCCTTGTTTGAAAGGGTATAGACGGAAAACCCCTTTGTGGAACGCTTCGGATGCGTGTTTGTGTGCAGAGACATGAACAAATCAGCACCAGCGTCATGCGCGATCCGGACCCGCTCGCGCAAAGGCAGGAAGATGTCGCGGTCGCGCGTCATCACCACCTTGTACCGCCCGGTCTTGCGCAGCTTTGTGGCAAGATCCGTCGCATATTGCAGGGCGATCTTCTTCTCATAGACCCCCGAGACTCCGATAGCTCCCGGATCGACGCCACCATGGCCGGCATCGATGACAACAACAGGGATTGCATTAGGCTCGCTGGACTTCGGCGCAGGAGGCTTGGACGCCACCGGCGGCACGATATCGGGACTGGGACGCATGGTCGCCAAGAAGTCCTCACGCGTTGTCGCTTCCAGGTCGACAACCAGACGCCACGGCTTGGAACCGTTGGGCTTGAGCACAAACTGGCGGGCGATCTTCGACGGCGCCTTGAGATCGAGCACAAATCGGCTGGTGCCTGGGCGGAACAGGCCGTATCGCAGCTGGTCGATCAGTCCTGCGCCAGCCCCGATCCGTTCTTTCTCGAGCGTGAAATTGACTTCCGGAAGGTCGATCACCACCCGGTAGGGATCCGCCAGACCGAATATCCGCGGCTCCACGCCGTCGCTGAGTTCCACCACAAAACGGGTCGAACCGTCGTGGATACCGATCCTGATGTCGCGCACCTCAAGACCGGCCGCCTGGGCAGCCGGGCACGCATACGAAAGCGCTGCCGCGGTGAGAACAACGGACCAAACAGCCCTGACCAGCGCCCCAGCGCAGAAGAATCGTTTCAGAATCAAAGGCATGACACGATTCTATATCGTCCGATTCCGATCCGCCGCAACTCTCAATCGACTGAAACCACCTAAAATCAATGCATTGTCGAACCGCGCGGCGATAGCTATGTTTGTAGTCGCGAACGCCCGCGATCCAAAGTCGAAGCGCGTTGTTCGCGACCCGCTTGCGCGGCACGGCCGAGACTTCTCCCATGCCTCTCCGCGCAGTCGGTCGGTGCAATCGAGCACATTCCGGATCGCGGTTTGTCCAACTTCGCAACCGCCGCCTCCGACGTTCGGGGCCGGGCACATGGATAGAAACCTGCCGTCCTGGTGCGCAATCGCCCGTTCGACGGTGCAGGCTCCGGTGCAGGGTGCGACCAATGCGGGACCACCCGTGCCTACGTTCGCAGGGCACGGTGCCTGGATTTCCGCAAGGAAAAAGTCATGCCCAAGCGCATGCTCATCGACGCGACTCATCCGGAAGAAACCCGGGTTGTCGTCGCGGACGGCAAAGACCTTCTAGAATACGACTACGAAACCTCCACCAAGCGCCAGATCAAGAGCAACATCTATCTGGCCAAGGTGACCCGCGTGGAGCCGTCTCTCCAGGCGGCGTTTGTTGATTTCGGAGGTAACCGCCACGGTTTCCTCGCCTTCAATGAAATCCACCCGGACTACTACCAGATCCCGATCGAGGACCGCGAAAAGCTGCTGGCCGAGACGGAGGATGAGTACGACGACGATCCTGTCGAAGCCTCGGACGACCCGGACGAAGACGCCGAAGAGGACGACGACAGCCACGAGGACGTGGTGGTCGAGGCCGCTGAGGCAGAGGCCGAGACCGACGAGGGCGCTGACGAAGAAGCGGACGGCGAAGAGGCAGACGACGGAGAGGACGAGGAAGTCGCCGAGACATCCACTTCCCCCGATGCGTCCGCCGCACAGGACGGCAAGTCCGTCGAGACCGTCGCCGATGCCGATGACGAGGATATCCACGAACTGGATGACGCCCGCCGTCGCCGCCTGCGGAAGCTGACGCGCAGCTACAAGATTCAGGAAGTCATCAAGCGTCGCCAGATCCTGCTGGTGCAGGTCGTCAAGGAAGAGCGCGGCAACAAGGGTGCAGCGCTCAC
>JAYOFE010000028.1:0-25599 GCA_038117045.1 Alphaproteobacteria bacterium | reverse complement strand
TTCGGCGAGATGGAGGTCTGGGCGCTGGAAGCGTACGGCGCCGCCTACACGCTGCAGGAAATGCTGACGGTCAAGTCAGACGACAAGGCCGGCCGGACGAAGGTCTACGAGGCCATCGTGCGTGGTGATGACAATTTCGAAGCGGGTATTCCGGAATCCTTCAACGTGCTGGTGAAGGAACTCCGCTCGCTCGGACTCGATGTTCAGCTCAACCAGTCAACCCGCTGATTTGCGGCAAAAGCTATACAGTTGATATCGAACAACCCCCTACCGGGAGCAGGTAAATGAACGAACTCGTCAATGTCTTCGGTCAACCCCATGGCCCGCAGAGTTTCGACGAGATCCGTATCTCGATCGCCAGTCCGGAGCGTATCCGCTCGTGGTCGTATGGCGAGATCAAGAAGCCCGAGACGATCAACTACCGGACCTTCAAGCCGGAGCGTGACGGGCTGTTCTGTGCGCGTATCTTCGGCCCGATCAAGGACTACGAGTGCCTGTGCGGCAAGTACAAGCGCATGAAGTATCGCGGCATCGTTTGCGAGAAGTGCGGCGTCGAAGTCACGCTGCAGAGCGTGCGCCGTGAGCGTATGGGCCACATCGAGCTGGCCTCGCCGGTCGCGCATATCTGGTTCCTGAAGTCTCTGCCGAGCCGCATTGCCATGCTGCTCGACGCCACGCTTCGCGACCTCGAGCGCGTCCTGTACTTCGAAAATTACATCGTTACCGAGCCGGGCTTGACCGACCTCGAACTGTACCAACTCCTCAGCGAGGAAGACTTCCTCGAGAAGCAGGACGAGTTCGGCGAGGAAGCCTTCACCGCAAAGATCGGCGCCGAGGCCCTCAAGGATATGCTGATGGCCCTCGATCTCGAGGAGATCCGAGCCCAGCTTCGCGTCGAGCTGCGCGAGACCGGCTCCGAGGCCAAGCGCAAGAAGTTCGTCAAACGGCTGAAGATCGTCGAGGCGTTCATCGAATCCGGCGCGCGTCCGGAATGGATGATCCTGGACGTGATCCCGGTCATTCCGCCGGAACTGCGACCGTTGGTTCCGCTGGACGGTGGCCGGTTCGCAACCTCGGACCTGAACGATCTGTATCGCCGTGTGATCAACCGGAACAACCGCCTGAAGCGCCTGATCGAGCTTCGTGCGCCGGACATCATCGTGCGCAACGAAAAGCGCATGCTGCAGGAATCGGTCGATGCGCTGTTCGACAACGGCCGCCGCGGCCGGGTCATCACCGGTGCCAACAAGCGCCCGCTCAAGTCGCTGTCCGACATGCTCAAGGGCAAGCAGGGCCGCTTCCGACAGAACCTGCTCGGCAAGCGCGTCGATTATTCGGGCCGTTCGGTCATTGTGGTCGGTCCGGAGCTTCTGCTCCACCAGTGCGGTCTGCCGAAGAAGATGGCGCTCGAACTGTTCAAGCCGTTCATCTACCACAAGCTTGAGCTCTACGGTTACGCGACGACGATCAAGGCCGCCAAGCGGATGGTCGAGAAGGAGCGTCCGGAAGTGTGGGATATCCTCGAAGAGGTGATCCGCGAGCATCCGGTCCTGCTGAACCGTGCGCCGACGCTGCATCGCCTCGGCATCCAAGCGTTCGAGCCGGTGCTGATTGAGGGCAAGGCGATCCAGCTTCACCCGCTCGTCTGCGCCGCGTTCAATGCGGACTTCGACGGCGACCAGATGGCGGTCCATGTGCCGTTGTCGCTGGAAGCCCAGCTCGAAGCGCGCGTGCTGATGATGTCGACCAACAACATCCTCTCGCCCGCCAATGGCAAGCCGATCATCGTGCCGTCGCAGGACATCGTGTTGGGGCTCTACTACCTCAGCTACGAGATGAACGGCGATGGCGGGGAGCAGGTCAGCTTTGACAGCAAGAAGTCGCTCGATGCTGCGGCCGAGGCCAATGATGTCGTCTTCGTCTATGCCAAGAACCCGGCGTCCGATGTCGATCTCAACTCGCTGACGCTCAAGGCGGTCAACGACGGTGAGGTCCTGGCCTATCGCGTGCCGGGCTTCAGCTCCATCAACGAAGTCGAGCAGGCCCTGTTTGCTGGTGCTGTCAATCTGCACACGCGCATCAAGGCGCGCGTTGCGGTGCTTGATTCCGAGGGCAACGAGACGATCGAGCGTATCGTCACGACCCCGGGCCGCCTGCTGATCGGCCGTATCCTGCCGAAGCATCCGGCGGTTCCGTTTGACCTCGTGAACCGTCTGCTGACGAAGCGTGAGATCAGCGAGGTCATCGACATCGTCTATCGCCACTGCGGCCAGAAGGAGACGGTGATCTTCGCTGATCGCATGATGGGCCTTGGTTTTGCCCACGCCTGCCGCGCGGGTATCTCGTTTGGCAAGGACGACCTGATCGTTCCCGATCTCAAGACCAAGCTGGTTGATGAGACGACGGATCGCGTCAAGGAGTTCGAGCAGCAGTATCAGGATGGCCTGATCACCAAGGGTGAGAAGTACAACAAGGTCGTTGACGCTTGGACCCGCTGCACCGACGACGTGGCCGACGCCATGATGGCGGAGATGCAGTCCACGGACTCCGAAGGCCAGATCAACTCGGTCTACATGATGGCGCATTCCGGTGCGCGTGGTTCGGCGGCGCAGATTCGCCAGCTCGCGGGCATGCGCGGCCTGATGGCTAAGCCGTCGGGTGAGATCATCGAGACCCCGATCATCGCCAACTTCAAGGAAGGCCTGTCGGTGCTCGAGTACTTCAACTCGACCCACGGCGCCCGTAAGGGACTGGCTGATACCGCGCTCAAGACGGCGAACTCGGGCTACCTGACCCGTCGCCTCGTCGATGTCGCGCAGGATTGCGTGATCATCGAGAATGATTGCGGCACCGATGAAGGCCTGACCATGACCGCGGTCATCGAGGGTGGTGACGTGGTGGTAGCGCTGTCCGAGCGTATCCTCGGTCGTACGACCGCCGAAGACGTCATCGACCCGCTCAGCGGCGACAAGATCGTCGAGAAGGGCGAACTGATGACCGAGGGCCTGGTCGACCGTATCGACACGGCGGGTATCGAGTCCGTGAAGATCCGTTCGGTCCTGACCTGCACCAGCGACGGCGGCGTCTGCGCCGCGTGCTACGGGCGCGACCTCGCGCGCGGCACTCCGGTCAACGTCGGCGAAGCGGTGGGTGTCATTGCCGCCCAGTCGATCGGCGAGCCGGGCACGCAGCTGACGATGCGCACCTTCCACATCGGCGGTGCGGCACAGGGCGCCTCCGAGCAGTCGAGCGTCGAAGCGGCGTTCGATGCGACGGTCAAGGTCGAGAACCGCAACGTCGTCGTGAACTCCGAAGGCGTGCCGATCGTGATGAGCCGCAACACCGAAGTCGTCCTGATCGACGAGGCCGGTCGTGCGCGCGCCCATCACCGCATCCCCTACGGTGCGCGGCTGCTCGCGGATTACGGCGACTCGGTCGAGAAGGGCCAACCGCTTGCGACGTGGGACCCCTACACGCTCCCGATCATCACCGAGAAGGAGGGCTACATCGACTACGTCGACCTGGTCGAGGGTATGTCGATGCGCGAGGCGACCGACGAGACCACGGGCATCACCTACAAGGTGGTGATCGACTGGAAGCAGCAGCCCAAGGGTGCGGATCTGCGCCCGCGTATCTCGCTGCGGCCTAAGAAGTCGTCGAAGCAGGGTGAGGTGGTCAAACTCGCCAACGGTCTCGACGCCCGCTACTTCATGTCGGTCGATGCGATCCTGAACGTGGATCCAGGCCAGCACGTCCAGGCGGGTGACATTCTCGCGCGCATTCCGCGTGAGAGCTCGAAGACTCGTGACATCACTGGCGGCCTGCCGCGTGTCGCGGAACTTTTCGAGGCGCGTCGCCCGAAGGACCACGCGGTCATTGCGGACATCGATGGTCGTGTCGAGTTCGGCCGCGACTACAAGATGAAGCGCCGGATCGTGGTCAACCCGAGCGAGGAGGACCAGGCGAACGGTGCTGAGCCGGTCGAGTACCTGATCCCGAAGGGCAAGCACATCTCCGTGCAGGAGGGTGACTATGTCGAGAAGGGTGACCTTCTGCTCGACGGCAACCCGGTTCCCCACGACATCCTGCGTGTGCTGGGTGTCGAGGAGCTGGCACGCTACCTCGTGAAGGAGATCCAGGACGTTTACCGCCTCCAGGGCGTCGGTATCAACGACAAGCACATCGAGGTGATCGTTCGCCAGATGCTGCAAAAGGTCGAGATCGTCGATCCGGGCGAGACCACCTTCCTGGTGGGCGAGACTGTCGACAAGGTCGAGTTCGACGCGGTCAATGCCAAGGCCGAGGAAGAGGGACTGCAGCCGGCGAAATCGTCGCCGGTGCTCCAGGGCATCACAAAGGCCAGCCTGCAGACCAGTTCCTTCATTTCTGCGGCGTCGTTCCAGGAAACAACCCGCGTCCTGACGGAGGCTGCGGTCAACGGCAAGGTCGACGGCCTCTACGGTCTCAAGGAGAACGTGATTGTCGGCCGCCTGATCCCGGCGGGCACGGGTGCGGTGATGAACGCGGTGCGTTCGATCGCAGCCGAGCGCGACAACGAGCTGGCCGAGGAGATCGCCAAGCAACTGGCCGAGGAAGAAGCAGCGGCCCAGAGCGAGATCGAGGAAGCGGGCGCGGCCGAGTAATCCGCCCCGGTTCCCAAACAAGTTCGGTGCGCCGCCTCCGCAAACCGGGGGCGACGCACTTCATTCGCAGAAACGTTAAAATATTATTACAGAAAATACGGCTGAAGCCGGACGTTTATTGCGTAAATCCACATATGTTAGCTGCGGCGCAAACTCCCGTTTTTTCCGGGATTTCGCGGTTGACGCCAGAGGCGGGCATGCGTTATACCCCGCGCGCCTGATCGGGGTTGGCGGTAGACCAGCGCAGTCTAAACGCAACCTCAGGCATCACGAACCAAATGCGCGCACGCTCGACGGGCTGGCGAAAAAGGCCCGCAGGGACAGGTTTCCGCTTGTCCCGTCATGGCGTTGTGTATGGGTTCAAACGTGAAAGACGGACGGAAGGTTTAAGGAAGCCATATGCCGACGATCAATCAGTTGATCCGCAAGCCCCGCAAGGCGCCGGTCAAGCGAAACAAGGTACCTGCCCTCGAGGCATGCCCCCAGAAGCGTGGGGTTTGCACCCGCGTTTACACGACGACGCCGAAGAAGCCGAACTCGGCGCTTCGTAAGGTCGCGCGCGTGCGCCTGACCAACGGTTTCGAAGTTACGAGCTACATCCCGGGTGAGGGTCACAACCTCCAGGAGCACTCCGTGGTCATGATCCGCGGCGGCCGTGTGAAGGACCTTCCGGGTGTTCGCTACCACATCATCCGCGGCACGCTGGACACCCAGGGCGTGTCCGATCGTCGCCAGCGCCGTTCGAAGTACGGCGCCAAGCGTCCGAAATAGCGGGGAGTACGAGAGATGGCCCGTCGTCGGCGCGCAGAAAAACGTGAAGTCCTGCCGGATCCCAAGTACGGAGATCTGGTTGTCAGCAAGTTCACAAACAACGTGATGTACCACGGCAAGAAATCCGTGGCGGAGCGCATTATCTATGCGGCTCTCGACGACATCGCGAGCAAGCGCGGCGGTGATCCGGTCCGCGTGTTCCACGAGGCGCTGGACAATATCAAGCCGCAGCTTGAAGTCCGTTCACGCCGTGTCGGCGGTGCGACCTACCAGGTCCCCGTCGAGGTCCGCTCAGAACGCGCCCAGGCGCTGGCTTTCCGCTGGCTGATCCAGGCGGCGCGCGGGCGTCCCGAAAACACCATGGAAGAGCGCCTGTCGCGCGAGCTCATGGATGCTTCCGAGAACCGCGGCAACGCAGTCAAGAAGCGCGAAGACACCCACCGCATGGCGGAGGCCAACAAGGCCTTCTCCCATTACCGGTGGTAGTCAGCTAGCGCAGTTTCGAACGAGAGATTTCCAGTCATGGCCAATCGCGAAACACCGATCGAGAAGTACCGCAATATCGGCATTATGGCCCATATCGATGCGGGCAAGACCACGACCACCGAGCGTGTGCTGTATTACACCGGCCGTTCCTACAAGATCGGTGAGGTCCATGACGGCGCGGCCACGATGGACTGGATGGAGCAGGAGCAGGAGCGCGGCATCACGATCACGTCCGCCGCGACGACCACTTTCTGGCGCGACTATCGCATCAATATCATCGACACCCCCGGCCATGTGGACTTCACGATTGAAGTCGAGCGTGCGCTGCGTGTGCTCGACGGTGCGGTTGCGGTCTTCGACTCGGTCGCTGGCGTCGAGCCGCAGTCCGAGACGGTCTGGCGCCAGGCCGACAAGTATCGCGTCCCGCGTATCTGCTTCGTGAACAAGATGGACCGCATCGGCGCGGACTTCGACAACTGCGTGCGGATGATCATTGACCGACTGGGTGCACACCCGATTGTCCTCCAGCTCCCGATCGGCAAGGAAGCCGAATTGCGTGGCGTGGTCGACCTGGTGAAGATGAAGGGCATTGTCTGGAAGGACGAGAGTCTCGGCGCCGAGTTCGAGTATGTGGACATTCCGGCCGACATGGCCGATGAGGCTGCCGAATGGCGCGAGAAGCTGATCGAGGCCGCCGTTGAGCACGACGACGACGCCATGGAAGCCTATCTCGAGGGCAACGAGCCCGATGAGGCCACGCTGAAGGCCTGTGTCCGCAAGGCGACCCTGTCGCTGAGCGCGGTGCCGGTCCTCTGCGGCTCCGCCTTTAAGAACAAGGGCGTCCAGCCGCTGCTCGACGCCGTCGTCGACTTCCTGCCCGCGCCGACCGACGTACCGGCCATCAAGGGCGTGCTTCCCGGAACCGATGAACCGGTTGAGCGCCGCAGCTCGGATGACGAGCCGTTTGCTGCCCTGGCGTTCAAGATTATGACCGACCCGTTTGTCGGCTCGCTGACCTTTGCGCGCATCTATTCGGGCACGATTGAGACGGGTTCGTCCGTTCTTAACTCGGTCAAGGACAACCGTGAGCGCGTCGGCCGCATGCTGCTCATGCATGCGAACGAGCGCGAGGACCTCAAGGTCGCGCATGCGGGCGACATCGTCGCTTTGGCGGGCATGAAGAACACCACCACCGGTGACACGCTGTGCGACCCCACCAAGCCGGTCGTTCTGGAGCGCATGGAGTTCCCGGATCCGGTCATCGAGATCGCGGTCGAGCCGAAAACCAAGGCCGACCAGGAGAAGATGGGCCAGGCGCTGCAGCGTCTCGCGCAGGAAGACCCGTCCTTCCGGGTGTCCAGCGATGAGGAAAGTGGCCAGACCATCCTGAAGGGCATGGGCGAACTTCACCTCGAAATCCTTGTCGACCGCATGAAGCGTGAGTTCAAGGTCGAGGCGAATGTCGGTGCGCCGCAGGTGGCCTACCGTGAAGCGTTCACCAAGCCGATCACGATCGACTACACCCACAAGAAGCAGACGGGCGGTTCGGGCCAGTTTGCGCGCGTGAAGATCGATTTCGAGCCGCTTGAGCCGGGTGCAGGTTTCGAGTTCGAGAGCGCGATTTTCGGCGGCTCGGTCCCGAAGGAATACATCCCGGGCGTCGAGAAAGGCATCGACTCTGCTCGTGACGCTGGCAGCATTGCCGGCTTCCCGGTGATCGATTTCAAGGCCACCCTGGTTGATGGCGCGTCGCATGACGTTGACTCTTCGGTCATGGCCTTCGAGATCGCGGCCCGTGCAGCGTTCCGCGAGGCTCTCGAGAAGGGTTCGCCGCGCCTGCTTGAGCCGGTGATGAAGGTTGAAGTGGTGACGCCAGAAGAATACATGGGTGACATCATCGGCGACCTCAACAGCCGCCGCGGTCAGGTGGGCTCAATGGATGCGCGTGGCAATGCCCGCGTCGTCAACGCCATGGTGCCGCTCGCCAACATGTTCGGTTACGTCAACACCCTGCGTTCCATGAGCCAGGGCCGTGCGACCTTCACGATGGTCTTCGACCATTACGAGCAGGTCCCGCAGGCGGTTGCCGAAGAAGTCGTGTCGAAGATGGCGTAACGCACGCCACTGCGAAACAGGAACTACCTGCCGGCGGCATTTGGATGAAAGCCGGCATCAGACGGAGAACAGGTCATGTCGAAAGAGAAGTTTGAGCGGACAAAGCCGCATGTGAACGTTGGCACGATTGGTCACGTTGACCATGGGAAGACGACGCTGACGGCAGCGATCACGAAGGTGATGGCGGAGGCGACGGGCGGCACGGGTGTAGCGTTCGACCAGATTGACAAGGCCCCTGAGGAGCGAGAGCGCGGTATTACGATTGCGACGGCGCATGTTGAGTACGAGACGCCGAACCGCCATTACGCGCATGTGGACTGCCCTGGGCATGCGGACTACGTGAAGAACATGATCACGGGCGCGGCGCAGATGGACGGGGCGATTTTGGTTGTGAACGCGGCGGACGGCCCGATGCCGCAGACGCGCGAGCACATTCTTCTGGCGCGCCAGGTTGGTGTTCCGGCGCTTGTTGTTTACCTGAACAAGGTTGACCAGGTGGACGACGAGGAGCTTCTGGAGCTGGTTGAGATGGAAGTTCGCGAGCTTCTGTCGAGCTATGACTTCCCGGGCGACGACATTCCGATCGTGAAGGGCTCTGCGCTAGCTGCGCTTGAGGGCCGTGATGAGGAGATTGGCGCGAACTCGATCAAGGCGCTGATGGAAGCGGTTGACGATTATGTGCCGCAGCCGGAGCGTCCGAAGGACCAGCCGTTCCTGATGCCGATTGAGGACGTGTTCTCGATCTCGGGCCGCGGGACGGTTGTGACGGGTCGTATTGAGCGCGGCATTGTGAACGTTGGCGACGAGATTGAGATCGTCGGCATCAAGGCGACGCAGAAGACGACGTGCACGGGCGTTGAGATGTTCCGCAAGCTTCTGGACCAGGGTGAGGCGGGCGACAACGTTGGCGTGCTGCTTCGCGGCACGAAGCGCGAGGAAGTTGAGCGCGGCCAGGTTCTGGCGGCGCCGGGTTCGATCACGCCGCACACGAAGTTCAACTGCGAGGCCTATATCCTGACGAAGGAGGAGGGCGGCCGTCACACGCCGTTCTTCACGAACTATCGTCCGCAGTTCTACTTCCGCACGACGGATGTGACGGGGACGGTTGAGCTTCCGTCCGGCACGGAGATGGTTATGCCGGGCGACAACATCACGATGGAAGTGAACCTGATTGCGCCGATCGCGATGGATGAGGGCCTGCGCTTCGCCATCCGTGAAGGCGGCCGCACCGTCGGCGCCGGCGTCGTCACATCCATCATCGAGTAAGGCAGAAATGAATTCGGCGGCTCCCCTGCGGGGCCGCCGATCATCTTGACGGGATACCGCAATGGACAGTCAACACATCCGGATCCGGCTGAAAGCCTTCGATCATCGCGTCCTCGACCAGTCGGCGAGCGAGATCGTGGGTACGGCCAAGCGAACCGGCGCGGAAGTGCGCGGACCTATCCCGCTGCCCACGCGTATCGAAAAGTTCACGGTGCTGCGTTCGCCGCACGTCGACAAGAAGTCACGTGAACAGTTCGAGATTCGCACACACAAGCGTTTGCTCGACATCATTGACCCCACGCCGCAGACGGTGGACGCGCTTATGAAGCTCGACCTCGCGGCCGGTGTCGATGTGGAAATCAAGCTGTAAGAGGCCGAAATGCGTACTGGCGTCATTGCACAAAAGCTGGGCATGACCCGCGTCTTCGACGACACGGGCAATCATGTGCCGGTCACGGTGCTGAAACTCGACGGCTGTGACGTCGTCGATCAGCGGACCGTGGATCGCGACGGTTACACCGCGCTGCAGGTCGGCACAGGTGCAGCTAAGACCAAGCGCGTGAGCAAGGCCATGCGTGGCCACTTCGCCAAGGCGAAGGTGGAGCCGCGCCGCAAGCTCGTGGAATTCCGGGTGACCGACGATGCGCTCGTCGATGTGGGCACGCGCCTGTCGGCCGACCACTTCGTGTCGGGCCAGTTCGTCGATGTGACGGGAACTTCGATCGGTAAGGGCTTCGCCGGTGCGATGAAGCGCCACAACTTCGGCGGCCTTCGCGCCTCACACGGTGTGTCCATTTCCCACCGCAGCCATGGTTCGACCGGCCAGTGCCAGTTCCCGGGCAAGGTGTTCAAAGGCAAGAAGATGGCCGGCCACATGGGTGCCGAGCGCGTGACCACGCAGAATCTGCGTGTCGTGACCATCGACGGTGAGGAAGGCCTCATCCTGGTCGAGGGTTCGGTGCCGGGTTCCAAGGGCGGCTACGTCCTGGTGCGCGATGCCGTGAAGAAGGTTCTTCCCGAGGATGCGCCGTTCCCGACCGTTCAGGCCGGTGAAGAGGCTCCTGCCGAGGAAGAGGTTGTCGCTGATGCGGCTGCTGAGGACGCACCGGCTGAGGAAGCCGTTGTGAATGAGGCTTCCGCCGAAGAAGCGGCTGGCGACGAAGAGTCGAAGGACTGATCCGATGAAGTGCAAAGTCGTCAATCTGGACAACAAGGACGCCGGCGAGATCGATCTCGACGATAACGTCTTCGGTGCGCCGGTCCGCAAGGACCTGCTCGCGCGGATGGTGAACTATCAGCTCGCCAAGCGTCGCCAGGGCACGCACAAGACCAAGACCCGCGGAGAGATCAGCGGTTCGTCTTCCAAGCCGTGGCGCCAGAAGGGCACCGGACGTGCGCGTTCGGGCGACCGCAAGGCCGGTCACTGGCGTGGTGGCCAGACCACCTTCGGTCCGCTGCCGCGTGACCACTCGACCGAACTGCCAAAGAAGGTCCGCAAGCTGGCACTCAGGACCGCGCTGTCTGCAAAACAGGCCGACGGCAAGCTGGTTGTTCTGGACGCAGCTGTTTCAGCCGAGGCAAAGACCAAGGCCGTGGCTGCACAGCTCAAGGCGATGGGCCTGTCGTCTGCGCTGATCGTGGACGGGGCCGAGATCGACCGCAATTTCCAACTCGCCGCGCGCAATATTGCCGGGATCGACGTTCTGCCGCAGCACGGCGCCAACGTCTTCGACATTCTGCGCCGCGATACCCTGGTTCTGACGAAGCAGGCCGTCGAGCAGCTTCAGGAGCGTTTGCGATGAGCAGCAACAGCAAACCGCGCGGCCGTATCACGGTGTCCCCCGAACGGATGTACGACATCGTCCGTTCTCCGGTGATCACCGAAAAGGCGACGATGGTTTCCGAACACAACCAGGTTGTGTTCCGGGTGCCGGTCGACGCGACCAAACCCGAGATCCGCGCCGCCGTCGAGGGTCTGTTCAACGTCAAGGTTGTTGGCGTGAACACGATCCTTCAGAAGGGCAAAACCAAGCGTTGGAAGGGCCGTCCGGGCCGTCGCAACGACGTGAAGAAGGCCGTGGTTCGTCTCGCCGACGGCGATTCCATCGACATCACGACCGGCGTGTAGAGGTTCGTTATGGCACTTAAGCAGTACAAGTCGATCACCCCGGGTCAGCGCGGCCTGGTCCTCGTGGACCGGTCCGAGCTGTGGAAGGGCGATCCTGAAAAGTCGCTCACCGAAGGCTTGACGAAGAAGGGCGGCCGCAACAACTCCGGCCGCATCACCGCGCGCCGTCGTGGTGGTGGTCACAAGCGCCTTTATCGCCAGGTTGACTTCAAGCGGCAGAAGCTGGATATCCCCGCGACGGTTGAGCGGATCGAGTATGACCCCAACCGCACCGCGTTCATCGCGCTGATCGCTTATGAAGATGGTGAGAAGAGCTACATTCTCGCGCCGCAGCGCCTGAATGTCGGCGATGTGGTGATTGCAGCCGAGCGCGCCGACGTGAAGCCAGGCAACGCGATGCCGCTGCGTTCGATCCCGATCGGCACGATCGTGCACAATGTCGAGATGAAGGCTGGCGGCGGCGGCAAGATGGCCCGCGCCGCGGGTACCTATGTACAGCTCGTTGGCCGCGACCGCGGTTATGGGCTTCTCAAGCTCGCCTCGGGCGAGGTTCGCATGGTCCGCCAGGAATGCATGGCGACGATCGGTGCGGTCTCGAACCCCGACCAGAGCAACATCAAACTCGGTAAGGCGGGCCGTAAGCGCTGGCTGGGCAAGCGCCCGGCAGTGCGCGGTGTCGCCATGAACCCGATCGATCACCCGCATGGTGGTGGTGAAGGCCGTACCTCGGGCGGTCGTCATCCGGTCACCCCGTGGGGCAAGCCGACGAAGGGTAAGCGGACCCGGTCAAACAAGAAGACCGATTCGCTGATCATTCGCCGGCGCACGAAGTAAGGGAGAACGGCAGTGGCGCGTTCTGTTTGGAAAGGTCCCTTTGTCGACAGCTACCTCCTGAAAAAGGCGGAAGCTGCGCGCGCATCGGGGCGCAATGATGTGATCAAGACGTGGTCGCGGCGTTCGACCATTCTGCCGCAGTTCGTCGGTCTGACGTTCGGCGTCTACAACGGCCAGAAGTTCGTTCCGGTCCTCGTGACCGAGAACATGGTCGGGCAGAAGTTCGGCGAGTTCTCGCCGACGCGGACGTATTACGGCCACGCCGCTGACCGCAAGTCGAAGCGGGGCTGATAATGGGCAAGAAATCTGCACAGCGGAGCTTGGCCGATACGGAAGCGCGCGCGATCGTGCGTAACCTCCGCATCAGCCCGCAGAAGCTTAACCTGGTTGCCGAGCAGATCCGCGGCAAGCCGGTCCAGCGTGCGCTGATGGACCTCGAGTTCTCGCGCCGCCGTATTTCCAACGCCGTGAAGGCGGGTCTGGAAAGTGCGATCGCGAACGCGGAAAACAATCACCAGCTCGACGTGGACCGTCTGGTCGTCGCCGAGGCCACGGTGGGCAAGGCGTTTGTCATGAAGCGCTGGCGTGCACGTGCCCGTGGCCGTGTGGCCCGCATCCACAAGCCGTTCAGCCAGATCACGCTGGTCGTCCGCGAGCAGGAAGAGGCATAGGCATGGGTCAGAAAATCAATCCGATCGGGCTTCGTCTCGGTATCAACCGCACGTGGGATTCGCGCTGGTTTGCCGATGGCGGCGACTACGGCAAGCTGTTGCTGGAAGACCTTGAGCTTCGCAAGGAGCTTGAAAAGCGCCTCGCGGGTGCTGGCGTCAGCCGCATCATTATCGAGCGTCCGGCCAAGAAGGCCCGCATCACCATTCACTCGGCGCGTCCGGGCGTGGTGATCGGCAAAAAGGGCGCGGACATCGAGAAGCTGCGTTCCGATGTGGCGAAGATGACCGGCTCCGAAGTCAGCTTGAACATCGTTGAGGTCCGCAAGCCGGAAATCGATGCCAACCTCGTTGCCGAGAACATCGCGCAGCAGCTGGAGCGCCGGGTCGGCTTTCGCCGTGTGATGAAGCGCGCCGTGCAGAACGCCATGCGCCTGGGTGCCCTTGGTGTCCGCGTCATGTGCGCCGGTCGCCTTGGCGGCGCGGAAATTGCGCGGACCGAACAGTATCACGAAGGCAGCGTACCGCTTCACACCCTGCGTGCGGATGTCCAGTACGGCACGGCCACTGCGCAGACAACCTATGGCGCCTGCGGCGTGAAGGTGTGGATCTATCGCGGTGACATCATGGAACACGATCCGATGGCGCAGGACCGCCGGATCGAAGATCAGCAATCGGGCGGGATGCCGGCTCGCTAGGCGCCCGGAGGTAAGGTCATGCTAAGTCCGAAACGTACAAAATACCGCAAGCAGCACAAGGGTCGGCTGCATGGCGTTGCCCAGTCGGGCACGTCGCTGAACTTCGGATCCTACGGTTTGAAGGCGATCACGCCCGCGCGTGTAACGGCCCGTCAGATCGAGGCTGCTCGTCGTGCGATGACGCGTCATATGCGCCGCGCCGGTCGTGTGTGGATCCGCATTTTCCCCGACGTTCCCGTCAGCCAGAAGCCTGCGGAAGTCCGCATGGGTAAGGGCAAGGGTACGCCCGAATACTGGATGGTCCGCGTGAAGCCGGGCCGCGTGATGTTCGAGATTGACGGCGTGCCCGAGAATGTGGCGCGTGAGGCGTTCGAACTGGCGTCGGCCAAGCTTCCGATGCAGACGCGCGTCGTATCGCGCGATTTGGGGTAAGGGTCATGAAACCGGAAGACATTCGCGCCAAGAGCGATGACCAGCTGCGTGACGAGTTGCGTGACCTGAAGAAGGAAGCGTTCAACCTGCGCTTCCAGCGGGCCAGCGGTCAGCTTGAAAACACCGCGCGTGTTCGCGACGTCCGTCGCGATATCGCTCGGGTCCAGACGGTCCTTAACGAACGCCGTCAGGCGCAGTAACGGGAGTTATCAGTATGCCGCGACGCGTACTAACTGGCACGGTGGTGAGTAACAAGATGGACAAGTCGGTGACCGTTCGGGTCGACCGCCGCGTCGCTCACCCCGTCTACAAGAAGTTCATGACGCAGTCGAAAAAGATTGCGGCACATGACGAGACGAATGCGCTGGAAATCGGCGACACGGTGCGTATCCGTGAATGCCGTCCGATTTCCAAGAGCAAGCGTTTTGAAGTGATCGAAAAGGTCGACGCCTGACGCCAGTGCGCGCCGGGTATTTGAAGGGCATAAGACTATGATTCAGATGCAGACCAACCTGGATGTCGCTGACAACAGCGGTGCACGCCAGGTGCAGTGCATCAAGGTGCTGGGCGGCTCCAAGCGGATGACTGCCGGCGTGGGCGACGTCATCGTCGTGTCCGTGAAGGATGCAATTCCGCGCGGCCGCGTCAAAAAGGGCGAAATCCACCGCGCCGTCATCGTGCGGACCAAGAAGGACATCAACCGTCCGGACGGCAGCACGATCCGCTTTGACAGCAACGCTGCCGTGCTGATCAACAATGCAGGCGAGCCGATCGGGACCCGTATTTTCGGCCCGGTGACCCGTGAGCTGCGCGCACGCCGCTACATGAAGATCATCTCGCTGGCGCCGGAGGTTCTGTGATGGCGACGACTGAGAAAACCAAGATGCGCATCCGCCAGGGCGACCAGGTTGTCGTTCTGACCGGGCGTGAGAAGGGCAAGACGGGTGAGGTCCTGCGCGTCGATCGCGCACGCAACCGTGTGCTCGTCCAGGGCGTCAACATGGTCAAGCGTCACCAGCGCCCGACCCAGACGTCTCCCGGCGGTATCAACGAGTACGAGGCGATGCTGCACGCATCGAACGTCGCACTCGTGGACCCGGACACGAAGAAGCCGACCCGGGTCGGTTACAAGACCCTCGACGACGGCCGCAAGGTCCGCTTTGCAAAGCGGTCCGGCGAAGTCATCGATTAAGAGGTGTGAGATGGCTACGCGATTCAGCGAACACTACGAAACAACTGTGAAGCCGAAGCTCAAGGAGCAGTTCGGCTATGCAAACGACCTTGCTATCCCGCGGATCGAGAAGATCGTTCTGAATATGGGGCTGGGCGAGGCTGCGCAGGATTCGAAGAAGATCGATTCCGCGGTCAATGAAATGGCGATGATCTCCGGCCAGCAGCCGCAGGTGACCCGCGCCAAGAACTCGATTGCGAACTTCAAGCTTCGTGAAGGCATGCCGATTGGCTGCAAGGTCACCTTGCGTCGTGAGCGCATGTACGAATTCCTCGACCGCCTGGTCACCATCGCGCTGCCGCGCGTGCGTGACTTTCGCGGTCTTCGTCCGACCAGCTTCGACGGGCGGGGTAACTACGCGATGGGCCTGCGTGAGCAGATCATCTTCCCCGAGATCAACTACGACGAAGTGGACGACATCCGCGGCATGGATGTGATCATTTGCACGACGGCGGAAACGGATGACGAGGCGCGCGAACTACTGCGCGGCTTCGATTTTCCGTTCAACGAATAGCGCCGGCAGGAGACAAGAGCACATGGCTAAGAAGAGTGCGATTGAGAAGAACAAGAACCGGCAGAAGCTGGTCAACCGGTACGCTGCCAAGCGTGCCGAGTTGAAGGCGATTGCGCGCGACACCTCGCGCCAGCCGGAAGAGCGGTTTGCAGCGCGAATGAAGCTCGCGAAGCTGCCGCGCAATTCTTCGAAGATTCGGCTGCGCAATCGTTGCGAGGTGACCGGGCGTCCGCGCGGTTACTACCGGAAGTTCCGTATGTCGCGTCTGTCGCTGCGCGAACTTGGTTCAAATGGCCTGATTCCGGGCCTCGTAAAGTCCAGCTGGTAGGAGGGCGTATTCATGTCTATGACCGATCCCCTCGGCGATATGCTCACGCGTATCCGTAACGGCCAGCAGGCGGGACTGAAGTCGGTGACGTCACCGGCCTCGAAGTTGCGCGAACGGGTTCTCGATGTGCTCCAGCAGGAAGGGTTCATCCGCGGTTACAGCGTGACGGAACTTCGTTCGGGCATCTCGGAAATCACCATCGAGCTCAAGTATCAGGAAGGCACACCCGTGATCCGAGAGATCCAGCGTGTGTCGCGTCCGGGGCGCCGGGTGTATTCGAAGATCCGTGATTTGCGCCAAGTCTATGGTGGCTTGGGTATCGCGATCCTCTCGACTCCCAAGGGCGTTCTGTCCGACAACACCGCGCGTGCGGAGAATGTCGGCGGCGAGGTTCTGTGCCGCGTCTTCTAGGCGCCGGTACAGTTTGAGGAGACTTTGATATGTCACGAGTAGGCAGCAGCCCGGTGAGTATCCCTGACGGGACGGACGTCCAGATTTCGGGACAGACCGTTTCGGTAAAGGGCAAGCTGGGCCAGATGACTGTTGAAATCCCGTCGGATATTCAGGTCATGCAGGAAGACGGCTCCGTCGTCTTCAAGCCGCGCACCAACAGCAAGCGCGCGCGCATGGCTTGGGGTACGTCGCGGGCACTGGTCAGCAACCTGGTCACGGGTGTGAGCGAGGGATTTACCAAGACCCTTGATATCACGGGCGTTGGTTACCGCGCCGCCGTGCAGGGCAACAGCCTCAATCTGCAGCTCGGTTATTCGCACGACGTGAATTATCCAATCCCCCAGGGCATCACGATTGCCTGTGAGGGCCAGACCACCATCGTGGTGTCCGGTTCTGACAAGCAGGTGGTTGGACAGGTCGCCGCGGAGATTCGCGGCTTCCGCAAGCCCGAGCCGTATAAGGGTAAGGGCGTGCGTTATCGGGACGAGCAGATTCTGCGTAAGGAAGGTAAGAAGAAATGACGTCGAATCCGCACAATCTTGCGGTACGCCGGCGCAATCGTGTGCGCACCAAGCTGCGCCGCGTGGCAAAGTCCGTGCGTCCGCGCCTGAGCGTGTTCCGCTCCGGCAAGCACATCTACGCCCAGGTCATCGACGATGTGGAAGGCCGCACGCTGGCAGCCGCATCTTCGGCCGACAAGGAGTTCAAGGACGGCAAGGGCTGGAACATCGAAGGCGCCAGCATCGTCGGCAAGCTGATTGCCGAGCGTGCGAAGGCGGCCGGTGTGTCCGATGTCGTGTTCGACCGCGGCGGTTATCTTTTTCATGGCCGGGTCAAAGCCCTGGCGGAGGCCGCGCGCGAAGGCGGCCTGAACTTCTAGGGAATCTGGCTTATGGCACAGGCACCAGCACGAAATCAGCGTGAGGGCGGACGCCGCGGCGAAGATCGCGAAGAAAGCGAATTCGTCGAACGGCTCGTCAGCATCAACCGCGTCGCGAAGGTCGTGAAGGGCGGACGCCGCTTCGGTTTCGCAGCCATCGTCGTTGTCGGCGACCAGCGCGGCCGCGTTGGCCACGGCTCCGGCAAGGCGCGTGAGGTTCCCGAGGCGATCCGCAAGGCGACCGAACAGGCCAAGCGCCAGATGGTTCGTATTCCGCTGCGCGAAGGCCGTACCCTCCACCATGACGTGAAGGGGCATTTCGGCGCAGGACGCGTTGTCCTGCGTGCGGCCCCTCCGGGCACCGGGATCATCGCCGGCGGTCCGCTGCGTGCGGTCTTCGAATGCCTCGGCGTCCAGGACGTGGTCGCGAAGTCGATCGGCACCTCGAACCCGCACAACATGATCAAGGCTGCCTTCGAGGCGCTCGAGAACATGATGTCGCCGCGTGGCGTCGCCAACCGTCGTGGCCTGAAGGTCGCTGACATCGTTGGCCGTCGCGCAGTTCAGGATTCCGCAGGCGGCGAAGACGCCGAAGCGGAAGATACCGAGGTGGTGGAGGCAGCAAATGGCTGAAGCAACCAAGCGTGTTCGTGTCACCCAGACGGGCAGCCCCATCGGCCGCCGCAGTGACCAGCGTGAGACGCTGATCGGACTGGGTCTC
Source organism: Alphaproteobacteria bacterium (assembly GCA_038117045.1). Taxonomy (GTDB): domain Bacteria; phylum Pseudomonadota; class Alphaproteobacteria; order UBA6615; family UBA6615; genus JABJAG01. The sequence continues at coordinate 7,431 of JAYOFE010000028.1, read as the reverse complement.
AACAAGCGTCATCGCACGCGTGAACTCGAAGATACGCCCGCCGTCCGCGGCATGATCGAGAAGGTGAAGCATCTCGTTCAGGTTGAAGACGCCGAGTAACGGGATTTCGTCATGAATATCAATCAGTTGTCAGACAATCGTGGTGCCCGCAAGACGCGCAAGCGCGTGGGCCGTGGACACAGCTCCGGCCTCGGCAAGACGGCCGGTCGTGGTGTGAAGGGCCAGAAGTCGCGCTCGGGTGTGGCAGTGAAGGGCTTCGAAGGTGGCCAGATGCCGCTCTATCGGCGCCTGCCGAAGCGCGGGTTCAACAAGCCGAACCGCGTGCAGCTTGAGGAAGTGACGCTGGGCCGCATCCAGTCCGCGATCGATTCCGGCAAGCTGGACGCCGGCACGACCATCACCGACGACGTGCTGGTCGCGGCCGGGGTGGTGCGCCGCAAACATGACGGCATCCGCCTGCTGAACACCGGCTCGATCACGTCCAAGGTGACGCTGGAAATCACCAGCGCGACCAGCGGTGCCGTGGCGGCGGTCGAAGGCGCCGGTGGCAGTGTGACCGTTGCGGTCGGCCCGAAGGAGAAGACCCCGCGCAACGACAGGGCTGCGGCGTTCGCAGCCGGTGCGGCATCGGGAGACGACGAAGAGTAAGCGGGATTTGTGTTGACCGGGCTCCGGTCGAACCCAAATGGATCGTGGCAATGATGCTGCGAACGGAACGATAGATGGCCAGCTCAGCTGAACAGATCGCGTCGAACCTGAATTTCGGCGCGTTCTCCAAAGCCACCGAACTTAAAAAGCGCCTGTGGTTCACACTGGGCGCTTTGATCGTCTATCGGCTTGGCACCTTCATTCCGATTCCGGGGATCGACCCGATCATCATCTCGGACATCTTCACCCAGCAGTCGGGTGGCATCCTCGGGGTGTTTGATGCGTTCGCCGGGGGCGCGCTGTCGCGCATGAGTATTTTCGCGCTCAACGTCATTCCCTACATTTCCGCCTCCATCATCATGCAGCTCATGACCGCAATTTCGCCGTCGATGGAGCAGCTCAAAAAGGAAGGCGAGTCCGGCCGCAAGAAGATCAACCAGTACACCCGTTACTTGACGGTTCTTCTGGCTGTCGTGCAGGCCTATGGCTTGTCTGTCGGGCTGGAAGGGATATCGACCTCTCAGGGCCCCGCGGTTCATGATCCGGGCATGTTCTTCCGCGCGAGCACGGTGATCACCATCGTCGGCGGCACCATGTTCCTCATGTGGCTCGGTGAGCAGATCACTGCGCGCGGTGTGGGCAACGGGATCTCGCTGATCATCTTTGCGGGCATCGTCGCCAACCTGCCGACGGCCTTTGCCACGACGCTGGAACTCGGCCGCACAGGCGCGCTGTCGGCCCTGTTCATCATCGGCTTCATCGTGTTCGCGATCGCGGTTGTCGCCGCCATCGTCTTCTTCGAACGTGCCCAGCGCCGGATCATCGTCCAGTATCCGAAGCGCCAGGTGGGCAACCGGATGTTCGGTGGTGAATCGTCCCACATCCCGCTGAAGCTCAACACATCGGGTGTGATCCCGATCATATTCGCGACTTCGATCCTGCTGACGCCGGTGTCGCTCGCCGGGTTTTCCGGCGGCGGTGCGGATGGCACAATCGGCCTGATCACGGCCTGGATCGGTCGCGGGCAGCCGCTGTTCTTTGTGCTGTTTGCGGCGCTCATCACGTTCTTTTCGTTCTTCTACACGGCAATCGTGTTCAATCCGCAGGAGACGGCGGAAAACCTGAAGAAGAACGGCGGTTTCGTTCCCGGTATCCGTCCGGGCAAGAACACGGCCGAATTCTTCGACTATGTGCTGACACGCCTGACGGTGATCGGGACGCTTTACCTGGTGGCGGTTGCGCTGCTGCCGGAAATCCTGATCACACGCTTTGCGGTCCCGTTCTTCTTTGGCGGCACAAGCCTGCTGATCGTTGTTGTGGTGTCGCTCGACACGGTTGCTCAGATTCAAAGCCACCTGCTTGCCCATCAGTACGAAGGCCTTATCCGCAAGGCCCGTCTGAAAGGGCGGCGCGGCTAGGTTTTCGGGGGGCGCGTAACGCAATGAATATCATCCTTCTCGGACCGCCGGGGGCGGGCAAGGGTACCCAGGCGCAGGTGCTGGTCGAACAGCACGGCCTGGTCCAGCTATCGACGGGCGACATGCTGCGCGCCGCAGTGGCGTCGGGCAGCGAACTTGGTCAGGAAGCCAAGGCGGTGATGGACGCGGGCAAGTTGATGCCGGACGAGATCATGGTGCAGATCATTTCCGACCGGATTTCCGAACCGGATTGTGCAAAGGGGTTCATCCTGGACGGCTTCCCGCGTACAACTGCGCAGGCAGAAGCACTCGATAAGATGTTGGAAGAAAAGGGACTTCCCCTCGACCACGTCATCGAGATCTCAGTGGATGACGCGATCCTGATCGATCGGATCAATGCGCGCGTGGCGCAGACGCCCGAGGCGGAACGCCGCGACGACGACAATGCAGAGACCCTCAAGCACCGCCTTGAGGTCTATCACGAGCAAACCGCTCCGATCCTCCCGTATTACGAGGAACGGAGCATGTTGAAGAAAGTCGATGGGATGAAATCCATCGAAGAGGTATCGAAGCAGATCGGGGCGATCATTACGGCTGGCTAAGCTGTTGACCAGAGGCGGAAAATCCTATAATTCCGCGTCCTCGGGCACCAACACATTTGGCCGTTTTGACCGCACCGCAACCACCAAGGAGTTCGGAGCGTGGCACGTATTGCAGGTATCAACATTCCGACGCAGAAGCGTCTGCCGATCGCGCTGACCTATATCCATGGGATCGGGCCGACGACCGCAGAGGAAATCTGCGAGCGTTGTGGCATCGCGCTTGAGCGTCGTGTGCATGACCTCACCGATGACGAGGTAATGCGCGTGCGCGAAATGATTGACCAGAACTACCAGGTCGAAGGCGATCTGCGCCGCGAAGTGGCGATGAACATCAAGCGTTACATGGACCTCGGTTCCTATCGTGGCGTGCGCCACCGCAAGGGCCTGCCGGTCCACGGGCAGCGCACCCACACCAATGCCCGCACCCGTAAGGGCAAGGCCCGGCCGATCGCCGGGAAGAAGAAGGTCTAAGGGACCCAAGAGCAGGATATAAAGTTATGGCAAAGGCCGCAGCTACGCGCGTCCGTCGGCGCGAACGCAAGAACATTACCTCGGGCGTCGCGCATGTGAACGCGTCGTTCAACAATACGCACATCACCATCGCCGATGCGCAGGGCAACGCGATTGCCTGGTCGTCGGCCGGTTCGCAGGGCTTCAAGGGCTCGCGCAAGTCGACCCCTTATGCCGCGCAGATGGCGGCCGAGGATGCGGGCCGCAAAGCGCAGGAACACGGCATGAAGACGCTGGCCGTTGAGGTGAAGGGGCCGGGTTCCGGTCGCGAATCCGCGCTGCGTGCACTCCAGGCCGTTGGCTTCGAGATCACGGCCATTCGTGACGTGACGCCGATCCCGCACAACGGCTGCCGCCCGCGTAAGCGCCGGCGCGTTTAAGTTATACAGCGCACCCCCAGGTGCGCGGCTCATGAATTCAGGACCGGGCGCCCGTGTGACGGATCACGGAGCGCCGCGAAAGGTTTAAGGAAGGCAATATGCTGCAGAAGAACTGGACCGATTTGATCAAGCCGAACAAGCTCGATATTGCGGGCGGCAACAACCCGGCGCGTCAGGCGACCGTGGTCGCCGAACCGCTGGAGCGTGGCTTCGGTCTGACGCTGGGTAACGCGCTGCGCCGCATCCTGCTGTCGTCGCTGCAGGGCGCGGCGGTGACGTCCATCCAGATCGAGGGCGTGCTGCACGAGTTCTCCTCGATCCCGGGCGTCCGCGAAGACGTGACCGACATCGTCCTCAACGTGAAGTCGATGGCGCTGCGTATGCACAGCGAAGGCCCGAAGCGCATGACCCTGACCGCGACCGGTCCTGGCGAAGTGACTGCCAGCCAGATCGAGACCGGCCCGGACATCGAGATCATGGACCCCGACCACGTCCTGATGACGCTCGACCAGGGCGCGCGGGTGGTTATGGAACTGATGGTCGAGTCCGGCAAGGGCTACGTCCCGGCGGCCCAGAACCGTGCCGCGGACGCGCCGATCGGCCTGATCCCCGTCGACGCGCTGTTCTCTCCCGTGAAGAAGGTCTCCTACCATGTCGGCAATGCGCGCGTGGGCGAGCGGACCGACCTGGACAAGCTGACCCTCGATATCGAGACCAACGGCGCGCTGACGCCGGAAGATTCCGTCGCGCTCGCCGCACGTATCCTGCAGGACCAGCTTCAGCTCTTCGTCAACTTCGACGAGCCGAAGGCGGACCAGCCTGTTGAGGAGATCGATGACGAGCTGGAGTTCAACCGCAACCTGCTCCGCAAGGTCGACGAGCTCGAGCTTTCGGTGCGTTCGGCGAACTGCCTGAAGAACGACAACATCGTTTATATCGGCGACCTGGTGCAGAAGACCGAGGCGGAAATGCTTCGCACTCCGAACTTCGGTCGCAAGTCGCTGAACGAGATCAAGGAGGTCCTCTCGCAGATGGGCCTGCATCTCGGCATGGAAATCCCGGCCTGGCCGCCGGAAAATATCGAAGATCTGGCAAATCGCCTCGAAGAGCCATTCTAGCGGTACCGAAGCAGAGGAGTAGGTACGATGCGTCACCGCAAGGGACCGCGCAAACTCAACCGGACGAGCAGTCACCGTAAGGCGATGTTCGCCAACATGGCTTCCGCCCTTATCAAGCACGAGCAGATCGTGACGACCTTGCCGAAGGCGAAGGAACTGCGTCGCGTTGCCGACAAGCTCATTACGCTCGGCAAGCGCGGAGATCTCCACGCCCGCCGTCAGGCGCTGAGCGTCATCAAGGATCGTGACCTGGTGGCGAAGCTGTTCTCGACCCTCGCCGAGCGTTATGCAGAGCGTCCGGGCGGCTATACCCGTGTCCTCAAGGCCGGATTCCGCTACGGAGACTCCGCACCCATGGCGATCATTGAACTCGTTGATCGTGACGAGGATGCGAAGGGACTGGATTCCGGCCCCGTCCATGTCGACGAAGAGGAATACGCGGAAGCGGCGGCCTGACCGCCCGTTTCCGGAACGACGTCGAAGAGGCCGCCCTTGTGGGCGGCCTTTTTCGTCCGTGCGGCACTTCGCGGCGGTGAATCGGAGCCCGATGGGGTTTAAGATCGTGTCATGGTTTGCAGGATGAAGATGAGCCTTGTGGCGGCGTTTGCCGCTGCCCTGTCGATCGCTGTCCCCGTCGTGGCGTCGGCGCAGCAGCGCGAAATTCCGGCGGCGCGCGAACAGGTCATGCTGTCCTTCGCGCCACTGGTGCGCGAGGCAGCCCCGGCGGTGGTCAACATCTTCACCCACAAGTCGGTCGAACAGCCCAATCGGCCGTCTCCGCTGTTCAACGACCCGTTCTTCCGCCGGTTCTTCGGCGATGCCTTCGAAAATCGCCAGCCGCGCCAGCGCCAGGAAAATTCGCTCGGTTCGGGCGTGGTTGTCCGCCCGGACGGCCTCATCGTCACCAACAACCACGTCATCGAGGAGGCGGACAGCATCCGCGTGGTGCTGTCGGACCGGCGCGAATTCGAGGCGGAGATCCTGCTCGCAGATGAGCGAACGGACCTGGCAATCCTCAGGATCGATAGCGACGGGGAGGAACTGCCGTTCATCGAGTTGGGCGACAGCGATGAACTGGAAGTCGGGGACCTTGTTCTGGCCATCGGCAACCCCTTCGGCGTGGGCCAGACCGTGACCAGCGGGATCGTTTCGGGCCTCGCACGCACAAATGTCGGTATTTCCGACTTCAATTTCTTTATCCAGACCGATGCGGCCATCAATCCGGGCAACTCCGGCGGCGCCCTGTTGCGCATGGACGGCACGCTGGCCGGGATCAATACGGCGATTTTCTCGCGCAGCGGCGGCAGCCAGGGGATCGGCTTCGCGGTACCGTCGAACATGGTCCGAACGGTCATCGCGGGCGCATCGTCGGGGATGGCTTTCCGGCGGGCCTGGCTGGGCGCAAAGTCCAACACGGTTACACCGGATATCGCCGAGGCCGTCGGCCTCGACCGGCCGAACGGGGTGATACTGTCGGATGTCCATCCGGACGGGCCGGCGAAGCGCGCGGGCCTCAAGTCCGGGGACATCATTGTCGCTGTGGGCGGGCAACCCGTCTTCGATGACGAGGCACTGCGCTTCCGGATCGCCACCGGGCAGGTGGGAGAGACGACGCGCCTGACGGTTCGCAGGCCGGGCAAGATGTTCGACGTCGACCTGCTGCTGGAACAGCCGCCCGAGAACCCACCGCGCAACGAGTTGCAGTTGACCGGCCAGCACCCCCTGGCCGGTGCGACCATCGCCAATCTGTCGCCTGCGCTGTCGGAAGAAATGGGCCGGGATTATTTTGATACGGGCGTGGTGATCCGCGATATCGCGTCGCGCAGCCCGGCACATCGCCTGCAGTTCAGGCCGGGAGACGTTGTGGTCGAGGTGAACGGGCACGAGATCACAAAGGTCCGGGATCTCCGCGAGGCTGTGGCGGAGCGCCAGTCGCGTTGGGACATCTCGGTCCGGCGCAATGGACGCCGCCTCAGCCTGTCGGTAACGGGTTAGGCGACGTGGTCCAGCAATCGGAAATGTTTGCCAGCCAGGCACCGCGCCCGCTTGCAGACCGGTTGCGACCGGAATCCGTTTCCGAGGTGGTGGGGCAGGGCCATCTGCTGGGGCCGGGCGGCCCCATCGGCCGCATGATTTCCAGCGGTCGGCTGGCCAGCATGGTGCTCTGGGGGCCGCCGGGTTGCGGCAAGACCACCATTGCGCGCCTGCTGGCACATGAGACGGACCTTGAGTTCGAGCCGCTGTCAGCCGTTTTCTCGGGCGTCGCCGACCTGCGCAAGGTTTTCGAGCGTGCGATGGCGCGGCGTGCGAGCGGCAAGGGTACACTTCTTTTTATCGACGAGATTCACCGGTTCAACCGGGCGCAGCAGGACGGGTTCCTGCCCTATGTCGAAGACGGCACGGTGACGCTGATCGGGGCGACAACCGAAAATCCTTCCTTCGAGATCAATGCCGCGCTGTTGTCGCGCGCGCAGGTGTTCGTGTTGAACCGGCTGGACGAGCCGGCGCTCGAGGAGCTTCTCAGTCGCGCCGAGGCGATCGAGGGGCGTGCCCTGCCGGTTGCGCCTGATGCCCGCCTCGCCCTGAAGGCGATGGCGGATGGTGACGGACGATACCTGCTCAACCTCGTCGAGGAACTGTTCGCCCTCAACCCCGACGCACCCCTGGACACGGCCGCCTTGGCCGAGACGGTCCAGAAGCGCGCGCCGCTCTACGACAAGAGCCAGGAAGGCCACTACAACCTGATCAGCGCGCT
>JAYOFE010000027.1:0-31923 GCA_038117045.1 Alphaproteobacteria bacterium | reverse complement strand
CGCAACCAGGCCGTGCTGGAGACGACGGTGCAGCGGCTCCAGCCGCTGATCGCCAAGGCCGTCGCGGGCAACAGATGAAGGCCCCGCGCTTCTGGTCCGACCCCAACGCTACGGCCGGTGCGCTGCTGGCGCCTCTCGGCCTGATCTACGACCTTGCGGGCCGGACGTTGCGGGCCGGACAGAAAACTCAGGCCATTGACGTGCCGGTCATCTGTGTCGGCAACCTGACTGCCGGTGGCGCGGGCAAGACCCCCGTCGCCATCGCCCTCGCCGCGCTGCTGTCGGATCGTGACCCGGCTTTCCTGACACGCGGCTATGGCGGGCGTGAACACGGGCCCCTCCAGGTCGACCCCGCCACCCACACCGCCGCCGATGTGGGCGACGAGCCGCTACTACTGGCCCGCGCCGCGTCCACCTGGGTCTCGGCCGACCGGCCGACCGGCGGGCGTATCGCCATCACGGCAGGTGCGCGGCTGGTTATCATGGATGACGGCTTCCAGAACCCGTCGCTCCACAAGGACATCTCGTTGATTGTCGTGGATGGCGGGATTGGTTTCGGCAACGCCCGCGTGATTCCCGCGGGGCCGCTGCGCGAATCCGTCGACGCCGGCCTCGCGCGTGCCGACGCCATTGTCGTGGTCGGCGATGACCGCACCGGCATCCGCAAGGCCTATGCGGACCGGCTGCCGGTCTTCACCGCGAAGGTGATGCCCACACCCGACGCCGATGACCTGCGCGGCCGGCGAGTCCTCGCCTTTGCAGGCATCGGCCGGCCGGAGAAATTTTTCGACACCCTCGCCGGGATGGACTGCGAACTCGTCGCCTGCGTGCCTTTCGGCGATCACGAGCCCTACACGCCCGAGCGCATCATGCGCCTGTGTGAGGACGCGGCCTCCCTCAAGGCCACCCCCGTGACCACGGAAAAGGACCTCGTGCGCATGCCCGCGGAGGCCCGCGCCATGGTGCGCGCCCTGCCGGTCGCGATCGCCTGGGACGACGAAGCCGCGATTGTTGGCTTCCTGAAAGAAAAACTCGATCGCTAGCCCTATTGCGGCATCGGGCCCGCGATCAGTTCCGGGTCGAGGCGCAGCTGGAACAAGTTGATCCGCCAGTCGAGATGCGGGCCGGTCGAGCGCCCGGTCGAGCCGACCGCGCCGATAATCTCGCCCGCTGCCACCCGCTGGCCCACGGCCACATCCACCCGCGACAGGTGCGAATAGATCGAGTTCACCCCGTGGCCATGGTCGATCACCACCGTTCCGCCCGTGAAGAACAGGTCCGACTCGGCCATCGATACCTCGCCGGAAGCCGACGCGCCGACCGGCGTGCCCGTGGGCGCGGCGATATCGACCCCCAGATGCGGGCTGCGCGGCTCACCGTTCAGGATGCGCTGGTTGCCGTAGCGCCCGCTGATCCGACCAGTCACCGGCCAGCGGAACCCGGCGAACAAATCCGCCAGCGCCGTGTCGCGCGCCCGCGCTGCGTTGATCTGTGCGCCCTCGCGGCGGATGCGCTCCATATCCAGCGCGTTCGGCGTGACCTTTCGCGGCGGCAGGCCGTCGATGCGTTCGATATCGTAGGTCCGCGCCGCGACCGGCAATTCCACCGTCTCAGTGCCGGAGATGACGATACGCACTGGCTCGGTGCGGTCGCGGTCGATCCCGAAGACGAAGCGCCCGCTCGCCGGGTCGACGCGGACATCCTTGCCGTCCACCGTGACCGTCGCACCCGGCGCAACGGTCCCGACCCGCAGTGCGCCCTGCTCGACCGGCCCGTCGAGATCCAGCGCCGCCGCCGGTCTGGCCGCGAACAGGAACGCCAGCGCAACAAGAAGTGCGTATCTCAAAGAAGCGAACCCTGCGGGTCGTCGTCCGGCGCAGCCTTGGGCTTTGGCTTCGGTTTTGCCGCTTTCGCCTTTTGAGGCTTCGGCGCACCTGACCCGGCCCCGAGCTCGTTGACGGTGGCGGACACATGCCCGTCATCACGGAAGGTCAGCGAGATCCCGTCACCCGGGGCCAGCGCCCCCGCCGACAGCACCGGCGCGCCGGATGCATCGCGCACCAGCACGAAGCCGCGTTCAAGGACACCCTTGTAGGAATAGCTTTCCAGCAGACCGGAAAGCGCGGCCAGCCGCTTCTCCGCCCCGTCCCGCATCCGGGCCTGCGCCTGGTGCAGCCGCCCGCCCAGCGTGCCCACATCGCGCAGGTCACGCTCATACCTTGCCTTGCTGGCGGCCTGCGCCGTGGCCAGCCGCCCGACAAGCGCATCCAATTCGCGTGCCTTCGCATCCACATACTGTTGCGGCTGGACAAGCTGGCGTCCCTGCGCCGCCACCGCATCGGTCTTTGCCTGCAGCACCCGCGCCAGCGCCGGGCCGAGCCGCTCGGCCCAGTCGTCCACGCGCTGCATGGCGCCCTCAAGGACACGCCGCGGCGCGGGCAGGCCCCGGCCCAGCGCTGTTACCTCCTGCGCGCGTCCGCGCAGCAACCGCGTCATCGCGCCGGTCAGCCGGGCCTCGTCCTCCGCCACCTGGGCGATCAGGTCGGCCCGCACGGGCACGGCCATCTCGGCCGCTGCTGTCGGTGTCGGCGCGCGCCGGTCCGAGGCGAAATCGATCAGTGTCGTATCGGTTTCATGCCCGACGGCGGAGATCAGCGGGATCGCGCTGGCCGCGGCCGCGCGCACCACGTTTTCCTCGTTGAAGGCCATCAGGTCTTCCAGCGAGCCGCCGCCGCGCGCAATGATCAGCACGTCCGGGCGCGGCACGTCGCCGCCCGGCGCAATCGCGTTGAACCCCTCGATGGCCGCCGTGACCTGTGCTGCCGCCGCCTCGCCCTGCACCAGCACGGGCCAGACCAGCACATGGCGCGGGAAGCGGTCCGACAGGCGGTGCAGGATGTCGCGGATGACCGCGCCCGTGGGCGAGGTCACGACCCCGATCACCTCGGGCAGGTAGGGCAGCGGTTTCTTGCGTTCGGCGTCGAACAGGCCCTCGGCGGCGAGGCGCTTGCGACGCTCCTCCACCATCTTCAGGAGCGCGCCCTCGCCCGCCACTTCCACCCGTTCGATCACGAGCTGGTACTTCGAGCGCTGGGCGTAGGTGGTGACGCGGCCCGTGGCGATGATCTCCAGCCCGTCTTCCGGCTGCACCTCCAGCCGGCCCGCCGTACCCTTCCAGCACACGGCATCGATCACCGCGTCGGCATCCTTCAGCGCCATGTAGAGATGGCCCGAGGCCGCTCGCTTGAAGCCTGAGACTTCGCCGCGCACACGCACATAGCCGAACTGGTCCTCGACCGTGCGCTTGACCGCACTGCTCAGCTCCGTGACGGAGACGACGGGCGGCTGGTTGTCGCCGGTTGTGTCGTCGAGCAGGCTGTCAGTCATCGGTTCAGGGTCTCGGAAAAGGCGGAAATCGGGCGTCGCGTATGCATCGAATCGCCCCCATGATACAAACTGCCGCCGCTGAGGCGAAGCTCTCGGAACGATTCACGTAAAGGACGTTCGATCATGCGCATTCTGGTCGTCGGCGGCGGTGGCCGCGAGCACGCGCTTTGCTGGGCCATCGCCGGCTCCCCGCTCTGCGACAAGCTCTATTGCGCCCCGGGCAATGCCGGGATCGCGCAGGACGCCGAATGCGTCGCCATCGACGCTGAAGACGTCGATGCGCTGGTCGCCTTCGCGAAGGACAACGCCATCGACCTCGTGGTCGTCGGCCCGGAAGCCCCCCTGGTGCTGGGCCTCGTCGACAGTCTGGAGGCCGAGGGGATCAAGGCCTTCGGCCCGCGCGCCAACGCCGCGATGCTGGAAGGCTCCAAGGGGTTCATGAAGGACCTCTGTGCCCGCCACAACATTCCCACCGCCGCCTATGGCCGCTTCACCGATGCCGAGGCCGCGAAGGCCTATATCCGCGAACAGGGCGCGCCCATCGTGGTGAAGGCCGACGGGCTCGCCGCGGGCAAGGGCGTGACGGTCGCCCGGAGCGTGGACGAAGCGCTGGCCGCCGTGGACGAGGCGATGACCGACAACGCCTTCGGCGAGGCGGGTGCGGAACTGGTCGTGGAAGAATTCCTCGAGGGCGAGGAGCTATCCTTCTTCGTCCTGACCGACGGCGAAAACGCGCTGTCGCTGGCCGGCGCGCAGGACCACAAGGCCGTCGGCGAGGGCGACACTGGCCCCAACACCGGCGGCATGGGCGCGTATTCGCCCGCCCCGTCCCTGACCCCGGAACTCGAAGAACTGGTCATGGAGACCATCGTCATGCCCACCGTGCACGGCATAGCGGCGGACGGCGCGCCCTATGTGGGCGTGCTCTATGCCGGGCTGATGCTGACGAAAGATGGGCCGAAGCTGCTCGAATACAACGTGCGCTTCGGCGATCCCGAATGTCAGGTTCTGATGATGCGCCTGCGGTCCGACATCGTCCCGGCGCTTATCGCCGCCTGCGACGGCGTGCTCAAGACCTTCGACCTGCGCTGGTCCGACGACGCCGCCATGACCGTGGTCCTCGCCGCCAACGGCTATCCGGGCAGCTACGAGAAGGGCACGGAGATTCGCGACCTCGAGGCTGCCGAGGCCACCGGCGCGATGGTCTTCCATGCCGGCACGAAGGCGGATGGCGACCGGGTGCTGGCCAATGGCGGGCGCGTCCTCAACGTCACCGCGACGGGCAAGACCATCGCCGAGGCCCAGAAGAACGCATACGCCGCCGTCGATGCCATCGACTGGCCGGGCGGTTTCTGCCGCCGCGACATCGGCTGGCGGGCGGTGAGCCCCGGCCGGACCGGATGAACCGCAAGGACCGCCGCGCCGCCGGAAACCCGCCGATGGGCGTGGACGAGGCCCGCAAGCTGCTCGGCGAGGCCGTCGCCCACCACCAGGCCGGGCGCGCGCAGCAGGCGGGACCCCTCTATGACCGCGTGCTCGCGGCGTTTCCCGACCTGCCCGACGCGCTGCACCTGTCCGGCATCCTGCTCGCGCAGATCGGCCGGCCCGAACAGGGAATCGCGCGGCTGCGGCGCGCCGTGGCCGCGGTGCCGGACCGCGGCGAGTTCCACGCCAATCTCGGCCAGGCCCTCGCCCAGGTTGGCCGGACCGCCGAAGCCGAAGCGGAACTCCGCAAGGCCGTCGCCCTCGACCCCCGGCAACCGGACGCCCACAACAATCTCGGCAACCTGCTGAAGGCGACGGGCCAGACCGACGCCGCGGAGGCCTGCTTCCGGCAGGCGATAGAGGCGCAGCCGAAATTCGCCGGCGCGTGGAACAACCTCGGCAATTTGCTCAGTGACACAGGCCGCACCGAGGAAGCCATCGCTGCCCTGCGCAAGGCCTGCGAACTCGCCCCGAACTTCGCCGGTGCGTTCTCCAATCTCGGCGGACTGCTGGCGGACAACGACGCTGCGGAAGAGGGCGAGGCGATGCTTCGCCGGGCACTCGAACTGGCCCCCAACCTCCGCGCCGCCCACGAGCACCTCGGCACCCTGTGCCACCGCATGCGCCGTTATGCTGACGCGGGGACGCACTTTCGAAATGCGCTCGAAAGCGGGCCCGACGATGCCTCGATCCGCGTGAACCTCGCCGACTGCGACCGCCACACCGGCAACCTTGCCGCGGCCGTCGCCCATGCCCGCAAGGCCAGCGAGATCGCGCCCGAACGGGTGGACACATGGCTGGCGCTGGGCGTCGTCCTGCGTGCGCAGGGCGAGCTTGGCGAGGCCGAGGACGCTCTGCGGAGAGCGCTCGACCTCGACGAAAACCACGCCGGCGCATGCGCCGCGCTCGGCTGGGTGCTCGACGGACAGGGCCGCCTCACCGAGGCCATCGACAATTATCGGCAATCCCTCGAAGTTCGCCCCAACCACGCCAACACAGCGATGAACCTGGGCGTGACGCTGGTCAACGCCAGCAGGGTCGAGGAAGGCCTCGACGCCTATGCGCGTGCACTTGAGATCGACCCGGGCTCGGCGGTGGCGAGATCCAACCTGCTGATGGGCCTGAACTACCGCCCCTTCGAACACCAGCGGATCATGGAAGCCCATGACGACTGGGCCGCGCACCACGCATCCGGCCCAGGGCGCTTCGACTTCACCGGCCGGGACCGCGACCCGGACCGTCCGCTGCGGATCGGCGTCGCCTCCCCGGACCTGCGCACCCATTCGATCGCCTTCTTCTTCGAATCCCTGCTCGCCAACATCGACCAGCGGCGATACCCGGTCACCTGCTACGCCGAGGTCCGCCGCCCCGACGGCATCACCGAACGCCTGAAAGGCCTTGCGCAGGGCTGGGTGGACACGGTCCCGCTGGATGACGACGCGCTGGCCGCGCGCATCCATGACGACAGGATCGACATCCTTCTGGATCTCGCCGGGCACACGCGCGGCAACCGCCTGCCCGCGCTGGCACGGAAGCCTGCGCCCCTGCAGGCCCTGTGGCTGGGCGCGCCCGACACCAGCGGCATGGCGCAGATCAACTACCGGGTGACGGACCCGGTCGGCGACCCGCCGGGCGAGACCGAACACTGGCACCGGGAGAAGCTGGCGCGCATCGCCACGGGGCTCAATTGCTACGTCCCCGATGCCACCGCACCTGATGTCGCCGAAAACCGCGCACAGGGCGACCGCCCGCTCACATTCACCTCCTTCAACAACTGGTCGAAGGTCGGCCCGGAGACCATCGAGCTTTGGGCCGGCGTGCTTCGGCGCGTCGAGGGTTCACACCTGTTCCTGAAGGCCCACGCCCTGGCCGACGAGGCCATCGCCCGCGATGCGCATGCGGCGTTCGAGGCGCATGGCGTGTCGGCAGACCGTATCCGGTTCTCCCCCTGGGAGGTCCAGACAGCCCATCACCTCGATCTCTACAACCAGTGTGACATCGCGCTGGATACCTGGCCCTATTCCGGCCACACCACGACCTGCGAGGCGCTGTGGATGGGAGTGCCGGTCATCACCATGACCGGAGACCGCATGGGTGCGCGGGTCTCCGCCTCGATCCTCCAGCAGGTCGGCCTGTCCGATCTGGTCGCCGACGATCCCGGCGACTTCGCCGAGATCGCGGCAACCCTCGCTGCCGACGCAGCCCGGCGGGAGGACCTGCACCGGAACCTGCGGGCCAGCATGGCGGCATCGCCCCTGTGCAACGGCGCAGCGTTCGCACGCAATTTCGAGGATATGTTCCGCACCATGTGGCGGCGCTGGTGCACCGGCGACGCGCCCGACCACTTCACGGTCGGCTAAGCGGACACCTCAACGAAGACCGGCGAAGAATTCCTTCAGCAGCGCGGCGCACGCAACTTCTTCCATTCCGCCCACGATCTCAGGCGCGTGGTGGCAGGTCGGCTGGGAAAACACCCGCGCACCATGCTCCACACCGCCCCCCTTGGGGTCGTAGGCCCCGAAGACCAGCCGCCGGATGCGCGCGAAGGCAATCGCCTGCGCACACATGGTGCACGGCTCCAGCGTGACGTAGAGGTCGCAATCGGTCAGGCGCGGCGCCCGCAACTCCCGGGCCGCGGCCCGGATCGCGAGGATCTCGGCATGGGCGGTGGGGTCGCGGTCCTGCTCCACCCGGTTGGCGGCCACCGAAAGCACCCGCCCGCTGGCGGCATCGACCACCACCGCGCCCACCGGCACCTCGCCGTATTCGGCGGCGGTGCGTGCCGCATCGAGCGCGAACTGCATATAGGCCGTCGTATCCATGGCCGGGACGGTGCCCCCCTCCCGGCGAAATTGCAACGGCGCACGGGCCGGGCGTAGATTGCGCCCATGAAACGACCTGTTATCGGCATCACGCTGGATTCCGAGGCGCCTGGCGGCTACTCGAACCTGCCCTGGTACGCGCTGCGCGAGAACTACGCCGACGCCGTCACCGCAGCGGGCGGGCTGCCCCTGCCGCTTCCCCATGAGCCCGATCAGGCGGGGGACTACCTCGAACTGATCGACGGGCTGGTGATCACCGGCGGCGCCTTCGACGTGGACCCGGTCCTGTTCGGCGCGGGCGAACGGCATCCGACCGTCATCACCAAGGACCGGCGCACGGCCTTCGAGCTTGCCGTCACCCGCGGCGCGATCGAACGCGACATGCCCGTTCTCGGCATCTGCGGCGGCCAGCAGTTGCTGCACGTGGTCCTCGGCGGCCAGCTTATCCAGCACATTCCCGACGAGGTGACGGACGCGCTCGCCCATGAGCAGCCCAACCCGCGCGATGAGCCGGGGCATTCCGTGGCGGTCACACCCGGCACCCTGCTGTACCGGATCGTCGGCCGGGATTCGCTGGAGGTGAACAGCGCCCATCACCAGGCGGCCAAGGGCGAGCCTTCCGGGGTGAAGATCAACGCGGTCGCGCCGGACGGCGTGATCGAGGGGATCGAGGCCACGGACAAGAGTTTTTGCCTGGGCGTCCAGTGGCATCCCGAATACGGGGTGTCCGCCGGCGACGCCGACATCTTCCGCGCCTTCATCGCCGCGGCCTGACCCATGTCCGACCAACAAGACGCAAAAAGCGGCGAACGCATCGCCAAGGTCATCGCACGTGCGGGCGTAGCATCACGCCGCGAGGCCGAACGCTGGATCGAGACCGGCCGGGTGACACTGGACGGCAAGGTGGTCACCTCGCCCGCCCTCAACGTCGCGCCGGATGCCAATATCCAGGTCGACGGCCAGCCGCTGCCCGCACGTGAGACCGTGCGCATGTGGCGCTACCACAAGCCGCGCGGCCGCCTGACGACCCATGCCGATCCGGAAGGCCGGCCGACCATCTTCGCCGACCTGCCGGACGAGCTGCGCCACGCCAAGACCATCGGCCGCCTCGACATGAACTCGGAAGGCCTGCTGCTGCTCACCAATGACGGCGACGTGGCCCGGCGGCTCGAACTGCCCGCGACCGGTTGGCTGCGCCAGTACCGGGTGCGGGTGCACGGGCGGATCCAGCCCGAGGAACTGAAGAAGCTCGCCGAGGGCGTGACCATCGACGGTACCCGCTTCCGCCCGGCCCACGCCGAACTGGAAGTGCAGAAAGGCTCCAACGCCTGGCTCACCATCAGCCTGCGTGAGGGCAAGAACCGCGAGGTTCGCCGCCTGATGGAGCATCTCGGCCACACGGTGACCCGGCTGATCCGAACCTCCTACGGCCCGTTCCAGCTCGGCAATCTGCCACGCGGATCGTTCGAGGAAGTGCAGTCGCGAGTCATCCGCGATCAGGTGCCGCGCAAGTGAGCCCGGCGGCATGAACCGGTCTCCCGGACGCCTGCGGATCATCGCCGGAGACCTGCGCGGACGGATGATCGACATCCCGCCGGGTGACAATGCCCGGCCCACCGGCGCGCGGGTGCGCGAGGCCCTGTTCAGCATCCTCTCCCACATGGACCCCGGCGTGCAGGACAGCCACGTCCTCGATGCCTGCGCCGGATCCGGCGCGCTGGGCTTCGAGGCCCTCTCGCGCGGGGCGGAGCATGTCACCTTTCTCGACAGCGATCGCCGGACGGCGGACGCCATCACGGCGAACGGTCGCGCACTCGATGTCGCCGACCGCATCACCGTGCGGCGCGGCGACGCCAAACATCCGCCAAAGGCAGCGGGTGGCTCGTGCGATATCGTCTTTCTCGACCCGCCTTATGACAGCGACGTGGCGGCGCTCGCGCCATCCGCACTGGCCGCAGCCGGCTGGATCGGGCCGGAGACGCTGGTCGTCATCGAGACACGCCGCGCCGCGCCCGTCCTCCCCGGCGAGGGGTTCAAGGTCATCGACAATCGCGACTACGGGGATACATCTTTGTATTTCTTGAAGCTTTCTGACTAGCGGCGCCCGAACAGGCGTTCGATATCGGCGATCTTCAGCTCGACATAGGTCGGCCGGCCATGGTTGCACTGGCCGGCATGGGGGGTGACCTCCATCTCGCGCAGGAGCGCGTTCATCTCCTCGCGGTTGAGCCGCCGCCCCGCCCGCACGCTGCCGTGACAGGCCATGGTGCTGCACACGTCGTCGAGCTTTTCCTTGAGCGCGTTGGCGCCGCCGAGTTCCATCACGTCGTCGGCAAGGTCGCGCACCAGCCCCGCAACATCGGACTGGCCCAGCAGCGCAGGTACCTCGCGCACCACAACAGCGCCCGAACCGAAGGTCTCCAGCACCAGACCGAGTTCGGCGAGTTCCTCGGCCCGCGCACCGAGCGCTTCTGCCGCCGCCGGTTCCAGCTCCACCACCTCGGGCAGCAGCAGGCCCTGCCGTGCGACGCCGCCGTTTTCCAGCGCCGACTTCATGCGCTCGTAGACCAGGCGCTCATGGGCGGCGTGCTGGTCTACGATCACCAGCCCGTCCCCGGTCTGGGCGACGATATAGGTCTCGTGCAACTGGGCCTGCGCCGCGCCCAGCGGATAGGACTGGGCCGCCTCTTCCGACGCGGCCTGGGCGACCGGGGCGGCGGGCGCGGCGTCCAGTCCCGGCAGGCCCGAGGCCTGGTTTGCCGGATGGGGCGCATAATAGGCTGCGGCGGCTTCCGCCAGGAGCTGCGGCAAAGGCGGGCGGCCATAGCCCTGCGACGACGGCATCGGCGGCAGGCGGGAACCGCCCCCCGGCCGGAAGGCACCCAGCGCGGCATCGGCGACCGTGGTCGAGGCCCGGTGACCGGCCTCGGCGAGCGCATGGCGCAAGCCGCCGACAATCAGGCCACGCACCACGCCGGGATCACGGAACCGGACCTCAGCCTTGGCCGGGTGCACGTTCACATCCACCAGTTCGGGCGGTATCTCGACGAATAGCGCCACCAGCGGATGGCGCCCGCGCGCCAGAAAGTCCTGATATGCCCCGCGCACCGCGCCGGTCAGCAGACGGTCGTGCACCGGCCGCCCGTTCACGAACAGGTACTGGTGTCGTGTGGTGTTGCGGTTCAGGGTCGGAAGGCCCGCATGGCCGCTCAGACGCACATGCTCGCGTTCCGCTGCGATGGGCAGGGCGTTCTCGGAAAATTCACGGCCCATCACCGAGGACAGGCGGCGCAGGCGTGCCTCCTCCGCACCGGCCAGCGTACCCTCGACGGCGCACTCGAAGCGCGTGCGTTCCCCGTCGCCGACGGAAAACGCGATCTCCGGATGAGCCATGGTAAGCTGCTGCACCGCATCGACGGCATGGTCCATCTCGGTCCGCTCGGCCTTCAGGAACTTCAGCCGCGCCGGGGTGGCAAAGAACAGGTCGCGCACCTCCACCCGCGTGCCGCCGGTCAGGCCCGCCGGCTGGGGCGCAGAGACCTTCCCGCCCTCGACCCGAATTTCCCAGCCGTCTTCGCCAGCGGGTCGCGAGGCTATCGACAGGCGGCTGATCGAGCCGATCGAGGGCAGCGCCTCGCCCCGGAACCCCAGGGTGCCGATATGGGTCAGGTCGTCATCCGGCAGCTTCGAGGTCGCATGACGCTCGACCGCCAGTGAAAGCTCCTCGCGTGACATGCCGCAGCCGTCATCCGTTACGGCGATCAGCGTACGCCCGCCGTCACGCAGGACCACATCGATACGGCGCGCGCCGGCGTCGATGGCATTCTCGACCAGTTCCTTGACCGCAGAGGCCGGGCGCTCGATGACCTCGCCCGCGGCGATCCGGTTGACGATGGTCTCGGGCAGCCGCCGGATGGTCACGCGGGTGTCCTCCGTCCGGCATCCTGCAGGCGCGCACGGGCGCGGACCTTGCCGTCCTCGATCGCGGGCTGGTCGAAGGCGTCGACGCCCAGCAGGAATGCCGACATCACCGTTTCCAGCATGAAATGCGCCATCAGCGCGCCCAGCGCGGCCTCGTCCACCCGCGGCACGGCGATACGGCGGACCGGCCGCGACTGGGCCAGAAGGCTCTCTATTGTCGCTTCCTGTTCAGCGGCCAGGAGATCCCCGGTCGTGTGGCCGGCGAGGTAGTCCGCACCGGCGATCTTTGCGAGATCGGGCGGCACCCGCGCACCACGGCCTTCAAGGTCCTGGGTGATCACCGTGAACATCTTGTCGTCCGGCCCGTCCAGATAGAGCTGGAGCTGGCTGTGCTGGTCCACGGCGCCAAGCGCGTCGATGGGGGTGGTGCCGCGCCCGTTCTTGCCGAGGCTCTCGGCCCAGAGCTGCCGGTGCCAGCGCGCGAAGGGCGCGAGCGCATCGGCATACGGCATGAGGACGGACGTCCGTGCACCCCGCCGCCGCAGCAGTTCCATGGAGATGGCCGCACCCAACACGGCCGGTGCCTCCCGGCCATTGTCCGAACGCGTGTTGAGTTCCACCGCATCCGCTGCACCGCTGCGCACCATCTCGATGTCGAGCCCGGCCAGCGCAGCCGGCAGCAGGCCGACGCAGGAGAACACGGAAAACCGCCCGCCGATGTCCGGATCATGATCCATCGCCGGCACATCCCAGTGTTCCGCCAGGCGCTGCAGCGGATTGTCCCCGGGCTCGGTGATCACACACAGGAAATCCTCCGGGGAATCGCCGGACCGCGCTTTCACGATCTCGGGGACCACCGTCATCGCAAGCGCGAGGGTCTCTGCCGTCCCGCCGGATTTAGAGACCACGACTGCGCCGGTCCGCGCCGGATCGACGGCCGCGCGGAACCGCGCGAGGGATTCCGGGTCGGGGTTGTCGAGGAAATGAAGCTGCGTGCGGGGTGTTGCGGTCAGGGCCGTGAGCGCTTCCGCGCCAAGGCTCGACCCGCCGATCCCGATCACCGCCACCGCATCGCAGTGCCCGGACAGCCGGGCTGCCGTGGCGGAAATCTCCGCCAGGTCATCCTGTTCGTGGACAATGCTGAGGGGCGGAAAATCACCCTCGACGAGCGCGCCGCGCACGATGCCCCAGGGCTCGGCGCAGGCGTCGAGTGCCGAGGCAAGCCCCTCAGCCGACACACCGTCTTCGCCGATCGTGTCGGCCAGGCAACCGCTGATATCCTGCTCATAGACGGATCGCATCGAAAACCCGGATCCCCTGTTTCGCTTGAGCCTCTTCGTCGCGGCCAGTGTCGCCACATTCGGGCGCGCCAGCAACGGGCACCGATTGTGAAGAGCGGGGATGAGTCGCGGTAGGGCGTACTAGCGCGCGAGCGGGTCTTCCACCGAAAAATCCGTCTCTCGGTACCAGTCGATCATCCGGCGCAGTCCGTCGTCCAGCGTGACATCGAATGTGAAATCCGGCACCAGCTGGCGGAACAGCGTCATGTCCGCGCTCTTGATGAAACGACCTTCGGGCTTGGTCGTGTCCGCCTCGATCTTCGGGTCGAGACCGCCGGCCGCCGCGATACGGCTGACCAGCTCGCGCATGGACACGGTTTCCTCCGTGCCCAGATTGACCGGCGAGCCGTCATGTCCGGCCGCTACCAGCGCCACCATCATGCGCGCGCAGTCGATCCCGTGAATATACGAACGCCGCTGCTCGCCCGAGCCCCAGACGACCACCGGGTCCGCCCCGTCCATCACCCGCTTCACCAGCATCGGCATGGCCTGGCTGTTGTTGCCTGCCCAGCGGTAGCGCTCGCCATAGACATTGAAGGGGCGCACCATGGTGACCGGCGTCCCGGTTTCGCGCGCGAAAAGCGATGATTTCTGTTCGAGGAACCGTTTGGACCAGCCGTAGCCCCAGTTTGCCTGCTCTGGATCGTCCGTGAAGACCGGCAATTCGCCCACGCATTCCGGCCCGTCATCCGGATAGACCGAGGACGAACTCGTCACCATCAGCCAGCGCGGCGGGCGGGCAACGAAGGCATTGAGCAGGTTCTGGGTGATCGTCTCGTTGTGGCGCAGGATCGCGAGGTGACGTCCGTGGGAATAGGCGACCCCGAAAGCCCGGCTCGCAAGGTGATAGACCGCGTCTGCGCCGTCGAAGGCTCCTGCAGCGGCGGCGGGATCTTCCAGGTCGACAAGCCGCAGATCGAACTGTCCGGCGACACGCTCGAGGTTTTCCGGCCGGCCGCGCGAGTAGTCATCGATCACGGTGACCTTTGCACCACGAGCGAGGAGGTGCTCGACCAGCCATGAGCCGATCAGGCCGGCGCCGCCGGTAACGGTGACATTCTCGAATTCAGGCAATGGATCGTGCTTTCACGCCTCGGGAAGGCGCGGATACTAGCATCCCGAATCGCGAAATCGAGGCCCGAAGCGCATTCCGGGACAGCCGGTAACTAGCCGTCTTCGCGGATGGTGTGGGTGGCGTCGAGGTTCTCGGGCTTGCCCACGACCACGACCGTCAGTGCATCCGGATCGAGAACGCGCTTGGCCAAGCGATTGACGTCCTCCAGCGTGACCTGGTCGATCAGGCTGTTGCGCTCATTCACGTAGTTGATCCCGAGCCCGCGGCGCTGCACAGCCACCAGCAGACCGGCGATGGAGGAACTGTTGTCGAACCGCAAGCCGAAGGAACCGGTCAGGTTCGCCTTGGCCTTGTCGACTTCTTCCTGGGTCACGCCGAAGGAGCGGATGTTCGCCCATTGCTTGCGGATCAGGTCGACCGACACCGACACGGCGCCGTTCTCCGTCCCCGCACCGCCGAGCCACAGTGCCGCAGACTCCATCGGCAGCAGGTAGCTGTAGACCGAATAGGCCAGCCCGCGCTTCTCACGCACCTCTTCGTAGAGGCGCGAGGTGAAGCTGCCGCCGCCGAGGATATGGTTCAGCACCAGCGCGGCGTAGTAGTCCGGGTCATCGCGGTAGAGACCCTTCTGCCCGAAGATCACCCGGGCCTGGGGATTGTCCTTCTGGACAACGATCACCTCGCCCACAGCACCAGGGTCGGCCTTCGGCAGGTCGAACGGCTTTGCCTGCGCCGGCAATCCGCTGAAGGTGCTGTCCAGCAGGACCTTCAGCTCATCCGGTGTGACATCGCCGACAACGCCGACAATCAGGTTGTCGCGCGAGATGCGCCCGGCGACGAAGGTGCGCAAATCCTCGACCGTAATGGCGGCCACGCTTTCAGACGTGCCCACGGACGGACGGGCATAGGGGTGTCCCCGGAAAGTCGCCGCCCAGAAGGCCTCGTTGGCGATCCGGCTAGGGTCATTTGCCCGTGACGCGATTCCGGTCTGGATCTGCGTCCGGATGCGCTCGACCGCGTCCGCGTCAAAGCGCGGCTCGGTGATCGCGAGGCGCAACAGTTCGAAGGCCTCATCCCGGTTGCGGGTCAGGGTTTTGAGCTGCCCTGAGAAATTGTCGAGCGTGGCATCGAAGGACAGGCTGATGGACTGGTTCGCCAACCGCGCCTGGAAGGTCTGGGAATCCATCTCCCCGGCGCCTTCATCCAGCAAGCCCGAGACCATGTTTGCCAGACCCTCGCGCCCGTCGGGGTCGGTCGCCGCCCCGCCGGAGAACACGAACCGCATGGAGACGATCGGCAGGCTGTGGTCCTCGACGAGCCAGGCCTCGATACCGCCATCACTGACGACGCTTCGGATGTCGACCGCCTCGGCCGATGAAGGTGATAGGAGGGATGCAGCGGCGAGGCAGGAGGCGGCCAGCACGGCCGCAAACCGGCCGGATGCGAAACAGATACTCATGTCCGACCCTCCGGCTTCGTTCCCGTATCCGGGGTATCAGCCTGTTCGGCGGGGAGCAGGATACCCGTGGTCGCCCGGCGCAGGTCGAAGACCGCCCGCGCTGCCGCGTTCACGTCGTCGACGGTGACGGCCCGGATCCGTTCCGGCCAGGCCTCCACATCGGCGACAGTCTCGCCGGTCGAGAGGGCCGCACCGAAGACCCGCGCCGGGCCGCCGACGCTGTCACGCGCGAAGATGGCACCGTCGATCAGCCGCTGCTGGGCGCGCTTGAGCTCATCGGCGCTCACACCTTCCTTCAGCAGAACCGCCACCTGTGCATCGATCGCCTTCTCGACATCGGCCATCTCGACATCGGGACGCGGCGAGAACCAGAACCCGAAGGTCGTGAGGTCGAGATCGCCCGGCGAGTACCAGGCACCGGCTGACGCCGCGAGGGCATCCTCGACCACAAGGGAGCGGTAGATGCGCGCCGTGGTTCCGCCGCCGAGAATCTCCGCGAGGACCTCCAGCGCATAGGCGTGCTGCGTTTCGCCGGCGCTGTAGCTGGGCGCAATGTAGCGGCGCGACCAGGACGGCTGCTCCACGCGCGGGTCGCGCATCACAACATCGCGCGGCGCCAGTTGCTCCGGCTCGGCGGGCCGCACCCGCGGTGGCAGTTCACGGCGTGGGATCACCCCGTAGTATTTCTTCGCGAGGGCATGGACCTCCGCGGGATCAACGTCGCCCGAGACCACCAGTATCGCGTTGTTGGGCGCATACCAGGTGCCGTAGAACTCCTCGAGGTCCTGGCGCGAGAGCGCGGCGATCTCGTGCGCCCAGCCGATCACCGGCAACCGGTAGGGATGGTTCAGGTACGTGGCGGCAGAGACCTGCTCCGACAGGAGCGCGCGCGGGTTGTTGTCCGTCCGCGAGCGGCGCTCCTCGAGGATGACCTTGCGCTCCGGCTCGATGATCTCGTCCGTCAGCGTCAGGTTGGTCATGCGGTCCGCTTCCAGTTCCATCATCGTCGCGAGGTTCTGGGGCGAGACCTTCTGGAAATAGGCGGTGTAGTCCTGCGAGGTGAAGGCGTTTTCCTCGCCGCCGAGTTCTGCGACGATCCGCGAGAACTCACCCGGTTCGCGCGTCTTCGTCCCCTTGAACATGAGATGTTCGAGATAGTGGGCAATCCCGGACTTGCCCGCCGGCTCATCGGCGGCACCGGCCTTGTACCAGACCATGTGGGTCACGACCGGGGCCCGGTGGTTCTCGATCACGACCACCTGCATGCCGTTATCGAGTTCAAAGGTGGTGGGATCGAAGACCTGTGCGGAGGCCGCCCCGGCGAAGGCCGGAAGGATCGAGAGGCCGAAAAGCGCACGGCGCAACGGCGTTCGCAGGACCGATTTCAGGGACATGAGGCAGACCTTCCCGCGCTGGCAACGCTATCCGGGGTTCCGGGAACCACAGGATATATGGCGTGCGTTCAAGCGCCGACAATGACGGAGCGCACAGTTGCGCTCACTTTCACGCGACTTTGCGGAAAAATTGAGGCCGGCCGGTCAGAAAATCTTGAACAGGCTGTTGCCCTTGCGCTCGATCGTCGGGGTCTCGCCTTCCGACGGATCGGAGCCGAGGGCCTGCGCCTCACGCAGGCGGCGCGCCTCGGCGGGCGCATCCACCACCTCTCCGGGCGCATCTTCCTGAAGACCGAGCAGGCGCCGGACGAAATTCTGGTTCTCTTCGGCGAGGACGGCGCTTTCCCGGTCGACGCGCGAACGGATCAGCGGGTCGGTATCGAGCGCCCCTGCCTTGGACAGGAAGGCCGCCTCGCCTGGTGTGGTCCGCGCAACACTCTCACGCGGTGCGGCTTCCGTGGCCGGGCCGCTCCCGAAACGCAAGCGCCCGTTATCGGCCGGAACCTGCTGCTCAACCTCGCCCTCGCGGCGGAAGACCGCCTGCTTCGCCCGTTCGCGGGTCGACACCGTGGTAAGGTCCTCGGCACCCGGGCGCGGCGGACGCAGCTTGTAGTCCGGCGGCTGGGAGAGCGGTGCTCGGGGCACAACGGCGAATTCGTCCGGCGCGGTGCGTTCGATGCCGAGCGCGCGCTTCGTGGAATCGCCGCAGGCCGACAGGCCCAGCGCCGCAACCGCGAGCAGCACCAGGGCCGTCCGCGCGCGGCGTGGCCCTGAAAAGTCCCCCAGAAAATCTGGTGTCGGATCGGATTTCATTGTCATCACAACCGAATATAGCGCGTCTCGGCCCGGATTCGAGGCCGGGGATTATTTTAGAGAGCGCGGCGAACCGAACAAGCCGTCATAGAGCAGCAGCGCGGTACCCACCACGATGGACATATCGGCCAGATTGAAGGCGGGCCAGTGCCACCCGAACGCATGGATATCGAGAAAGTCGACCACAGCACCGTACACGATCCGGTCAATCACGTTGCTCAGCGCCCCGCCGATCACCAGAACCAGGGCAAACACCACCACCATGCTTCCCGAGCGGAGCAGCCACACAATGAGGATCGCGACAATCACGAAGGCGAGCCCCACGAGAATCCAGCGCGAGGTCTCCGAATCCCCGAGCATCCCGAAGCTGACGCCCGTGTTCCAGACCGGCACGAGATTGAAAAACCCGGTGACCTCGATCACGCGCGGCGGCTCGAACACCAGCGAGAGCATGTACTGCTTGAGGAGCTGATCGAGACCGATCAGAACCACGGCAAGAATGATGGTCCAGCGCGGCATGTTCCCGCCTTATTCGGCGGCTTCTTTCTGGTTGCTGACAGCCGCATCACAGCGTGCGCAGACATCGGGGTTCGTGTGCGTGCCGACATCAGGCAGGACCTGCCAGCAGCGCGCGCATTTCTCACCCTCGGCCATGGCCGGCAAGACGCCGATGCCCGCGATATCCGGCACGGTGAACGCCCCGTCCGGCACATCGCCCGTCACCAGCGTCGCCGCAGAAGTGATCGCGATCTCGGCCAGGTCGACGCCCTGCATGGCCGCCACCGTGTCCGCATCGGCAAATACCGTCGGTGCGCCCTGCAGGCTCGAGCCGATCCGCTTTTCCGCGCGCTCGATTTCCAGCGCACCGGTCACGACGCGGCGCAGGCGGCGCACCTTCTCCCATTTCGCGGCCAACGCGTCGTCGCGCCAGCTTTCGGGCACGTCGGGATGGGTGCGCAGGTGCACGCTGTCCGCATCGCCCTTGCCGGCGCGGGCCAGCCACGCTTCCTCGGCGGTGAAGCACAGGATCGGCGCGAGCCAGGCCGTCAGGTGCGAGAACAGGATATCCAGCACCGTGCGCGCGGCGCGGCGGCGCAGGCTGTCGGGCGCATCGCAATACAGCGCGTCCTTGCGGATATCGAAGTAGAAGGCCGACAGCTCGACGGCGCAGAAATTGTGGAGCGCTGTCCACTGGGTGTGGAACTCGAAATCGTCGGTGGTCTGGCGGACCAGCGCATTGAGCGCCCAGATCCGGTGCAGCACCCAGCGCTCGAGTTCCGGCATGTCCGCCGGATCGACCCGCTCGCTTTCCTCGAACCCGTCAAGGTTGCCCAGCAGGTAGCGCAGAGTGTTGCGGATACGGCGGTAGAGGTCGGCCTGGTACTTCAGGATTTCCGGGCCGAGGCGCAAATCGTCCGAATAGTCGGACCCGACCACCCAGATGCGCAGGATATCGACGCCGTACTGTTCAACCGTGTCCTGCGGGGAGACGTCCGTGCCGCGCGATTTCGACATCTTGCGGCCGTCCTCGGCCATGACGAAACCATGGGTCAGCACCGCATCATAGGGCGCGCGCCCGCGGGTGCCGCAGGATTCCAGCAGCGAGGAATGGAACCAGCCGCGATGCTGGTCCGAGCCTTCCAGGTAGAGCGAGGCCGGCCACTGCAGGTCGTCGCGGTCTTCCAGCACGAAGGCATGGGTGGAGCCGGAATCGAACCAGACATCGACGATGTCGAGCACCTGCTCGTAGTCGTCCGCGTCGTAGTCGTTGCCGAGGAAACGCGCCGGCGGGCTGTTGAACCACGCGTCGCCGCCTTCCTGCTCGAACGCTTCGGCGATGCGGTCGAACACCGCCTGGTCGCGCAGCAGTTCGCCCGTCGCCTTGTGCACGAAGACCGCGATCGGCACGCCCCAGGCGCGCTGGCGCGAGATGCACCAGTCCGGTCGGGTCTCGATCATGGACCGCAGGCGCGTCTGGCCCTGCGAGGGCACGAAGCGGGTCTCCGCGATGGCGGCCAGCGCCTTGTCGCGCAGGTCGTTCGTCTCCATGGAGATGAACCACTGGGAGGTGTTGCGGAAGATCAGCGGCGCCTTGGACCGCCAGGAATGCGGATAGGAATGGGTCAGCCGGCGGCGGCCGAGCAGCGCGTTCTCGCCTTCGAGCGCGCTCATCACCGCGCCATTGGCCTCGCCCTCCTCGCCATCCGAGGTCAGGACGGCCATGCCCGCGAACAACGGGACATGCTCGAAATAGCGTCCCTCCGCGTCCACCATGTCCGGCACGGGCAAGCCGTGCTCGCGGCCGAGATAGAAGTCGTCCTCGCCATGGCTCGGCGCGATATGGACGAAGCCGGTGCCCTGGTCGGTGGTCACGAACCCGGCCTCGTAGACCGGCACCTCGTGGTCGAAGCCCTTGTCCGCCAGGGGATGCGCGCACACGCTGCCCTTGATGGCCGCGCCCTTCAGCCGCGCCACCTCGTCCGCCGCCTCGATGCCCATATCGGCAAAGGCGGCGTCACGCAGAGTCTCGGCCACGATGAGTTCGTCGCCGACCACGGCCCGGCTCTTCTCGCCGACCGCAGCCACCTTCACGCGCACATATTCGAGGTCCGGCCCCACCGCGATCGCGCGGTTGCCGGGGATGGTCCAGGGCGTGGTCGTCCAGATGACGATGGCCGCACCCTCGAGCGCCGGGTCGGAGGCCGTGACCAAAGGGAAGCGGACATAGATCGACGGGGACACATGGTCCTCGTACTCGACCTCCGCATCGGCCAGCGCCGTCTTCTCCACCACCGACCACAGCACCGGGCGGGCACCGCGATAGAGCCCGCCGTTCATCGCGAACTTGGCGATCTCGCGCGCAATCTGCGCCTCGGCGTGGTGCGCCATGGTGGTGTAAGGGTCGTCCCAGTTGCCGATCACACCCAGCCGCTGGAACTCCTCGGACTGCACGCCCACCCAGTGCTCGGCGAACTCGCGGCATTCCTTGCGGAACTCGAGGATCGGCACCTCGTCCTTGTTCTTGCCGGCCGCGCGGTACTGCTCCTCGATCTTCCACTCGATCGGAAGGCCGTGGCAGTCCCAGCCGGGCACGTAGTTTGAATCGCGACCCATCATCTGCTGGGAGCGGCTGATCACGTCCTTCAGGATCTTGTTCAGCGCGTGGCCGATATGCAGGTGGCCGTTCGCGTAGGGCGGGCCGTCATGCAGGATGAAGGGAGGACGTCCTTCCGATTCCGCGCGCTGGCGCGCGAACAGGTCCATCTCCGCCCAGCGCGACAACAGCTCGGGTTCCTTCTTGGGAAGGCCCGCGCGCATCGGGAAATCGGTCTTCGGAAGGAAGACAGTGTCCTTGTAATCGGTGGTCATGTTCTGTTCCTGAACGACGGGCGGCTTATAAAGTGCCGTGAAACCCAAGGCAACCGCCCCACATCCATGCCTTTTACATATCTTCGCCGATGAAATCGCCCGCGCCCAGCGCGCGTGCAAGATGCAACTCGCGCGCCTGGCGGCAGTCCTCGGCAATCTGGGCCTTCAGCGCATCAATCCCATCGAACTTCTGTTCGGGCCGCAGGTAGTCGACGAAGGCCACGCGCAGGTAGCGGCCATAGAGGTCTTCCGCGAAATCGAACAGGTGCGCTTCCAAAGTCACGCCGTCGCCGTCCACCGTCGGACGCACCCCCAGATTGGCGACCCCGTCATACCAGCGAATTCCGCCCGCACTGCGCAGCCCGGCGCGGATCGAATAGACACCCAACGCGGGGCGGATCGAATGACCCAGATCGACATTTGCCGTCGGGAAACCAATTGTGCGGCCAAGCTGGCGGCCCTGGCCTACCCGGCCTTCCACTTCCCACAGATGCCCCAGCAGGGCGGCCGCGCGCTGCGGCTGGCCGTTCTGCAGGTACTTGCGGATCAGGGTCGAGGAATAGATCTCCTCGACCTCGTCGCGCGCCGCGCCCACCGCGCTGACCCGGAAACCCAGGTCCTCACCGCGGCGCTCCAGGAACTCCACGTTGCCCTCGCGGCCCGCCCCGAACGCGAAGTCGTAACCGACAACCACATGCGAGGCGCCGATCCCGCCATGCAGGATATCGGACGCAAAGCTTTCCGCCGGCCTCTTGGCGAGCGCCCCGTCGAACCGCAGGACGAACAGCACATCGACGCCCAGCGCCTGCAACTCACGCACCTTGATCCGGAAGGGGGTCAGCCGGAACGGCTCGCTCTCCTTGCCGAAATAGGTTCGCGGATGCGGCTCGAAGGTCAGCACACCGAACTTGCGGCCGTCGGCGCGCGCGATGTCGCGCGCCGTCGCGATGACGTGCTGGTGCCCGCGGTGCAGGCCGTCGAAATTGCCGAGCGCGACCACCGCGCCCTTTTCGGCGTCGGGCACGCCGCTGAAGTGACGAAATATCCGCATGGGAGCGGGATTTACCCGCCGCCGACGTCCCGATCAAGCGCAGCGATCAAGGACGGCCACAGGCAGGACAGGCTGGACGGTCGGTCGGAAAGGTTGCCGGCGCTACGGGCGCCGGGGCACCAGGACCTGGGCTTCGCCCGAGATCACGACCTTCTCACCCACCGTGCACACCGTATCGAGGATGCAGCGGTCCTTTTCGGGGATCAGTTCCCTGACCGTCGCGCGCGCGGTCACGGTGTCGCCCGGGCGAACGGGCGCCTTGAATTTGAGGGTCTGGCTCACATAGACGCAACCCGGTCCCGGCAGGCGGGTACCGACCACGGTCGAGATGAAGCTCGAGCACAGCATGCCGTGGGCAATGGTGCCGCCGAACATCGTCTGCTGTGCATATTCCTCGTTCAGGTGCATCGGGTTCGTATCACCCGACATGCCGGCGAACATGACCAGGTCCGCGGGACCGATCGTGCGCGCATAAGCTGCGGTCATTCCGACTTCGAGGTCCTCGAAGAAATAGCCGCTCAATTCCTCGACCGGATTCCGCGACCCGTTGAGCTTCGGCTTTGCCGCAGGCTCGATGACGTCAACCGACATGAAACAACCCCTCATTTTTTACGCGTTGCAACACATGGTGCGGCGCACAAACGGCAAACGCAAGCACTAGTTGAAAAAACAACGGGACTGTAACAGATCTGAAAAACCTGAATTATTTATGAATTTCAATACACTAACAATGTGCCGCCAACAGGCCCTGCAGGTTGTCCACTCATCCATACCGCTGCATTGCTGCGCAAAATGGTGCGCAGCAATGCATCACAACTGTGCCCAATCGGGTATCAGGTGCCCGGGCGGGGGTCGATCGGAACCATGTCCGCCAGCCCGCAAATCTCCTCGAACTTCGCCGCATAGTGGATCAGTTCCGCTTCCCCGCGCGGCCGGCCGACGAGCTGGAGGCCCACCGGAAGACCCGATTCCGTGAAACCGCACGGGATGGAGATCGCGGGGCAGCCTGTCAGCGTGATCGCGAATGTGATGTAGAGCCAGTCGACATAGTTTCCGAAATCATGGTCGCCGAGCTTTTCCAGGTAGCGGATGTCGACATCGAAGGGCGGGACGATCGCCGCCGGGCAGGCCAGCACGTCGTAATCCCCGAACCATGCCGCCACGCGCTGGTAGAGCGCACCGCGCTCCGTCAACGCCTGCGAAACGTCGCCCGTGGTCTGCTTCATGCCCTTCTCGATGTTCCAGATCATCTCGGGCTTCATCTTGTCCCGGTGCTTCTCAAGCAGAGGTGCGCGGTTCACGACAAACGCCGCCGCGCGCAGGGTCTGGAAGGTCTCCAGCGCGCCGGAGAAATCCGGGCAGGCTTCCTCAACATGCGATCCCGCCTCGGCGAGCCGTGCCGCACCGGCCCGGCAGATCGCCGCCACCTCCGGATCGATCGGGCCGATACCCAGGTCGGCCGAGAAGCCGACACGTGCCGGGGCGACGGGAGCTGCCACCGCGGACTGGTAGGTCTCCGCCGGAGCCGGCAGGGAGAGCGGCACGCGCGGGTCGAGCCCGACTTCGGCATCGAGCATCAGCGCCACATCGCCGACATTGCGCCCCATGGGCCCGTTCATCGACAGGCTCTGGAAGGGGTCGCGCACGGGACCAGACGCCACGCGGCCCGGGCTGGGGCGCAGTCCGACGACCGAACAGAAGCTGGCCGGCGTGCGCAGCGACCCGCCAAGGTCCGTGCCCGTGCCCAGCCAGGACATGCCTGTCGCCACGGCCACGGCCGTCCCGCCGGACGACCCCCCGCAGGTGGTGTCGGTGTTCCACGGGTTGCGCGTCTTTCCGAAGACCTCGTTGAAGGTATTCGCGCCCGCAGCAAATTCCGGTGTGTTCGACTTGCCGATGACAATTGCCCCGTTGCGCTTCAGGAACTCGACGGAGATATCGTCGCGCACGGCGATGTTGTCCGCGAAGATCGGTGAGCCGTGCGTGGTTTTCACCCCGGCCACATCCGTCACATCCTTCACCACGATGGGCAACCCCGCGAGCCAGCCCGGCCCCGGGTTGTCCGGCGCGCGCAATGCCTTCGCGGCGTCACGCGCCTGGTCCAGGCAGAGTGTGGGAATCGCGTTGACAGCAGGCTCAACGGCTGCAATCCGTGCCTCGGCGGCGTCGATCAGTTCCAGCGGGGAGACCTGTCCGGACTTGAGCAGGTCCACGGCCGCGCGTGCGCTCAGGGAGGTCAATTCGGATGAAGACATTTACAACTCCTAAACCAATTTGCGCGCACCATAGCAAAGCATCGCGCGCATCGTGCGTGCGATCGAATGTCTGGATACAGGACCGAAATGGCCATTCGCATGCCCAAAGTGCCGAAGGTGCGCGTGCCGGCAGATGTCTGCCTGCAGAATGGCGCCCAGTATACCGGACAGGTGTTCGTCGAGGCGACCACGCGCATTCAGGACCTGCTGAACTCGCCCGAGCCGTTCTTCCCGTTCATCGACCAGAACGGCAAGGTCCACCTCATCAACAAGTCGTCCGTGGTGCATCTGACGCCCCACGACTGAGGCGTCAGCCATGCTGATCGACGGTCCCGCCCGCTACGAGGCCACCGTCGTACTGGCCCATGGGGCGGGTGCCCCGATGGACACACCGTTCATGACCGCGATCGCCGAAGGCATTGCCGCGGCCGGTCATCGCTGTGTCCGCTTCGAATTTCCCTACATGGCTCGGCGCCGCGAGGATGGGCGCAAGCGCGGCCCCGACCGCATGCCCGTCCTGCTGCAGTGCTGGGCGGACACCCTCGCCGAAATCGGTGACACGCGCGGACCGCTGGTGATCGGCGGCAAGTCCATGGGCGGGCGCAGTGCGGCCGTATTTGCCGGCGATCCGCACAACGCAGCGCGACTGGCTGGCGTGATTTGCCTTGGCTATCCCTTTCACCCGCCCGGCAAGCCGGAGAAAACGCGGCTCGAGCCGCTGTCCCTCGCCACCCGGCCGACGCTCATCCTGCAGGGCGAGCGCGATCCCTTCGGCACACCCGTCGAGATCGCCGGATACAGCCTGAAGGCACCGGTCACGCTGGCGTGGGTGCCTGACGGCGACCATTCCTTCGTACCGCGCAAACGCTCCGGACACACGGAGAACGGGAATTTGTCCTATGCTGTGCGCACGATCACAGCGTTCATCGACAGCCTGACCCATATTGATCCTCGGGGAACAACAGACACGCGACGATCATGAACTCACGAACCATCTCTGCAGGCCACGCTTCGAAATCCGGCATCGGGCATGTTTTGGCGCTCGCTGCAGCGACAATGCTTGCGGTTTCCCTGCTGGCGGCAGCGCCGGCGCAGGCCGGTTTCAGCGAGGCGTTCAATCACTATGTCGGGCGCAACTACGCGGCTGCACGCACCGAGGTCGAGCCTGCCGCCGCACGCGGCAATCCGGCGGCCCAGTGGCTGCTGGGAACGATGTACCTGTTCGGCAAGGGCGTGAAGGAAAATGCCCGGACCGCGCGCAACTGGTTCGAGAAATCCGCCACGGCCGGCTACCCGCCCGCCCAGGCCATTCTGGGACGTATGTACGAGGAAGGTATTGCCGGCGGGCAGGATGCCGCCGAAGCGCACCTGCTGTACCGGCTTGCCGCAGAGCAGGGCTATGCGGACGCGGCCTACCTGCTGGGCCGCCAGTATTATTACGGCGAGGGCGTCACGAAGGATCGTGAGACCTCGGCCAAGTGGCTGACAATCGCCGCGAATGACGGCAATGCCGACGCCCAGTATCTCGCAGCGCATGCCGTGCTGACCGAGCCGGGCGTGGCCGCGGACATGGAGCAGATCACCGGCTGGCTGTCCGCCGCCGCGGAATCGGGCCATGCGAAGGCACAGTTGCTTTACGGATCGAGCATGCTCACCGGCCTCGCCGGGGTCTACAACCCGCAGGCCGGCTATGAGTGGATCCGCCGTGCGGCTGCCACCGGACTGTCCGAAGCCCAGGTCCGCATCGGTGACATCCACAAGAACGGCACACTGGGGGAACGCGACAATGCGGAAGCCCTGAAGTGGTGGCGCAAGGCTGCGGACAACTTCAACCCGGTTGGCCAGCTCCGGCTTGCCCAGGCTTATATGCTCGGGATGGGCGTGTCCCAGGATTACCGTCAGGCCTATGTCTGGGCCTCACTCTCTTCGCTTCAGGGCAATGAAGAGGCCACCGAATACCGCGGACGGCTCATCGCACGCCTGCGCCCGGCAGAGCGCCAGGACGCCGAGCGCGTGCTGGACGAACAGATCGCCCAGCGGATGATAGGGGACGTTCCGCCCGCCTCGTGAACCTCCGTGACGCGGACCCGGACCTGGGCTAGGTTCGCTATGTTTTGAGTACGCTCCACAAGTTTGCCACCTCTGTCCTGCGTTGCCTGCCGGCCGAAACCGCACACGGTCTCGCGCTGCGCAGCCTGTCGGCCGGGCTCGGCCCGCACGCCGCCTCGAACGACCACCCCATCCTGGCCCGGTCGCTTCTGGGCATGAATTTCGCAAATCCTGTCGCGATATCGGCGGGTTTCGACAAGAACGCTGTCGCCATCGCCGGCGTCCGCGATATGGGTGTCGGCTTTGTCGAGGTCGGCGGCGTCACGCCCCTGCCCCAGCCCGGCAACCCACGCCCCCGGCTGTTCCGCCTTTCGGAAGACCGTGCCGCCATCAACCGGCTGGGCTTCAACAACGAAGGCGCCGAGGCCGTGTTCGCGCGCGTCGCATCTGCGCAGATGGGCGGCACACCGCTGGGCGTGAACCTGGCGGCCAACGGCAACAGCATCGATCCCGCCAACGACTTCGTGACGCTGGTCACGCGTTTCGCGCCGGCAGCCGATTTCCTGACCATCGACATCTCCTGCCCGAACAGCACCAACGGGCAAGTTTTCCTCGATCCCGCCGCACTGGAAAAGCTTCTCGCACAGCTCAATGCGGCGCGCGACGCCGCCCCGCGGCGTCCGGCGTTCTTCGGAAAGCTGTCACCCGATATCGAGGATGCCCATCTGGCGGAACTCGTCACGGTGATGCGCGCAGCCCGTGTCGAGGCCATCACGGTCTGCAACACCACCACCGCGCGCCCCGTGACGCTGCGCAGCACCAATGCCACCGAACGCGGCGGCCTGTCGGGCGCACCGCTCTTCGAGATGGCAAACGAGATGCTGCGCAAGGTCTATGCGATGACCGGTGGCGAAGTGCCCCTGATCGGGGTGGGCGGCGTCATGCGCCCTGAAGATGCCTGGACGAAAATCCGGGCCGGTGCGTCCCTCGTCCAGCTCTATACGGGGCTGGTCTATGAGGGGCCCGGGCTAATCGCCGCGATCAAGCGCCATCTAGCTGAAGAGGTCGATCGCGGTGGGTATGCGGGGATCGCCGACGCGGTCGGCGCGGAACACCGCTAGCGGGAACCGCTAGACCACCCGTAGCAGGTGGATCGAAAAAAGTTCCTGGGGATCGGTCCAGTGGCGAATCGCCTTCCAGCCGGCTTCGGCCGCGAGCGCCTGGAACCCGGCGATGTCGTATTTGTGGGAATCCTCAGTATGGATCGTCTCGCCGGGTTCGAAGTGGAAGATCCGGTCCCCGATTGACACGTCCTGCGCCTTGCGGCTGACCAGGTGCATCTCGATCCGGCCGGGGTCCTCGACCCATCGCGCATCGTGCTTGAAGGCATCGACATCAAAGTCGCCGCCAAGTTCACGGTTGATCCGTTCCAGCAGGTTCAGGTTGAACGCAGCCGTCACCCCCGCCGCATCGTTGTAGGCGGCGTGGAGGATACCGATGTCCTTGCGCAGGTCGACGCCAATCAGCAGCCCGTTGTTGTGGCCGACATCGATCGCCGCGGCCTTGAGGAACGAGACCGCCTCGCTGCGCTTGAAGTTGCCGATGGTGGAACCCGGGAAAAATCCGGCGCGGACTTTCTCCCCCTCGACCATCGGAACCTCGAAGGGCTGGGTGTAGTCGGCGCAGACTGGAATGACACGCAAGCCGGGATAGTCGTCGGCCAGCTTCTTGGCCGACATCAGCAGGTGCTCGCGCGAGATTTCCACCGGCACATAGGCCAGCGGGGAGTCCAGCGCATCGAGCAGGATGCGGATCTTGGTGCTCGACCCGCTGCCGAACTCGATCACTGTCGCCCCGTCGCCGATCAGTTCGGCCACGTCTGCGGAGATATCGCGCAGCAACGCCATCTCGGTGCGTGTCGGGTAGTACTCCGGCAATTCGCAGATGTCGTCAAAGAGCTGCGAGCCGCGCTCATCGTAGAAGTACTTGGCAGGCAGCCATTTCTGCGGGCGGCCCAGGCCCTCGATCACGTCAGCCAGGAAATTGTCGTGGGCGTGGTCGTATTCGACATAGTCGTGGAGCGGCCCCAGCGCCGCCACGGGGGCCGAACTCATCCGTCGTCCGCCAGCCGGACACCGGAGAACATCCAGCGCATGGCCGGATAGAAGAAGTTGCGGTAGGTCGCCCGGGTGTGTCCTTCCGGGGTGACACAGGCGCCGCCGCGCAACACGAACTGGTTGGCCATGAACTTCCCGTTGTATTCGCCCACTGCGCCCGTAACGGGCTTGAAACCGGGATATGGGCTATATGCGCTCTGGGTCCACTCCCAGACATCGCCAAACATCTGTTCCGGCCGGTCCGTGCGTTCGCCCGCCGCGGGGGCCGTGCGCAGCAGGCCTGAGCCAAGGAAATTGCCCTCGACCAGCTGGCCAGCGGCAAAGGCCTCCCATTCTTCCTCGCGCGGCAGGCGCTTGCCCGCCCAGCGCGCATAGGCGTCGGCCTCGTACAGGCTCACATGGCAGACCGGGGCCTGATCGTTGAGTTGCTGGAGGCCGGACAGGGACATCTCCATCCAGATCCCGTCCACCTCCTGCCAGTAGAGCGGTGCGGTCCAGCCCGCGCCGCCGACTGCGGCCCAGCCGTCCGACAGCCAGAGTTCCGGGCGCGTATAGCCGTCATCCATCATGAATGCCTTCCATTCGGCATTCG
The DNA here is from genome assembly GCA_038117045.1 of Alphaproteobacteria bacterium. Taxonomy (GTDB): domain Bacteria; phylum Pseudomonadota; class Alphaproteobacteria; order UBA6615; family UBA6615; genus JABJAG01. Next base: position 2,794 of record JAYOFE010000027.1, on the reverse strand, counting down.
TGACCAGACGGGATGCCAGCCGGAACGGCTCAAGATAGGTCTTGTGGCGCGGGCCCTCGTTGTCGAACGCAAAGTGCGCTGCATCGTGGCCGATCTCGACCAGCCCGCCGTCATGCGCAAACCATTTGAGTTCGGGGGCCTCGCGCGCCGGCGCGGCGCGATAGGCCTGGTAGGCGGGCGCAACGGAGTTCTTCGAGAACGCGTGCAGGATATCCATCAGGAGGAGTTCCTGATGCTGCTGCTCATGGTGCAGGCCCAGCACGATCAGCGGCGCGGCTTTTTCCCAGGTCGCGTCGTCAGCATTGGCAATCAGGTCGCGCATCGCGCCATCGACATGGGCACGATAGTCAGCGATCTGTGCGGCGGTCGGCCGGGTCAGCAGGCCGCGCTCCGGGCGCGGATGGCGCGCACCCACGGCGTCGTAATAGGAGTTGAACAGGAAGGTGTAGTGCGGATCGATCGGGGCATAGTCCGCCGCCAGCGGCGACAGGATCATTGTCTCGAAGAACCATGTCACATGGGCGCGGTGCCACTTGGCCGGGCTGGCATCGGGCATCGACTGCACAACCTGGTCTTCCGGCGAAAGAGGCGCTGCGAGCCGCTCCGTCTCGGAACGGACCCAGTCATAGTGCTCGAGAATCGGGTCCCGGTCGCGCGGGTGCGCATCAAGGATGGCCGGTTCGGAACCGGTGGCTGTCACGGCGCTTCTCCTGCTGGCGCCCGCGCTCCTTATGCCGCCGCGCGCGGTTTCGACGGCAGGAAGTAAACCAAGCCGGTCCGAGACCCGTCAACCGCAAGTGCCGGGAACTTCCGCGAATGCCGCGAATTTGATGCCTCCGCACGCGCGCCGCCCGCCGAGATATTGACCCGGCGCGGCAATGGCCTAGTTTTGCACCCATGTCCGTTTCACCCGAAACCATCACCGGCTATCACGCCCACATCTATTACGACGCGGATACGCGCTTGGATGCGGAAGCACTGCGCGCGGAGATCGACGAGAAGTTCGACACACGGCTGGGCCGATGGCACGACAAGCCGGTCGGCCCGCACCCTGAATGGATGTACCAGGTGGCGTTTCCGGTCGACCTGTTCGCGGAGTTCGTTCCGTGGCTCGCGCTCAACCGGCGCGGGCTGAACATTCTCCTCCACCCCGAAACCGGCGACGACCTGGCCGATCACTCGACCCATGCCATGTGGCTGGGCGAGAGCATCGCGCTGCGTCTTGACCAGTTTAGACAAAAGGCTGAGTAATCAGCAGTTTGCAAGCTCCCGCGCGCGCGTTACAACACGCGGCAGCAATGCGATGCCCGGACACCCGGGGCCGCCGCCTGCTGTTCTACTGGGAGATCACCATATGAAACTTCTTCGTTACGGACCGGCCGGCAAGGAAAAGCCGGGCCTGCTGGACGCCGACGGCAACATCCGTGACCTGTCCAAGGTCATCACCGACATCACGCCCGACGTGCTTTCGCCACGCGGCCTCGCCGCGATCCGCAAGCGCGATCCGAAGCGCCTGCCGATCGTGAAGGGGCGTCCGCGCATCGGCTCGCCGGTCGTGGAACGCCGCGTCTTCGCCATCGGCCTGAACTATGCCGCGCATGCGGCCGAAGCCGGCATGAAGCCGCCGGCAGAGCCGATCGTTTTCACCAAGACCTGCCCGCTGACCGGCCCGAACGACAAGATCGTGCTACCGAAGGGTTCGAAGAAGGGCGACTGGGAAGTCGAGCTCTGCTTCGTGATGGGCCGCAAGGCGCAGTACGTCTCCAAGCGTGACGCGCTGAACTATGTCGCGGGCTATGCCGCCGGCAACGACGTCTCCGAGCGCACCTACCAGCTCGAGCGCGGCGGCCAGTGGGTGAAGGGCAAGAGCTCCGACACCTTCGGCCCGCTTGGCCCCTGGCTGGTCACCACCGACGAGATCAAGAACCCGCAGAAGCTGGGTGTCTGGCTCGACGTGAACGGCGAGCGCAAGCAGGAAAGCAACACGGCGGACATGATCTTCTCCTGCGCGGAAATCATCTCGACCCTGAGCCACATGATCACGCTGCATCCGGGTGACGTGGTCTACACGGGCACGCCGTCGGGCGTCGGCCTGGGCATCAAGCCGAAGCCGCAGTTCCTGAAGCCGGGTGACGTCATCACCATGGGCATCGACGGCCTGGGCGAGCACAAGAACAAGGTCGTGAGCTGGAACGGCAAGTCCAAGTAAGACGCCGGGCCACCTTGCGAAACGGACAGGGGCCGCGCATTGCGCGGCCCTTTTTCGTTACCCCAGCCGGGGGATGACCTCGTCGCGGAAGGTGCGCAGTGAATCCCGCGAACCGGTGATGTCGATCAGCAGGACATACTCGATCCCGCCCTCGCGCATGCGGATCAGCCGCTCGGCGATTTCCTCCGGGGGGCCGATCAGCGCGCCTTCTTCTGTCGCAAGGCGCGTGTCGTTGTACTGCAGCATGGTCGACTGCGGCCCGCCGCCCTCGCGGATGCGCGACAACCGCGAGATTCCCGACAGCAGGCGCGAGCGTTGCTGGTGCGCCTCCTCCCGCTCGGCCTCGGTGCGGGTGATGTGGAGCGCGCGCGCCACGGCCACGTTCATCGGGTCGAAGGTCCGTCCGGACGCCTCGACCGCATTGCGATAGGTGTCGAACCGCTCCGCGATCACGCCGAAGGGCGCGATCTGGTCCAGCAGCAGGTTGAACTCGTTCTCCGCCGCCCAGGTCAGTCCCTCCTCGCTGCCCGCCGCCAGCCACAGGGGCGGGTGCGGGCGCTGGATCGGCGGCGGCTCGACCACGAT
>JAYOFE010000026.1:0-32213 GCA_038117045.1 Alphaproteobacteria bacterium | reverse complement strand
CGTCCCAGATCAGGTGGAAGTATTCGCAGATCTGCACCACCAGCGCCTCGGACGGGCGACCGCGATGGCCGTGTTCCAGCGAGGACAGGTAGGCAGGCGAAAGCTCCAGGTCAGCGGCCATATCCTTGAGGTTGATGCCGCGCCGCTCACGCAGCGCGCGCACTTTCTCCCCGAACGGCGTCATGCGCGCCGGTCCCGGTTGCGCTTCAGCAGCACATAGAAGGCACCGTCGCCGCCGTGTTCCGGCCGCGCCGAGGTGAAGGCCAGTACGCGGTCGCGCGACGGCGGCTGGTTGAGCCACTGGGGCAGGCGTGCACGCAGCACGCCCGAGCCCTCACGCGAACCCTGCCCGGTGATCACCAGGACCATGCGCCGCCCGGCGGCCACGCTGTCGGCGATGAATTCGTTGAGCGCGTGGTGCGCCGCGTCCTGGTAATGGCCGTGCAGGTCGAGCCGTGCCTCGATGGGCAGCTTGCCGCGCCGGAAGCGGTCGGCGGTGCGCCGGTCCATACGCGAGAAATCATCGGCCGCGACCGGCGGCGGCGGTGGGGCAGGCGGCTCGAGCGGGCGAATGATCGGCGCAGGCCGGTGCGGGCTTTTTCGTGACGCCGCCTGCGGCGCATCTTCCTTGCGGACCGGCGCCTTTGCTGCCACCGGATGCTTGCGTTTCAGCGGCCTGGCGTCCGCCAGAACGCGGCGAAACAGGTCGGCATCGTCGTCCTGACTGCCGCCGGTCATCGGGTCAGCCGGTCTGGTCGCCGTCTTCGACGATCACGATGTGCAGGCGGCGCGGGCCGTGCGCACCGAGCAGCAACGTCTGCTCAATATCGCCGGAACGTGACGGGCCGGTGATGAAGTTGACGGTGCGCGGTGGCAGGCCGTTGCGCCCGGAGGCCGCATCGCCCATCTGCGCGCGCACGGCATCGAACACATCCTCGTAGGACTTCACCACGCGGCTGGCGGGTAGCACGACCACATGGGTTTCCGGGATGAAGTTCAGCGTGGACGGGTGCGCCGGGCCGGAGAACATGGCGAGCGTGCCCGTCTCCGCCACCGCGACAGGGGCGGAGGTGACGCTCACCTGGTCGGCCTCGACGGGCGTGCCGCGGCGGATTTCCATCAGCGCGTTGTCGCTCCACGGGGCGGCGTCAAGCGTCTCGTCCGGCGCCATCACCACCTGCGCGGGCAGGTTCTCGCGGCGCAGGTAGTCGCCCACCGCGCCCGGCACCTCGGACATGTCCGACACGCGCTCGACCGTGGCGAAGACCTTCTCGGCCATGGTCTGGAACAGGTCGACGAGGCCCGCGTCATCAAGGTCAGTGCGCGCGGGGACGATGTTGCGGGCGTGGCCCTTGATGCGCGCGCGCAGCTTCGCCGCCGCCTCGGCATCGACCGGGCCGGAGCGGCCCAGCGAGCGGCGGACGGAGGACAGGACGGTGTTGCGATCCGATGCGCTCATCGTGTGCCTCCCGCCTGGGGACGTTCGCCCGATTTCCAGCGCGACTGGAAGGTCCGGCCCTCGGGCGCGGGCAGCTCGCGGTACTTGGTCCAGCCGCCGGCCAGCGGCAGAGACGAGAAGCGCCCACGCTTGCGGCCCAGCCAGCCGAGTACGCGCATCTCGATGCCGGTGGCGAGCTGGTAGAGCTTCGGCCGTTTGGCGAAGAACGCCCACAGACCGAGGCCGACACGCGCCGCGCCGGGCGAGAGGTGCTTTTCGAATTCCTGTTCGCGCCAGTGGCGCATCAGCTTGGGCAGCGGGATCCGGACCGGGCAGACCTCCTCACAGCGCCCGCAGAAGGACGACGCGTTGGGTAAGTGGCCCGCCTCATCGACGCCCAGCAGGCCCGGCGACAGCACCGAGCCCATCGGCCCCGGATAGACCCATCCGTAGGCGTGGCCCCCCACCGACTGATAGACCGGGCAATGGTTCATGCAGGCACCGCAGCGGATACAGCGCAGCATGTCCTGGAACTCGGTCCCGAGCATTTCGGAGCGCCCGTTGTCGAGCAGGATGACGTGATACTGCTCCGGCCCGTCGGGATCGCCTTCGCGCTTCGGCCCGGTCGATACGGTGGTGTAGCTGGAGAATTCCTGGCCCGTCGCCGAACGCGCCAGCACGCGCAGGATGGTCGAGGCATCCTCCAGCGTGGGAACGATCTTCTCCAGGCTCGCCAGCACGATGTGCACCTTGGGGATGAGCTGCGACAGGTCGCCATTGCCCTCGTTGGTGACGATGATCGACGAGCCCGTTTCGGCCACCAGCAGGTTGGCGCCGGTGATGCCGACCTCGGCCTGGAAGTATTTCTCGCGGAGGATGGTGCGCGCCTCGTTGAGCAGCGTCGGCGGCTCCTCCAGCACCCGGTTCGGATCGAGATGGGTGTGGTTCTTGCGGAAGCTTTCCTCGACCTGTCCCTTGGTGAGATGGACGGCCGGCGCGATGATGTGACTGGGCGTCTCGCCGCGAAGCTGGATGATGTACTCACCCAGGTCCGTCTCGACCGCGCGGATGCCGTTGGCTTCCAGCATGTCGTTGATCGCGCACTCTTCCGAGATCATTGACTTGCCCTTGTTCACCGCCTTGGCGTCCACCGAGCGGCAGATCTCCAGCACGATGTTGCGGGCGTCCTCGGCCGTGCGGGCCCAGTGCACCTGGCCGCCGGCCTCGGTGACCTTCTCCTCGTAGGCCTCGAGGTAGAAGTCGAGATGCTCGATCGTGTGGTTCTTGATGTCGCGCGCCTGGTCGCGCAGCGCCTCGAACTCGGGCAGGTTCGCCGCTGCCGTCGCGCGGCCGCCGGTGAAGTGACCCTTCGACTTGGTGAGCGCGCCGCGCAGCGTCTCGTTGGCGAGCTGTTCGGCGGCGTTCGCCTTGAAATTGCGGGTGGTGGAGACGCTCATGACCGCGCACTCCCGTCTTCTGGTTCCCCGATGGCGGGGCCATCGGCCATGCCCGCCAGCACTTCGGCCACATGGCGCACGCGCACATTTGCGCCCTCACGCTGCAACTTGCCCGCCATGTTCATCAGGCATCCCATGTCACCCGCCAGCAGGGTTTCGGCGCCCGTGGCGACGATCTCGTCCATCTTGTTGGAGACCATGCGGTTGGAGATGTCCGGGTACTTCACGCAAAAGGTGCCGCCGAACCCGCAGCACACATTGGCGTCGTTGAGTTCGCGCAGATGCAGCCCGTCCACACCATCGAGCAGCTTGCGCGGCTGGCCGTGGATGCCCAGTTCGCGCAGGCCCGAGCAGGAATCGTGATAGGTCACGGTGCCGTCATAGGCCGCCTCGACCTTCTCAATTCCCAGCACATCGGTCAGGAAGGAGACCAGCTCATGGGTCTTCGCCGAAAGCGCTTCGGCGCGCGCCGACCAGGCCGGGTCGTCCGCCAGCGCCTCGGGGTAGTGCTTCCTGATCATCCCGGCGCAGGACCCCGACGGCGCGACCACATGGTCAAAGCCCTCGAAGGCCGCGATCACCTGCTTGGCAATCGCGATGGTGTCCTTTTTGTCGCCCGAGTTGTAGGCGGGCTGGCCGCAGCAGGTCTGGGCCTCGGGGACCTCGACGATGCACCCGGCATCCTGCATCAGCTTGACCGCCGCGAACCCGACATTGGGGCGGAACAGGTCGACCAGACATGTGACGAACAGGGCGACGCGCGGTCCCTGGCTCATATGGCGCTCCCCGGTTTGCGCTCTTTTGATGGCGCCCTGTTTAGCATAATTCCGGCGCGTTCAAACGCTATGGCCGCGCCGGCGATCAGCTTGCGGGCGCGACACCCTTCGGCACCAGAATCCAGTAGCGCCCGGCGCTTTTCATCCGGCCCGCCTTGGCGAGCGCCGTATCGCCGGTGCCCCAGTAGAAATCACCACGCACCACGCCCTTGATGGCGCTGCCCACATCCTGCGCCAGCATGAGGCGCTGGAGGCGGCCGCCGTCCGGGTCCTCGGCATCGAGCCAGACTGGCACGTTCAGCGGCACGTTGTCGGTGTCTACCGCCAGCGAGCGGCCCGCCGTCAGCGGCACGCCTGCCGCACCCATGGGTCCGGCACCGTCAATGGCGCGGAAGAAGATGTAGCGCGCGTTCACGGCCAGCGCGTCGCGGGCCTTGTCGGGATGGGCTTCCAGCCAGGCGCGGATATCGCCCCAGCTCGCACGCCCGGGCTTGAGCTCGCCCGTCTCGATCAGGTACCGGCCCAGCGAGCCATAGGCGTGGCCGTTGTGGCCCGCGAAGCCGATGCGCTTGCGCGTGCCGTCGGGCATTTCCGCAACGCCGGAGCCCTGCACCTGCAGGATGAACAGGTCCAGCGGGTCGCGCGCCCAGTAGAGCACCTCGGCCTGGTCCGTGATGGCGCCGGCATCGATCTCGCCCCTCTTGCGGTAGGGCACCAGCGAGCCGCCGTCCACGCGCCCGACGATGGACTTGCCCTTGAGCGCCGGATCGAAATCGCCCAGGCGGACACTCACATGGTCGCGCGGCAGGGCATAGACCGGCTCGGCGTATTCGTCCGTGCGTTCGGGGGAGACGGCAATGATGGGTTCGTAATAGCCGGTGAACAGGCCCTTCTCGTCAGGCCCGTTGTCCACGAATAGCGCCGTGAAATTCGTGGCGATAAATTCGCGCAGGCCGGCGTCATCGCCCTCCGGCAGCGCGAGGATTTCCAGGCACAGCGGCTGCCAGTCACCCGCGGTGCCGGCGGGACCCAGCGATTTCTCCGGCGCACGCGACGCAATCCGGCGGCAGGAATGCTGCCAGGCGGGCAGGGCGGCGGAGACATCATCACTGTCCCAGCCGGGCAATTCGGTGACGGGCGCGGGCGTGTAGCGCACAACGGTTTCGGGGGCAGGTTCCGGGGCGGTGGCTTCTTCGTCCTCGCCGCAGGCGGCAAGGATCAACAGAGCCGCGGCGAGAAGGCTCAGCGCGCGGGCACGCACGCTCAGTTCGGCGCCTCGGTCGCGACCAGGGTCCAGTTCGGGTTCCGCGAGCGGGTGTTGCGCGCGAAGGTCCAGATGTCGGTGACCGTGGTGACCTTGCTGGGATCGCCCGAGACGGGTTCGCCATCCTTGCCGCGGATCACCTCGATCTGCTCGGTGACGAACTTCACGGTCACGAAGGCGACGCGCCCGTCCATGTTCGCTTCGAGCACATCACATTCGCGGATACCGACGAGCGTCATTTCCATGGTCTCGCCGGCCTGGTCACGGGCCTCGATGGCACCGGAGAAGTTCTCGTAGACCTCGTCGCTGAGCAGCGGACGCAGGGTTTCCTTGTCGCCGTTAGCGAAGGAGGTCACGACCATGTCGAAGGCGGCACGTGCGCCCTCAAGGAATTCCTGGACCGCGAAGCCTGAATCCGCGTTGCGGATGGCCTTCAGGCCGTCGGTGGCGGGCGTGTCGGCGGGGATATCATCGGCGGGGCCGCGGCCCGGAAGCGCCACGACAGTCTCGTCGTCATTGGCCTCGCGTGCGGTCGAATTCGCCCCGTCGCCATAGGGATTCTGCGGCGGACGCTCATTGCCGGTGCGCTTGCCCAGAACGCTGCGCAGGCGGAACACCAGAAAGGCCGCGATCATCGCGAGTATGATGATATCGATGAATTTCACGCCGCGATCCGTCCAAACCTTGTTTCAGCACCCTATATAAAGTCCAGGGCACGCATTCGCCGGACCCGGAAGATGCAGGAAGCATCCGCCGGCCGGCGTTTTTGACTTATAACCTCTAGATAGGGGTAACTGCGTGAAAGAACAAGAATGCCGCTTGTAATTCTGGCGATCTTCATCGGTATCCCGCTGATCGAGATCTACCTGTTCATCGCCGTCGGCGGATGGATCGGCGTCTGGCCGACCATCGGCCTGGTGATCCTGACCGCACTGATCGGCACGAGCCTGCTGCGCCAGCAGGGCCTCGCGACCCTGGCGCGCGCACAGGCCGAGACCGAGGCCAACCGCCTGCCGGTGCGCGAACTGTTCGAAGGCGTGTGCCTGTTGTTCGGCGGCATGCTGCTGCTGACCCCGGGCTTCCTGACCGACGCGATCGGCCTCGCGCTGCTGCTGCCGCAGCTGCGCGGACTGCTGGGACGCGGCCTGTGGCGCCTTCTCGAGCGCTCGAAGGGCTTTCATTTTTCCGTGTACGGTGCCGGAAACCCCCAGGGCCCCGGAGGCGGGCCTGGCGCTGGGCGCGGTCCGGGATGCGGATCGGGCGGCCCGATCATCGACGGTGAGGAATTCGGCGTCGAGCGGGACGGCAATGCGGACAACTCCGGCGACGGCGAAAATCCCCCGCGGATCGAGCGCCGGTCCTGATCCTTCCGCCTCCGAAAACAGGCGCGCTGTCACCGGGCCGCAGTTGTGGGACGCAGGCCTTCGTGTTAGCCAGTGCCCGAATTCCCGACCCAACCGCGCAAGCAGAAAGCGGACCACGCCATGACCGACCAGAACGCAGGACAGCCTGATCCCGCAGCCGCCGTGGGCGGCCAGCCGATGATGATGGTGAATGCCCAGTACCTGAAGGATTTCTCGTTCGAGAACCCGAACGCCCCTCAGTCGCTGCAGCAGACCGGCGAGCCCAACGTCCAGATCGCGATTGACGTGAATGCTGGCCAGGTCGCCGACAAGGCCTTCGAGGTCACGCTCGCCCTGCGCGCCGAAGGCAAGACCGGCGAGAACACGCTGTTCATCGTCGAGATCGCCTATGCAGGCATTTTCTCGCTCGGCGAGGTGCCGGACGAATACAAGGCCCCGCTGCTCTATATCGAGGCACCCCGCCAGCTTTTCCCGTTCGCCCGCGCCATCATCGCCGATGCCGTGCGCGACGGCGGCTTCCCACCGCTGATGATCCAGCCGGTCGATTTTGTCTCGATGTACCAGCAGCGCGCGGCCCAGGCCCAGGCGAACCAGCAGACAGGCGGCGGCGCCGCACCCGCACCGACCGCTCCCCCCGCAAACGGCGGCGAGAACAAGGACGACGACAAGAAGTTCGAGTTCGAGCTTTAGGCCGGAATCGGGCAAAGGCCCGTCAGTCGTCGCCGCCCACAGACCACACCGGGTCCTTCAGCGTTTCCACCAGCGAGGCATGGGCCGCGAGTTCCTCTGCGCTCGGCGCATGGGGACGCGGCGCACGCGCCTGCCGCTCGACGACCGCTGCCGCCCCGTCTGACCGGGACGTGTCGCCCGCCAGTTCGAAACCCGGCTGGGCCCCGCCGCGCAATTGCAGGTAGACATCAGCCAGAAGCTCGGCATCGAGCAGCGCCCCGTGCTTGTCGCGGCGCGACAGGTCGATCTCGAACCGGCGGCAGAGCGCATCCAGGTTTGCCTGCGCCCCGGGGAATTTCCGGCGCGCCATCGTCACCGTGTCCACCGCCCGATCACGGTCAAGCAGGGGTCGTCCGACCTTCTTCAGTTCTGCGTTCAGGAACTTCATGTCGAAGTCGGCATTGTGGATGACCAGCGGAGAATCCCCGATGAAGGCCAGGAAGTCCTCCACCACCTCGGCGAAGACCGGCTTGTCCGACAGGAATTGCTCACTCAGCCCGTGCACGTTGAACGCCTCTTCGGGCATGTCGCGCTCGGGGTTGATGTAGACGTGGAAAGTCTCGCCCGTGGTGATGTGGTAGCGGGTCTCGACGCAGCCGATCTCGACGATGCGGTGGCCGCTGCCCGGATCTAGGCCGGTGGTTTCAGTATCGAGAACAATTTCGCGCATGAGAAGGCTCGCGTCAGGAACGAGATGGAACGGCTATCCGCGCGAGCCAGATTGCGCGGCACGGATCGCAAGGACGACCCGCTTGAGAGCCGTGAAAGTATAGGCCCTGCCCAGTCCGGTCTCCACGACAAAGTCCGCGCGACGGCGCTTTTCGCGGTCCGGCATCTGGGAGGCGAGGATCCCGGCGAAGCGTTCGGCATCCATACCCGGCCGGACCATCACCCGCTTTTTCTGAAGAAAAGCCGGCGCGGACACGACGACCACCGCATCGACCCGGGCCTCACCGCCCGTCTCATACAGGAGCGGGATATCCAGCACCGCGATGGGCACGCCGAGACGGCGGCAACGCTGCAGGAATTGCCGCGCCGAGGCCTGCACACGCGGATGCAGGATCGCCTCCAGGTCGCGCCGGGCGGCGGGGTTTCCGAAAACGGCCTTGCCCAGCGCCTGCCGGTCGACGCCATGGTCATCCGTCGTGCCGGGAAAGCGTTCCTCGATGGCTTCGCGAACCTTGCGGTCCCGTGCGAAGAGCTCGTGCACCGACGCATCGGCGTCGTGGACCGGGATGCCCATGGCGCGCAGCATCTTCGCGGCCGTCGATTTCCCCATTCCGATGGAGCCGGTCAGGCCGAGGACAAACATGTTCAGGCCCGGTTCCGCGCCGCGAGCACGGCCGCGCGCAGTTCATCATCAACCTGCGGGTCGACCCCGAACCAGGCGCGGAACCCCGCGCGGGCCTGGTGCAGCAGCATGCCCAGCCCGTCCACGGCCGGGTTACCGCGTGCCCGCGCATCCGCGAGCAGCGGGGTTTCCAGAGGCGCATAGACGATATCGTTGACCACGGAATCGCCGGGCAGTTCCGACAGGTCGAGATTGAGCGCCGGCTGGCCGTCCATGCCACGCGTCGTCGTGTTGACCAGAAGCCCTGCGCCCGACAGCGCGGTGGCGCGATCGTCCCAACCGACGGCGCGGGTATCGCTGTCGCCGCCGAGACCGGTCAGCGCCTGCGCGCGTTCCAGTGTCCGGTTGATGATCCGGATCTCGCGCACGCCCAGGTCGGCGAGCCCGACGACGGCGGCACGCGCAGCACCGCCCGCACCCAAGACCACCGCCGGGCGCCCACCAAAATTTCCGGAGACGGCATCAGGAACCGCGGCACGGATGTTCTCGACCAGTCCGTAGGCGTCGGTGTTGGTCGCCGCCAGCGTGCCATCGTCCTGCAGGACAAGCGTGTTCACCGCGCCGATCCGCCGCGCGGTCTCGTCGACCGTGTCGACCAGCGCCATGGCGGCTTCCTTGTGGGGAACGGTCAGGTTGGTGCCGCGGCAGTCCTCGTCACGAAGCCTCCGGATCGCATCGGGCAGTTCTTCGGGCCGCACCGGCCAGGCCTCGTAGGTGCCGTCGATGCCGTAGCGTTGTAGCCAGTGGCCGTGCAGCGCGGGCGACAGTGAATGCTTCACCGGCCAGCCCATCACGCCTGCCCGCAGGACCGAGCTCATCGCAGCACCACGTTGTTGTTTCGCAGGAATTCCAGGAGCGGCAGCATCGGCAAGCCAAGAATGACGAAAAAGTCCCCGTCGATCCGTGAAAAGAGCTGCGCCCCGAGCCCCTCCAGTTCATACGCGCCCACGGATGCGCAGGCAGCTTCGCCCACCGTCTCCACATAGGCGTCGATGAAGTCATCCGAAAGGTTGCGCATGTGCAGGGTGGCGCTGGCATTCTGGTGCCAGAGGACGTTGCCGTCGCGGACCACACTGGCGCTTGTGTGAAGTGTATGTGCCTTGCCCATGAGCGCTTTCAGGTGTGCGCGTACATGGTCGAGATCTGCGGGTTTCTCGAACAAAACGCCGTTGCAGGACAGCACCTGGTCGGCGCCCAGCACCATGTCACCCGGGCGTTTCTGGGAAATCCGCTGCGCCTTCAACTCGCCCAAGGTCTCTGCAATCGCGAAGTGCTCTGCCCCTTCCGCCAGCAGCGCATCACGAACACTTGCTTCATCCACATGGGCCGGATCGACGACATGGGGCACGCCCGCGTTCGTCAGCAGCCGGGTGCGTACTGCGCTGGCCGAGGCCAGCACGAGCTTTGGGTCATCAGGAAACGGCATCACTCGGACGCGGCAGGTTCTGGGCCCCGCGCTCTTCCTGGCGGCGGTTGTACAGCGAGAGGATAGCGGCCGCTGTTTCCTCGATGGAGCGGCGTGTCACATCGATCACGGGCCAGCGGTGCTTGGCAAAGTAGCGCCGGGCCTCTGTGATCTCCGCCCGCACCTGCTCTGGATCGACATAGGGCGTCTCGTCCGTCTGCTGCAGGGAGTTCAGGCGCGCACGGCGCAACTCCACAAGCCGCTTGGGATCGTTGGTCAGGCCGATCACCAGCGGGTTGGTCAGCTTGTCCAGACCTTCGGGCAACGGCACGCCGGGAACCCAGGGTACGTTCGCCGCCTTGATGCCCCGGTTGGCGAGATACAGGCAGGTCGGCGTCTTGGACGTGCGCGAGACCCCGATCAGGACAACATCTGAACCGTCGAGTTCATAGGCGCGCTGCCCGTCGTCATGGGAAAGCGTCCAGTCCATGGCCTCGATCCGCTGGAAATATTCCGCGTCGAGTTCGTGCTGGCCGCCAATGACATGGGTCGGCTTCACGCCGAGATAGCTGCCGAGCGCGGTAATCACCGGGTCCAGCACGGAGATGCACGGCACCTGGCGCAGGCGGCAGCCGCGTACGAGCTGCTCCCCCATGGCATCATCGACAAGCGTGAAGATCACGGGGCCCGGGTTCTGGGTGATTTCCTCCAGCACCAGGTCCATCGCCTTTTTCGTGCGGGCCAGGGGCCAGAAATGTTCGACAACTTCAGAATCCTCGAACTGGGCCAGCGCGGCACGGGCAACCGAGCGGATCGTCTCACCGGTAGAGTCCGAAACCAGGTGAATGTGAAACTTTGATCCGGGTTCGCTCATGAATCGCGCCGCAAAACCTGTGTGCAATTTCGCCGGACCGGTGGAAAACAGACGAAGATCCAGACCGCGAAAATTTTCTTCATCCTTATGCCGTTCACAAGCGGGCCTGTCATCCCAAGGCGTATAAAGTTTGAGGGCGCATGTATGGAATCGGCCTTACACATTCCGTCCGCAATCCATGCACCCGAAATCCACATGCAGACCTGTCTCGTATCCAAGGTAGATCAGCAGCTTGCAGGTAAAATCAACAAGCTTATGTTCTGACAAGCTGCCGTCATATCCGGCCCGGGACAGAAATGTGGACACCCAACAATCCCCCGGATTCACCGCATATTTACAACGTCAGTTCTACTTATCACTTCGTTCCTTTTTCTTTTTTTGAGATGCACAGGACAGATCGCTTCGCCATAGTCGCCCCTCATCCGAACGCCTTCAAACACCCCGATCAAGCTGCCAGAACGACCCGTGACAAACCTTTTTCTCGATGCCCTGTCCGGCAAGACCACCCCGCGCCCGCCATTCTGGTTCATGCGCCAGGCCGGGCGATACCTGCCGGAATATCGCGAGGTGCGGGCCCAGGCGAACGGTTTCCTGGATCTTTGCTACACGCCGGAACGTGCCTCGCGTGTGACGCTCCAGCCGATCGAGCGGTTCCGGCCTGATGCCGCGATCCTGTTCTCAGATATCCTCGTCGTGCCCCATGCGCTGGGCCAGGACGTCGGTTTTGTCGAGGGCCGCGGTCCCGTCCTGGAGCCGGTGCGCAGTGCCGCCGAGCTGGGCATGCTGGGCGCGGACGAGGTGCTCGACCGGCTGGCGCCGGTGTTCGAGACCGTCCGGCTGGTACGCGCCGAACTTCCCGAAGACGTGGCCCTGATCGGGTTTTCCGGTGCCCCCTGGACCGTTGCGACATACATGATCGAGGGAGGGTCGAGCCGCGACTTCAACGAGGTGAAGGCCTGGGCGATTGCGAACCGTGATGTTTTTGCTGCCATGCTTGACCTGCTGGAAGAGGCCACGGCGCGTTACCTGATTGCGCAGGTCGATGCCGGTGCGCAGGCGCTGCAGATCTTCGACACCTGGGCAAGCGCAGTCCCGGCCGCCGAATTTACCGAATGGGTAATCGGCCCGACCGCACGGATCATCCGCGCTGTGCGGGACGCCCATCCCGATGTGCCCATCATCGGGTTTGCGCGCGGCATCGGCCCACGCCTGGAGGAGTACATCCGCGAAACTGGCATCGACGCGGTGGGGCTGGATTCCGCGATCTCGCCGCGCGAGGCGGCCGAGCGCATCCAGCCGCTTTGTCCGGTACAGGGCAATCTCGATCCGGCCTATCTGTTGGCCGGCGGTGAGGAGATGGAGGATGCCGCCCGAGCGGTGCTGGGAGCGCTGGATGGCGGCCCCTTCATCTTCAACCTGGCTCACGGCATCAACAAGGACACACCGCCGGTCCATGTGGAACGGCTGGCGGAGATGGTGCACCAGTGGGGCGGGCGCACATGACCACCGCCGTCGTCCTCTACAATCTGGGCGGGCCGGACAAGCCGGACGATATCCGGCCATTCCTGTTCAACCTGTTCAACGACCCGATGATCATTGGTCTGCCGGGGCCGCTGCGCTGGCTGGTCGCGAAGCTGATCTCGGGCCGGCGGGAGAAAACCGCACGCGAGATCTACGCCAACCTGGGTGGCGGCTCGCCGTTGCTGGCCAACACGCAGGCCCAGGCCGAGGCCGTTGAGGCCGCGCTGAATACGGACGGTTGGGACACCTACAAGTGCTTCGTTGCCATGCGCTACTGGCATCCGTTTGTCGACGAGGCGCTGGATGAGGTGATGGCCTGCAAGCCTGAACGCGTCGTCCTGATGCCGCTCTACCCGCAGTTCTCCACGACCACGGTAGGTTCCATGATGCGGGTGTGGGAGCAGGCTGCGCGCAAGCGGAACCTCTCGGTCCCCGTCAGTGCTGTGTGTTGCTATCCCACCGATCCGGGATTTGTTTCGGCCGTGGCTGACGGAATCTCAAATGCCGTCGCTGGTCTGCCGGAAGGCGAGCCTTACCGGATCCTGTTTTCCGCCCACGGCCTGCCCAAGAAGATTGTGGCCAAGGGTGATCCCTATCAGTGGCAGGTCGAACAGACGGCCCAGGCTGTGATGTCCACCCTGTCCGGAGAAGTCGGAAGCGATGCCGACTGGCTGTGCTGCTACCAGAGCCGGGTGGGCCCGCTTGAATGGATCGGCCCCGCCACCGAGGACGAGATCAAGCGCGCCGGCGCCGACGGAGTGGGGATCGTGCTGGTGCCTATCGCCTTCGTGTCGGAGCATTCCGAGACCCTGGTCGAACTCGACATCGAGTACCGTGAACTGGCCGAACATGCCGGCGTGAAAACCTATTTGCGTGTGCCCACCGTGGGCACGGCGCAGCCTTTTATCGATGGGCTGGCGCGTCTGGTCCGTGCGAATGCGGAAAGCGGCTGTGCGATGTGTTCGGGGCACGGTGGCCGCGTCTGCGGGCCTGAGTGGTCACAATGCCCTGCAAAGATGGCCTAGATCGTGGGTGATTTCCTGATTTCCGCCTATCCCTGGATCAAGTCCCTGCACATCATCTCGGTGATCGCCTGGATGGCGGGGATGCTCTACCTGCCGCGGCTGTTCGTCTATCACGCTGACGCGGAAGCCGGCTCCGACAAGTCCGAGACCTTCAAGGTGATGGAGCGCCGCCTGCTGCGCGCCATCATGAACCCCGCGATGGTCGCGACATTCATCTTCGGCGGCCTGATGCTGGGCACGCCCGGCCTGATCGACTGGGGCTCGGGCTGGATCTGGGTGAAGTTGGCGGCCGTCCTTTGTATGACGGTGATCCACCATGTGTTCGCCCTCTGGCGGAAGGAATTTGCCGCCGACGCCAACACGCGGCCCGCACGCTTCTACCGGATGTACAACGAGGTCCCGACGATCTTCCTGATCGTGATCGTCGTGATGGTCGTGGTCCGGCCCTTCTAGGGCTGTTTTCGTCTTTTGGCTGAAGCATTTCCGTCATCAGGATTGACTTGACGGGGCGTGTTTACTAAGTGCGTAATGTGGTTGCGTAAAGACAGCCAAGAGCATCCGCTCGGCCATCCGCACCTCACATCTTTTCTTTCCGGCGCATGGCGTCGGCGCCCCGCGAAATTCGTAAGCCCGCCCCCGCCGTACCTTTGTCACCGGCATTCGACCGATCTGAGACGAAGGACCCCAGCACAGGACAGGTTTCCACGATGGAAGCAATGGATCTTCAGGAACTGAAACAGAAGTCGCCCGCCGAGCTGCTCGCCTTTGCCGAGGAGCTGGAGATCGAGGGCGCGAGCAACCTGCGTACCCAGGACATGATGTTCGCCATCCTCAAGGCGCTGGCCGAGGATGAGGTGCCGATCTACGGCGGCGGTGTGCTTGAGGTGCTGCAGGACGGCTTCGGCTTCCTGCGCTCACCCGAATCCAACTACCTGCCCGGCCCCGACGACATCTATGTTTCGCCGAGCCAGGTCCGCCGCTTCGCGCTGCGCACCGGCGACACGGTCGAGGGCGAGATCCGCTCTCCCAAGGATGGCGAGCGCTACTTCGCGCTGCTGAAGGTGAACAAGGTCAACTTCGACGATGTCGACGTGACCCGCCACCGCATCAACTTCGACAACCTGACGCCGCTCTATCCCGAGAGGAAGATCAACCTCGAGATCGAGGATGCGGAGTTCAAGGATCCGACGTTGCGCGTCATCGACATCGTCTCGCCACTGGGCATGGGCCAGCGCGCCCTTCTGGTCGCCCCGCCACGTACCGGCAAGACGGTGATGATGCAGAACATCGCCAAGGCGATCATGGCGAACCACCCGGACATCTACCTGATCGTGCTGCTGATCGACGAGCGCCCGGAGGAAGTCACCGACATGCAGCGCACCGTGCGCGGCGAGGTCATCTCGTCCACCTTCGACGAACCGGCGCAGCGCCATGTGCAGGTCGCCGAAATGGTGATCGCGAAAGCCAAGCGCCTGGTCGAGCACAAGCGCGATGTGGTGATCCTGCTGGACTCGATCACGCGCCTGGCCCGCGCCTACAACACCGTCGTCCCGTCATCGGGCAAGGTGCTGACCGGCGGTGTCGACGCCAACGCCCTTCAGCGCCCGAAGCGCTTCTTCGGTGCGGCGCGTAATATCGAGGAAGGCGGTTCGCTGACCATCATCTCCACCGCGCTTATCGAGACCGGCTCGCGCATGGACGAGGTCATCTTCGAGGAGTTCAAGGGCACCGGTAACTCGGAAATCGTCCTCGACCGCAAGCTGTCGGACAAGCGCGTCTGGCCGTCGATCGACATCACCAAGTCCGGCACCCGAAAGGAAGAGCTTCTGGTGGACAAGGGCACGCTGTCGAAGATGTGGGTGCTGCGCCGCATCCTCAACCCGATGGGGGTTGTCGACGGCATGGAGTTCCTGCTCAGCAAGATGAAGTCGACCAAGAACAACAACGACTTCTACGACACCATGAACCAGTAGCAGCGTTTGCGCGCTGTGTGACTGCAATGCCCCGCCGGATATCCGCGCGGGGCATTCACATTTTGGGCCGCCGTCTTGCGTTGCGCCGCCGCCGCGGACAGAATCCGGCCCGTGTCGGGATTGGGCAGGACAGGAGGTTGTGCGCCCGTGCACCATCTTCATCGTGGCGTTGGCTGCCGGATACGGCGGCTTGCCATTCTCCTTCTGGCGGGGCTGGCCATGTCGAATGTTGCAGCCTGTACATCGACACCCGCCGCGGTTCCCGTGGCGGACGGGAATATGCTGGGCGAACGCCATGCCGAAGTCCTTGAGCTGATCAAGGCGCGCCGGGCAAGCGGATATGATGCCGGCAGCATGTCGGACGGCAACCGGCTCTGCCTCGTTGTCCAGGGCGGTGGGATGCGCGGAATCCTGGGCTCGGCGGCGGCCGTCGCGCTGGACCAGCTCGGTATCGCCGGTAGCTTCGATGCCATGTACGGCACATCGGCGGGCGGGCTGACAGTGGCCTATCTCGCGGCCGGCCAGATCGCCTACGGCACGTCGATCTACTACCAGAACCTCGCCGGCCACACCCATTTCATCGATCCGTGGCGCCTGTCCGGTCCGATGGATGTGGGCTTCCTGTTCGACCAGTGGATCACGAAGGGCAAGGCACTGGACACGGACGCGGTGAAAGCGTCCCCGGTTCGTATCGGCGTCGCCACCACCGATGCGGCGGACGGCTCGGTGCGTGTCTTTGACAACCGCGAACTGACCGGCGCGAAATTCGTGGCGGCACTTCGGGCCTCGGCCTCCATGCCGCTCTTCTCCAACAACCGCGAAATCATTCGCGGCCGCGAATACAATGACGCCTTCTCACGCCGCGCCGAGCTCTATAACGCCATCGTCGACCGGCTCTATGGCCCGGGCTACGGCATCCCGACGTTGATCGTTGCGCCGCGCGATCCGGCGACAGTGCCGAGCAACCGCGAGACCGATCCGGACATTCTGGTCGCCGCTGCCGAGGCGTCACTGCGCCGCATGGAACGCGCCTTCGATGCCGCGCCGGGATCGACGAAACTCTATTTTGCGCCGGAAGGTCTTGTCGCCTATCCGGACGTGGCCCCCCGCTCATGAAGATGTTCCGCCGATCCTGCGCTGCCGCTGCCGTCTTCGGTCTCACCGCCTGCGCGTTACCGGTGGACATTCCGCCCATCGGCGAACAGGCGCTCTCGGTCCAAAACTCGCCTGAACAGACCCGTGCGTTTGAGAGCGTGACGCCGAAGGCGACCTATACCGGCCGGGAAGAGGTCGACATGGCCCAGCCGGCCGAGGCCGCGGCGCCGCCGAAGGTGGGTGATGTGCTGGGCAACGGCATTGTCGTGACGGAGAACATCGAGGCCTTCTGGCGCGCGGGCCTCGACAAGGACTGGCGCAAGGCAGAAAGCCTGCTGCCGGTGGTTCGTGCGGAGATACCGGCCGACAATCCCTTCCGGGATTACTGGCTGTCATCCCAGATGGTGCAGTACCTGATCCATGCCGGGCAGCCGGACCTGGCGCGCGCGAAAGTGCGCGAACTGTCGGACGCGGAGATGGCACTGTTCGGCAACAACGTCGAGGCGCTCTCCCAGCTTGGCCAGCTCGCCGTATGGCTGAACGAGCCGAACGACGCCATCGGGTACCACACCAAGGTTCTGGGCGCCGCGCCGGGCTGGTGCTCAAGGCGACGACCCACCTGTACGAAGGTTATGGCTGGTGCCTGCTGCATCTTGCTGATGCCCGCGCCGGGCTTGCCGGGGACATGAAGGCGGGCGAGCCGGTCTGGGAGCGTGCACTGGAATTCTTTGAGGCCGCGACCTATCGCGACCGGGAACTGGTGCTGGCCGAGCATCGTGACTATGTGGGCCGGTCGATCGGCGCGCTCCCGCGTATAGGCGCGCGGATTGGACCTCTGTCCGAGCCGGTCACCGAGTGGAACCCGGACTACGCCAGCCTGATCCGCGTGCGGGCGACCGATGCCTTCCTGCGCGGTGAGGGCGATGCGGCGCTGGCGCTGATCGACAAGGCCGAGGAAGTCCTGGCGGTGAAGGGCGGCCCGCGGGACGAGAACGCCAGGATCTACGCCTGGTATCTTTCGTATTTCCGGGTGCAGGTGCTGATCCAGTTGGGCCGCGGCCCTGACGCCGAGGCGGTGCTGGGCGCCAGCGAAACACTGGAGATGGCGGCCTTCGGAACCAACGTGAACACCCGCGCGCTGCGCGGCGAGGCCAAGCTCTGGCAGGGCCGGCCGGAAGCGGCGATCGAGGATTTCGTCACCGTCATTCGCGGCCTGAAGGACTGGCGGATGCCGACACTGTTCGTGTTCTGGCCGGACGTCGCCCACAATGTCGCCATGACCCGCGCGCATTTCCGCAGCTATCTCGGCATTGCCGGCGCGATGCTGTTGAAGGGCGACCACCAGCAGGCGGAGGCATGGGCGCAGGCGGCGGAGGACCTGATCGTGGAGGCCTACTACAACGTCAACCATCCGCTGAACCGGCAGTACTTTTTCGTCGATTCCGATATCTATTACGCACGCGGGATCAACCTCGGCATTCTCGGCGCCGCGCGGGTCGTCAATCGCAAGGACCCGGAAGCCGGCGCGCCCCTGTTCCAGTCCGCACGCGCGTATTTCGAGGCGCTGGGCTATGCCGCGGGGCAGGCCACCGTGGACGGCTTCCGCGTGCGCGCGCTTCTGGATATCGGCCGGGCCGACCTGGCCGAACCGGCAGCGGCGCAGGCCGCGAAGTTCGCCGCCGAGAACGGGCTTGCCGATCTCGTCTGGAAGATCGAGGCCCTGCGTGGCGAGGCGCTGCTCGACCTCGGCCGTCCCCGTGACGCAGAGAAGGCGTTCCGCGCGGCGGACACGGCGGTTGAGGCGGTGACAGGCTCGCTGTCGACCGACGAGTCCAAGCGGCGCTTCGGCATCGGCAAGGAACAGATTACCCGCCGCCTGATCGTGCTGGACATCAGAAGCGGCAACATGTCCGCGCTGTTCCGCGACCTGGAGCGCGGACGCGCACGTGCCTTCGTCGACATGCTCGCCAACCGGCCGATCGCCGCCGGACGGCAGCCGGAACTGGTGTCGAAGATCAATGCTCTCGATACGGACATCCGCGCCCAGCGGCTGCGAAACACGGCACCAGGCGCGAGCGGGGGCGATGGGTTGAAGCGCGAGCGTAACCTTCTGGCCCGGCGCGAACGACTGATCGCGCAGCTGCGTCAACGCGATCCCGAGATTGCGGATTCGCTCTCGGTGGGTACCCAGACACTGGCCGCCGTCCAGCGCCGTCTCGGTGCAGGTGACCGGCTGGCCTATGCCCTGCCGCCCGATACCGACAATCGCCTGCGGTTCCTGCTGGTGTCATCTGACAGTGCCAAGGTGGTAACGGGTGCGCTGACCGAGACGCGCCTTGCCGAACTGAATGGGCGCATCGCGGCCAGCGGCCGTTCGCTGGTCCGCTCGGCGCGCGGCGAACTGATCGAACAGGCCAATGATCCGCGGACGCTTCAGGCTGCGGACCCTGATGCGCCGACGCCCGAATCAACAACGCGCGGAGGGCCGGCCCAGCCGCTCGACCCGGCGGAACAGAAAGCGGCGGCCGAGGAAATCGGGCGCGGGCTTCAGTTGGCGAAATGGGGCACCACCGGCACGCTCTATGATGTGCCGCGTGGCAGCCTCTACTTCCTGCCGTGGGGGGTGCTGGACGAGCGTTCGCCGGTTGTGGTTCTGCCGACCGGCGGATGGATCGCCCGCTCAACGGGCGGCGGGCGCGGCCCTCTGCCGGCTGCGGTGCTCGGTGATCCCGACCTCAAGGGCGAGCTTCCGCAGTTGCCCGGGGCGCGGCGCGAGGCGGTATCAGTCGGCAAGACCTATGACGTCGCCAGACTGATCGCGCCGAAGGCGACTGAAGCCGCATTGCGCCGGTCGGTCGAGGGTGGCGTCGATGTGCTGCACCTGGCGACACACGGGACCTTCAACCCGTATGACCCGATGGCCTCGGCACTTTTCCTCGCAGACCCGGACGGCGAGCATGCAGATCGCCTGACGGCGGCGGAACTGTTCGAGAATCCGCTGGCCGCCAAACTCGTGGTCCTGTCGGCCTGCGAGACCGGGCTCGGCCGCGCAGAGGCAGGCGATGACTTCCTCGGCCTTGCGCGGAGTTTCTATCTCGGCGGTGCGGTCTCGGTGGTCAACAGCCTGTGGCCTGTCGAGGACGCGCCGACCCAGCTCTACATGGAAGCTTTCCATGAGCGTGCCCGGCTGGGTGACTTCGCGGGCGGCTGGGTCCGCGCGCGGGACCGCCTGCGCGAGGCCGGCTACCCGCCTTCGGTCTATGGCGCATTCGTGCTGGGCGGCGCGGGCCGGGGCTAGGCCCCGGGCACCTTACGCCAGCAGGATCGTGGAACCCGTTGTCTTGCGGGCGACCAGGTCCTTGTGGGCCTGGACCGTCTCGGAGAGCGGATAGGTCTGGTTGATCTCGATCTTCACCGCGCCGGACGACACCACGTCGAACAGGTCACCAGCGCAGGCCAATAGTTCTTCGCGTTCGGCGATGAAGTCAAAGAGCATCGGCCGCGCCGCATAGATGGAACCATGGGCCGACAGCTCTGTGAGCTCGACCGGCTCCGGTGCGCCGGACGCATTGCCGAAGCTGATGAGGTAGCCTCGCCGCTGCAGGCATTCCATGGAACCGCGCAGCGTGTCCTTGCCGACCGCGTCATAGACCACCGGCACGCCCTTCCCGTCGGTCAATTCCTTGACCTTCTCGACGAAGTTTTCGTCGCGGTAGTTGATGGTGTGGTGGCAGCCATGGGCCTTCGCAAGATCAGCCTTGTCGTCGCTGCCGACCGTGCCGATCACCGTGACGCCCAGGTGATTGAGCCACTGGCAGGCGATCAGCCCGACGCCGCCGGCAGCGGCGTGCCACAACACGGTCTGGCCTTTCTGGACCGGGAAGCAGGAGCGGATGAGGAACTGTACCGTCATGCCCTTGAGCATCATGGCGGCGGCCTGCTCGTCGGAAATGGTGTCGGGCAGTTTTACCGCGATCTTCGCGGGCATCACGCGCTCCTCGGCATAGGCACCGAGCGGCATGTCGGCATAGCCGATACGGTCCCCCACGGCGAGGTCGGTGACCCCGTCGCCCACGGCGACGATCTCTCCCGCGCCCTCGAGCCCGAGGCCGTTCGGCATCGGCACCGGGCGTGCGCCGGAGCGCAGGTAGATGTCGATGAAGTTGAGGCCCGCGGCGGTCTGCCTGACGCGGATCTCGCCGGGGCCGGGATCGCCGACCTCGACCTCTTCCCACTTCATGACCTCGGGACCGCCCGCTTCATAAAACCGGATTGCGTGGACCATCATTCTCTCCCCTGCCGCGCGCCTGCCCGTTCGAGGTGTGCGGTGCGTGTTGCGTTGTTGGGGGCGAGCCTATCGGTGGGCCCGAATTCCATCAAGCCAGCACGGCGCCTTCGAGCATCAGCAGCGCGCGCTTTGTCTCCAGACCGCCGCGTCCCGAGTAACCGCCCATACGCCCGCCGGAGGCAATCACGCGATGGCAGGGCACGATGATCGGGATTGGGTTTTTTCCGCAGGCCGTGCCGACCGCGCGGGCGGACGAGCTCAGATCTTCGGCAATCTCGCCATAGGTGCGCAGGCCGCCATACGGGATGCGGAGCATGGCCGACCAGACCGCCTTCTGGTGTTCGGTTCCGGCGGGGGCGAGCGGCAGGTCGAACTCGGTGAGGCGGCCGTCGAAATAGGCGCGCAACTGTGAGGCGGCTTCCGTCAGAACGTGGGCGTCATCGTCGTCCACCAGCGTGTCCACCCAGTCGAGGGCGGTGATCCGGTCCCCCTCGGCACGGAGTGCGAGGGGGCCGACTGGGGATTCGATGGTGAGCGCGCTTGGCATGGCGTCCGATAATAGGTGTCGGGAAGGCCCGCAGACAGGATATAACGTCGGGGAGTGTCCCCACCCTGGCAACATTCCCGGACGGCCGATCATGAAAGTGACCATCAACGTCGATTGCACGCCCGAAGAGGCCCGCACCTTCATGGGACTGCCGAATGTGGCCGATGCGCAAAAGGCCGTGGTGGATGAGTGGCAGCGCCAGACCCTTGAGGCGATGCAGAACATGGACCCGCAAACGCTGTTTCGGACCTGGATGAGCGGCGGGACGGCCATGGGCGCCGATACCTGGGACCAGTTCCAGAAGGCGTTCTGGGCGGCGATGCCCGATAAGGGCCAGGACGACAAGAAGAAATAGGTTTTCGCCGTGCCGACGGATGGAATTCGCCCGGACACGATCTATGCGTTGTCCAGCGGTGCCGGTATGGCCGGGGTCGCGGTGGTGCGCATTTCCGGGCCGAATACAGATAACTTGTTGAAAACAATCGGAATAAGAGACCTTCCGGCCGCGCGGCATGCGCAATTGTCCCAGATCAGCACATCTGACGGTGCGGAGGTGATCGACCAGGCGCTGGTCCTGCGGTTTCCGGGTCCGGCAAGTTTCACCGGAGAAGACGTGGCGGAACTGCATCTCCATGGCAGCGAGGCGGTGCTCGACCGGCTATTTCGTGAAATCGGTGAATCCGGCCTGGCCCGTCTCGCCGAGCCGGGCGAGTTCACCCGACGTGCTTTTGCGAACGGCAAGATCGACCTGACTGGTGCAGAAGCACTGTCCGACCTGATCGCGGCCCGGACCGACAAGCAACGGCAGCAGGCCCTTCGGCAGTATGACGGGGGCCTTGCGGAGCTGTATGACGGGTGGCGGACCCGCCTCATCGGGGTCATGGCCCATGCCGAAGCCGAAATTGACTTCTCGGATGAGGAACTACCCGAAGCACTACACGAAAAGGTAGTGGTGAATATTAATAAAATAAATCAAGAAATTAACCAACATCGTCATACCGGACTACTCGGCGAAAATATACGACTTGGCTTGCCGGTCGTGATCGTTGGCGCGCCGAATGTCGGAAAGTCGAGCCTTCTCAACCTGATAGCCCGTCGGGACGTGGCCATTGTCTCTGATGAGGCTGGGACGACCCGTGATGTGGTTGAGGTCCAGATGAACCTGGGCGGATACGCCGTGTCGCTGCAGGACACCGCGGGGCTCCATGAGGCGCAGGGTGCGGTCGAGCTGGAAGGCATCCGCAGGGCTGAACAGCGGGCCGGAGAGGCAGCTTTGGTGCTGGTTGTGGTTGATGCGGGGACGGCCGCCATGCCGAATCGGATCGCGGTTCTGGTTGACAGTCGGGCCATTGTGGTGGTCAACAAAACCGACCTCGCAGATAGAATACCTGAGAGGATTGGCGAGACTCCGGTGGATTTTGCGGTCTCGGTCAGGACCGGGGACGGGATCGATGCCCTGTTGTCCGAGCTTGAGGCGCGCGTGAAGGACCTCCTTTCCGGCCATGACGGTCTGGTACCGACCCGGGCGCGTCACCGAGAGGCGCTTGCCGAGGCGAGCGAGGCCCTCGACAGGGCTGTATCTGCGACGTTGCCGGAACTGGCCGCCGAAGATATCCGTCTTGCGGTTCGGGCTCTCGGGAGGATTACAGGCCGCGTGGATATAGATGAGATGCTGGATGCGGTGTTCCGGGATTTCTGCATCGGCAAGTGAGCAATGTTTCACGTGAAACATCGAAAGCCGGTCGACCCGCCAATCCGGTTTTGACAGGTCCGGAAGGACGTCCTACATAGCGCGCGAATGAGCAAGCCTGATCCATATACCGGAACCTATGATGTCGTCGTGATCGGGGGCGGTCATGCAGGCTGCGAGGCCGCAGCGGCTTCCGCGCGCGTGGGTGCTCGGACGCTGCTGGCCACCCACAAGGCCGCAACCATCGGCGAGATGTCCTGCAATCCCGCCATTGGCGGTCTTGGCAAGGGTCACCTGGTCCGCGAGATCGATGCGCTGGATGGGGTGATGGGCCGCGCAATCGACCGGGGCGGGATCCATTTCCGGATGCTCAACAAGAGCAAGGGTCCTGCCGTGTGGGGCCCTCGCGCGCAGGCGGACCGCAAGCTCTATCGCGAGGCCATGCAGGATCTGCTGCGGGGCCAGGCCGGGCTGGATGTCCTGGAGTCCGGGGTCGAGGACATTCGTCTCGACGCATCGGGCTCAGTCGCCGGCGTCATCCTGCAGGACGGGCGCGAGATCGACTGCCGGGCAGTGATCCTGACGACTGGGACGTTCCTGCGCGGTGTCATCCATATCGGTGAGTACCAGACGCCTGCCGGGCGAATGGGAGAGGCACCCTCGCTGGGCCTCTCGGATACACTGCGCCGTGCGGGGTTCGCGCTGGGGCGCCTTAAAACCGGGACGCCGCCGCGCCTGGACGGCCGGACCATTGACTGGGATGGTCTGGAGCGGCAGCCCGGCGATAATCCGCCGGTGCCGTTCTCCTATATGACGGACGCGATCACGACACCCCAGATCGACTGCCACATCACCCATACGACGTCGGCGGTACATGAGCTGATCCGGGCCAACCTCGACCGGGCTCCGATCTATTCGGGCCAGATTGAGAGCGGGGGCCCGCGCTACTGCCCGTCCATTGAGGACAAGGTGGTGCGCTTCGCGGACCGCCAGAACCACCAGATTTTCCTGGAGCCCGAGGGTCTGGACGATCACACAGTTTATCCCAATGGCATTTCGACCTCCTTGCCGGAAGATGTCCAGCACGCACTCCTGAAGGAGATCCCGGGCCTCGAGCGCGCCACCGTGCTGCGCCCCGGCTATGCCATCGAATATGATTTCGTGGACCCGCGCGAACTGTACCGGACGCTGGAAACCCGCAAGGTTCCTGGGCTTTTCCTGGCCGGGCAGATCAACGGCACCACTGGATACGAGGAGGCCGCAGGGCAGGGCCTTGTGGCCGGGATCAACGCCGCCCATCTCGCTGGTGGCGGCACCGCACGGTTCGAGCCGGACCGCGCATCCTCCTATATCGGCGTGATGATTGATGACCTGGTGACGCGCGGGGCGGACGAGCCCTATCGCATGTTTACCTCGCGCGCGGAATTCCGGCTGATGCTGCGCGCTGACAATGCGGACAGCAGGCTGACCCCCCTGGGCCTTACGTTAGGCTGTGTGGGGCCGGAACGCGCGACTGCGCACCGGGACCGGCAGGCCGGCGTGGACGCCGCCCGGATCGCGCTGGAGGGCTGCACGGCCACGCCTGACGCGCTTTTGCGCCAGGGACTGAAGGTCAACCGTGACGGGATCCGGAGGAGCGCCTTTGAGCTGCTCAGCTTTCCGGAGGTCGGATTTGCCGACATCTTGCGTGTCTGGCCTGAACTGGATGCGGTTACAGCTGATGCGAGGCCGATCATGGAGATCGAGGCTCGTTACGCCCATTACCTGATGCGCCAGGCCGCAGACGTCGAGGCCTACCGGCGTGACGAGGCGATGGCGCTGCCGCCGGACCTCGATTACAGCGCCATACCGGGCCTGTCGAACGAGGCGCGGCAGAAGCTTTCGCATCAAAAGCCGGAAACTTTGGGGCAGGCGGGGCGGATTCCCGGTATGACCCCGGCCGCGCTGGTTATCCTATTACGCTATGTGCGCAAGGCCTCCGCCAACACGGCCAACGCGGCTTAGTCCACAATATATAGTGGTTGGCGCGTCCAACCTTGGCTGGTATAGAAAAGCCATGGTCAACACGGTGCCCATGACGGTTGATGAGTTCGGTCATACGGTCTATGTTTCACGTGAAACACTGGATCGGCTGCAGTCCTACGAGGAACTGCTCCGACGCTGGCAGGAGCGCATCAACCTGGTCTCCCGGGATTCCCTCGCGGATGTGTGGCGGCGGCATTTCCTGGATTCCCTGCAGCTTATGAAATGGGTAGACCCTGCGCGCCGCACGCTCGACATGGGAACCGGGGCAGGATTTCCGGGCATGGCCCTGTCCATCGCCTGTAATGCCCCGGTCGTCCTGGCCGAATCCGATAGCCGGAAATGCGCTTTCCTCCGGGAGGTGCGGCGGGTGACAGACGCGCCGGCGGAAATCGCCGAGGGCCGGGTCGAGGATCTTGTGGAGACGGGATTTTCCCTGATCCTCGCAAGGGCGCTGGCGCCGGTCGCGCGGCTACTGGAATACGCGGCACCCCTGCTCGCGCCCGACGGGATTTGCGTGTTCCTGAAAGGCGCACGTGTAGAAGAGGAACTGCAGGAAGCGCGTGCATCCTGGCATATGAATATGACAGAGTACCCGAGCGCGGCGGACCCGCGTGGAGTTGTACTTGAGATAAGGAAACCGGAACGTGTCTGATTTCGACCATCAGGAAGACAGGTCGGCGGCCACACCGCTCACACCCGAATTTGGACCGCCGGATCACCGGCTCCACGCGCGCGGTGGCACGCGCACCATTGCGGTTGCCAACCAGAAGGGCGGGGTCGGCAAGACCACCACGGCGATCAATCTGGCCACCGGTCTTGCGGCATGCGGGCAAAGGGTTCTGGTCATCGACCTCGATCCCCAGGGAAACGCATCGACCGGCCTCGGCGTTTCAGAATATGAAACAGATGTGTACGACGTCCTGATCGGCGGACAGGACCTGGCGACGTCCATTTGCCGGACGGAGATCCCCGGCCTCGATGTGGCGCCGGCTTCGGCCGACCTTGCCGGTGCCGAGATTGAGCTGATCGACCTTGACCATCGCGAGGCGCGCCTGCGCAATGTGCTCGATGCGGTCCTCGGGCAGTATGACTACGTCCTGATCGACTGCCCGCCGGCGCTCGGCCTGCTGACCATCAACGCGCTGGTCGCGGCGGACTCGGTCCTGGTGCCGCTGCAGTGCGAATACTTTGCGCTCGAAGGCCTGTCGCGGCTGATGAAGTCGATTGAGCGTGTCCGGCGCGCCTACAACGAGAATCTGGATATCCAGGGCATCGTCCTGACCATGCATGACGCTCGCAACAATCTCTGCCGCTCCGTGGAAGCCGATGTGCGTGAGTATTTTGGCGACCGGGTGTACCGGACCGTCATTCCGCGCAACGTCCGCCTGTCGGAGGCGCCGTCATTCGGCAAGCCTGCCCTTGTGTATGACCTGGCCTGCGCCGGTGCCCAGGCCTATGCCCGGCTCGCGGCCGAGATGCTCCGGCGTGAGGGGGCGAGCCCGATCGGGGAGGCCGCCGAATGAACGACCCGAACTCCCGCCGCCGCCTCGGGCGCGGCCTGTCCGCCCTGCTGGGTGACGACGAGGCCGACTACGAGGAACTGGAGAAAGCCTCCCGCGCACAGCGCGAACTGCCGATCGAGCAACTCCATCCCGGTCAGTTCCAGCCGCGCAGCCACTTCGATGACGAGGACATGCAGTCGCTCGTCGACTCGATCCGCTCGAAAGGGATCCTGCAGCCGATCCTGGTCCGGCGTGATCCCGTGCAGATCGACAGCTACGAGATCATCGCCGGCGAACGTCGGTGGCGCGCGGCGCAACGGGCGCAACTCCACAATGTCCCGGTC
Organism: Alphaproteobacteria bacterium; assembly: GCA_038117045.1. Lineage (GTDB taxonomy): Bacteria > Pseudomonadota > Alphaproteobacteria > UBA6615 > UBA6615 > JABJAG01. The sequence goes on along the minus strand of JAYOFE010000026.1, from coordinate 5,545 downwards.
ATCATTCGCGACCTGAGCAACCAGGAAGCGCTCGAGATTGCGCTGATCGAGAACATCCAGCGCTCGGACCTGTCGGCGATCGAAGAGGCTGAAGCCTATCAGCGGCTGATCGACGAGTTCGCGCACACCCAGGACGCACTCTCGAAGGTCGTGGGCAAGAGCCGAAGCCATGTCGCTAACACATTGCGATTGCTCACACTTCCAGCCGAAGTGCGCCAGATGGTCGACAGTGGCCAACTTACGGCAGGCCATGCGCGTGCGCTGGTCGGACGTGAAGATGCGTTGAGCCTGGCGCGGGAAATTGTCCAGGGAGACCTCACGGTCCGCGATATCGAAAAGAAGGTCTCCGATGGAAGCGGTGGCGCCAAGGCGAAGCCCCGCACGTCTTCCGCCAAGAGTGCCGACACGCTGGCACTCGAGCGTGACGTCTCCGATGCCATTGGGCTCAAGGTCCAGATCGACCTGAAAGGCGGCGAGGATTCAGGCCGGGGCACATTGTCGATCGAGTTCAGGAATCTCGACCAGCTGGACGACGTGTTGCGCCGTCTCAACCAGAACGACAGGCCTGCACGCACCTCCGAGGAACCGGCTCCCGGCGGCAAGAGTTTTCCGTTCGAATCCTGATCGGTCAAAAACCCGATCTGATCATTCGGTTCAGGCTCGGCGTGTCCGCTGCATGCTGGCGATGGCGTAGAGTGTGCGGCCGCAGGCCGCGCGACCAGGTGTGCCGGTGGTCTTCAACGCCAATTCGGCTTCGGTCAGCCTACCAAGAGCCAGCTCCAGCCGGTCTGACGGCCAGCTCCGGCACTGGTTCTGGAACCGGCCTGCCATTTTCCAGAAGACAGGCGGGCGCAGGCGGCGTGCCGCGTTATCGTAACTCTCGCCAGCGCGCATCAGGCCGGAAACGCGATGCAGGCGCTGGAAATGTCGCTGTGCCGCCCGGACCAGGCTGACGGGCTCGCCACCGTCTGACCAGAACCGTTCCAGCGCCCGGTCCAGTTCGCCGATGTTGCCGTCGGCCGCCGCGAGGACCGTCTCGTCCAGTGACGTGGTACCGGAATCGCCGACACAGGCGAGCACATCATCCTCGCTCACTTCGTTCCCGGGTCCAACGAAGAGGATCAGCTTCTCGATTTCCCGCCGGTTGAGCTGGCGGTCGTCGCCGAGAATTCCGGCCAGCGTGCGCAACGCGTCCGACCCGATCCGGATATCCGCCTCCTGCATCATGGTGCGGATGATCCGGGCCCGGCCCTCTTCGTCATCGGGATAGCATGGCAGGGCGGCACAGTCGTCCCGGGTCTCGCAAAGCTTGCGAAGAGCCGACTTGCCTGACAGGTTCCCCGCCTCGATGACGAGGCGCGCTGTTGCGCCGGCGTCCGCGGCGGCATCAAGCGCATCCTTGAGCGGGCCGGACAAAGCGTCGGGCGCATCGCGCACGACAACGAGGCGCTCACCCCCGCCAAAGGATATGGCGAGCAGCTCATCGGCCAGGCGTGACGGCATGTCGGAAATGGCGGACGGCGAGAGCTCGGCGACGCGGAAGGGGTCGTTCGGATCCTCGACGACATGCCGTGTCAGCTTTTGCGCGCGCTCGCGGGCGAGACCGGTATCCGGGCCGTAGACGAGGTAGGCGATGATCGCAGGGTCCGGGTTGCCAACGAACCCGTCGACGCGACCGGCGGAAACCTTCACCGTGTGCTCCCGCCGGTTCGGGTCTGACTGGCGTTGGACAGGAAGATCGCGAGGCGGTCGACGATACCGTCGGCAATGTCCTTGGCGCCGCGCCGGCGCGCATCGGATTCGGCCACCAGGGTCGCATAGTCGGAATCGACGACGTCGTAGCTGTTGACCGAACGGATGGTGCCTGAGGTCAGCCGAGCACCGTCGGAGATCCGCTGCAATTCGAAGGTCGCGTTGATCGTGAGGTTGGCGCGTGTCGCGCTCGCGTCCTTGCGGACGGCCAGGCTGGCTCGCGTTTCGGTGAGCGTCACGGGAAGTGTGTATAGCGCACGTGGCGCAGGTTGCGTCGGGGTCAGCCGGTTGGTGAGTTCGATACGCACCAGCTGGCCCACACGATCGGCAATCGGCGGCACATCGACGAGTTCCAGCTCGTCCTCGGCTGCGGCGGTCTGTTCCCGTTCACCGTAGAGCGGCTCGAATCCGCAGCCGGCCAGGACAAGGCAGACGATCAGCCAGGCGGGCGCCAATCTAGACAACGAAGTTCACCAGCTTGTCGGGCACGAAGATTGCCTTGCGGATTTCCTTGCCGGCGATGAACTCCGCCACATTTGCGATTTCCTTCGCAGCCTCCTGCGCCGCGGCACTCTCGACGCCGGCGGGAAGGTCAATGGTGCCACGCAACTTGCCATTTACCTGGATGGCATAGGTCACCGTGTCTGCCACCAGCAGTGAAGAGTCCGCTTCGGGCCAGGCCGTGTCGCTCAGCCGGGTCTCGTGTCCGAGTGTGCCCCACATCTCCTCGGACAAGTGCGGCATCATCGGGGCGATCAAACGCACGAGAACCTCGAGTGCCTCGCGCAGGCAGGCTGGATCGGCGGCGCCGTCATTCACGGCCGACGAGATATCGTTCGTCAGCTCATACAGGCGGGCGACCGCGCGGTTGTACTGGAAGCGCTCCAGGTCGTCCGTCACGTCTGCAATTGCACCATGCACGAGCGCGCGCAGCTTCTGGGATTCCGGACTGGTCCCGCCGTCGGGCACCGTGCCGGGTGCGGGCAGCGCGTCCGTGTTGCCCATCACAAGGCGGGCGACGCGGTTCACGAAACGGTAGGCGCCCTGCACGCCCGCATCGGTCCACTCCATGTCGCGGTCCGGCGGACTGTCGGAAAGAATGAACCACCGCGCTGTGTCGGCGCCGTAGTCACGGATCACGTCGGTCGGGTCGATGGTGTTCTTCTTCGACTTCGACATCTTCTCGATGCGGCCGACGGTTACAGGCGCCCCGGTGTCGGCGCGCACGAAGGCGCCGTCCTGCTGCACGACACGCTGGGGCTCCAGCCACTCACCCGCATCGTCGCGATAGGTGGCGTGGTTCACCATGCCTTGTGTGAACAGCCCGGCGAAAGGCTCGGCAAGGTCGAGGTGCCCGGTGTCACGCATCGCCCGCATGAAGTAGCGCGAATAGAGAAGGTGGAGGATCGCATGCTCGATCCCGCCGATGTACTGGTCGACGGGCAGCCAGTAGTCGACGGCCTCACGGCTGACAGCTTCGTCGGCCTCGGGCGAGCAGAAGCGCGCGAAGTACCAGGACGAATCCATGAAGGTGTCGAAGGTGTCTGTGTCGCGCCGTGCCGCCGCGCCGCAGGACGGGCAGTCGACATGTTTCCAGGTCGGGTGGCGGTCCAGCGGATTGCCGGGGGACTCGAAGTCGATGTCCTCGGGCAGGACGACCGGCAGGTCTTCGCGCGGCACCGGTACAACGCCGCAGGAATCGCAATGGATGACCGGGATCGGGCAACCCCAGTAGCGCTGGCGCGAGACGAGCCAGTCGCGCAGGCGGTAGTTCACAGCCCCCTCGCCGCAACCCATCGCCTCGAAGCGGCCGATCACGGTGCGCTTGGCTGTGTCGACGTCCATGCCGTCGAGGAACTCGGAATTTGCGAGCGCGCCCGGCCCGGTATAGGCCTCGGTGCCGACCTCGAAGGCGGCCGGGTCCTCGCCCTGGGGCACCACCACCGGCAGTACCGGCAGGTCATAGGCGTGGGCGAAGTCCAGGTCGCGCTGGTCATGGGCCGGGCAGCCGAAGATGGCGCCGGTGCCGTAGCCCATCAGCACGAAGTTGGCGATGTAGACCGGCAGTTCCAGGCCTTCGACAAACGGGTGACGAACCCGGTAGCCGGTGTCGAAGCCGCGTTTCTCCGCGGTCTGGATCGCCTCCTCGCTGGTGCCGAGCTGTCGGCATTCGTCGATGAAAGCGGCGGCCCCGGGATTATCGGTTGCCAGGCTCTCGGCAAGGAGATGATCGGCCGCGATGGCGCAGAAGCTGGCGCCGAAAATCGTATCCGGCCGGGTGGTGTAGACACGCAGCGGCGTGTCGGGACCGGTGGCGAAATCGAACTCGATGTATGCACCCTCGGAGCGTCCGATCCAGTTCTCCTGCATCGCGCGGACCTTGGCGGGCCAGCGGTCCAGCGTCTCGAGTGCCGACAGCAGCTCGTCGCTGTAGGAGGTGATCCGGCAGAACCACTGGGCCAGGCGGCGGCGCTCGATGGGTGCGCCGGAGCGCCAGCCCTTTCCGTCGATCACCTGCTCGTTGGCGAGCACGGTCTTGTCCACCGGATCCCAGTTCACCCAGCCGTCCTGGCGGTAGACCAGGTCCTTCGCCAGGAAGTCCAGGAACAGGTCCTGCTCGTGGCGGTAGTAGGAGGGATTACAGGTCGCAAACTCGCGCGACCAGTCGATCGACAGGCCCATGGCGCGGAGCTGCCCGCGCATCGTCGCGATATTCTCGTAGGTCCATGACGCCGGATGGACGCCCTTTTCCATGGCCGCGTTTTCCGCGGGCAGGCCGAACGCATCCCAGCCCATCGGATGGAGGACGTTGAAGCCCTGGCTGCGCTTGTAACGGGCGACGACATCGCCGAGCGTGTAGCAGCGCAGGTGGCCCATATGGATGCGCCCGGACGGATAGGGGAACATCTCAAGGACGTAGTATTTCGGGCGGTCCGGATCTGCCGAGACGGCAAAGGTTTGTTCGTTATCCCAGACGGCCTGCCATTTCTGCTCGGCCTCGCGGAAATTATAACGTTGCGCCATGGACGATGCTCTTTCGGCGCGGGCGACCGTCAGCGGGTGCGCAGGCCGTGGTCTGTATCGGCCGCGTGGTCTGCCGCGCGGCCTTGAAATGATCGGCGAGGACTATCCGTTTACCTGGGCCACGCGCAATTCGCGGGCGCGGGTCAGGATAGCGTCCTCCAGGCTTGTCGCGGTGCTCTTGCCGGTGTTCGCGTCAATCCACTCCTGGCTGCCCTCACGCTTCTGGCGGAAGACAGCCACCCGCACGCCGTCGGCGCGCAGTTCGCGGCCCAGGATATAAACGGTCACCTTGAAGCGTTCCGCCGGGCTCTCGGGTGGTGCATACCAGTCGGTGATGATGACGCCACCGAAAGGATCGGCAGATGATAACGGCAGGAACGACAGCGTATCCAGCGAGGCGCGCCAGAGGAATCCGTTCACGCCGATGCCGCTGCCGGTTTCGGCCTCGTCATTGGCTCTGCCGAGAAGGTTGATATCTCCGAAGAGCTTGCCGTTTTCCTTGCGCAGGCGGTCTTCCGGGCCATCCGCGTCGGCGCGCTGGGTCTCGATCCCCTCACACGCGGCCAATGCCAGAAGGGCGCAGGCCGCAACGGCCACGCGCGCATGCTTTGAGATACGCTGGAAGATCATCTGGTGCGATCCGCAGTTACCGTTTCTAGACATGGGAAGTGTTGCCGGTTCCCGACAGTTCCTTAGCAGAGAATCGGGCATAAAAAAACAGGGCGGCAGATATCTGCCGCCCTGCTTCTTTCTTCGCGCTGTTGCCAGC
>JAYOFE010000025.1:0-33504 GCA_038117045.1 Alphaproteobacteria bacterium | reverse complement strand
TCCATGATCATGAAGGAGCCGATCATCTGGGTGCCGTCGTCGTTGAACATCGGCCCGCGTGCAACATAGCGGTCCATGACCGACGCCTGAAACTTGTGGTGGGCCTCCGCGACAGCGTCGCGGCGTTCCTTCGCCTCCGGCCCGTCGATCGCCGTGATCGCGAACTGCTGCCAGCCTTCCGTGCGTGGATAGGTGTTCCAGCGCAGGTCCATGGAGGACGACCAGCGGGTGACGGAGGTGCTGGCGAAGGCGCCGGCCTTGGCGTAGCCGTCCGCAGCGATCCATGCTTCGGCGGCGGCCCGGTCGGGCGCGTCGATCATGGCCATCGCGCCGCTCGGCGTCTTGCCGTCGGCCTTCAGCAGCGGACCCGTGAACCGGATCTGGTCCTGGGTCCCGGTCAGGTGCGCCTGGTGGCCTTCCATCCCGGCCTCGCGCAGTTCCAGCCCGCCCTCGGTCTTGAAGTAACCCTTGCAGATCCAGCTCGGGCTCTTGGTCTTGTAGTATTCCTTGAGCTGCTCCTTCGACAGGCCGTAACGCGGGTCGCCCGGCAGGGCACCGGAAGGATTGTTGGGGTCCTGGGACATGGTCGTCTCCTCACCAGATACGTCTTGTTGTTGGCGGCATCCTCGCCCCGCCGGACTCGGCACGCAAGCCTGCGCGGGGAACGACAGTGCTGCACGATTTTCATGGGCGCGCGCGCCCGCTAAGCTTTCCCTGCCATCATTGAAGGGAACGCAAAATGCCACCTAGCTATCGCCGGATCGTGACCGGTCATGACGGGAACGGACGCTCGATCCTGTGGAAGGACGGGCCGTCGCCGAATGTCGTCGAGATCATGCCCGGGCTGAGTGTGCACGAGCTTTGGCAGACCACGGCGCCGGCCGACAACACCGGCGATGAGGACACGGCGCTGGGCGGCCTCCAGCTCGAGCCGCGCAACCCGTCGGGAGCCGTGTTCCGCATCGTCGAGTTTCCGCCCGACGAGAGTGTGAAGGAGGAGGATATGGGCGAGGCGTTCGAGAAGATGCATACCGATGCCCACGACGCCGACTCCGACACGGCGGGGATGCACGAGACCCGCACCACCGACTTCGCCATCGTCATCTCGGGCGAGATCTGGGCGGTGATGGAAGAAGGCGAGACGAAGATGGAGGTCGGAGACGTGCTGGTCCAGCGCGGCACCAACCACGCCTGGTCGAACCGTTCCGACAAGCCCGCAGCGGTCGCCTTCGTCCTGATCGACGCGAAAGAACGTTAAGTTCCTCTCCCATGGGGAGAGGGGTTTGGGGTGAGGGGGTAAGATGTTGATGTGCAAAACCCGATAGCGCTTAACCCCTCACCCGGTTCGCTTCGCTCACCACCCTCTCCCTCAGGGAGAGGGTCACTACAGGAGGAAAAGCCATGAACTCCAGGCTTCGACACGTCGCGCTGTCCGTGCCCGACCCGCAGAAGGCGGCGGCGTTCTATGAAAAGGCGCTTGGCATGACGCGCGTGGGGGAGAGCGACCATTCCGGCGCGACGGGGGTCTACCTCTCCGACGGAGTCGTGAACCTGGCCTTGCTCCGCTACAAGACCGAGGAGGCGGCGGGCGGCAACCCGGACGACTTCGGCATCCACCATCTCGGCTTCGTCGTCGATGACGTGGACGCGGCCGCCGCCGAGATCGAGGCGGCGGGCGGCAACTGGCTGATGGGTGAGCCGAAGGAGGCGGGCGCGTTCTACGAGGTCAAGTACCGCGACCCGGACGGCCAGATCTTCGACATCAACGAGGGCGGATGGCGGACGGGGGACGATTGAGCATAGCTGCCTCGACGCGCTAATCTCCGCGCCAACAAACAAACCCCCTTCTGAGGAGACTCCCCATGGCCCGCAAACTGATCAAGGGCGGCTGGGTCGTCTCGATGGACGACGCCATCGGCGATATTCGTGGCGGCGACGTGCTGATCGAGAACGACAGGATCGTCGAGGTCGGCCGCAACATCGAGGCAGGCGATGCCGAGGTGATCGACGCGACGGACATGATCGTCGCGCCGGGCCTCATAAACATGCATGAGCACACCTGGCAGACCGGCGTGCGCGGCACCGTCTCCAACTGGACGATGTTCGAGTATTCCCAGCTCATGCATGCGACCGCCGTGCCACACTTCACACCAGATGACGTGCGCATCGCCAACCTTTGCGGCGCGCTGAACCAGATGAACTGCGGCACTACGACCCTGTTCGACTGGCATCACTGCAACGCCACCACTGACCACACCGATGCGGCCATCGACTCCCTTGAGGAAGCCGGTATTCGCGCGATCTACGGCCACGGCCAGACCAAGACCGACCCCAAGCCGGGCGAGAAGCCGTTCAACGAGCGGCCGCACTCGCGTGAGCGTGTGGAGCGCCTGCGCAAGGGCCGCCTTTCATCCGATGACGCGCTGGTCACCATGGCCATGTGCATCCAGGGCATCGGTTTCTCCGTCTGGGATTGCATCGAGCACGATGTGCGCCTGGCAAAGGACATGGGCCTGCGCTGGTCGAACCACACGGGCGCGCTGGGTGTCCCGATGTTCGCGGATGACGCCGTGCGCAAGCTCGACGAACTCGGCCTCCTCGGGCCGGAGGCGGATTTCGTCCATGCCACGAACCTGACCGACGACGAGCTGAAGCTCATCATCGACCGGGGCGGCTCGATCACCGTCGCGCCGGAATGCGAATGCAACTTCGGCCACGGCAACCCGGTGACCGGCAAGGTGCTGGAGTTGGGCGGCACGCCGTCGTTCGGCATCGACCTGGAATCGAATATCTCCGGCGACATGTTCTCGGTCGTGCGGTTCTCACTCCAGCTCGAGCGCGGCATGTACACCGATGCGCGCCCGCGCCCGACCAAGACCATGCCGGAACACCTGAAGACCCGTGTGGCGCTGGAATGGGCGACCATCGGCAATGCCCGCGCTCTGGGCATGGATGACCGCATTGGTTCGCTCACGCCGGGCAAGCAGGCCGACGTGATCCTGGTTCATGGCGACGACATCAACACCTGCCCGGTTCACGACCCGGTGCAGACGCTGGTGTTCATGACCACACCCCACAACATCGACACCGTCCTCGTGGCGGGTGAGTTCCGCAAGCGCGACCGCAAGCTGGTCTTCCCGGAAGCGGCGCTGCGCCAGAAGCTCGGGGAGCTGACCGCGTCGGGCCAGCGCATCCTCGAAGCCGCCGGGGTGTTCGAGGCACAGGCGGCGGAATAGGGGAATGAAATCAACCCTCTCCCATAGGGAGAGGGTGGTGAGCATCGCGAGCCGGGTGAGGGGTTTCAATCTGGCCGAGTTTACTCCGCGACATCTTACCCCCTCACCCCATACCCCTCTCCCCATGGGAGAGGGGCTTACATGACCATGACCCCAAATCGCTGGGTGGTTCTTGCCGCGCTGTTCATCGCGCGGTCGTCGCTCGGGTATCACTTCCAGACGGTGGCATCGGTCTCGCCGCTGCTGGTCGAGGATCTGGGCATCGACTTCACCGAGGTCGGCACCCTCATCGGCCTGTTCTCGATCCTCGGTGTGGTGACGGCGCTCCCGGCCGGGTTCCTCGGGGAACGCTTCGGCGAGCGGCGGATCTGCCTGTTCGGTCTCGCGCTCATGGCGGCCGGCGGCTTCGTCATGTGGCTGGGCGACGCGTTTCCGCTGATCGCCGTCGGACGCGTGATCGCCGGGACGGGCGGCGTGATCATCACCGTGCTCATGGTCAAGATCGTCGGCGACCTGTTCGAGGGACGCGAGGTCGTCACGGCCATGGCGGTGCTGATGAACTCCTGGCCGGTGGGCATCACCATCGGCCTGTGGGCCCAGGGCGCGCTGGCCGAGACCTGGGGCTGGCAGATGGTGTTCCTGACCGCGGGCATCGGGTCGGGGGTCGGTTTCCTGCTGGTTGCTGCCGTCTATCGTCCCCGGAGCCCGCGCACGCCGGTGCACGGGCCGCTGCTGCGGATCCGGATCACCCGGCGCGAGGCGGCGATGGTTTCCCTCTCGGGCCTGATCTGGGTGCTCTACAACGCGGGCTACCTGATGGTGCTGTCCTTCGGCCCGGCGATGCTGGTGGCGCGCGGCATGGAGGTGGCGGCGGCGGGGCTCCTCATCGCCAATGCGACCTTTGTCTACATGTTCGCGATTCCCATCGGCGGCTGGCTGTCCGAGCGCCTCAGCCGCCCGAACCTCGTGATGGTCATCTGCTTTGTCGCCAGCGCGCTTTCGGTCGGTGCGGTCCCGCTGGTCGAGGCACCGCTGCCTCTGTTCATCCTCGCGGCCATCTTCATCGGCATCCCGACCGGCAACGTCATGGCGCTGACGGTGGAGACCGTGCGTGCCGAGCACCGCAACACGGGCACCGGCCTGTTCCACACCTGGAACCATGGCGGATTGTTCGTCATGCCGGTCTTCGCGGGCTGGCTGGTCGACCTCACGTCGGACCCGTCAACGCCGATGTTCCTCGGTGCCCTGACCCTCGTGGTCGCGATCGGCCTGCTCGCGGCCCTGCGGGTGGTACAGTCCCGTGTCGATACAAAGGCCTCATGCTGAGCTTGTCGAAGTATGAGGCGTGCGTATCCTCATCCTTCGTCAGGCTCAGGATGAGGAAAGTCCAACGTTGAAGAAGCCTAGCCTCGGGATCGTCATTCCCGCCCTGAACGCGCAAGCGACGCTGCCCGCGACCCTCGCGGCGCTAGCAGAGGGAGGCGACTTGTTTGATCTGGACGTCGTGGTGGCTGATGGTGGCTCCACCGACGCGACGGCGTCGGTCGCAGAGGACAACGGTGTGCGTGTGATCGCTGCGCCGCGAGGCCGGGGAACACAACTTTCTGCGGGTGCCGATGCCGTCACAGACGACTGGCTGTTCTTCCTGCACGCGGACACCGTGCCCGAGCCGGGCTGGGCTGATGCACTTGCGGGGTTCATGGCGCGGCCCGGGGCCACGGGTGAGGCGGCCTATTTTCGGTTCGTGCTGGACGATGATTATCCGGATGCGCGGCGGGTCGAGCGCTGGGTCGCCCGGCGCTGCCGCTGGTTCGGCCTGCCCTATGGCGACCAGGGCCTCGTCATCCCACGTGATCTCTACGACAGGCTGGGCGGCTACCGGCCCGTTCCCCTGATGGAGGATGTGGATCTCGTGCGGCGTGTCGCGCGCGCGCAGGGCCGCCGGGCGCTGGTGGGTCTCGACTTGGCCGTGCGCACTTCGGCCATCCGCTACCGAACGGGCGGATACTGGCGGCGGCCATTTCGCAACCTGTTCTGCCTCGGCCTGTATTTCCTCGGCGTACCGCCACGCCGAATCGAGAGGATCTACCGGTGAGCCTGGCACAGCACCTTGTGCTGTTCGCACGCGCCCCGCGCCGCGGCACGGTCAAGCGACGCCTCGCTGCGGACATCGGTCCCGATGCGGCGCTGGCGTTCTACCGACGCTCACTCAACGGCGTTGTCTGGCGGCTGGGCCGTGACCCGCGATGGACCACATGGCTGTCGGTCACGCCCGATGCCGATGCGGCGAACGCGACGCTCTGGCCAAACGTGCCGGGGCTCCTGCGAGTCTCCCAGGGCAGGGGTAGCCTCGGCGAACGCATGGCGCGGCCGATCCGCGAACTGCCACCGGGGCCGGTGGTGATCGTTGGCAGCGACATTCCCGCCGTGACGCCCGATCACATCACGGATGCCTTCGCCGCGCTGGGTTCCCACGACATGGTGTTCGGCCCGGCATCGGACGGCGGATACTGGCTGGTCGGTGCGCGCCGCCGCCCGATGGTGCCGCGCCGCCTGTTCGACAATGTGCGCTGGAGCACGGAGCATGCGCTGGCCGACACGTTGGCGGGCCTGCCGCGGCATTTCCGCGTGGCGCGGATCGAGACGCTGGACGACATCGACACCGGCGCGGACCTCGCGGACTGGCGGGCCCGCACGCGCTGAATTTCGCGCGAGACCCGCTTGACTTGGCTCGCCCCGGACGGCCCACTACGCGCAACCATTCCAAGGGGGGATTCCCATGCAGCTTTTCAGTTTCTGGCGCTCGCTCGCCGCCTTCCGTGTGCGCATTGCGCTCAACCTCAAGGGCCAGACCTATGACGTGGTCTCGACCGATCTGCTCAAGGGTGAGCAGTTCGCGCCCGAATACCTGAAGATCAATCCGCAGGGCGTCGTGCCGGCGCTGGTGATGGATGACGGCACCGTGCTGACCCAGTCCATGGCGATCCTGGAATATCTCGACGAGGTCTATCCCGAGCCGGCGCTGATGCCGTCGGATGCGCTGGCGCGCGCGCGTGTGCGGACGCTGGCGATGATCGCGGTGGCCGACACCCACCCGCTGGTGGTGCCGCGCATCCGCAAGTACATCATGCAGGACATGGGTCATTCCGAGGAGGAGCTCGGTGCCTGGATCCACAACTGGCAGAAGGCGGGCCTGGGCGCGATCGAGTCCCATCTCGCCAATGACGGCACCTCGGGCAAGTTCTGCGAGGGTGACCAGGTGTCCCTCGCCGATATCTGCCTCGCACCGCAGGTCGGCGGCGCGATCCAGTTCAATGTGGACGTCTCGCCCTACCCGAACTGCAAGCGCATCTTCGATGCCTGCATGGAAATCCCGGCCTTTTTCGACGCCCGTCCGCAGGTCCAGCCGGACTTCCCCGAAGACATGAAGTAGGTCCCGTTATCGCCCGCATGAGTCTCCACATCGTGAAGGTCATGCGTGCGATTGCGTGCACCCTGCTGGTCCTGTCAGCCGCCGGTGCACCGCCCGTCGCCGCTCAGGCCGGGTTCGACCCGGCATTGCTGTCGGCGGCGGTCGAGCGGGCACGGTCGTTCGAGCGACTCAACGCGCTGATCGTGGCACGTGACGGCGAAATCGCCGTCGCCGAGCGGTTCCGCGGGCCGGGCCTCGACACGCCGGTCAATGTGAAGTCGGTCGCCAAGTCGGTGATTGCGGCGCTGGTCGGCGCGGCCATCGACCGAGGCGTCATCGCCGGGCCGGACCAGCCCATCGGCGCGCTGCTGGGGGACCGCATGCCTGCGCGGACCCAGCCGGGCGTGGCCGGTATCACGGTCGGCAACCTTTTGTCGATGCAGTCGGGCCTCGACCGCACGTCGGGCCAGAACTACGGCCGCTGGGTCACCAGCGCCGACTGGGTCTCCCATGTGCTGACGCGCGCCTTCGTGGATGAGCCCGGCGGGCGGATGCTTTACTCCACGGGCAACTCGCACCTGCTGTCGGCGATCCTGACGCGCGCGTCCGGGCGCAGCACGCTGGACCTCGCCCGCGACTGGCTCGGCGAACCGCTGGGCATCGACATCCCGGCCTGGGACCGCGACCCGCAGGGCATCTATTTCGGCGGCAACAACATGCTGCTCTCGCCGCGCGCGCTGCTGCGGGTCGGGGAGATGTACCGGCAAGGCGGCACCATCGACGGCGTGCGGGTGCTGTCAGAAGAGTGGATTGCCAAATCCTGGACGCCACGCACCAGTTCACCCTTCTCGGGCGACGCCTATGGCTATGGCTGGTTCCTGCGGGACCTGGGCGGGGGCCGCATGGCGGCCTATGCGCGCGGCTTCGGCCGCCAGTTCGTGATCGTCATCCCGTCACTAGCGATGACCATGGTGGTCACGTCCGGCGTCGACACGCGTCTGCGGGTCGACGGCTATGGCGACGAGTTGTGGTCGCTGGTTGAGGACGGTCTGGTTCCGGCCGCGCTGGCCTACCAGTAACGGACCCGCCCCACATCCACATGGACGAAGGCGGACTTGTAGTAGGCACCGACCCCGCCGAGCTTCAGCGACTTTGCGGCCTTGTGAACCTCGGCTGTCGTGCGGTCGCCGACACGGATGTCGATCGCCATGCCCTGCATGTGCAGGCTCTTCTTGGCGACCCCGCCGCTGCCGGAGGACAGGGCGGCATTGGTCTTGGGTGACCGGTAGCCGGAGATGACCCGGAACGGCGCGCGCGTGTCGAGCTTGCCGCGCAGGGCATGCAGCAGGTCCATCAGCTTCGGGTCAATGGCATGAACCTCGTCCGTGCGGTGATCGCGCAGCACGTGGTTGATCTCGGTCAGCGCGTCCGGGATGTAGTGCCCGGCTTCCCAGAAGGTGGTGCGCAGCCGCTCACCGGTGTGCAGGTTGTTGAATTCGAGCGATTTCGGCCGGACGACCGCAGCCTGGGCAATCGACGGAATGATGGCCGGCGCAGCGAGGGTAGCCGCCCCGATCAGGAATTTCCTGCGGTCGAGCGCGCGCGGCGCGAATCGCTGATCCTTCATTCCTGCATTCCCGGTATGTCCTTTGCCTGACATGCAGAACAGTTACCTGCCGGAGAATTTCTAGCCTGTGTGCTCCAGTTGTGGAAGCAGGATCGTTAACATCCCGTAAAATTGTGTCTGTTTTCGGTGGCTTACAGGTCGTCGCAAGCTGGTCAGGAGTCGCGGCGCGCCAGTGCGGCGGCGAGCGAGGCATCGCGCTCGTAGATGTCGCGCCGGAAATTTACCGTGCCGTCCTCGTCGGACCAGGCCGTGAAGTAGGTCAGGTGGACGGGGATGGGCTGGCGCAGCGGGATGATCGTCGTCTGCTTGTCGGCCAGGGCCACCTTCACGCGGTCGGGTGCCGGGTCTGCCTGCAGGCCGAGCAGGAACCCGGCCAGTCCGACGGCATCCTCGACGCGGATGCAGCCCGAGCTGAAGGTGCGCACATTCTTGCGGAAAAGTTCCCGCGCGGGGGAATCGTGCAGGTAGACGTCGTGCGCGTTCGGGAACATGAACTTGATCCGGCCCAGCGCATTTCTCGGCCCGGGGTCCTGCCGCAGCTTGTAGGGGAAGGACCCCTTTCCCAGCGAAGCCCAGTTCACCTGCGAGGCATTGACCGGGCGCGCGTCCGCCCCCCAGCCGTCCAGCACGGTGAAGCCTTCGTTGGTCAGGTAGGCCGGGTCCTTGCGGATCTTGGGAAGCAGGTCTTCCACAGCGATCTTCGGCGGCACGTGCCAGTAGGGGTTCACCTCCAGGTAGCGGATCGCGTCGGAGAAGATCGGTGTCCGCCGGTAGTCGCGACCCACGACCACGCGCATGCGCTTGCGGATGCTGCCGTCCACGACACCGTGCAGCTCGAAGGCGGCGATGTTCACCAGGATGTGTCGCGCGCCGAGGTCGTCGGGCATCCAGCGCCAGCGCTCCATGTTCAGCTTGATCTGCTCGATCCGATCCTCGACGGGCACGTTCAGCGCGGCAAAGGTTGCTGTTCCGGCAACGCCGTCGGGATCAAGGCCGTGGCGCTTCTGGAACGCCTTCACGGCCTTCTCGAGATCGTCATCGAACGCATCCGACCCGTTGGCCGGTTCTATCAGGTCCTTGGTGGCCTGCAGCCGGGCGCGCAGTGCGGTAACGCGTTCCCCCGTTTCGGGTGCGACCAGCTTGGGTCCGTCCGGAACGGGCCGCCAGCCGCCCTGCTCGGCCAGGCGGCGATAGGCGGCGAGGCTGCCGCGCAGGTTCCGGTAGACTGGATTTCGCGAAACATAGGCCTCCACGACCGCGCGCAGGTCGGCCTCCCCGGCCAGTCGTTCGAGTGCGGCGCGCATATCGATGGTCGGGTGGGAAACCTTGAGGTCCGGCTCGATCTGGCCCGGTGCGACCCGGCCGTTGCGCAGGTCGCCCAGGAACTTCAGCATCGTGTTGGACAGCGAGATGTCGAACCGCGCCGCGTCCGTCGCGTTCGCGAATGCTGGCGCGTGATGGCCGGCAGGTGCTGCGTAGTCCTGCGGCTCGAGGCCCTCGATATCTGCGCGCCCGAGAATCCCCAGCGCTTCCGTGGCGCGCGGGCCGGGCTTGCGGCCGTCGCTCCAGACCAGGCGGAAGTCGCGGGACGCGTAGACATCGCGGATGGCTGCGAGCCTGTCGGTTTCAGCTCCCGCATCGACGGCGCCGATGCGTGCGGCCAGCTGGTCCTGGACCTCGCGCTCCCCGGCTGCAAGTGACGGGGTGGCTGTGAACAGGACAAGCGCTGCAATGACAGGAAGCCGGTGCGCGAACCGGGAAAAGACGTGAACCATGAGGCCTATATGGTGCTCGTGCCGGTGAAATGCTTGCGGCTTAGTTCGCATCCCCCGACTTCGCCGCGCCCGCCGCATCCATGAGCTGGACCAGCACCTCATAGGGCTGGGCGCCGACCACCCCCTTGCCGTCCGCCACATAGGTCGGCACGCCGGTCACGCCGTACTGGCGCGACTTTTCCCAGTCGGCATCGACGGCGGCCTGGAACGTGCGCTTCTCCAGCACCTCGCGTGCGGCCACGCCGTCCAGTCCGACGCTTTCGGCGATCTCCACCAGCAGGTCGATGTCGCCGATGTTCTTCTTGTCGACGAAATAGGCCTGGTAGAGCTTCATGTGGATGGCATCGCCGCCCGGCTGGGTGTCGGCCCACTTGCCGAGCTCCTGGGCGAGGCGGCTGTTGTAGGTGTGGGTCCGCTCCGCATAGCGCAGGCCCTCCGCGTCCATCAGCCCCTTCATGCGCTGGTACATGGCGTCGAGATCGACACCACGCCCGGCGAACAGCTCCGCCAGCGACTTGCCTTCCATGGGCGTGTCGGGATGCAGCGGGAAATGGACGGTCTGGATATCGACGTCGTAGGTCTCGCGGATTTTTTCAACACGCACGGTGCTGAGGTAGCACCACGGTCAGACGTAGTCGGAGAAAATTTCCAGGACGACAGGATCGGACATGAACAACAGCCTTTCGGATCGGGTGAGGCGGCCAGCATAGCAGAGTCCGGGCCGGGACGCTTATGATCGGCGTCGATACGACACCTGGAGGTAAATATGTCTGAATTGACCGTGCCGTCGCGCAAGCTGACCCATGACGGTGTGCGCAAGCTGATCGATGCAGCCGTCGCTGCCGCTGATGAGACGGGCGTGCCCATGGGCATTGCTGTCGCCAACGACGGTGCACGCGTCGTCGGCTACCTGTTGATGGACGGCGCGCGCGTGCTGGCGATGGAATCGGCGAGCGCGAAGGCGATGACGGCGGCCAACCACCGGATGCCAACCCACGCAATTCCGTATGACGTGGGCATCGGTCTCTCGATCTCGACCCAGGGCAAGGTAATTCCGCTCAAGGGCGGGGTCCCGATAGTGCTCGACGGGTACTGTGTTGGCGGCATCGGCTGCGGCTCGGGTACCGGCGAGCAGGACCTGGTGGTCGCCAAGGCGGCCCTGTCGGCGATCGGTGCAGAGATCCCGGACGACGATGTCAGAGAAGGCTAGCCGGGGTTCCTGATGCGGCCCAGCGCCACGAAGAATAGCCAGGACAGCATGGTGCAGCCGAACATCACGCCGCCCACCTGCAGGTAGGAGGTCTGCACCAGCGAGGCGATCACCAGCGTGGCGAGGAAGCCCGCGCCCATCTGCAGGAAGCCGCTGACCGCTGCGGCGGACCCGGCCGAGGAGGGCTCGACCGACGTCAGCGCGCCGGACAGGCCGTTGGGGATCAGGAAGCCGGAGCCGACGGCGTAGAAGAACATCGGTCCGATCAGCGTATAGGGTGTGTCCATCCCCATCAGCGACAAAACGACCGTGGACCCGGTCGCGGCGGAGGCGACCAGCCCGCCCGTCACGATCATGCGCTCGCGGGGAATGCGCTGGGACAGGCGGCTGGAGATGAAATTGCCGACCACATAGCCGAACGGCACTTCCAGGATGAACCAGCCGTATTCTTCCGGCGACAGGCCCATCACCACGATCAGGGCGATGGGCGAGCCGGCGATGAAGGTCTGGAACGCGCCGCCCATGGAGGCGGAAGACAGGCAGTAGCCCATGAAGCGCTTCATCGCGAGAAGCCGGACATAGGATCGTGCGAGGACCCCGGCCCGGGCCGGGCGCCGCGCATCCGGTGGCAGGGTTTCCTCCAGTGTGAGGAAGGTGGCGGCGAGGGTCAGCCATCCGGCGGCGGCGATGAACAGGAAGTTCGCTTCCCACCCGAACAGGACCTGGAGCTGGCCGCCGATGAGCGGCGCGATGATGGGCGCGAGCGCCAGCGCCATGCCCAGATAGGCCATGGCCCGCGTCGCGGCCGGGCCGTCCGTGGTATCGCGCACGATGGCACGGCCCAGCGCAAGGCAGGTGCAACCGCCGATGGCCTGCACGATGCGCGCGGCGATCAGTGTCTCGATGTCGGGTGCCAGCGCGCAGGCGATGCTTGCCAGCGTGAACAGCATGATCCCCGCCAGCAGGGGGCGGCGGCGGCCGATGGCGTCCGACAGCGGGCCGATCACCAGCTGCGCGATCGCGAAGGAGCCCAGGTAGGCCGAGACCGTCATCTGGACGAGGGCCTGGCTGGTTCCCAGGTCTGCTGCCATCGACGGCATTGACGGCAGGAAAATCGTGATCGCCAGCTGGCTGGTCACCATGAGGGTGACCAGCAGGGTCATCGGGGCGCGTGGCGCTTGTTCGGGAACGGGCGGGCTGGACATGTGCTGGGACTTGGACAGGCCGGGCTGGTCCGGCGGGCGTATGGAATGACGGGGATATACCCCTTCGGGCGAAAATTTCAGGGGGCGGCGCGCGGCTTGCCGATCCTCGCCTCCATGATAGCGGATTTTGCGCCACAGGACCTGTTGCGCCGCGCGCGCTTTGCCCGCAGGTTTGCACCCAAGACAAACTCGGGAGGGTGCAATTATGTCCGACAACATTGAACGATCAGGGCCTCTGGTCGGCCTGAAGGTCGTCGAACTGGCGGGCATCGGCCCGGGGCCGTTCGCCTGCATGCTGCTGGCCGACCTGGGCGCCGACGTGATCCGCATCGACCGGCCCGCCGATGCCGGGCTCGGCGTGCCGCGCGGCTATGAGTACGAGCTCGCCGCGCGCTCGCGGCCTTCCGTGGCAGTCGACCTGAAGCACCCGGACGGCGTGGAGACGGTCCTGAAGCTGGTCGAGAGCGCCGACGTGCTGGTCGAGCCGTTCCGGCCCGGCGTGACCGAAAAGCTCGGCCTCGGCCCTGAGGACTGCATGGCCCGCAACCCGAAGCTGATCTACGCCCGCATGACCGGGTTCGGCGGCACCGGCCCGCTGGCGAAGGTGGCCGGGCACGACATCAACTACATCTCCCTGACCGGCGCGCTCCACGCCATCGGCACGAAGGACAAGCCGACCCCGCCACTCAACCTTGTCGGCGATTACGGCGGCGGTGCGCTCTACCTCGCCTTCGGCGTGATGGCCGCGATCTACGAGATGCAGCGCTCCGGCAAGGGGCAGGTGGTCGACACCGGCATGATCGACGGGGCCGCGAGCCTGATGATCCCGGTCTACGGCCTGCACGCGGCGGGTTCGTTCTCGGACGAGCGCGCGGCGAACATCCTCGACGGCGGCGCGCCCTTCTACGACACCTTCGAATGCGCCGACGGCAGGTTCGTCTCCATCGGCTCCATCGAGACCAAGTTCTACAGCCTCCTGCTCGATAAGCTCGGGCTGGCGGACGAGGACCTGCCCGACCAGATGGACCGGTCGCGCTGGCCGGAACTGAAGGCGCGCTTCGCCGAGGTCATCCGCTCGAAGTCCCGTGCCGAATGGATCGAGATCATGGAGGGCACGGATGTCTGCTTCGCGCCGGTGATGGCGATGAGTGAGGCCCACACCCACCCCCAGAACGTGGCGCGCGAGAACTTCGTCGAGGTGGCGGGAATCACCCAGCCGGCCCCGGCGCCCAAATTCTCCCGCACGCCGGGCCGCATCCACTCGCCGCCGAGCGAGCCGGGCGCGGAGACCGAAAGCGCACTGGCCGCCTGGGGCCTCGGTGACGCGGAGATCGAGGCGCTGAAGGCCTCCGGCGCGATCGGGCGGAAGGGCTGAGTAACCCTCTCCCAAAGGGAGAGGGTGGCGAGCGTATGCGAGCCGGGTGAGGGGTTACGGTATTTCTGTGTATTCTGGGTGGGAATTTAACCCCTCACCCCAAACCCCTCTCCCTATGGGAGAGGGGCTTTGCGGAGCCAACAAGCAATGGCCACGCCCATCCCCTACAACCGCGAGCTGGAATTCGAGTACGGCCGCGTCGATGAACTGACGCCGCTGCTGCGCCGGGTGATCGCCCGCAATCCCAGCGCCTTCACCTTCCACGGCACGGGCACCTACATCATCGGACGCGGGCAGGTGGCCGTGGTCGATCCCGGCCCGGACATGGCCGAGCATGTGGATGCGCTGCTGGAGGCGGTGCGCGGCGAGACCGTGACCCACATCCTCGTCACCCACACCCATATCGACCATTCGCCCGCCGTGCCCGCCCTGCAGGCCGCGACCGGCGCGCCGACCTATGCCTACGGTCCCCACGGCACCCGGCCCGAGGACGGCGCCAGCGAGGGTGGGGCGGATTTCGACTTCGCGCCCGATCATGTGGTGGGCGACGGCGACGTCATCACCGGCCGGGGCTGGTCCGTGGAGGCGCTGCACACGCCGGGCCACTGCTCCAACCACCTGTGCTTCGCGCTGCGCGAGGAAGACGCGCTGCTCTGCGGCGACCATGTGATGGGCTGGTCCACCAGCATCGTCTCGCCGCCCGACGGCGACATGGCGGCCTACATGGCCTCACTCGATAAAGTCGGCCGCTTCGGCGCGGGCCGGTACTTCCCGACCCACGGCGCGCCCATCGACGCGCCGGAGCCCTATGTGAAGGCGCTGATCGCCCACCGCCACGCGCGCGAGGACCAGATCATGGCCGAACTCGCGTCCGGCCCCGCCACCATCGCCCAGATGGTGCCGCGCATGTACGCCGATGTGGACCCGAAGCTCTATCCCGCCGCCGCTCGCAGCGTGCTGGCGCACCTGATCCACATGGTTGAGACGGGCCGCGTGAAGGTGGACGGCGCCGCGGGCGAGGGAAGCGTGTACCGGCGAAATGTTGATTAGATCGAGGCGTCGTCAAATTTTTCCTTGTTTTAAAATCGTCAGAACAAGGTTTCTGAAATGAATAAAAGAACTACGGATGAAATATTAGAAACACACCCTCAACTCGAAGAATTCATGATTTTTCTGAGGCACTTGAACGATGAAAGTGAGCGTGGGCAAGTCTTGGTGTGTTCGTCAATGTTGGACGATCTTCTAATGCGAACAATCGAGGCGTTTCTCGTTGCCGGAAAGAGCGCGGAGAAACTCCTATCTGGTTTTAATGCGCCGATAGGTTCATTTTCGGCGAGAATCGAGGCGTCTCACGCACTAGGACTAGTGAGTGATAGTGAACACCACGATCTTCATCTGGTTAGGAAAATCCGGAACTTGTTCGCTCATACACTTACGGCGTCTTTTAGTGACCGAGTAATTTCTGACCGATGTCGCGAGCTTCAATTTCGTGCAAAGGATTACGACGAAGTAAAATTGCCAGCGCGAAGCCAGTTCTCTACAGCTGCAACCGCGCTAATTTTGAATCTCACAAACCGGCCACATTATGTTTCTGAAAAGCGGCTAGTTCGAACTGTTTGGCCCTACTAGGCTTCTACTCCGGCGTGATGAAGTAGCGCCCGCGCAAATATCGTGACAGCGGCACCGGGCGGTCCGGGTCGGGCGGCGGCGGGTGCGCCACCCAGCGTTCGAACTCGGCGAGTGCGATCCGGGTGATGCCTGCGATGTCGAGGTTGCGGGCGTCCTCCAGCGCGTAGAAATCCGCATCCAGCAATTCGCCGTCGCCGCCGTCGAGCGTGCCGCCGATCCCGTCGGCCTCGGCCACCAGGAAGCGGGCATCGAAGCGGCGTGAGCGGCCCGGCGGGGTGATCGCCCGGAAGAAGTAGTCGACGCCGTCGAGCTTCGGGCGGAAGCCGCCCGGTGCGTCTTCGTCTTTTTCGCCCAGCAGCAGCCCCGTCTCTTCATAAACCTCACGCACGGCCCCTGCGGCGATGGCGCGCGCCCGGGTCGGGTTCGCCGCGCGTTCGAGGCGCGCCTGCACGTCATGGCGCAGCGGGGTCGCGGGCTTGTAGGCCTTGTCCACCGCATCGACCCGTCCGCCGGGGAACACCCAGGCATGTGGCATGAAGACATGGTTGCGGTGGCGCCGGCCCATCAGCACCTCCACATCACCGTTGCGGCGTTCGCGCCACAGCACCATCGTCGCCGCGTCGACGGGACGCAGCGAGAGGTGTTTCTTCTTTCCGATGGATGCGTTGTCTTCAGCCACGCGGGGTTCAGGACCTTCCGGGGTTGTTTGAAGGGGCTACTTGATGGGCGAG
The DNA here is from genome assembly GCA_038117045.1 of Alphaproteobacteria bacterium. Taxonomy (GTDB): domain Bacteria; phylum Pseudomonadota; class Alphaproteobacteria; order UBA6615; family UBA6615; genus JABJAG01. Next base: position 17,304 of record JAYOFE010000025.1, on the reverse strand, counting down.
AAGGCGGTCGGCACCAGGTAGCGGTTTTCCTGCTTGATCACCCGGTGGCCATTGCCCGCCTGGTAGATCGCCCAGCGCGGATCGGTGACGGCCTTCTTCTGGCCCGCCTCGCGCGCGGCGTGGTTGTCCCAGTACCACAGGTGCATGACCTGGTTGATGGTGCCGGTGATCGAGAAGAAATAGCCGACCAGCTTCCAGCCCGCGTCGTCGATGATCGGCTTCGCCAGCGCCTTGGTGATCTCCACATAGTTCGGCACCTGCGCGTATTGCAGGGTGTAGGTGCGCTCGTCGACGAAGCCCTGCTTGCTGCCGGTGCCGGAGAAAGCGAAAGGCTCCACGATGTCGGTCGCCATCCACAGGCTGTTCTTCTGGTGGGCGATCTTCTCCCCGCTGCCCTTGCGGTACTCGGTCCAGTCCGGATCGGCGTAGAGCGCCTCGCGGGCATCCTGGCGGGCCTGCGCATTCTCCCACTTCCAGTAATGGACGACCTTGTTGAGCTCGCCGGTCTCGACCGTGAAATAGCCGGCAAGGTCGAAGCCGTGCTTCTTCTGGATCGGCGCGGCGACCTCTTCCACGTTCTTCAGGTAGGAAGGCATCATGCCCGGATTGATGGTGTAGGTGCGCGCGTCGACGATCATGGCGCCGGTCTCCCCCGATTGGTGTTGTGCTGGTGCACGGCGGTTGCCGCGCGGTCCGTTGGGTGTATCGTGACACGGCTTTGGGTCACGCGAAAGATGGGGGCAGGTCGGTTGAGTGACATGGAAACGGCGAAAATCACGAATGTGGTCGAGACAGGCGCGATCCTGGGCGAGAGCCCGGTCTGGTCGGTCGATGAGCAGGTGCTCTACTGGCTGGATATCAAGGCCCCGGCGTTGCACCGCTACGACCCGGCGACCAACCGCGATGAGAAATGGAAACTCCCGCAGGAGACCGGCTCCATCGCCCTGCGCAAGGGCGGCGGGCTGGTGGCGGCCGCGCGCACCGGGTTCGCCTTCCTCGATCCGCGCGACGTCCTGATCAACTGGATCGGCGATCCCGAGCCCGACCGGCCCGAGAACCGACTGAACGACGGGCGCACCGACCGGCAGGGGCGCTTCTGGGCCGGGTCTATGCACGATCCCGAAGGCCCGCCCCAGACCTATTTTGAGCGCGAGCCCGTCGGGACGTTCTACCGCCTCGACCCGGACCGCTCGATCCACCCGATGATCCCGAACATCCTTGTCTCAAATTGCCTGTGCTGGTCGCCGGACGGGACGACCATGTATGCGGCGGATTCGCCCACGCGCACGATCCGGGCCTGGGACTACGACACCGCGTCGGGCGACATCGCCAATGAGCGTGTGTTCGCGAAGATCCCCGAGGAGCCGGGCCGCGGCACGCCCGACGGCGCCATTGTTGATGCCGAGGGCGGGGTGTGGGTCGCGGAGTTTCGCGGGTCTCGTTTGACCCGGTTCACCCCGGACGGGCGCGAGGACCGGATGATCGCGATGCCGGTCAGTCGGGTGACCTGCCCGATGTTCGGCGGGCCCGACCTGCGCACGCTCTATGTGACAACGGCGCAGATCATGCTGACGCCGGAGGAGCTTGAGGCCGAGCCGCTGGCCGGCGCGCTGTTCGCGCTGGATGTGGGTGTCGCGGGCCTGCCCGAGACGCCGTTTCCAGGTTAAATAACATTTAATTACAGTGGGTTGGGTGCGGCCTGAAAAAGCCGCATTCCGGCCCCGTCCGCGCCCTCATGCGCCGCCATCGTAGCTGCAACCCTGTCAGGGAGGAGAGACGATGCGTGGACTTGCAGCAGTGGCCCTTTTCATAGGCGGAATGCCCATCGCGATCTTTGTCGCGACGCTCGCGCTGACCGAAGGTGCCCCGTTGCAGTCGCCATTCCACGCAGCGTCTGCAGGGCCAGGGATGCCGGCCCCGGTGCACGTAACGCCGGACATCGAGCCCGGGCAACCGGCGCGGAATGCCCAGGCCGGCATCCCAACCCCTGTGGCGCTGACCGAGATCCATCACTGGCAGCCGCCGGCGTCATCGTATCTGGCCCGCCACCGCACGGATGCCGCATGGGACCGCCTCGACCGGATGGCCCAGGGCGGAAACCGTGACGCGCTGGTCTTCCGGACCCTGATGCAGTCGGCGGAGTTCACCCGTCCCGCAAGGCCCGACAGCCCTTGAAAAACAGCGAAACAACCCCAGATTCAACCCAACACCGGGGCCTCGTATGAGGCCCGGTGAGTGCAACATCGGGCGCCGGAATCGGGCCCGGAAGGATCGCGCGGATACGGACTTGGTCATGCCCGTGCGGCCCGGAACTCGCTCAGGAAGGAGGAGTGACGGCATGAATCGCTTGTCCCCGCTCAGAAATCCGCTCCTGCTCGGATTCGACGAATTCGAACGCACGCTGGAGCGCATCAGCAAGGCCTCGTCGGACGGCTACCCGCCCTACAACATCGAGCGCACCGGGGAGACCCGCCTGCGCATCACCCTGGCCGTGGCCGGGTTTACCCGCGACGACCTCGAGATCCATCTCGAGGACAACCAGTTGACGGTGACCGGCCGCCAGGCCGAGGCCGACGACCGCGAATATCTGCACCGCGGGATCGCGACCCGGATGTTCAAGCGCGCGTTCGTGCTGGCCGACGGGGTGGAGGTCACCTCCGCCTCGCTGGACAACGGCCTCCTGAACATCGATGTCGCCCTGCCGCGGCCGGAACGCAATGTCCGCAAGATCGAGATCGGCGGCAGTGACGCCGCAGGCCCGCAACTGGATGTGGAAACGAACGGAGGTGCAGCATGAACAAGGAATTCAGCGCCCGGCATGTGAGGGACATCTCGCCGGAACAGCTCGCGGCACTCGGCATGGACCGGGTTGCCTATGTCCGCCCCGCCATGGTCGAGGGCCAGAAGGTCTACGCAATCCACAGCGCCGACGGCAACGCGATCGGCATGATGGCCGGCCGTGACCTCGCCTTTGCCGCCGTGAAGCAGCACGACATGGAGCCGGTCAGCGTCCACTGACGCCGGCGGCAGACTTCAGAAATTCCGGTAACGGATGCAGTGCCCGGGCTTCGGCCCGGGCATTTTGCGTTCAGCTCGCCGCGCGGAAGTGGTCCGGCGTGGTGCTGCCGGCTTCCATGAGCAGCGCATAAATCGCGTCGGGGTTCTCTGCGCCACGCAGCTTCTCGCAAAACGCGCGGTCACGAAGGACGCGCGAGATGCGCGCCAGCGCCTTCAGGTGATCCGCGCCGGCGCCTTCCGGGGCCAGCAGCAGGAAGACGAGGTCGACCGGCTGGTCATCGATGGCGTCGAAGTCCACCGGCTTCTCCAGCCGCGCGAACAGGCCGTGCAGGCGGTCGAGCTCCGGCAGCTTGCCGTGCGGGATTGCCAGGCCGGATCCGACGCCGGTGGAGCCAAGGCGCTCGCGCTCGAGCAGGGTGTCGAACACCTGGCGCGAATCCAGGCCGAACACATGCGCGGCCGACTTCGAAAGCTCCTGCAGGAGGTGCTTCTTGCTGGTCGCGTTCAGGCTGGGAATCACCGCCTCGCGCTTGAGGATGTCTTCGAGTTCCATCGGGACTCAGCTTTCGCTTTCCGGTGTATCGATCCAGCCGATGTTGCCGTCGCTGCGCCGGTAGACCACACCCAGGCCGCCATGCTTGGCGTTCCGGAAGACGAATGCCGGTGCGTCGGCCAGGTCGAGCCGCATCACCGCTTCGGAGACGCTGAGGCTTTCGATCACGGTCTGGCTTTCGGCGATGATGACCGGGTTGTCGGCGACGGTTGTTTCGGTGACATCGTCGTCCTCGGACTGGGGGGCGATGACGTATTCGGGAAATTCCGCGTGCGCCAGGACCACATCGCGGTCCTTGTTGTGATGGTCGCGCAGGCGCCGCTTGTTTCGGCGCAGGCGCTTGGCCAGATGGGCCAGCGCGACGTCGAACGCCGCATAGGCGTCGTCGGCCTCTTCCTGGGCGCGCACATGAATGCCGCGGCCGACATGCATGCTGATGGTCGCGCGGATGCGGAAGCTTTCACGCGAAAGCACCACGGCGGCTTCGATGGCGTCGGAGAAGTACTTCTCCGCGGTCACCTCGATGGCATCCTCGATGTGGCTGCGCAGGGCGTCGCCAACGTCGATCTGCTGTCCTGTTACGGTCGTCTGCAAGGTTCGAACACGCTGTCTTTCAATGTTGCGGGACCCGGGAGTTCGCCCCGGCCTGACAAACTTTCAATTACGTTGTGTTTCCCGCACCGGGCGTCGCCGGTGATGTCCACCTGGTCCTGTCGGCCCTCTTGGGCTCTTGATTGCAAGGCGGTCTCGTTGTGCGGCGCGGAACTTAGTCAGGGCCCTGTGTGGTGTCAATAGCGCTTTCGGGCCGTCCAAGAGGTGGTGCTTGCGGCCCGGAATTTAAAGATTTCCAGTGTTTTTCCGCCGTCTCACATCCCGGCGCGCTTGATGCGCCGGCGCTCGACGGATGACGGAATTTTCAGCGAATCCCGGTACTTGGCCACGGTTCGGCGGGCGATATCCACACCGTCGTCGCGCAGGATTTTCACGATCTTGTCGTCGGACAGGATCGCCTTGGGCGATTCGTTGTCGATCAGCAGCTTGATGCGGTGGCGGACCGATTCCGCCGAATGGGCATCCTCGCCGCCGGTGCTGTTGATGGCGGTGGTGAAGAAGTACTTCAGCTCGAACAGGCCGCGCGGCGTTGCCATGTACTTGTTGGTGGTCACGCGGCTGATGGTGCTCTCGTGCAGCTTCACGGCCTCGGCCACGTCGGCCAGGACCAGCGGCCTGAGGTGGGTCACACCGTGGCGGAAGAAGGCGTCCTGGCGGCGCACGATCTCGGTCGAGACCTTGAGGATGGTCCGTGCGCGCTGGTCGAGGGCGCGCACCAGCCAGTTCGCGGACTGGAACTTCTCCTGGACGAAGGCCTTCTCTTCCTTGCCGCGCGTGTGCTCGGACACTTCCGCGTAGTAGGCGCGGTTCACCAGCACACGCGGCAGGGTGTCGTTGTTGAGCTCGATTTCCCAGCCGCCGCCCTGCTTGGGGCGCATCATCACGTCGGCGGTCACGTATTCGATGGCGCCGTCGTCGAAGGTCGCGCCGGGCTTGGGGTCCAGCATGCGCAGTTCCGACAGCATGTCGGCGAGGTCTTCTTCATCGACGCCGCAGGCGCGGCGCAGCCCGGCCATGTCGTGGCGCGCGAGCAGTTCCAGGTTTTCCAGCATGGCCTGCATCGCCGGATCGAGGCGGTTGCGCTCGGCGAGCTGCAGGGAGAAGCATTCGATCAGGTCGCGGGCGAACACCCCGGTGGGCCCAAAGCCCTGGAGGATGTCCAGCACGGCGGCGATCTGGGCCGGGTCGGCGCCGAGCTGCTCGGCCAGTTCGTCCACGCCTGACGTCAGGTACCCGCGCTCGTCGAGCGAATCGATCAGGGCGCGGCCGATCAGCCGCTCGCGCGGGTCCGAAATCGACAGGTCGAGCTGCTCGGTCAGGTGATCGCGCAGCGTGACCTCGCTGGCCTGCGTCTGCTCGATACCGGGAAGCGCATCGCCGTCATTGCGCACGGAAGAACCCGATCCCGCGCCCGGTGTCGCGGCACGGAACGGATCGTCCTGGAAGACATTGGTGTAGTCGCTGTCGAGCGGGGCGTCCTCGGAAGACATTTCCTCACGGTTCGACAGGGTGGCGGCGTCTCCGCCGTCGTCGACCGGCGAATCCGCGGGCTCCGGCGCGGCGTCGTTTTCAGACATGATCGCGTCTTCCCGCTCAAGGAGCGGGTTTTCTTCCAGTTCGCTTTCAACGAAGGCGGCCAGTTCAATATTCGACAGCTGCAGCAGCTTGATCGCCTGCTGCAACTGCGGGGTCATGACCGGCGCTTGCGTCTGGCGAAAATCGAGACGCGGTGACAAAGCCATGGTTAACGTCTTCTACAGACTGAATCTTTCGCCGAGGTAAACACGTCGAACATCCGAGTGAGACACAATTTCGGACGGTGCGCCACTCATGAGCACTGAGCCTTCATGCAAGATATAGGCCCGGTCGACGATGTCGAGTGTTTCGCGAACATTGTGATCGGTGATGAGGACGCCGATTCCACGATCCTTGAGATGCCGGACCAGGTCCCGGATGTCCGATACGGCGATCGGGTCGATGCCCGCAAGCGGCTCGTCGAGCAGCATGAAGTGCGGCTGGCTGGCCAGCGCACGGGCGATCTCCACCCGGCGCCGTTCGCCGCCCGACAGGGCGAGCGATGGCGTGCGGCGCAGGTGCGAGATGGAGAATTCGGCGAGCAGGTCGTCCAGCATCGCCTCGCGGCGGTCACGTTCCGGCTCGATCACCTCGAGGACGGCGCGGATGTTCTGCTCGACCGACAGGCCGCGAAAGATCGAGGCTTCCTGGGGCAGGTACCCGATGCCGAGGCGCGCACGGCGGTACATCGGCAGCTCGGTGATGTCGTGCCCGTCCAGCGAGATGGACCCGGCATCGGCCGTCAGCAGGCCGGTGATGATGTAGAAGCAGGTGGTCTTGCCGGCGCCGTTCGGGCCGAGCAGGCCGACCGCCTCACCCTGGCGGACCTGCAGGGAAACATCGCGCAGCACGGGACGCTTGCGGAAGCGCTTGCCCAGGTTGCGCGCGACCAGGCCCGGATTGTCCGCGACCAGGCGCGGGGCGCCGCCGTCAGGGGTCTGGCTGGGGAATCGCGCGTCCGTCATCGGCTACCGTTCGTGCCCGGGGTCCCGGGCCGTGTGTTGGGCGTCTGGCTGGCTCCACCGGAGCTCGCCTTGGGCAGAAACAGTCCGCGCACCCGCTCGCCCGAGCGCGACGAAAGAATCCGGCTTTCACCGGTGTTCAGGTTAACCTCTGCCCGCTCGCCGTTCAATTCCGTGTCACCGCGCGTTATACGCACATCGCCCGTGACCGTGGCGATACCCCGCTTCGGGCTGTAGTCGCCCTTTTCGGCGCGCACGATATCGCTCGGGGTGGAGACCAGGACATTGCCCGCCGCCTCGATGCGGTCCATCTGCGACTGGGTCGCGCCCCGGGTGAAATGGGCGGTTAGCGTGTCGGCGCGCACCCGGCGGTCGCCGCGAATGGCGAGTGCATCGCCGCGCGCCACGGCGATCCCGCGCTGCTCGTAGTATTCCATGCTGTCGCGGGCAGTGATTGTGTCCTCAGGCGTGTCGAGGCGAATCGCGCGCCCGGTCATCACCAGCACACCCTGGTCGATGTCATAGACCGCGTTGTCGGATGAGGCCGTCTCGTTTTCGGAGATAATGCGCACATTGCCGTTGGCGTCGAGGCGGTAGATCTCGTTCTCGCCCTCCGCGTTCGGCCGGTAATGCGCGATCAGTTCGTCGGCTTCCACGCGCACGCCACCCTGGCTGGCCCGCGCGTTCCCGCGTGCGAGATACAGCTGGTTGGCGCGCTGCCACTCGATCCCGTCATCGGCCTCGATCTGGATGGGGCCTTCGCCGCTGCCGCCGAAGCCGAGTGACTGCGCCATGGCGACGGCGGGGGCCGCCATGAGGATCAGGGCCGCGATGCCCATGCGGATCGGGTGGCGCATCATAGCGGCGGCGCTCCCTCGAACACGGTCAGCTTCGCCGGCCCCACGAACAGGATGCGGTCGCCGGAATCGAACACACGGAAACCGCTCGCATCGAGGATGCCGAAGGGCCCCTGTCCGCTGACCGGATCGTCGCCGGACGCGGAACTGTCGTCGAGGTGGACCTGGGCGGTGCTGGTCTGGAACTCGTAGCCCTGGTCGTGTAACAGCGTGACGTTGCCGGCCAGGTGCAGGACGTTCGACGCAGACTCGAACTTGCCATCCTCGGCGCTCAGTGCGATCCAGGAGCCGTCCCGCAGCACGATGTCGGCGGTGGGGTTTGTCAGGTCATAGACCTCGCCGCCCATCGGGTCGAACGCACGCGAGCCGAGATCGGCGGTGACCTGGAAGGGGCGCTTGGCGGAATCGATTCCCTGCAGGCGCGGGTTCAGCACCTGGGGCTTGCTGCCGCCCGCGGGGCCGACCGCGGCGATATCGATGTTGAAGCGGTCGGTGTCCGGATGGAGCCGTGGCCACACCGCCACCAGCACCAGCATGGCGAATGCCAGGCCGGGCAGCAGGTATTTCATGGTCGAGACGATGCGCGAACGTGCGAAGCCGCTGCGCCGCCGGCGCCGTCCCTCGCTCAGTCGTGCACGCCGCGCACGCAGCGTCTCGCCGGGGGCAACTTCGGAAGCCGCGGTCATTCCGGGGTCCGTCATCAGGCGGTCAGGCGAGGCCCGCGCGCAGGCAGTCGTGGATATGCAGGATGCCGACGGGGGCACCGTCATCGGCAACGAAGAGGCTGGTGATCTGGCTGTCGTTCATCTGTCCGAGTGCTTCGGAGGCAAGTGCCTGCATGCGGATCGTCTTAGGGTTGCGGGTCATGATCTCGCCGCAAGTAAGACTGGGCAATGTGTCGGACATATGGCGTCGCAGGTCGCCGTCGGTAATGACGCCGACCAGCTTGCCGGATGAATCCGTGACACCCGCGCAACCGAAGCCCTTCGCCGACATCACGATCAGCGCGTCAGCAACGCGGTCGGCGGGCGCGACCAGCGGCAGGTCCTCGCCCTTGTGCATCAGGTCGCCGACCCGCAGCAGGCTCTGGCCCAGCTTGCCGCCGGGATGCAGCACCTGAAAATCCTCCGCGGTGAAGCCGCGGCGGTCGAGCAGCGCGATCGCCAGCGCATCGCCCATGGCGATCATCGAGGTGGTCGATGTGGTGGGCGCAAGGCCCATCGGGCAGGCTTCGGCCACGGCCGGAAGCAGCAGGGTGCAATCGCTGTTGTCGGCCAGCGTGCTGACGGCGCGCCCGGTGATCGCCACCAGAGGCACCTTGAAACGGCGGCAGTAGTTCAGCACATCGCCCAGCTCGGGGGTCTCGCCGGAATTCGACAGCGCGATCACCACGTCGTCTGCGGTGATCATGCCGAGGTCACCGTGGCTCGCCTCGCCGGGATGGACGTATAGGGACGGGGTGCCCGTGCTGGCGAGGGTCGAGGAAATCTTGCGCGCGATATGCCCGCTCTTGCCCATGCCGGTGACGACCGCGCGACCGGCGGCGTTGTCGATCAGTTCGACCGCGCGCGAGAAGGTTTCGTCCAGCGCCTCGCCCATTGCGCGAAGCGCGTCGGCTTCCAGCCTGAAGACGCGCCGGGCGGCTTCGATATCGGCATCCGCACCGCGGGCAATCCTGGCGTCGGGGCGGGTTTCGGATGATCCGGTCACGGCTGTTTCGGTCTTTGTGTTTCTGGCTTCGGCACGAACCGGCGGATCGACAAGAAATCCACCTGAATCAAGCGGTTGCAGTATGGGGTCAAGCTTGTGACTCGTCAAACGCGGCGCGCGCTTGCGGGCGGCGTACTTTAGTTGTGGGCGAGGATGTCGATGTCCGGCCAGCCGGCAAGATCAAGGGCGGCGCGCGCCGGCAGGAAATCGAAGCAGGACTGTGCGAGGCCTGCCCGGTCATGCCGTTCCAGCATCGCGTCCAGGCGCCGCTTCAGCTCATGCAGGAAGAACACGTCATTGGCGGCATATTCGAGCTGTTCGCGCGAGAGTTCGTCCGCACCCCAGTCGGAGCTCTGCTGCTGCTTGGAGATGTCGACGCCCAGCAGGTCGCGGCACAGGTCCTTCAGGCCGTGCCGGTCGGTGAAGGTGCGGACCAGCCGCGAGGCCGTGCGCGTGCAGTAGCAGGGGCTGGCGTCGACGCCGAGATACTTGCTGAGCGCGGCCAGGTCGAAGCGCGCGAAGTGATACAGCTTCAGGCGGTTGCGGTCGGCCAGCAGCGCCTTGAGGTTCGGCGCGTCATAGGCATCCCCCTCGCTGGCCGGGAACTGGACGAGATGTGCCACCCCGTCGCCCGCCGATAGCTGGACCAGGCAGAGCCGGTCGCGCTGGAGGTTCAGGCCCATCGTCTCGGTGTCCACCGCGATGGTGTCACCCAGGTCGAGGCCGTCGGGAAGGTCGTGCCGGTGAAGTTCGATGTCCAAGGCGCATATCCGCTTGGTTTCGGCGCCATTCGCGCCGGGCGCGCGGTTGCTAGCGCCTTGGGCTTGTTCGTGTCAACTGCTGTGCTTGGCACGCGGGCGCGCCGGGGTTTATACAGCGAGGCGGCCCGGTATCGCACGGCTGAGGAGCGACAGCATGGATTTAGGTCAGGTAACGGTGTTCGGCGGCTCGGGATTCCTCGGCCGCTATGTGGTCGAGCGGCTCGCCGACCGTGATGTGGTCGTGCGCGTGGGCGTCCGCGACCCCGAGGCCGCAAAGCACCTCAAGCCCCTGGGCCAGGTCGGCCAGGTCAATCCGTTTGCCTGCGATATCAAGGACCCCGACGCGGTCCGCCGCGCGGTCGACGGCGCCGACGGGGTGATCAACCTGGTCGGGATACTGTCCCAGCGCCGCCGTCAGACCTTCAAGGCCATCCATGTGGACGCGCCCGCGACAATGGCCCGCGCGGCGGCGGAGACGGGGTGCCGGGCGATGGTCCATGTCTCGGCGATCGGGGCCTCGCGCATGGCGATGTCGGAATACGGACGCTCCAAGGCGGCCGGCGAGCAGGCCGTGCGGGAAGCCTTCCCGTCTGCGACCATCGTGCGCCCGTCGGTGATCTTCGGACCCGAGGACGGCTTCTTCAACCTGTTCGGCGGCCTGGCCCGCGTGGCGCCCGCGCTGCCGCTTTATGGCGGCGGCAAGACCCGGTTCCAGCCGGTTTATGTGGCGGATGTGGCCGACGCGATCGTCACCGCACTGTTTGACGGCGATGCGGCAGGCAAGACCTATGAAGTGGGCGGCCCGCGCGTCTACTCCTTCGCGGAGCTGATGGAATATCTGCTGGCGGAAATCCGGCGCAAGCGCGCGCTGGTCTCGCTGCCGTTTTTCCTCGGCGACATCCAGGCATTCTTCGCGGAGTTCCTGCCGAACCCGCCGGTCACCCGCGATGCCATGAAGTCGCTGCGCGAGGACAATGTGGTCGCCTCCGGCGCACTGACGCTCAAGGATCTTGGGGTCGAGGCGACGGCGATGGAACTGATAGTGCCGACCTATGTCCACCGGTATCGTCGCGGCGGCAGGCTGGGCCGCGCGCCCATGGCCTGAGGGTGGTCGCGGTGTCCTAGAAGGCGCCGTAGATCCAGGCGAGTATCACCGCGCCGACGATCACCCGGTAGACCACGAACGGGCCGAAGCCGGCGAAGCGCAGCCAGCGCAGGAAGAGCGCGATCGCCAGCAGCGCCGTGAAGAAGGACAGGCCGGCGGCCAGCAGCGCCGCGTGGGTAAGCACGGGATCGCCCGCGTCCGCGATCTCCAGCCCGACCAGAAGGCCCGCTCCGGCAATCGCGGGGATCGACAGCAGCATGGAAAACCGCGCCGCGTCCGCACGCTCGTAGCCGAGGAAGCGCGCGGCCGTGATGGTAATGCCCGACCGGCTGGTGCCCGGCACCAGCGCCAGCACCTGGGCAAGCCCGATGATGACCGCGTGGCCCGCGCTCATGTGCTCCATGCGCAGGATCCGCATGCCCCAGCGGTCGGCCAGCCACAGCACCAGCCCGAAGCCGATGGTGGTCCAGCCGACGACTTCCAGCACACGCAGGGAATCCTCGATCAGCGCACGACCGAAGAACCCGGCCAGCGCGACGGGAACGCTGGCGATCACAAGGAAGACCGCCAGCCGGGCGCCATCGTGGCGTCTGCCGCGCACTGCCGCGCCCAGGCCTGTGAGCATGAAGAGGATGTCACGCCAGAAATAAAGGATCACCGCGAACAGTGTGCCCACGTGGACGGCGACATCGATGGCAAGCGTGTTTTCTGACAGGCCAAGGATGTCCGACGCGATGCGCAGGTGCCCCGACGAGCTGATCGGCAGGAACTCCGTGATGCCCTGTACAGCGGCGAGAATGAATATTTCGAGGATGGACATCGGATCGATGGAGAATATGTCAGGGCAGGCCTTCATATCACTGTGCATCGCGAACGAGGAATGCCATACGCGCCGCCACACCGTCGATATATTAGTACCAATATGGTATCAATACGCGTGTTGGGCTTGTCAGGATTGGGGGGTTCGGGGGTGGTCTCGATTGGGCTCCGGCATTAATGGGTCAGTATGTACGACCTATGCCACGCTTTTTGCTGGCCCTTGCTAAACCCTGCGTTTATAAAATGCCTGCCGAGACGATTTGACGAGTTCAGGCAATCCGGCCGGAACAGGGTAACGAAGCCCGTCCGGCCCTAATGAAAACGGCGAGTTCCTCGGTGCTCCCGGGTTTCGCGGGCTCCCGAAGGTCCCGCGAGGAGGGGAATGCTCCGCGCCGCCGCCCGAACCGACAGCCTGTTTCCCGGTAGGGGAGTGATTTATGAGCGACAAGGTCCTTAAGTTCGTCGAGCGCGAACGCGAAATGCCCGAGAAGCTTGCGCCGGACGTGCGGCGCGAGAACTGGCATGAGGTGTATCGCCGTTTTGCGCGCGAGAAGGCTGGCGCGCAGGCCGGCCGGTGCTCCCAGTGCGGCGTGCCGTTCTGTCAGGTGCATTGCCCGCTGCACAACAACATCCCCGACTGGTTGATGCTGACGGCCGAAGGCCGGCTGCAGGAGGCCTATGAGGTCTCCTCGGCCACCAACACCTTCCCCGAAATGTGCGGCCGCATCTGCCCGCAGGACCGCCTGTGCGAGGGCAACTGCGTGATCGAGCAGTCCGGCCACGGCACCGTTACCATCGGCGCGATCGAGAACTACATCACCATGACCGCCTTCGAGGAAGGCTGGGTGAAGCCGATCCGGCCCCGACATGAGCGCGACGAGAGCGTCGGCATTATCGGTGCGGGCCCGGGTGGCCTGGCGGCGGCGGACATGCTGCGTCGGCGTGGTTACAAGTTGCACGTCTATGACCGCTACGACCGGGTCGGCGGGCTGCTGATCTACGGTATCCCGAACTTCAAGCTCGAGAAGGAAGTCGTGAACCGTCGCGCGCAGTTGCTCGCGGACGGCGGGATCGAGTTCCACCTGAACACCGCCATCGGCGAGGACATCTCCTTTGCTGAGCTGCGTGAGAAGCACGACGCGATCCTGATCGCGACAGGCGTCTACAAGCCGCGTGAGGTGGAGCTGCCCGGTGCCGGGCTCGAGAACGTCCTGCACGCGATGGACTATCTCACCGCGTCCAACCGCAAGGGGCTGGGCGACTCGGTGCCTGCCTTCGAGGACGGCACTCTGGATGCGAACGGCAAAAATGTCGTCGTCATCGGCGGCGGCGACACCGCGATGGACTGCGTACGCACGGCAATCCGCCAGGGTGCGAAGTCGGTGAAGTGCCTCTACCGTCGCGACCGCGGCAACATGCCGGGCTCCCAGCGTGAGGTTGCCAACGCCGAGGAAGAGGGTGTCGAGTTTATCTGGCTGTCCGCGCCCGAGGCGTTTCTCGGTGACCCGGGCGACGGCGTCAACGGCGTGCGGGCCCAGAAGATGCGCCTCGGTCCGCCGGATTCCTCAGGCCGCCAGTCGCCCGAGCCGATACCGGATTCCAGCTACACCATCGAGGCGGACATGGTCATCAAGGCGCTGGGCTTCGACCCGGAAGACCTGCCGCAGATGTTCGGCGAGCCGGACCTGACCGTCAGCCGCTGGGGCACGATCAAGGCCGATTTCCACACCGGCATGACCGCCATGCCGGGCGTGTTCGCGGCCGGTGACATCGTGCGGGGGGCAAGCCTCGTTGTGTGGGCGATCCGCGACGGCCGCGATGCGGCTGCCGCAATGCACGAATATATCCAGGCCCGTATGTCCGCGGATGCGGGCGCACAGGCCGCCGAATAGACGCGAACTCGATTGAAAGAGAACGTCATGGGTGAAGATTTCATTCGCGATTGGAAGGACACGGCGCGGTATCTCGAGGAGAACCACGTCTACCATCCCGAGCAGGAGCACTCTTCCTGCGGTGTCGGCCTCGTGGCCGCCATCGACGGAAAGCCCCGCCGCCAGGTCGTGGAGGCCGGCATCGAGGCCCTGCGCGCCCTGTGGCACCGCGGCGCTGTAGACGCCGACGGCAAGACCGGTGACGGCGCGGGCATCCATGTCCAGATTCCCCAGGACTTCTTCAAGGGCCATATCCGCAACACGGGCCATGAGCCGAGTGAGCGCCGACTCGCCGTCGGCATGATCTTCCTGCCGCGCACCGACTATGAGGCGCAGGAGCGCTGTCGGGCTATCGTTGAGTCCGAGGTGCTGCGCTTTGGCCACACGCTGTATGGCTGGCGGCAGGTGCCGACCAACAACATGGTCATTGGCGAGAAGGCGAACGCGACGCGTCCGGAAATCGAGCAGGTGATGATCGCGAACAACCGCGACGTCTCCGACCCGCAGTTCGAGCTGGACCTCTACATCATCCGGCGGCGGATCGAGAAGCATATCGAGGCCGAGGGCATCCAGGGCTTCTACATCTGCTCCCTGTCCTGCCGCTCGATCATCTACAAGGGCCTGTTCCTCGCCGAGCAGCTGACCGCGTTCTACCCGGACCTGCTGGACGAGCGCTTCGTCTCGGCCTTTGCCATCTATCACCAGCGCTACTCGACAAACACCTTCCCGAGCTGGTCGCTGGCCCAGCCTTTCCGCGTGATCGCCCACAACGGCGAGATCAACACGCTGCGCGGCAACCGAAACTGGATGGCCGCCCATGAGGCACGCCTGCAGTCCGATCGTCTGGGAGACGCTATCCTCGATGTGGTGCCGGTCATCCCGCGCGGCGCGTCGGACTCGGCGGCGCTGGACTCGGTTTTCGAACTCATGGCGCGCGCGTCCGAACGCTCGCTGCCGATGATCAAGACGCTCCTCATCCCCGATGCGTGGGAACAGCGCGAGGCCATGCCTGCGGCCCACAAGGCGATGTTCAGCTACTGCTCTTCCGTGATGGAGCCGTGGGACGGCCCGGCGGCCGTGTGCGGCTTCGGCGGCCGCTGGGTTGTGGCGGGCATGGACCGCAACGGCCTGCGCCCGCTGCGCTACACGATCACGGGCGACGGTCTTCTGATCGTCGGCTCCGAGACCGGCATGGTGCGCATCAACGAGAGCGCCGTGGTGAAGAAGGGCCGGGTCGGGCCGGGCGAGAGCATTGCTGTCGACCTGAAGGAGGGCAAGCTCTACTACGACCGAGAGCTGCGCGACCGCCTTGCGGCCACCCATCCGTTTGAGGAATGGGTGAAGAACTTCCGTTCGCTGGACGAGATCATCGCCGTCGAGCACGAGGAGCCTGTTGCCTTCGACAGTGAGGAACTGCGCCGGCGCCAGCTCCAGTATGCGTGGTCGATGGAGGAGCTCGAGCTTGTCCTGCAGCCGATGGTCGAGGACGGCAAGGAACCGACCGGCTCCATGGGCGACGATACGCCGATCGCGGTGCTGTCGGACAAGTACCGCGGCATGCACCATTTCTTCCGGCAGAACTTTGCCCAGGTGACCAACCCGCCCATCGACAGCCTGCGCGAATCCGCTGTCATGACGTTGTCCACTCGGCTTGGCACGCGTGGAAACATCCTGTCCGAGGACGAGGGCCAGTGCGACCTGTTCCGGCTGGACTCGCCGATCCTGACCAATGCCGAATTCGATGCGCTGCATGAATATCTCGGCGACTCTATCGCCGAGATCGACTGCACATTCGATCCGTCCGCGGGTGAACATGCGCTTTCCGAACGCCTCGACGTCATCCGCCGCGATGCGGAAGACGCCGTGCGCGGCGGGGCGGTACACCTCGTGCTGTCCGACCGCAATTGCGGCCCTGACCGCGCGCCGGTGCCGATGGTGCTGGCCGCCGGCGGTGTCCACAGCCACCTGATCCGCCAGTCGCTGCGCACCTTCTCCGCGCTGCATGTACGCTCGGGCGAATGCCTTGATGTGCATTACTTCGCGGTCCTGATCGGGCTGGGCGCGACCACGGTAAACGCCTACCTGGCGCAGGAATCCATTGCCGACCGCCATGCGCGTGGCCTCTTCGGTGACCTGTCGCTGTCCGAATGCCTCCAGCGTTACAAGTCGGCCGTGAACGCCGGCCTCCTGAAGGTGATGTCGAAGATGGGCATCTCCGTGCTGTCGTCCTATCGCGGCGGCTACAACTTCGAGGCCATCGGCCTGTCACGTACGTTGGTGAACGAGTTCTTCCCGGGCATGTCGAGCCGCATTTCCGGCATCGGCCTGACGGGCATCCAGCACAAGGTCATGCAGATGCATGACAAGGCGTGGGACGAGGATGTCGTCACCCTGCCGGTGGGCGGTTTCTACCGTTACCGGCGCGGCGGCGAGGCGCATGCCTTCATGGCCAACTCGATCCACACCCTCCAGGCGGCGCTTGAGAGCGACAGCTACGGGACCTACCAGCGCTACCTTGAACAGGTGCGCGAGCAGCCGCCGGTCAACCTGCGTGACCTGCTCGACTTCCAGAGCGAGCTGCACCCCGTCGGGTCCGACGAGGTGGAATCGATCACCGAGATCCGCAAGCGCCTCGTGGCGCCAGGTATCTCGCTGGGCGCACTTTCGCCGGAGGCGCACGAGACGCTGTCCATCGCGATGAACCGGATCGGCGCGAAGTCGGATTCCGGCGAAGGCGGTGAGGATTCCGCGCGCTACAAGCCCAAGCCCAATGGCGACAACGCGTCGTCGGCGATCAAGCAGGTCGCATCGGGCCGCTTCGGCGTCACGGCGGAATACCTGAACAACTGCCGCGAACTGGAAATCAAGATCGCCCAGGGTGCCAAGCCGGGCGAGGGCGGCCAGCTTCCGGGCTTCAAGGTTTCGGGGATGATCGCCAAGCTGCGGCACTCGACGCCGGGCGTGACGCTCATCAGCCCGCCGCCGCATCACGACATCTACTCGATCGAGGATCTGGCGCAGCTCATCTACGACCTGAAGCAGATCAACCCGGAAGCGCGCGTCTGCGTGAAGCTGGTGGCCCAGTCGGGCATCGGCACCGTCGCGGCGGGCGTTGCCAAGGCCCATGCCGACACCATCCTGATCTCGGGCCATGGTGGCGGCACGGGCGCCAGCCCGCAATCGTCGATCAAGTATGCCGGCCTGCCCTGGGAACTCGGCCTGTCTGAAGTGCATCAGGTGCTGACCCTGAACCGCCTGCGCCACAAGGTGCAGCTACGTGTCGATGGCGGCCTCAAGACCGGCCGCGATATCGTCATCGCGGCCATGCTGGGCGGCGAGGAATACGGCATCGGCACCACCTCGCTGGTGGCGATGGGCTGCATCATGGTCCGCCAGTGCCA
>JAYOFE010000024.1:0-34676 GCA_038117045.1 Alphaproteobacteria bacterium | reverse complement strand
GCCAGCGTTTCCGCCCGGTCGCCCGCGCCGTCGAAGGCCAGGCCGCAGACACCGCGATCCGTCGCCGCAATCAGGCAATCGCCGAACGGGCTGTCATGCCAGCCGTAGCGCACCTCGAGCCCGGCCCCGCCGGTCTTCCACTCGCCGGGTGTCATCGCCTCGTGGCTGACAAAAAGGTCGTGCAGGCGACCGGGACCGGACAGCCCGGCCTCGAAGGCCGCATCGAGCACGCTGCTGGAATCGAGCAGCACCTGCTTGGCATGGTCCAGGGTGAGGTACTGGATGTACTTCTTGGGACTGACCCCGACATATCGGGTGAACAGGCGCTGCAGGTGATAGGGGCTGAGCCCGGCCTCGCGCGCGATGTCCTCCAGCGTCGGCTGGTCGCGATAGTTCGCGGCGAGCCAGGTCAGCAGCCGCCCGACCAGCGCGAAGCTGTAGTCCTCGTTATCGGCCGCATGGATATCGTCAGCACCGGGATATTCGAGCATGTCGGTCACGGTCATCTTCCGGGTTCCTTGTACAACGTCCGCCGCCGGGCACGCGATTCACGAATCCGGCGGCAACGGCACGAAACCTAGGCTGTGACGGGTACCGGCCCCACCCGATACTTGCGCAATCGGGACGCGGCGACGCCGGTCAGGCGCGCACCCACGCCTCGCCGATCCGCAGACGGTGGTTCACGGTGTTGGATTGCCCGAGGGTCTGCTCGACAAAGCAGCCTTTCTTGGCCGTCTCAAGGAGCCGGCGCTGGTCGTCTTCGTCCGCGTCCGTGTCCAGGTCGATATCCACGTCGAACGCCACCGGGGAGCCGACATAGGGGTCGCGTCCCTGCGCCTCGGCGACCCATTCGCAGCGCGCGCGGACCCGCATGCCGCGCACCTCGATGCGCAACTTCTTGGCGAATGTCCGCAACTGTGTTGTCAGGCAGGTCGACAGCGCAGCCGCGAAGTAGGCGAGCGGTGCTGGCGCCGTCTGGTCGCCACCATGGGGATAGCCGACCTCATCGGTGTGGATCACGAATTCCGGGTTGTTGCCGATACTGGTCTGGCGGACGAGGGTTTCCGTACGCAGCCCGTCCGTCGTGCGGGTATCGGCCTCCCAGGTGACGTCGAATGTGTGGGTCTTGGGTGTGTCTGTCATGGGTCCCTCCCGGGCTAGGCGTCGATCCAGTCGTCACCGACCTTGAGCCGGTGCGCGATGGCGACGCCCCTGGTCAAGGTCGCCTCCACGAAGCAGCCCTTCTTTGCCGCGTCGATCAGCCGGAGCAGGTCCTCCGGGGATTCGTCACTGTCGATGTCGAGATCGATCGAAAATTCAGCCGGTGAGGCGATGTAAGGCTCGCGGCCCTCGGATTAGGCGATCCACGAGCATCGCGTGGAGGTATTCACGCCGCGCACATCGAGGCAGAGCCGCTTTGCAAAGGCCTGCACCTGCACCATCAGGCAGGTGGCCAGCCCAGCGACGAAATAGGCCAGTGGTGGCGGCGCGCTGCCGTCGCCCCCATGGGGGTACTCGCCCTCGTCGGTCGCGATTTCCCACTCGCCCCCGCCGGTCCCGAGCAGGCGGACGACCGTTTCCTTCCGCCACTTCCCGGCGGACCGGCCCTCGCATTCCATCACGATTTCATGGTGCAGGCCGCGCGGCTTGTCCGGGTTTCCACTCGTCGAGGTCATGGGTTCCTGCCTTTCCTTGCCCCGGCCTAGAGCCACGGGGGAGAACTGATCCAGATTGCACGCGCCTTTGACTTCCCGGCATTGCGCCAGCGATGCGGCAGCTCGCTGGCGAAGCTCAGCGTGTCGCCCGGCCCCACCTTGTGCCAGACATCCCCGACCTCGACATCCAGCACCCCCGCCGTGACGTGCACCACATCCTCGCCGGCGTGGGAGAAGGACGGCCCGCTTTCCTGGCCGGGCGGGACGTCGAGCATGAGGACGGAGAACCGGCCCTGCAGGTTCGGGGTCAGCACCTCATAGGAGATATCGCGGTCGCCGAAGGTCACGCTCTTGCGGCCGTCGCGCGGCACCAACGCCACGCCGGTCCTTCCCTGCACCGGTATGGCGCCGGCAAAGGCCAGCCCGCCCGCCGGCAGACCCAGCGTCTCGGCAATGCGGCGCAGCGCGTCAACGGATGCCGTGAGCTGCCCCCGCTCGACCTGGCTGAGGTAGCCGATGGATACCCCGGCCGCCTCGGCCACATCGCTCAGGGTCCGTCCGGCGCGCTGCCGCGCCGCACGGATATCGGCACCGACGGACGTCGTCGCGTCGCGGTCGAGAGTCACGGGTTCGGCCATCAGCTGCTCCCGAGCCGCATGAACGGGCGCGGCGCGCCGTGCATGGCAACCTGCGTATCGACCAGCGTCCCGCATTCGGAGCAGAGCAGGTGCCGCAGCGAGAACCGCCCGCGGTCGTAATCCTCGCCCCGCACGGGGCTCGCGGACGACAGGGGCCGGTTCAGTTCACGCAGGTGCAGCAGAAGGTTTTCCTCGCTACCGCAGTGCCGGTGCCCGCAGACACCGCATAACACCGCGCTGTCCTCGATCCGCAATGCGGTGCCGATGGGACGGTCCCCGATCCCGGCAAAGGACATCTCGGCATCGTCCAGTTCCGGTACCCCGGCCTCCGCGAGCCGCTCACGGAGCAGATCCTCGCGGCGTACAGCGGTCGCAGCCTCGTCGAGGGCATGATCCTCGTCCAGGACGACGCCATAGACATCGCGTGCCACCGCACCTGATACGGCACCGCGCGCCACATCCTCAGCCACGCGCGACGGCTCGCGGAGCAGCGGGTCGCCGTATCCGCCCCCGCCCTGCCAGCAATGGTGCCAGACGTCTCCGTCGGGGATGGGCGAGCGCTCGTGCTTCACCTCAAGGATTTCCGAATGACCCCGGATCTCGGACAACCGGGACGGCAATGGCTGTCCGGCCCCCAGCCGCTCTACGATGTCGGTACCCGTCACCCGGCCGATACGCACGGTCGAGCCAGGCATGCCTCCCGAGATACCGATTGCGTTCGGCATCTCGGCGCCGGTGCCCGCGAACAGGCCTTCCAGCCCGCTGCCCGGCGCGCCGTAGGCGATATAGGCCAGCTCGCCAGACCGTCCCCCGCGCCACATGCCGGGGCCGCCCGAATCCTGCAGATGACGGCGGTACAGGTAGAGAACCGGGTACTCGGCTTCCTGGTCCTCGATGTTGGGGACGTTCGGCGTCGTGTTGAACACGATGCCGGCGGAATCCACTCCGTCCGCATAGGAACGCGCGCCGCCGCCGCCGCCGAAATGGCTCATCTCGGTCGCTGCAAACGGAAACCCGTGCTGGCTTGTGCCGGCGAAGATTGGCGCCATTGAGGTGCCCGACCAGACAGCCATGGCCTCATCCCGGTATTTGTCCGAGGCCATCAGCATCTGCGACAGGCAGCGCCAGGTCGCGTCGATGGTGACAATCACCGCGGAGATGGTCGCCATGGCACAGGGCGCGGGATAGGCGCAGTTGTTGACCGTGCCGGCCTCGCTCCGGATGTCGAGGCAGGCGCGCACGCCGCGGTTCCACGGAATGTCCCAACACAGGTTGATGTAGACCGATGACAGCACGGCCGCCTGCAAACCCGACCATGTGGAGTTGATCAGCCCGCGTGCGTTGGGGCTGGTGCCGGCAAAGTCGAAGGTCAGCCGGTCCCCGGCTTTTGTCAGTGTACAGACGATCTTGTAGATATCCGGGTTATGCCCGTCATGGTCGATGTACTGGACCTCGCGCCAGGTTCCGTCTGGCAGCTCCGACAGCCGGTTCCTGAGCTTCTCGCCGGCCTCGTCAATGGCGCGCTGCATGGCCTCGACCACGGAGGCCGCACCCCAGCGCTCGACAAGCTCGCCCACATGGGACCGCCCCGACTGCAGCGCGGCGATCTGGCCCTTCACGTCCAGCCCGACAATCGGGTCGCGGACCTGGTTGGTGATCCACTCAATGATGTCGTGGCGCACGGTCCCACGCTCGACTACTTTCACCGGCGGCATCCGCAGTCCTTCCTGGTGAATGTCGACCGCCTTCACGGAAAATCCGCCCGGGTCCATGCCGCCGGTATCGAGCTGGTGGCCCGACGCGCCGACCCAGGCGATGAGTTCATCGTCGTGGAAGATCGGCATGACGGTCGCGAAATCCGGGGCATGGATCGCCCCCAGATAGGGATCGTTGCAGATAAAAATATCGCCCTCGTGGATCCCGCCCACATGGCGGGAGTGTCGGATCGTGCTTTCAACGATCAGGGGGAGGACATTGCCCTGGGTTACGATATACGGCCCCACCGACACCAGCTCGCCCTGCGCGTTCATGATCGCGGAGGCGGCGTCGTTCCCTGTGATCAGGACGTTGGAGCCCGAACACCGCATGTACTGGATGCCCATCTCCTCCGTGATCGAGAGCAGGCGGTGATACAGGACCTCGAAGGCGGCGGCGTCGAGGCCGGGCTTTGCGGAATCAGGCATCAATTCGCCTCCTCTAACGTCAGGTGAAGATGGCCGCCGGTATCGACCTGCGCCTTTTGGCCGGCCAGCACCACGACCGTGGTGCCGGGGCACTCCACAATGGCGGGTCCAGTGAACGTCGCTTTCGCCGGCAGCGAGGCGCCGTCATAGACGGGCGTGTCCACCATGGCGTTGGCGCGCGGACACCACGCCGGACGGCTCGTCCGGGGTTCCGGCGCGTCGCCCGGAGCGAGTTGCCTGCTCACAGGGCGGCGCGCCCGCCCGATGGCATCGACGCCGAAATTGACCAGCTCGATACCCGCTTCGGCCAGCCCCGTGCCGACCCCGAACAGGCGCTCGTACTCGGCGTGGAAATCTTCCGCGATCCGGTCCATCGAATCGGCATCCATCGAACCGGTGACGGGTATCCGCACATTGTGGACCTGGCGGCGGTAGCGCGCCTCGACCCAGCGTTCGAAGGTCATGTCGGCGTGCGCGACATCGGCCTGTGCGAGCATGTCATGCCCATCCGCTTCCATGCGCGCGTAGATATCCTCGAGCCGTTCCGGCGGGACGGGCAACACCATCGGGTCGGAGTAGCGCAGGCTGAACCGCACATCCGACAGGGCCGCGCCGAACGCCGAGTGGGCGGTCGCGAACTCGGGAACAACGATTTCCCCGCACCCGGCCTCCATCCCGTAGGAGGCGGCATGGGTGGGCCCGGCGCCGCCATAGGCCATCATCACGAAGTCCCGGACATCGCGGCCCCGCTCCAGCGTCGACTTGCGGATCAGGTCGGCCATCTGGCTGTCGATTACGCGCCTGATTCCTGCGGCGGCGGCCAGCACATCCCCGCCAAACAGCGGGTCCGCGATCTTTTCGCGGATCGCCTCTTCCGCCCGCTCGGGCGCGAGGGTCATCCGCCCGTCGAGGAAGCGGTCCGGTGAAATGTAGCCGAGCACCACATCGGCATCGGTCACGGTCGGTTCTGTCCCGCCCTGCCCGTAGCAGGCCGGGCCCGGCATAGCCGCCGCACTGCGCGGACCGATCCGCAGCCGGTTCCCGTCAACCCAGGCGATGGAGCCGCCTCCGGCCCCGATCGAGGCGATGTCGATCATCGGCAGGCGCAGCTGGTACTGCTTCAGGACGGTTTCTCGGGCGTAGTTCCACCGGCCGTTCTCGATCAGCGAGACCTTGAATGTCGTGCCGCCTACATCGGTCGCGACGACATTCTCGTAGCCCAGTTCCTGGGCGAGATGCGCCGCGCCCACAACGCCGGCCGCCGGTCCCGATTCGATCGTCATCACCGGCACCGTCTGGGCCGTTGTGGCGACGCCGCCATTCGCCTGCACCATCAACATCCGGCTCACCAGCCCGGCATCCGTCAGCGTGGCCTCGAGCCGCGCCACATAATCCTCGATCAGCTGCCCGACATAGGAATTGAACAGCGCCGTCGCCCCGCGCTCATACTCGCCCAGCACCGGTGCGACCGCACTGGACAGGCTGACATAGGTGCCCGGCAGCGCGCCGCGCAGGACATCCAGCGCCGCCTGCTCGTGGGTGGGATTCTTGTGGGAGAACAGGAAACAGACGGCGACCGCCTCGTAGCCCCGCTCCGCGACGGTGACGGCGATCTCGCGAAGCTGGCCAGGGTCGAGCGCCACGACCACCTTGCCGTCGCGGTCGATCCGTTCATCGACCTCGAAGACATCGCGTTCGTCGGCGAGCGGACGCGGCTTGTCCGTCGCCCTGTAGTGATGCCGCTCGAAGACCGACAGGCCGGCGACCCGGCCCGTCGCGCGCATCATCATCCAGGTGTCGGCGAACCCGCGCGTGGTGATGATGGCGGTGCGGGCGCCCGTTTCGGCGAAGACGGCATTCGTGGACTGGGTCGTTGCGTGAATGAAGCGGCGGGTCTTGCCCAGAAGTTTACCGATATCCGTTTCCAGCTCGCCGCAGACATTCGTCAGGCCTTCCATCACGCCCCGCTGGAGGTCATCCGGCGTGGTCAGCACCTTTCCGATCGTCGTCCGGCCATCCTCGTCATCGATGACCACGACATCCGTGAACGTCCCGCCAATATCCACTGCGACTGAGAACACACGCGCCTCCGTTGTATCCGCGGAGATACTGAAGGCTCATTGAAATTATTTCAATATAGATTGAAAAATTGAAAACCTAGCGCCGCTGGACCAGCGCCACGCCGAACAAAATGACCACCGTGGCGGCGATGAGCATCGGCGTCAGCGGCTCCGCGAGGAAGATCGCGGCGCCCGCGACCCCCACAACCGGCAGGCCAAACTGCCAAACGGACATTCGACCGATACCGCCGCGCGTCAGCGCAAAAATCCAGGTGATGTACGCCACCACGGTGGAACCCGCAGCGAGGTAGATGATTGCGGTCCAGCCAAGCGGCTCGACTGCGGCCCACGCCGCAGCGTCCATCCGCAGGATCACGAACGGCAACTGGATGGTGGCCCCGACCACAACACTCCACATGGTGACACCCACGGGTCCATACCGTGGGGTCAGCCGCGCACCGATCACGAAGCTCGTAGCTGCTGAAAATCCACCCGCGGCGCAGAGCAGATCGCCCTGCCAGGTCGCCCCGGTAGAGTCGAGCCCAACTGCTTCAGCAATTAGGATCACCACACCAACAAATGCCACCGAGACCCCCAACCACCAACACCCCGGTGGGAATCGCCGGTTCACCAGTGCCTCGAGAAGCCCGGCAAAAACCGGGGTCGCCGCGCCGACAACGGCCGCGTGACCCGCAGACGTCAGTCCCACGCCCAACGTAAACAGGACAGGAAACCCGATGAGCCCCGTCACACCCAGGGCGAGAATCAGCCACTTGTCTCTTCCGTGCCAGGGAAGCGGACATCTCAAGACCGCGAGAATCAGGGCTGAAAGAGGCAGCGCCGCAACCGTTCGCAGCAATGCCAGCGAAAGGACGTCGATGGACATTGCGCCGAACTTGGTGATGATCGGCGTACCGCCCCACACGAGCACCGTAAACAGCGCTCCAGCCGTGGCGAGCGAGAAAAACCCGACGACGTCGGGGGAAGAGTTGGGGAACTTGCTCATCCGATCAGGACTCGAGACGCCTCGGATCGAGGGTCACCCCGTGATCGAGAGGACCGTGGCCGTGGCCGTAGCCCGGCGCGGACAGGATCGCCGCACGCACGTAGCGCCGCGCACGTTCGACCGCATCGGCGAGCGCCAAGCCCTGCGCTATCCCAACCGCGATGGCTGACGCCAGCGTGCAACCGGTGCCGTGAGTGTGGGCGCTGTCGATGCGGGCATCGGCAAACCGGAATGTTTCCTGAGGCGTAACCAGCAGGTCGACCACTTCATCGCCGGGCACATGGCCCCCCTTCACCAGCGCGGCCGAGGCACCCATCTCAAGCAAGCGTTCTCCAGCGCGCTGCTGGCCCAACTCGTCGCCAACCTCGATCCCTGTCAGGGCCTCTGCTTCCGGCGCGTTCGGGGTCAGGACCGTTGCACGGGGCAGGATCAGCGCCGCCAGCGCGTCATGCGCACCGTTGTCCAGCAACCGCGCGCCACCCTTGGCGACCATCACCGGGTCGGCCACCAGCGGCACATCGGGGGCCAGCGTGGCCAGTTCGCGCGCAACCGTCTCGATGACATCCACATTGTGGAGCATGCCCGTCTTGATCGCGTCGGCCCCGATGTCGTCCAGCACCACCCGCATCTGCTGCGCGACGAAGTCCGTATCGACGCCGAAAACCCCATGCACACCTTGCGTATTTTGGGCCGTAAGCGCGGTGATCGCCGTCATGGCGAACCCGCCCAGCGCTGTGACCGACTTGATGTCAGCCTGGATTCCGGCACCCCCGCCCGAATCCGAACCGGCGACGATCAGCACGCGCCCCTTCATATCGGTAACCTGCTCAGGCCGAGGCGGCAGCGGCGATGGCGCTGGCGATATCGTCCACGACCGCGTTCACGACCGTCTCGTCACGGCCCTCGGCCATCACGCGGATCACCGGTTCCGTGCCCGAGGGACGGATCAGCACCCGGCCTTCCCCGGCCAGCCGGCCCTCACCCGCGCTGATCGCGGACTTCACCGCGGGCGCATCCATCGGCGCGCCGCCGTTGATGCGCACGTTCTTAAGGATCTGCGGATAGGGCTCGAACACCTTTGCGAACTGGCTCATCGGCCCATCGATGGCGACCTTGCCCGCAAGCACCTGCAGGGCGGCAATGAGGCCGTCACCGGTGGTGGAATAGTCGCTCAGGATGACGTGACCGGATTGCTCGCCGCCCAGGTTGAAGCCTCTCTCACGCATATGTTCGAGCACATAGCGGTCGCCGACCTTGGTGCGCGCGAGCCCGAGATCGATGGTCTCGAGATACTTTTCCAGGCCGAGGTTGGACATCACGGTGGCCACCACCCCGCCGCCAGTCAGCCGGCCCTGCGCCTGCCAGGTACGCGCAATCATGGCCATCACCTGGTCACCGTCGACCTTGGTTCCCTGTTCATCGCAGAAAATGACCCGGTCGGCATCGCCGTCCAGCGCGATACCCAAGTCCGCGCCATGGGCCACGACGCGTTCCTGCAGAACCGCGGTGGCTGTCGCGCCGCAATCCTTGTTGATGTTGGTGCCGTTAGGTTCGATGCCGATGGGAATCACTTGCGCACCCAACTCATAGAATACCGAAGGCGCCACCTTGTAGGCCGCCCCGTTGGCGCAATCGACGACCAGCTTGAGGCCTTCAAGACGCAGGTGCCGCGGAAAACTGTGCTTCACAAACTCGATGTAGCGACCCTGGGCATCGTCCAGCCGGCGTGCTCGCCCCAGCCGGTCAGATGCCGCCAGATGCTCGGTGAGCCCCTCCTCAACCAGGACCTCGATCTCTTCCTCCACCTCGTCCGACAGCTTGTAGCCGTCCGGGCCGA
This sequence comes from Alphaproteobacteria bacterium, assembly GCA_038117045.1. GTDB lineage: Bacteria > Pseudomonadota > Alphaproteobacteria > UBA6615 > UBA6615 > JABJAG01. The sequence goes on along the minus strand of JAYOFE010000024.1, from coordinate 25,297 downwards.
ACAGCTTGATGCCGTTGTCCTCGAAGGGATTATGGGAGGCGGAGATCATCACGCCGAGATCGGCGCGCAGGGACCGCGTAAGCATCGCGACGGCGGGTGTCGGCATCGGTCCGACCAGCACCACGTCCATGCCCATGGCCGTGAAGCCAGCCTGCATGGCTGGCTCAATCATGTAGTTGGATAGGCGCGTGTCCTTGCCGATCACGACCAGGTGGCGATGGTCGCCACGCGTGAACCGGTGACCCGCGGCCATCGCCACGCGAAGCGCGGTTTCCGCGGTCATCGGCTCCCGGTTGGCCTTGCCGCGAATGCCGTCGGTACCGAAAAGTATGCGTGCCATCGTGAGGCCCCGCGCTGCGTGAATTCTATTGAGTCTGGTTACCGGTTATAGCACCGGGATCGTGAGCGTTCACAAGGCCGTCATACGGCCCAGCCGGACGCATGCCGCCAGACATCCAGAGCCCGGCGTGTCTCGTCCACGTCATGGACCCGCACGATTTGGGCCCCGCGTGCGACCGCGGCCAGTGCCGCCGCGACCGACCCCGCAACCCTCGCTTTCGGGTCGGTCTCCCCCGTCCAGACGCCGATAAAGCTCTTGCGTGACAGGCCGACCGCCAGCACACAGCCGAGACCGTGGAACACCGCCAGGTCGCGCAACAGTGCCTCGTTGTGGGCAATGGTCTTGCCGAAGCCAAACCCGGGATCGATCGCGATCCGGCCGGCCGTGATGCCAGCCGCAAGGCACACGGCCACCCGTTCGGCAAGCATCGTGTAGACGTCGCCCAGGACATCGTCATAGCGCGGATCGTCCTGCATGTTCTCCGGCGTGCCGCGCATATGCATGAGGATCACCGCCGCGCCCGATCTCGCAACGGCCTCAACCGCGCCGGCGTCGGCGAGCGCGCCAACATCGTTGACGATATGCGCCCCGGCCTCGACCGCGGCCTGCATTACTTGTGTCTTGCGGGTATCGATGGAGACGAGCACGCCCTCGTTCGCCAATGCCGAAACGACCGGCAGGACCCGCGCGCATTCCGCATCGGCGGAGACAGGTTCGGCGCCGGGACGGGTCGATTCCCCGCCAACATCGATGATATCGGCACCCATAGCCGCCATCCTGCGGGCGAACGCGATGGCCGTTTCGGTATCGGCGTGGTCTCCGCCATCGGAAAAACTGTCCGGCGTCACATTGCACACACCCATGATGCGCGGACGCGCGCCCGCCCCCGAGAGCGCCAGACCGGCGAAGTCTTCGCGGGGCGCACTCAGGCGTTCCAGGCAATCCGCCAGACCCGAATCACCCTCCGCAAGCGCATCGCCGGCCACCCTGCGCAGGTGTGCTGCCGAGATCGCTTCCCCGCCCAGCCGGGCATGGGTGAAAGCGATCGGCCCGCCCGCCAGCGCGAAGGCCGTCCCGTCCGCGCACAGGCGCAGGGCCGCCGTACCGGAGACGAATGCTTCCGGTACCGGCATCGGAGCGTGTGCCAAATTGAAAAGGGGCTCCCGCACATCGGCGGAAGCCCCCTGTCGTTCGTTCATCGTCGAGGCCGCCTGCCGCATCAGCCCTGGGGCTGCGGTTCCGGTTCCATGCCGCCAGACGGCCGGTCCTTCTTGTTCGCGTTGCCGCTGGTGGGCACGGACGAACGCGGTCGTTCTGCGGAACCGGATTCGTCATTGTCGGACCGGTCGATGGGCTGGCCTTTCAGCAGATGGTCGACCTCATCTGCCGAAAGCGTCTCGTACTCGAGCAGCCCGTTGGCCAGCGTGTGTAGGTCCTCAAGCCGTTCGTTCAGGATGCGCCGTGCATCCGATTCCGCGTTATCGATCAGCGATCGGATTTCGTCGTCGATAACCTTGGCTGTCGCGTCGGAGACATTCTTGTGCTGGGACACGGAGTGACCGAGGAAGACCTCTTCCTGGTTGTCTTCGTAACGCAGCGGGCCGAGCTTCTCGCTGAAGCCGTACTCGGTGATCATCCGGCGTGCGAGGTTAGTGGCTTCCTTGATGTCGTTGCCGGCACCAGTCGTCACATGTTCCTTGCCGAAGATCAGCTCCTCGGCGACACGGCCGCCGAACATCATCGACAGTTTCGCCTTCAGCTCGTAGATCGAATAGGTGTAGCGGTCACGCTCTGGCAGCGACATGGTCACACCCAGCGCACGCCCGCGCGGGATGATCGTGACCTTGTGCAGCGGGTCGCAGCCGTCTTTCGCCAGCCCAACCAGCGCGTGGCCGGCCTCGTGATAGGCGGTGAGGCGCTTTTCCTCTTCCGTCATCACCATCGAGCGGCGCTCGGCGCCCATGAGCACCTTGTCCTTGGCGTCCTCGAACTCGGCCATGGTGACCATGCGCCGGCTCTTGCGCGCCGCGATCAGCGCCGCCTCGTTGACGAGATTGGCAAGGTCCGCACCGGAGAAGCCCGGGGTGCCGCGTGCGATGATCTTGGCGTCCACATCCGGTGCCAGCGGCACCTTGCGCATGTGGACCTTGAGAATCTTCTCGCGGCCGACAATGTCGGGGTTTGGCACCACGACCTGCCGGTCGAAACGGCCCGGGCGCAACAGCGCCGGGTCAAGTACGTCCGGACGGTTCGTCGCGGCGATCAGGATGACGCCCTCGTTGGTCTCGAAACCGTCCATCTCGACCAGCAGCTGGTTGAGAGTCTGCTCGCGTTCGTCGTTGCCGCCGCCGAGGCCCGCACCGCGATGACGGCCCACAGCGTCAAGCTCGTCGATGAAGATGATGCAGGGCGCGTTCTTCTTGCCCTGCTCGAACATGTCACGCACGCGCGACGCACCGACACCGACGAACATCTCGACGAAGTCGGAGCCGGAGATCGTGAAGAAGGGCACATTCGCCTCGCCCGCGATGGCGCGCGCGAGAAGCGTCTTACCGGTACCCGGAGGGCCCACCAGCAGCACGCCCTTGGGGATCTGGCCGCCGAGGCGCTGGAACTTCTGCGGATCGCGCAGGAACTCTACGATTTCCTCGACTTCCTGCTTGGCTTCCTCGACGCCTGCCACATCCTCGAAAGTCACGCGGCCGGACTTTTCCGTCAGCAGCTTGGCGCGCGACTTGCCAAAACCCATGGCCCGGCCGCTTCCTCCCTGCATCTGGCGCATAAAGAAGATCCACACGGCCACGATGATGATGAAGGGCAGCCAGGACAGCAGCATGCCGAGGAGCGGATGCACCTCTTCCTTCGGCGCGGCGGAAATCCTCACGCTGTGGTCGCTCAGGCGCTGGACCAGGTTGGGGTCGTTCGGGGCGTAGGTGTTGAACTTCGTGCCGTTGCGCAACGTGCCGGAAATATCCTGGCCCTGGATGGTCACATCCTGGACCTGGTCATTTTCCACCTGCGTCACGAAGTCGGAGAAGGCGAGCTTTTGATCACTCCCCTGCCGGCCCGAACTCTGAAACAGGTTGAACAGCGCAACGACAAGCAGAGCGATAATCACCCACAGCGCCAGGTTTCTGCCGAAATTGTTCAAATTTTCTCTCCACTCGACCGCGCGGGCGCCGACCTTGAAAAAGGTGTCCTCGCCCGGCCGCTGAAACTTGCCACTAACATGGGACTCCGGAGGCGCAAGGGCAACGGCAAATTCGTCACAGCTAGATGACCACGAAAACGGTTAAAAACCGCCAAAAGTTGCGCCCGAAATCGGGTTTTTCGGTGAAAACCGCACCTGTAGTGGGCCGTTCCCGCCAAACACGGGCCCCGCCACGAGCCGATCCCCGTCAAACAGCCCCGGCAGCACGCGGTACGCGTCACGAGGCAGCGCCAAAACGGCCGGCGATACGATACGCGCCATTTCCCGCCGCGGGGCGTAGCCGAGCGCATCAATCGTCAGGCCCGGCCCGGCGGTCCGGACGGTCACCGCAAACCGGTTGTCCCAGACAATGCTTTCACGTTCCGCCGAACGGCCCGGCGCAATGGCAGATGGTTCACGAAACACGTGCAGCCGGCGCGCCGCATCCAGCGCCACGACACAACCGCCGAGCGTCTGCCGCCAGACACCGGGTTCGCCAGCCACCCGGGCCGCAAGTGCATCCAGGCGGGCGCCGCGCGGCGGATAGTCCGACCCGCCCACGCATGTGACGGCCCGGCCGATCAGGTCTCTTGCCAGTTCCGGGCCTTCCACACCCATTTGCAAGGTGTCGAACACAATAAAACCGGCGGGATCGACGCGCGCACAGGATGCGGCCACACGGCTCAGCGCATGCTCATGTGCAACCCGCGCCGCGGCCAGCGGCGCTCCATCCCCGTTCTGCGAGACCGCAGCGCCGGCGCGTAGTCTTGCGCGTTCAAACCGGGGATCGATATTGCTCGGGTCCTCGATCCAGGGCTGGCCCCTTGCGGCGAGGCTGGCAGAGAGCCGGGACCGGGACACAGACAGTAGCGGGCGTAGGATGCGGATCTGTCCGCGCTCCCGGACCGCGGCCATACCCGCTTTCCCTGCAACGCCGCTGCCGCGCATACGGCGCATGATCCGGGTCTCCGCCTGGTCGGACATGTGGTGACCGACCAGCAGGTGAAGGATGCCGGCCTCGTGGCACGTATCTTCCAGCAGATCGTATCGCGCGGTCCGCGCCGTGGCCTCGACCGCACGGGCCGTGTCCAACCCGGTCAGGCGCAGGACGCGGTGCGGGATTCCCTTCGCGGCCATCCACTGTGCGACCTGCCGGGCTTCGTCCTCGGATTCGGGGCGCAGCCCGTGATCGACGGTGAGCGCGAGAAGTTCACCTTTCTGCTCACGGACCCAGTCCGCCACCAGCAGGACAAGCGCCATGCTGTCGCGCCCGCCCGACACACCGACAGCAATGCGTGGGTGCGCCTCGATCGGGCCGAAACGCGCCATCCACCGGGAAAACTCCTGCGTGCCGACAGGCGCCGAGTCCGGCGCTGCGCCAGCCTCAATGGCCGAATCGGCCGTGGCTAGCCGCACTGGAGGCGGCCGATTTCCCGGTCCGCGCGCTGCACCACGCTGGTCGGAGCGTCCGGGTATTCGATACGGAGCTTCTTCAGCGTGATGCACGCGTCATCACGCTGGTTGAGCTGGGCCAGCGACATGCCGAGCTTCAGCAAATTGTCGGGAGCCTTGCCGCTGTCAGGGTAGCGCTGGAAGCCTTCCGCGAAGGCGCGCGCGGCCGTCGGATAGTCGCCACGCACGTAATAGGTCTCTCCCAGCCAGTACTGCGCATTGCCCGCGAGCGGATCGTCGCCATGGGCGGCCACGAACTCGCTGAAGGCCTGCTCGGCGCTGGCAAAGTCACGACGCAGCAGAAACTGGCGCGCATAGTTATAGCGGTCCTGGACGCTGCCCTCGGGCAGGGTCACACCCGACGCTGCAGCGGCCGTCGCTGCGGCCGGGGCACTCGCCGCCTGTTCCCCGCCGCTCGCGGGGACGTTCGCCGCACGAAGCTGGCTTTCGGTCAGCGTGCCGATCACCTGCGGTGCGCCGCCGCCCTCACCCTGGACCGTGACCGAACCGGGGCGCTGCGGCACCACGGGGACCACCGGGGCACCGCCGCCGCGTGAGGCCTGGCCCGGCGCACCGGTGCCTTCGAGTTCGCGCAGGCGGAAATCGACGTCGGCGACCAGCCGGTCCATGCGGTCGTTGAGCTGGCGCACCTGGAATTCGAGCTGCTCGATCTGACCGGTCAGGCGGCGCGTCTGCTCTTCCAGCGAATCCTGTGTGATCTGCAGGTCCGACAGGGCGGACGGCGGCGCGCCCGCACCCGACGCCGCGCCTGCGGGCGGCGTCTCACCACGGTAGACGGTGCGCTCCAGGGTCTGAAGCTGGCGTTCGAGGCGCTCGACCGTGTCCGACAGGTTCTGCACGTCGCGCGACTGCGCAAACGCGGCCGACGGCAGGCCGACCGCCGCCATCATCAGGGCCGAAAAGGCAAGCCCTGAGAACGTAAGTCCGGTGGAGGATTGTCCCGAGGAGTGCTTGGTTGTCTTCATCGTGATCATTCCGACGATGGTCTTCATATCCCGGCCTTCACGGCCGAGCCCGGCACGCGACATTCGGCCTGTTTTCCGGCGAAACTATGGCAGGTCCGACCGGATACGAAAACGCCCCGGACGGGTCCGAGGCGTCTTCATTCAAAAATGACGTGTCGTGTTTACTGGTCGATGACCATCACGGCGCGGCGGTTCTGTGCCCAGGCGCGCTCGTTGGAACCCGGAACGGCCGGGCGCTCCTTGCCGAAGCTCACGATCTTCACACGATTCGTGTCGACGCCCAGCGAGACGAGGTAGTCACGTGCGGCGTCCGCACGGCGCTCGCCCAGCGCCAAGTTGTATTCGCGCGTGCCGCGCTCGTCCGCATGGCCTTCAACGATCACGCGGTTGGCGGGGTAGGTCTTGAGCCAGGCGGCCCAGCGCTCGATGGTGGTACGAGACTCGGCCGACAGCGCAGAGCTGTCGAACGCATAGAACACGCGGTCACCGACGTTGATCTCGAGATCGAGCTGGGAGCCAGGCTTGGGACCGGACGGCGAGGTTGCGACTTCGCCGCTGCCAGAGGACGCGCCGGAGTTGCCAGCGTTGCCGCTGTCATCGCCGCTGGTCGAGCAGGCAGCGAGCACAAACGCCGCCAGGACAAGGCCGGTGATATTCATTCTCATGGGAGGACTCCTTAAGCCTTTTTGTTCACGGACTGGACGCTCCGTGAGATTTTTTTCCGGAGGATCGGACCCGCCTTTCCCCCGGCTACTGCGCCGACCGGCGCCGATTCACGGTGAAACCTTCAAGCAGGTTCCGAAGTCCCCGCCTGTCGACGCATGGGAATATACTTGCCGTCGGGTCTGGAATCAAGCATTGGCCTGCCCCGTTAACGCCGATTTGGCAAGTATTTACAGGCACTTTTAGTGATTCGGACCTACTGAGGAAGCGGCCCAGGTGACCACGCCGGATCCGAACCGCCGACCGGCGTGGTAATTTCACGCTCGTTGAAGCCGGTCAGGTCGATGGAAAACAGCCGCGGATCGCCGCCCCGGCCGCGCGCATCGCTCGGTTCCTGACGGAAATACATCAAAACACGGCCATTCGGCGCCCATGTGGGCCCCTCGACAAGGAATCCACGGGTCAGGAGGCGTTCGCCAGAGCCGTCCGGTCGCATGACGCCGATATGGAAGGTCCCGCGATAAATCTTCGTGAAGGCGATCAGGTCGCCGCGCGGAGACCAGACCGGCGTAGCGTAACGTCCCTCGCCGAAGCTGATCCGGCGCTGGTTGCCGCCGTCCGCATCCATAACGTATAGCTGCTGGCTGCCGCCGCGGTCCGATTCGAATACCACCTGGCGGCCATCCGGCGCATAGGAAGGCCCGGTATCGATCGACGCGCTGCGGGTGAGTTGCGAGACCCGGCGCGTGCGCAGATCCATCGAATATATGTTCGAGTTGCCGTTCTCCGCATAACTCATGACCACGCTGTTGCCATCCGGCGAGAATCTCGGCGCGAAGGTCATGCCCGGGAAATCGCCCAGCAATTCCTGTTCACCGGTGTCGATGTTGAACAGGTAGACCCGGGGCTGGTCGTTGAAATAGGCGAGGTAGGTTATTTCCTGCTGCGCGGGCGAAAATCGCGGGGTCAGCACCAAGGTCTGTCCGTCGGTCAGGAATCGGTGGTTCGCACCGTCCTGATCCATGATCGAGAGCCGCTTCACGCGTTTTTCCGGCGGTCCGCTCTCGGCGATATAGACTATGCGGGTATCGAAATAGCCCACCTCGCCCGTCACACGCTCATAGATCGTGTCGGCGATGATGTGGGCGACCCGGCGCCAGTTGGCTTGTGTCGTGGTCAGGCTGAGGCCCGTCATCTGGTCCTCGGCGAAAACATCCCAGAGCCGGAACGAGGCGCGCAGCGCGCCATTGGCCTCGATCCCCACTTCGCCGATGACCAGCGCCTGGGCGTTCAGTGGTTTCCAGTTGTTGAACCGGGGCGTCACGCCGAGCCCCTGAGGTTGGCCGATGAAGGCCTTCTTGTCGATCGGGCGGAACAGACCCGAGCGCTCGAGGTCGGCCGCTATGACGCCCGCGATATCGACGGCGAACCTGCGGGCCGCCTCGTTTCCGGACAGGAAGTCGGGCACCGCGATCGGCAGCGGCTCCACATTGCCCTGGGTGATGTCGACGGTGATCTCGGCGCGCGCAGGACCGGCAGCCAGAATTGTCAGCGCGACAATGGCAGCGAGGATCGGCAGGGCATGCAGGGGGCGAAGGGCAATGTTCATGACTAGCTCAGCATCTTGCTCGGATCGAAATTGAATTTGATGTCTTTCCAGATGTCGTACTGTTCGGGCGGCAACTGGAGCGGCTGGCACTTGAGAACCGCGCGACGTGCGGCCTCGGCCGCGGAACGGAAATAGTTGTCGAGGGCCATGCGCGTGTCGTCGATGACATCGACGCGCGAGACATTGCCCTGCGGGTCCACTGCGATCTGCAGGGACACCAGAAGCGTGTCGGCATCGCGCGCGCCCGGAGGCGGGCTCCAGCACGGGCTGATCTGCTGGCGGATCAACACGCCGAGGCGGTCGATCTCGCGGATCGAGGCCTGCTGGGCCACCTGTGACTGCTGCGGCGCCTCGTCACCCTTTTTCGCCACGCTCTCCGGCTTCTTCGAACGCTGGGGCGTCTTCTGCTTCGTATCCTCGGCCGCAAGGTCCTTGAGGATCGAATCGAAGTCGCGGCGCGGCGCCGGCGGCTTGGGCTTCGCCTTCGGCGTCACCTGTGCGGTCGGCGGCGGCGGCGCGGGCTTCGCCTCAGGCTCCGGTTCGGGCTTGGGCTCGGGCGCCTTCTTATCCGGCTGCGGAGGCACGACCACCGGCGGCGGCGGTGCGGGCTCCGCCTTGGCCACCTTCTGGGGTTCGGGCGGGCGCGGCGGTTCGGGCACCGGCTGCGGGGGCCGCGGCGGCGGCTGGGGCGTAGCGGTACGCGTTGTCTCCGGCTCGGGTTCCGGCGTGGCCGCTTCAGGCGGGCGCGTGACGTCGTCGAGACGGACCACGTCGACCGGGATGATGGTCGCGGTCACCGGCGGCGGGGTGAAAAAGAGATGCAGGCCGAACTGGGCAAACAGGATCACACCGAGGTGCACTCCCGCGGAAGCCAGCCCGCTCGACGTTCTCAGATTTGCCCACGCAACACGCATGCTCCTTAAACGGCGCCTCCGCTACTGCTGCTTCGGCTGCTGCTGGGCGCCGGGAATCGGCACCTCGGCAATCAACGCAACCTTGGAGAATCCCGCCTCGGAGACCATGCCCATCACTTCCATGACGCGCCCGTAGTTGATCTGCCGGTCGCCGCGCACGAACACTCTAAGGTCGGGATTCGCCTCGGACACCGCGATCAGCCGCGGAATCAGGGCCTCTTGCTCAATCTCGGATTCCTGCAGGTAGACCCGTCCCTCCGCATCAACCGTGATGATCAGGGGTTCCTTTTCCTCGTTGATCGGGTCGACCGCCGCCTTGGGCAGGTCAACCGGAACACCGACGGTCAGGAGCGGTGCCGCGATCATGAAGATCACGACCAGCACCAGCATCACATCCACGAATGGGGCGACGTTGATTTCCGTCATGGGACCGCGCCGGAACCGGCGGGGCATCCGCAAGCTGTCGGATGAGAGCCCCATGATCTACTTCGCCTCTTCGAGCTGGCGCGAGAGGATCGCGCTGAATTCGGCCGCGAAGCCTTCGAGCCGCTGCGAGTACCGGGTCATGTCGTTGGAGAACTTGTTGTAGGCGGCCACCGCCGGGATAGCGACGATCAGGCCCATGGCCGTGGTGAACAGCGCCTCGGCCAGGCCGGGTGCGACGACGGCCAGGTTGGTGTCCTTGGCGATGGCGATAGCCTGGAAGGAGTTCATGATGCCCCACACCGTGCCGAACAGGCCGATGAACGGGCCGGTCGCGCCGGCTGACGCCAGGAAGACCATGTAGCGCTCAATGCGCTCCATTTCGCGGGTGAGCGAGACCTCCATGACCCGTTCGATGCGGTCGTGCAGGTTCGCACGCAGCGAATCCGTGGACGCCAGCCCGCGCGCATTGCTTCGCTGCCACTCCGACATGGCCGCGGAGAACACCGCCGCCATGGGGTCACCAGGCCGCGAGCCGAGGCGCTGGTAGAGCTCATCGAGCGACCCGCCCGACCAGAAGTTTTCCTCGAAGCGGGTCGCGTCGGCGGACAGCCGGCGCAGCTTCAGCCACTTGTCGATAATGATCGTCCACGACCAGAAGGACGCGACGAACAGGATGACCATGACAACCTTGATGACCAGGTCGGACCGCAGGAACAGGCCCCACACCGAAAAATCGGCGATCCCCACCCCGCCTGTCATCGCAACTGTTTCGACGATGTTCGATTCCATGGAAAAAACAGCCTCTCGTTTTCCTTGACGACGTCGCCTCCCCCGAGGCAAGTCGCATGCCAGAGCATGCGCGCCGCATTAAGCCCTTGCGATCAGGTCCTCCAGCGCGCCCCGGACTTCGCCGGGAAGCCGCGCTGGCCTGAGATTTCCGTCCATGCACGCCAGACGTATCTGCATGCACACCAATTCCGTCTCGCCGCCATCCGGCTCGCATCGCGCGACCGTCTGGTCCGCACGCATGCTCGCCCCGCGCACTTCGCGAATCTGCGTGCGTACGACGAGTGCATCGTCGAGCCGCGCCGGCAGCAGGTATTCCGCGTTGCAACTGCGGACCGCGAAGGCGATTCCGGCCTCCTCCATCAGCGGTCCGTGTTCGGTTCCCAGACACCGCATCAGCTCCGTGCGCGCGCGTTCCGCAAAGCGCAAGTAGTTGGCGTAATAGACGATGCCCGCCGCATCCGTGTCCTCGTAGTAGACCCGCAACGGGAAGACGTGTGCGCCGCCGTCGAACCACCCCGAAGGGCTGGTGCCCCGCACCCCGCCGTCAGCGCCCATGGCCGTCTTCCGGATTCGAATCATCGGGATCATTTGTGGCAACCGTATGGCCGCCGAGCAGGTCGCCTTGCGGGCTTTCGTCCACGTCACGGCGCGGCGGCGCATCCAGCCCCAGGTGCCCGTATGCCCCCTGGGTCAGCATGCGCCCGCGCGGGGTGCGCTGGATAAAGCCATGCTGGATCAAGAACGGCTCGACCACGTCTTCCAGCGTGTCGCGCTCCTCCGACAATGCGGCGGCCAGAGTCTCGATACCGACCGGACCGCCCAGGTGCACCTCGGCGATGTGGCGCAGGTAGCGGCGGTCCATGGAATCCAGGCCGCGGTCGTCGACATCGAGGCGCGACAACGCCCTGTCGGCAATCTTGCGGTCGACCGGCAGGCTGTCCTCGACCAGCGCGAAGTCGCGCACGCGGCGAAGCAGGCGTCCGGCGATGCGCGGCGTGCCGCGGGCGCGCCGGGCGATTTCCACCGCGCCGTCATCGGTCATGGCCAGGTCGAGCAGGCCGGCGCCCCGGCGCACGATGGTCGCCAGGTCCGCCGGCCCGTAGAACTCGAGGCGCAGGTTGATCCCGAAGCGCTCGCGCAGCGGTGTCGTCAGCAGGCCAAGTCGGGTGGTCGCGCCGACCAGCGTGAAGGGAGGCAACTCGATGCGCACCGAGCGCGCGGCCGGCCCCTCGCCGATGATAAGGTCGAGCTCGCCGTCCTCCATGGCCGGGTAGAGCACCTCCTCGACCGCGGGGTTCAGCCGGTGAATCTCGTCGATGAACAGGACATCGCGCGGCTGCAGGTTGGTCAGCACGGCAGCAAGGTCGCCAGCCTTGGTGATCACCGGGCCGGAGGTGGCGCGGAAGCCGACACCCAGTTCCTCCGCCACGATACGCGCCAGCGTCGTCTTGCCGAGGCCCGGTGGCCCGTGGAACAGCACGTGGTCGATGGCCTCGCCACGCGCGCGCGCCGCTGCGATGAACACGGCCAGGTTTTCGCGCACCGAGCGCTGGCCGATGAAGGCATCCAGCGCGACGGGGCGCAGCGCCACATCGACGCGGTCGTCGCCATTGTCGGCAGGATCGACGAGGCGCTCTCCGACGGTCCTGTCGCTCATCGCGCACCGCTCATTGCGAGAGTTCCTTCAGCGCTGCAGGAATGAGCGCGCCGAGCCCGGCCGCCCCGCCGCCGTTCTGCACGGCGCGGGTGACGGCAGTAAAGGCCTCTGCCCGGCCGTAGCCCAGATTGACGAGAGCGGAGACGGCATCGCCGGCCACGCCGTCATCGGTATCGGCGGGCGCAGCCGAATCTGTTGTGCCTGCGGCTTTAGGAGGCAGTGACGCCGGTGAGAACTCGCCGCCCAGCGAGACGATCTTGTCCTTGAGTTCGGTCATCAGTCGCGCGGCGAGGCGAGGACCGACCCCGTCCGGACGCGACAGCATCGCCTTGTCCTGGGCGATGATCGCCGTGGTCAACTCATCGACCGACAGCGTGCCGAGGATCGCGAGCCCGACCTTTGCGCCCACGCCCTGGACCGTCGTGAGCATGCGGAAGGCGGCCCGCTCCTTGGCGGTGGCGAACCCGTAGAGATGGATATGGTCCTCGCGGACATGGGTCTCGATATGGAGAGAGAGCGGCGCGCCTACCGCCGGCAGGTTCGAGATCACGCGGCCCGGACAGAAGACGAGATAGCCCACGCCGGAGACATCGATGACGATCCAGTCCTCGCCCACCTCTTCCAGGATGCCTTTCAGGCGCGCGATCACTGGGCCGCCTCCACAAGCTGGCGGGCGGAGATGTGGTGTGCATGGCAGATGGCGATCGCGAGAGCATCCGCCGCATCGGGTGACTCCACCGGCGCACCGGGTAGCAGCACACCGATCATATGCATCATCTGGGTCTTGTCGGCATGGCCGTAGCCGACGATCGACTTCTTGACCGTGTTGGCCGCGTATTCGGCAACGGGGATACCTGCGAGTGCTGGCACCAACAGCGCGACACCGCGCGCCTGGCCCAGCTTCAGGGTCGCCTGGCCGTCGCGGTTGACGAAGGTCTCCTCGACCGCCGCAGCGTCGGGACGATGGGTCGCGATCACATGCTGGATGCCGTCATGCAGGCGGCGCAGCCGCTCGGCCAGTTCTCCATTGCCGGATTTGACCACCCCGTTGGCCACATGCCGCAGCCGGTTGTTCTCGGCATCGACGATGCCCCACCCCGTAAAGCGCAGGCCCGGATCGACGCCAAGAAGCCGCATGGTCAGCCTGTCAGCTCCGCCATGACCTCATCGCTGACCTCGAAATTGGTCGCGACACGCTGCACATCGTCACTCTCGTCGAGCACGTCGATGAGCTTGAGCACGGTCCGCGCGGAATCCGCGTTGAGGTCGACGGTGGTCTGGGGCTTCCAGGTCAGGCCGGCGGATTCCGCCTGGCCGAATTTTGTATCCAGCGCCTCGACCACCTGGCCGAAGTCTTCCGGTGCACAGAAGACCTCGTGGATCTCGGCGCTGCTGGACACGTCCGAAGCACCGGCCTCCAGTGCCGCCTCGAACATCTCGTCTGCGCTCGCGGTATCCGCCGGGTAGACCACCTCGCCCACCTGGTCGAACATGAAGGCGACGGAATTCGTCTCGCCCATATTGCCGCCATGCTTCGAGAAGGCCGCGCGTACCTCGGATGCTGTCCGGTTGCGGTTGTCGGTGAGCGCTTCCACGATCACCGCGACGCCGCCCGGCCCATAGCCCTCATAGCGGACTTCCTCGTAGTTGTCGGCCTCGCCGCCGCCCGTCGCCTTGTCGATCGCGCGCTTGATGCGGTCGTTCGGCATGTTCTGCGCGCGCGCGGCCGCAATCGCGGAACGCAGGCGCGGGTTCTGCGCAGCATCCGGGCTCGAACGCGCCGCAACCTCGATCTCACGCGCCAGCTTGGCAAACACCTTCGCGCGCTTGGCATCCTGTGCACCCTTGCGGTGCATGATGTTCTTGAATTGGGAATGGCCAGCCATGTCCCGGGTACTCCGAATTCGTTGCAAACAAAGGTGATGCGCGCGTCACGCGCGCGAAACGCGCCCACACCAGAACCGGCGCGGAACGCAATTTGTCCAACTGCAATCGTTTAGCGGATTCACGCCCGCGTCGAGAACCCCCGATTTGGGGCCCCACACCGCATTCCGCGGGGAATTTTATTGCGCGGCGGCGGCGCGCGGCGGCAGGAACTCCGGCCAGGCGGGACGCAGACGACCGCCGATGACGATCGGTGCGGCGCGCTGCGCCAGGCCGGTCGCATCGTCGGTCTCCACATAGACCCCGCACAGGCTCGCCGGACCGGTCGCCGGTGACAGCCGCTCGGAGACCAGCTTGCTGCGGAACCGCGCAATGGCGGTGTCCTTCTTCATACCGATGACCGAATCGTAGTCGCCGCACATCCCGGCGTCGGACTGGTAGGCCGTGCCGCCTTCCAGCACCTGGGTGTCAGCGGTCGGCACATGGGTGTGGGTCCCGACGACGAGGCTCGCGCGCCCGTCACAGATATGCGCCAGCGCCATCTTTTCCGACGTCGCCTCACCATGCACATCGATCAGTGTCGCATCGACAGACGTGCCCATGGGGTTGGCCTGGAGGGTCCGGTCGAGCGCCGTGAATGGGTCGTCGAGCAATTCCATGAACAGCCGGCACATCACGTTGACCACCAACACCCGGCGCCCGTCGCGCGCCCGGATGATCGACGCGCCGCTGCCCGGTGTTCCCGGGGTGTAGTTGATCGGCCGCAGCACCCGGGGATCGGCATCGATGTAAGAGACGATTTCCTTCTGGTCCCAGACGTGGTTGCCGGTGGTGATGGCGTCCGCCCCGGCTTCGAATAGCTCGTCACAGATCTTCCCGGTCAGCCCAAAGCCGTGGGCCGCGTTCTCCGCGTTCACCACGACGAAATCGAGTGCGAGCTCGTCGCGCAGGCCCGGCAGGTACTCCAGCACCACGTCGCGGCCGGCGCGGCCCACCAGGTCTCCGCAAAACAGAATTTTCATCAGCCGTGTCCCGTCGTGACCCGCAGCGCCGCCGATTCCGTGACGATCCAGTCGAGCGGCGCATCGTGGGGACCGACAGGCATGTCGTCGCGAAGCTGGCCCGAAAACGCAAGCCCCACGGCAAGAATTTCTTTCTCCGCGCGGAGCTTCGCGATCGTCCGGTCGTAGTAACCGCCCCCGTAGCCGAGCCTCCGGCCCTGCCGATCAAAGGCAAGTAGCGGGACGAGCAAGAGGTCCGGCACAAGTTCCTCCGCATCGCTTGCGGGTACCGGGATGCCGTACACGCCCGGCTCCATACGGTCGCCCTCGGACCAGCGGCGGAACACGAGCGGCGCTCCGGGCGAGGCCACAACCGGCAGGCACAGTCGCGAGCCGCGCGCGGCAATCCGCTGCATCAGCGTGGCCGCGTCCAGCTCGCTGCCGATCGCCCTGTATCCCGAGACGACGGTGCCAATACCGGTGTGCGCGGCCAGTTCCGGCTCGGACATAAAGCGCGCCGCGATCCCCGTGGCCGCCGCCGCACCCAGGCCGGAGGCCAGCGCATCACGGTTCGCGCGCGCCTCGGTGCGCAGCTTCGACTTTTCGGTATCGATATCGGGGCCGGACACGCCGAAGGCTCGACCTTGCAAGAGGGAGACAAAAGGTGGACGGCGCCAAGCGAAGGTCGGCGAGCGGGAAGTCCACCGAGACCTGCTAAAAGCAGGTGGGCGCCGTAGTGCCGAGACCTCGATCCCGACAGGGACAGCTCCCTAGTGGATTAGTAAGGTCTCCAGGACTAGTTGCCGCCTGACGCGGCGCCCAGCAAACCGTCCGCCCTCAAACTAGGTAGCCTGCGTGTCCGCGGCAAGCGCTTCCGCCAATTGTTCGATGCGTACGGCGAGCGCCTCGATCTGCGAGGCGATCTTGTCCTCGGTGTCGTCGATGGCGGACTGGGTATCACGTGCGGCCTGGTTACGGGTCGCCTCCAGTTCGTCGCGGGTGTCCGACAATTCGTCCGTGACCAGAAGTCCGGCCATCACCATCAGGCTGGTGTCGCCGATCTGCCCGACCTCGTCGACCAGTTCGCCGACCTTGCCGTCGAGGTACTTGGCAAGGTTCGAGAGGTGGGATTCCTGTCCGTCTTCGCAGGCAATGCGGTAGTCGCGTCCGTTGATCTTGATCTCGACCTGGGCCATGGCGCGCCTACTCGTCCAGAATATTGCGCAGGCGACCGATCGCCGCATCGAGGCGGCTGGACACCGTGCCCGAGGTTTCGCGCAGGGTGTCGAAATCGGCTTTCAGCTTGTCGAGTTGGGCGCGGAGCTGCTCGCTTTCCTCAGCGGAGCCGTTCGACTGGCCGGCGCGCGCGCGGTGATCGGCAACCGCCGCGCCGAGGCGATCCATCGCGGCATCGAGCCGCGTGTTCGCGTCGCTGAGTTTGGTCATAACAAAAGCCTCCGCACGGCGCGCATCGTACGCGGGCGCGAGTCGTCGGGTCAACCGGATGACCGCCTGCAGGGCCCGGGTTTCTGCGGTGGAAAACCTGCCGAAACAGACGTTGACGCCCTGCGGACCGAACGGCATGTTGCCGCCGCGTGACCACCCGCGCGATTTCTCGCCCCGCCAAACAATCGTCCCGCCGAAAGGCCTCGCACGCCCCATGAATGCTCCCGCCCCCAAAGCCGACCACAACCGGATGGCGAATGCCATCCGCGCCCTCTCGATGGATGCGGTCCAGAAGGCCAACTCCGGACATCCCGGCGCGCCGATGGGCATGGCGGACATGGCAACCGTACTGTTCACCCGACACCTCAAATTTGATGCGGCCAATCCCGACTGGCCGGACCGCGACCGCTTCGTCCTGTCGAACGGTCACGCGTCGATGCTGATGTATTCGCTGCTCTACCTGTGCGGCTCTCCGGATATGACGCTCGAAGAGCTGAAAAACTTCCGCCAGCTCGGAAGCCGCACGCCGGGCCATCCCGAGTACGGCCACGCCATGGGCGTCGAGACCACGACCGGGCCGCTGGGCCAGGGCATTGCGACCGCGGTCGGCATGGCGCTGTCGGAGCGCATGATGAACGCGCGCTATGGTGACGATGTGGTCGACCACTACACCTATGTCTTCGCCGGCGACGGCTGCCTGATGGAAGGCATCAGCCACGAGGCCATCTCTCTGGCCGGCCACCTGAAACTGGGCCGGTTGATTGTCCTGTTCGACGACAACGACATTTCCATCGACGGCGGCACGGACCTTTCCGTGTCCGACGACCAGCTCGCGCGCTTCGCCGCCAGCAATTGGGACGTGACCCGGGTGGACGGCCATGACGCCGACGCCATCGACGCGGCCATCGCGGCGGCGAAGAAAACCGACACGCCGTCGCTCATCGCCTGCCGCACGGTGATCGGCTACGGTTCGCCCAACAAGCAGGGCACCTCGGCAACCCACGGTTCGCCGCTGGGCGACGACGAAATCACCGCCACCCGCGAGGCACTGGGCTGGTCCTCGGCGCCGTTCGAGATTCCCGAGGACGTGCTGGGCGCGTGGCGCGCGGCCGGCTCGCGCGGCGCCGCCGCACGTGAAGCCTGGACGGGACGCCTGGCCGGGCTGGACGCAGCGACCCGCAGCGCCTTCAACGCGGCGGTGGCGGGCGAGCTTCCCGCCTCGCTGGCCGACACGGTCAACGCCCACAAGAAGATGCTGAGCGCTGACAAGCCCAAATGGGCGACACGCAAGTCCAGCCAGGAAGCCCTCGAGGTCATTACCTCGGTGGTGGAGACCATGATCGGCGGCTCGGCGGACCTGACCGGCTCCAACAACACCAAGGCCGCCTGCATGGACCCGGTGAAGCCGGGCGACTATGCGGGCCGCTACATCTATTACGGCGTGCGTGAACACGGCATGGCCGCCGCCATGAACGGCATGGCTCTGCATGGCGGGTTCATTCCCTATTCGGGCACCTTCCTGACCTTCACGGACTACTGCCGACCGTCGATCCGGCTGTCGGCGCTGATGGGCCTGCGTGTCATCTATGTGATGACCCATGACTCCATCGGCCTGGGCGAGGACGGCCCGACCCACCAGCCGGTCGAGCATGTCGCCAGCCTGCGTGCGATGCCGAACGTCAATGTCTATCGCCCTGCCGACGCGGTCGAGACGGCCGAGTGCTGGGAAATGGCGCTGCGCACCTCCGCGACCCCGTCGATCCTGGCGCTGACCCGTCAGGGCGTGCCGACGGTGCGCACCGAGCACACGGACGAGAACCTCTGCTCGAAGGGCGCCTATGTCCTTCGCGAGGCCGACGGCGCGCGTGCCGCGACGATCCTCGCCACCGGCTCGGAAATCGAGATAGCGATGGCCGCCCGCGACAAGCTGGCAGCGGACGGGATCCAGGTAGCGGTTGTGTCCATGCCGTGCTGGGAGTTGTTCGATGCCCAGGACGAAGGCTACAAGGCGGCTACGCTCGGCAGCGCGCCGCGCGTCGCAGTCGAGGCGGGTGTGTCCTTCGGCTGGTCGCGCTACGGCGTCGATGAAGCAAACATGATTGGCATGCCCGGCTTCGGTGCATCCGCACCGGCCGAGGAGTTGTACGAACATTTCGGGATCACGGCCGACGCCGTGGTCGAACGCGTGAGGGCGGCAACCGCATAACCGGCCTCACGACACGCAATTCAGAACGAGGAGATAACAATGGCAGTTCGCGTTGCGATCAACGGATTTGGACGAATTGGCCGGCTGGTGATGCGCGCGGCCTATGAATCGGGCCGCAAGGACATCGAATTCGTCGCCATCAACGACCTGGGCTCGGTGGACGCGAACGCGCACATGCTCAGCTACGACACCGTGCATGGCCGCTTCCCGGGCAAGGTCACGGCGTCCAAGTCGTCGATCAACCTCGGTGCGAAATCCACCATCGGCCGCACCGTCAAGGTCCTGTCCGAGCGCGACCCGTCCGCCCTTCCCTGGGGCGACCTGGGCATCGACGTGGTGCTGGAATGCACCGGCATCTTCACCTCGAAGGAAGCCGCCGGAAAGCACATGGAAGCGGGTGCCAAAAAGGTGCTGATCTCCGCCCCGGCAACGGGCGCCGACATCACGGTGGTCCAGGGCGTCAACGACAGCAAGCTGCGCAAGTCGCACAAGATTGTCTCCAACGCTTCGTGCACGACCAACTGCCTGGCCCCGGTGGCCGCCGTCCTCGACAAGGCGGTCGGCATCAAGCACGGCTTCATGACCACGGTGCACAGCTACACCGGTGACCAGCCCTCTGTGGACACGCTCCACAAGGACCTGCGCCGCGCCCGTGCGGCCGCCTGCTCGATCATCCCGACCTCGACCGGCGCCGCGCGCGCTGTTGGCCTGGTGCTGCCGGAACTGGCGGGCAAGCTCGACGGCACCTCCGTCCGCGTGCCGACCCCGAACGTCTCCATGATCGACCTCGTGTTCGAGGCCAAGAAGAATACCTCGGTCGAGGAGGTCAACGCGGCCATGAAGAAGGCGGCCTCAAGCGGCCCGCTGAAGGGCATCCTGACCTACAACGAGGAACCGCTGGTCTCCGTGGACTTCAACCACGACCCGGCCAGCTCCGCGTTTGACGCCACCCAGACGCAAGTCACTGACGGCCGGCTGGTTCGCGTGCTGAGCTGGTACGACAATGAGTGGGGCTTCTCCAACCGGATGAGCGACACCGCCGTGCAGATGGCCAAGCTCGGCTAACCCACGGGCTCTAAACGAAAAACGGGGCCGGCGTTCACGCGTCGGCCCCTTTTTTGTGTGTCTAGATATGCGTAAGGGGAATAAATGATTTGTTTTTTTGATCTATTTATTCCCTTTTCTTCGGGACCTACCTCCTTCTCAACGCGGCACCGTCCGCATCTGAATTGAAGGAAAAGACAATGTCCCATCATCCGATCGACCACCGCTTCACGGACTTCTGGTCCGAACAGCAGCAGATCGAGGCCCGCGCCCGCGCGCTGCAGGGCGAGGCAACCGCCCGCTTCTTCGCGCGCTCGGCCGACGCGATCCGCAAGGCCTTCCGCCACTAGCTGGCAGGCACACACCAAAAGAGAAAGCCCGGGATGCATCCCGGGCTTTTTTTCTGTGTCCGCGTCAGGCCGCCTTGCCGAGCGGGCGTTCCTTGAAATGGCCCGCCAGGTAGTCGACGAAGGCGCGCACCTTCGCCGAGAGGTGTCGGCCGGGCGGATAAATCGCGTGAACCGACGGCTCGGGCTGGGCATATTCAGAGAGCACTTCTTCCAGCCGGCCGGATTCGAGGTCCGGTCCCACCATCCAGGTCGGAAGGTTCACCACGCCGAGCCCTTCGAGCGCACCCTCGAGAAGCGCTTCGCCGTTGTTTGACGCCAGGTTGCCGCTTGCCAGCACGACATGCTCCTTGCCGGACTTGTCCGTCATCCGCCAGGTGTTGCCGCTCGACAGGTAGGAGTACGCGAGGCAGTTGTGTGCCTTGAGGTCTTCCGGCTTCTCCGGCCGCCCGCGCTTGTCCCAGTAGCCGGGGGTCGCGGCGACGACCCGGCGCGCTTCCGCCAGCTTGCGCGCGATCAGGCTTGAGTCCTTCAACTCGCCGACGCGGATCAGCATGTCCACGCCTTCGGCGATCGGATCGACGAACTGGTCCGACATGGAAAGGTCCATCGAGACCTCCGGATAGCGCTCCAGGAACCCGCCGATGAGCGGCACGATATGCCGCCGACCGAACACAACGGGCATGTTCACCCGCAGCACGCCGCGCGGATCGGCGTTGAGTTCCGTCACCGCGGCCTCGGCCTCCGCAACGTCGGCAAGGATGCGCTGGCAGCGCTCGTAATAGGCGCGGCCCTCCTCGGTAGGGGCGAGCTGGCGGGTGGTGCGGTTGAACAGCCGCACGCCCAGACGGTCCTCCAGTCGGGAGATCTGTTTGCTGACGGCTGAAGGGGTCAGGTTCATGGATCGCGCGGTCGCCGAGAAGCTCCCGGATTCGACAGCGCTGACAAACAACGCCATCGAGGTAAGCGTATCCATATGTCCCCCCGCTTATTCCTGTTCGGCACAACGAGGTAGCCCACCTGTGACCAAGGATCAAGACTCATCAGGCAGATTTTTGTGCCCAAAATTTGCGTGGCTCCCGTTGTGAGCGCGTATTGTGGGCAGATGGAACTCCGCGCGGCGATCATGGTTCACGAACTGGCGCATGCCGTGGCTGCGCTCGCGGCCGCGAAGCGCCATGGCGCGCCTGTTTTGATCGTGAGTGCACCGGGCGCCGTGCGGTCCGGCGGCGCGGGCTGGTGGCGCGAACTCGTCGCCCAGGCCCGTGCGAAAGTCCCGGGCACCGACGCCGAGAGCCTGCTCGACTGTGCGGACGAGCCGGGCATGGCGCTGGCGGCCATCCGGGAAGGCGTCGAGGCCGTCGCGCTGTCCGGCGACGAGGACATGCTGCGGCGAGTCGGCGACATCGCCCGGCAATCCGGCGTCACCTTGTGCGGGCCGGTCGAGGCCGACCTCGACCTCGCGCATTCCGCAAATCCGGCGGAGGACTGCGCGAACCTGTTGGAAACCCGGGCGCACGGCGTTGCAAAACCCCGCGCCCTCGGCTAATTCAGGGACACTTATTCACCCGTCCGCGACCTGGCCCCGCGGCGCGATATCAGGCACCGAAATGCGGGCTGCCCCGAAACAGCAAGGGCAGCTCCGAACACGGGAACACGATCATGAAAGTTACGCAGCGCGTCCGCAAAATCCTGTCGTGGTACGAAAGCGACAACCCGGGCACCAAGACCAACCTCGCCCGCATCCTGATGACCGGCAAGCTCGCCGGCACGGGCAAGATGGTGATCCTTCCCGTCGACCAGGGCTGGGAACACGGCCCCGCACGTTCCTTTGCGCCGAACCCGCCGGCCTATGACCCGCACTATTTCCCGCAGCTAGCCGTCGATGCCGGGCTGAATGCCTATGCCGCACCGCTCGGCCAGATCGAGGCCGCTGCCGACAGCTATGCCGGTTCCATCCCGCTGATCCTGAAGATGAATTCGTCGAACTCCCATGCGACGACCAAGGACCAGGCGATCACCGCCTCGATCGGCGACGCGCTGCGCCTCGGCTGCACGGCGGTCGGTTTCACCATCTATCCGGGTTCCGACCAGGCCTTCGAGATGATCGAGGAAATCCGAGAGATCACCGAGGAGGCCAAGTCGGTCGGCCTCGCCGTGGTTCTGTGGTCTTACCCGCGCGGCGGCGACCTGTCGAAGGACGGCGAGACGGCCATCGACGTGACGGCCTATGCCGCCCACATGGCCGCCCAGCTCGGCGCCAACATCATCAAGGTGAAGCCGCCGACGGACTTCATCGAGAGCAAGGACGCCAGGAAGGTCTATGACGCGCAGAAGATCGACATCTCGTCGCTGCCCGCGCGCATCGCCCATGTGATGGAGGCCTCTTTCGCCGGCAAGCGCCTGGTGGTCTTCTCCGGCGGCGCGGCCAAGGGCACGGACGCGGTCTATGACGAGATCCGCGCGCTGCGCGACGGCGGCGCCAACGGCTCCATCATCGGCCGCAACTCCTTCCAGCGTTCGCGCGAGGATGCACTGGAGCTGCTCTCCAACGTCATCAAGATCTACCAGGGCAAGTTCTGATTACCGGGAATAACGAGACCGGCGGCGAAACACGCTGCCGGCTCTACCTGATCACCCCCTCCAACCTCGACGGCGAGCGCCTCGATGCATTCGCCGGTGCGCTGGAGGCCGCGCTCGGCGCGGGCGATGTCGCTTGCCTGCAGCTACGCCTCAAGGGGCCGGTGGTCGACGATGTCGAGACCCACGCCCCGGACGACACCATCCGCCGCGCGGCCGAACGCCTGCTGCCTATCACGCGCGCCCATGACGTCGCTTTCCTGATGAACGACCGGGCGGACCTGGCCGCCGAGCTCGACTGCGACGGCGTGCATGTCGGCCAGGAGGACACGCCCTATAAGGAGGCGCGCCGCCTGCTGGGCGACGACCGCATCGTCGGCGTGACCTGCCACGATTCCCGCCACCTGGCGATGGAAGCCGCCGAGGCCGGTGCGGACTATGTGGCTTTTGGCGCGTTCTACCCGACCGAGACCAAGACGCCGAAGTTCCGGGCCCGCCCTGACCTGCTGCAATGGTGGTCGGAGGTGATGGAGGTACCCTGCGTGGCCATCGGCGGCATCACGGCCGACAACGCCGCCCCGCTGGTCGCGGCGGGGGCGGACTTCCTCGCCGTCTCGGCGGGGGTTTGGAACCATCCCGATGGCCCCGCCGCGGCGGTGCAGGCGTTTAATGCGGTGACGAACGCGTCGGGCTAGAAAACCCCGCGCCTAACTGCTAGAGACCGCGCCGAAATATCGGCTTCCTCAAAGGCGACCAGAAAATGAAGATCGACGGCAACGAAATTCGGCCGGGCAATGTCATCGAGCATCAGGGCCGGTTGTGGCGCGCGGTGAAGACCCAGCACGTCAAGCCGGGCAAGGGTGGCGCGTTCCTGCAGGTGGAACTGAAGGACATCCGCGACGGCACCAAGCTGAACGAGCGTTTCCGTTCGGCGGAGACGGTCGAGCGCGTGCGCCTGGAGCAGAAGGAATACCAGTACCTCTATTCCGACGGCGACATGCACACCTTCATGGACCAGGACACCTTCGAGCAGATCACGCTCGGCGCCAATATCCTGGAAGAGGACCAGGCCCGCTTCCTGCAGGACGGCATGATGGTCCAGATCGAATCCTATGAGGACGAACCGCTGGGCGTGTCCCTGCCCGAGCGCGTCACCCTCCAGGTGGTCGAGGCGGACCCGGTCGTGAAGGGCCAGACGGCCACGTCGTCCTACAAGCCCGCCATGCTCGACAACGGCGTGCGCATCCAGGTGCCGCCGCACATCGAGGCCGGCACCGCCGTCGTGGTCAACACCATCGACGCCACCTACGTCGAGCGCGCGCGCGACTAACCGAAACCGCGTCCGGCCCCACACCTGCGGGCAAGGGGCCGGCGGAACGGATCAACATGCGTCCAGCCATCATCAACGTCATGGACAAGGCCGCGCGTCGCGCCGGCCGCGACCTCGCCCGCGACTTCGGCGAGGTCGAGCAGCTCCAGGTCTCGCGCAAGGGCTCGGCGGACTTCGTGTCGGCCGCCGACCGCAAGGCCGAGCAGACCCTGCACTACGAACTGATGAAGGCACGGCCCGATTTCGGGTTCCTCGGTGAGGAAGGCGCGAAGGAAGACGGCGACGGCGTCCACCGCTGGATCGTCGATCCGCTGGACGGCACCACCAACTTCCTGCACGGCCTGCCGCAGTTCGCGATCTCCATCGCGCTGGAAGAGCGCGGCCAGATCGTCGCGGGCGTGGTGTACGAGCCGCTGAAGGACGAGTTCTTCTGGGCAGAGCGCAACGGCGGGGCCTGGTTGAACGATCGCCGCCTGCGCGTCTCCGCCCGCCAGAACATGAATGAGGCGCTGATCGCGACGGGCATGCCCTTCCTTGGCCACGGTGATCCCGCGCGCTACATCGCGACACTGAAGGCCGTGATGCCGGAAGTCGCGGGTATCCGCCGGCTCGGCTCGGCCGCGCTGGACCTCGCCTATGTCGCGGCCGGCCGCTGCGACGGGTTCTGGGAGTTCGGCCTGAACATCTGGGACATCGCGGCGGGCGTTCTGATCGTGCGCGAGGCCGGTGGCTTCGTCTCCGACCCCAAAGGGCGCGACCTGGCGCTCAAGTCGGGCGACGTGGTGGCGGGCAATGACCGCATCCACGAGAAGTTGCTGCGTTGCATCAAGGATTCGGACCCGGGCCCCACCCCGCGCGAACCAAAGCCATAAGCGCCTGTCTTTAAAGCGGTTGTGGGCCTCGACTCCCTTACGGTATGTTCGCGTGCGCGGTCATGACCTGGCGGCAACCGCGTTGCATGAAGAGGGGTTGGGCGAGATGAAACGGCGAGCAATCAACGGGATTCCGGGCCTTCGGCCCGCATGTTTCGCTGCGGCAGCGGCGCTGTGCGCCTACGCGACGGTCCTGCCTGCGCAGGCGCAGAGCGTTGTCGTCGACCTCAGCGTGCTGGGCGGAGGTGGCGGATACAGCCCCTCGCCTTACGCTGCGACCGGTCCGGCTACCGTGGCCGGTGACGGCCTCCTGCTCTTCCCGCCGTCCAGCAGCCCCGTCTCGCGCCTCGAAGGCCCGCTGTCCGGCCAGTCGCTCGCGTTCGCACCTTCTGCGCCGATGCGCTCCGCCGCACCGATGGCGGCACCGCAGTCGCAGGTGACGGCCTCCGCACCGGCTCCCACGCCGCCCGCACCTGCGCCGGCGCCCGCCCCGGCTGCAGCACCCGCTCCGCCGAACGGAAACGCTCGTTCAGCTTGGTGCCGTCGCGGATGTCCTTCAGT
>JAYOFE010000023.1:0-41152 GCA_038117045.1 Alphaproteobacteria bacterium | reverse complement strand
AACGGTTTGCGGCGGATGTGTCGCACGAGATCAAGAACCCGCTGACCTCGCTGCGCAGTGCTGTCGAGACGGTCGCCCGGGTCGAGGACCCGGCCCAGCAGAAGAAGCTGATGTCGATCATTCTCGATGACGTGGCGCGCCTCGACCGGCTGATCAGCGATATCTCCGATGCCTCACGCCTCGATGCGGAACTGAGCCGCGACCCGCCGTCCGATGTCGACCTGCGTGCCGTGCTGGAGGCGCTGGTGGACCTGCATGCCTCCACGTCGCATTCGCCGGTCGAGCTCGAGATGCAGCCCGGTGTGGACCTGACCGTGTGCGCGTTCGAGGACAGGCTCGGCCAGGTCTTCCGCAACCTGATCACCAACGCCCAGTCCTTCAGCCCGCCGGACGGGCGGGTGCTGATCACTGCCGCACGCCGGCGCGAGCGCGACGGGGAGTATGTCATCGTGACCGTGGATGACGAGGGCCCGGGCATTCCTGAAGCGAACCTGGAATCGATCTTCCAGCGCTTCTATTCCGACCGCCCGACGACCGGGCCTGACGGGCGCGCCGAGCGCGCGGGCACGCATTCCGGCCTGGGCCTGTCCATCTCGCGCCAGATCGCGGAAGCGGCGGGCGGGCGCATCTGGGCCGAAAACCGACGCAATACGGATGGCTCCGTGGCCGGTGCACGCTTCGTGGTGCGGTTCCCGGCGGTCTGATCCGCGCGTCAGAGGACGACCAGCAGCAGCAGCGGCAGGGTGGCCAGCGAGATCAGGGTCGAGATCATGATGACGCCCGCAACCTGTTCGGCGCTGTTGTCGTAGAGTTGAGCCCATAGGTAGGAGAACAGCGCTGCCGGTCCGGACGATTGGAGGATCACAACGCCGCGGGTCACGGGGTCGAGGTCAAGCAGCCCTGTGATCACGAAGGCCGCGGCAAATCCCGCGCCGAGCCGCAACACCGAGACATAGAGGCTGTTTCTCAGGCTGGTGATGTTGAGGCGGGCCAGCGCCACGCCGAGCGCCAGGATGTTGAGCGGGATGGCTGCGCCACCGATCAAACCCGTTGTGTTGAGTGCCCATTCGGGCGGCTTTGCACCGGTCGCGAGGAACACCACGGACAGCGCCGCGGAATAGATGATCGGCTGGCGCACGACCACCTTGAACGAGGCGTGCCCGGCCGCGATCAGCTGGCAGACGGTGTACTGGAACAGTGCATAGATCGTGTAGCCGGCAATCGCCAGGGCGAGCCCGGTCTCCCCGAACGCGAACAGGCACAGCGGCAGGCCGAGATTGCCGGCGTTGGGAATCAGGATCGGCGGCAGGAAGGCGCGCAGCGACAGGCCTCTCAGTTTCAGGCCGACGATTCCCACCACCGCAACGGTGGCGAGCACGCTGAGCGTCGCGGCGGCGACATGCCCGTATGCGGCGAGCGAGATATCCAGCCCCGTCATGGTGGAGAAGACCAGGCACGGCGTCAGGACATAGACCGTGGAGCGGGTGACGAACTGGGTCGGGAAGTCGACGCCGATCCGTTCCCAGCCGAAGCCGATGGCCACGGTCACGAAAATCGGGATCAGGATGGCGGAGAGTTCGGAGATCACGCGACGATTCCGGGCCTTCGGGATATGTTCGGTATGCGGATTTCTCAAGTCCTTAGCACGCCGGTGGCCGGGACTCTATGTGCGCGAACGCGTATTGTCGGGACCGGAACAGCAAGATAGGTTCGTCGGGTTCACGCGCGCCGATACGTGCCGCGAAATCCGGCCCGACAGCCGGGCACAATATAGATTTGGGGATGTGAGATGAGACAGATCAATGTTGCCGTGATCGGACCGGGCTGGTGTGGCGGTATTCGGGCGAACGCCTGCGCCAACCACGCGCTGGTGAATGAGCTTCATCTGGCAGAAATCCGTCCAGACCGCCTTGCCGAGGTTGCGGCGGAAACCAATCCGACCTCGACGACCGACAACTGGGAAGAGCTGATCGCCAACGATTCCATCGACGCGGTGATGATCTCCACAACGCCCGAAACGCTGCATTACCCGATGGTCAGGGCCGCGCTCGAGGCGGGCAAGCACGTACTCGTCGAGAAGCCGATCGCCTCGACGATCGATGAGGCCGATCAGTGCATCGCCATCGCCGAGCGGAACAACCTCAAGTTCACTGTCGGCTATTCCCAGCGCTTTCGCGAGAAGTTCGCCTTCGTCCATAAGGCGCTGAACGACGGCACTATCGGCGAGCCGGTGACCTGCCTCGTCAGCCGCAACGTGACCCGCGAGCTCGGCGACAAGATTACCGGCCGCACCAAGATGTCCCCGGCCGCGATGGAGGCGACCCACGATCTCGATTTCCTGCTGTGGTGCCTGCAGCCGCGCAAGCCGGTCAGGGTCTATTCGCAGCAGGCCGGCAAGTTGTACCGGCAGAAGAGCGATACGCCCGATCACCAGTGGATCATGGTGACCATGGACGACGGCACCACGATCACCGTCGGTGCGGGCTGGATCCTGCCCTTCGGTTACAAGAACTATTCCCAGTGCTGGATTGAGGTGATCGGCACCGAGGGGGCGCTGACCATCGACGACACCCATAAGGAAGTGCAGGTCAACACCACCAAGAACGGCATCCAGTACCCGATGTCGACCATGCCGGGTGAGCCTGTGGACCACATCTTTGCCGGTCCGATGAAGGTGGAAACAGACCACTTCATCGAGGCGGTGGCGCTCGACCGTCCCGTGATGGTCAAGCCGGGTGAGGCGCGGCTGGTGATGGATGTCTACACGGCTGCGGACCTGTCCGCGGAGCGGGGAGAGCCGGTGCTGCTGCCGCGCAACGACACATCGTCAGCTGTCGCCGCCCAGTAGGGCGGGTTCGACGATGGCTTTCAGCGCTGCCACGGAGCTCGCGCCGGGCCGCGTCTACGCCCTGCACAACACCTTCGAGCTGAACGGGCGCGTCAGCGCTTATCCGCGCGCCGCGCGCGGCTATTCGCCATCCAATTGCTACCTGCTGTTGGACGACGATGCGGCCATGCTGCTCGATACGGGATATACCTCCCATGAAGGGGCGATCCTCAAGCAGCTTTCCGGACTGCTCGATCCAAAGACACCCCTTTCTCTGTTTCCGTTGCGCATCAACGAGTTCATGTCGGTGTGCAACACCATGGCCATCGCCAAGCAATTCAACGTGGTCGAGTGCTTCTCCAACGTGCCCGACATCGAGGACTGGGTGGAGTTTGAGACCCTGCGCGGCGAGCAGCGCAACCCGACCCTGAAGACCACGCTGATTGAACGGGGTGACCACTGCCAGGTGCGGATCGGCGGTGCGAGCGGAAAAGGGCGGTTCGTCGATGTTATGAACGCGCCGTTGCGGCTCATCAGCACCAGGTGGATTTACGACCAGGAGACGAAGACGCTGTTCTCGTCCGATATGTTCAGCCATGTCTGGAGCGACCGCGAGGATGGTCCCTGGGTCATCGGCAACAACGAGGACGACGGCGTGACCGACTTTGCCTTTGTGCGGTCGTTCCTGCTGAACACACGCTACTGGTGGATCGAGGGCGCGAATATGTCGCCGATCCGCAAAGCCGTGGCGGATGTCTACGACAAGTTCGATATCGAGACGATCGCACCGGGCTATGGCGCGATCCTGCGCGGGCGTGGCCACGTGGATCGTCAGTTTGAGGTGCTCGACGATGTGCTGGACCAGCTTGACCGCGAAAACATCCCGCCGGCCTATGTGCCGCGCGCGCTGGAAAGATAGGGGCCTGCGATGACCCGGAAGAACCCGCTTCCCCGAGAGATTGCGCCGGGCGTGTTCTGGCTTGGTGATTGCCTGGACCAGCAGTTCCGGGGGCGCTCATACCACTCCTATAACGCGGCGTTCCTGGTCGTAGGCAACGAAGCGGCGATGCTCGTAGAGACGGGTCATCCGAAGGACTTTCCGGAGATCGAACGGCAGATGATCGAGCTGCTCGATGCTGCCTCGGTGCCGCTCAGGTACCTGTTCATCACCCATCAGGAGACGCCCCATTCCGGCGGTCTTGGCCGGGTGTTCCAGAACTGGCCCGATATCACGGTCCATGGCGATATCGCCGATTATCATCTGGCCTTTCCGCAACACGCCGACCGTCTGTACGACATGGAAGTCGGTGACGAGATCGACCTGGGCGGGCGCAAGCTCGTGGCGGTGGAACCGGTTATCCGGGATTTACGCACCACGCTCTGGGGCTTCGATACGGGCGCAAAATGCCTGTTCCCGGGCGATGGATTTGCCTACAGCCACTATCACTGGGACGGCCATTGCGGATTGGTGGCCGAGGAGGCGACGTCCCTCGACCTGGTCGACGTGCTCGCCGTCTTCGCCGAGCGCGCGCTCTACTGGACGTCGACTACGGACATGACGATCTATGTCGACAAGCTGGAGGAGTTGATGGCGGACCTGGGTGTCGAGGTTGTCGCGCCGACCCATGGCCTTCCCGTCACCGACCTCAAGGCGACCATGCCGAAAGTGCGGCACGGGCTGATCGAGGAAGGCGGCACAGGCCGCCGTGACCGCGAAGCCGCGCAGTAGGGGACAGCAGGCATGTCGGACAACGCGATCTGGGCGACGTGGTACGACCTGCCCGATGATCTCTCCCCGGACCGGCGGGACGAATACCTGGACTGGCTGCACGGCAGCTACCTGCCGGAACTGCAGGCGCGTCCCGGCATCGCCTGGGCAGCGTACTACGAGAACGACGGTGGCGGCGAGGGCATGGCGGCCGTACGCGATAACTTTCCGAAGACTGACGACATCAAGGGTCTCGGCGACGGCACCCAGTACGTGATGCTGGCCGGCGCGGGCGAGGCATGGACCTTCTTCGCGCCATCGATCATCGACGAGCAGGCTGCGCTGGACGGCAAGGCCCGAGAGATGCTCGACCTGCGCCGTGGCCTGCGCACATGTGTGTTCACGGTCTATGCCAGCGTCAACGGGCCGGAGATCCACACCCGCGCCAAGGGCACGACGCCCGCGCCCGCAATCCAGATGGGCAGCTTCCGCGCGATGGACCTGGAGACGGAGTTCGATACGGCGGCGTGGTACGCCCAGTACCGCCTGCCGGCCATGGCCCGCATGCCGGGCAGTGTCGCCACCCGGGTGATGGTCTCCGTCGCAGGCTGGGCGAAGTACTCGATCCTCTACGAGTTCACCTCGCTGGAGGCGCGGATGAAGAATTTCGAGGAGCCGCACGAGGCGCTCGCCCTGGATGAGAACGAGTGGAGCGGCCGTGTCATCCGCAGCCTCTACCACACTGCCGGCTCACCCATTGTCGGTCGACGCATCTGGCCGCCGGTCGAATAGATATCCCAACGGGAGAACTCCATGCCTGTCCTGCCCCTCGTCTCTGACGAAGACGCGACGCCTGAACAGAAGGCGATCTTTGACGGCTCGCGCGCGCTGTTCGGCCGCGTGTCGAACTCCACCCGGCTGGCCGCCGGCGCGCCGAAGCTCATGCAGCCGCTGATGGGGTTTTTCATCGCCGCCCTGCGTGAGGAGATCACCGGCGAGCTCGATGTCTGGACAAAGATGCTTGTCATCGTCAAGACGTCGATGCTGAACGGCTGCTCCTACTGCATCGGCCACAACACGGCGCTGGGCCGGATGCTGGGAATGACCGACGAGCAGACAGCAGCGATCGAGGGCGACTACCGCAACTCGGACCTGTTCAGCGATGCCGACAAGGCCGCGATGGCCTGGGCGGAATGCCTGACCGAACGGAACTACCACCGCGACAAGCAGACGATGGCCGAACTCAAGCAGCACTTCAATGACACCCAGGTGCTCGAGATCACCATGGTCGCCGGGTTCTTCAACTTCTGGAACCGGTTCAACGACGCGATGGAGCTCGACTACGACGATTCCGACAGCATGAAGCGTTTTCGGAAATCGACGAAACTCGATCCGGCGGACTATATCGCCTACATGCGTTCGTGCTGGTGGAACGACCCCGACGCACTCGACCAGTATCAGGCAGAAGCCGCGGAGTAGTTTTCATGTCCGAGTTCAATCTTACGTTCAGCGGCTACCAGGGCCCGCGTTCGGTCCACAACCGGGCCGTCCAGGTCTTCGGCGAACACCTGGCCGGATCGATGGGCGACCGTGTGGCGTTCGAGCATGTCCTCAACGTGACCGAGAATGGCCGCAAGGCGGCGGACCTGCTGGACATGGTGGGCACGGGCGAGACGACGCTCTGCTATTTCTCGTCCAGCTATCTTGCGGGGCGGGTTCCGGAAATCGCGCTGTTTGACCTGCCGTTCGTGATCCGTGACCGGGCGCAGGCCTACGCCATGCTCGATGGCCCGCTCGGACAGCTGATCATGGACAAGATGGCCGAGGCGGCGGATTTCCGGATCGTCGCGTGGTGGGACAACGGCTTCCGGCATTTCTCGAACGGCGTGCGGCCGATCCATACTCCCGCCGATTGCCAGGGTCTGCGCATCCGCACCCTGTTCAGCCAGCTCCAGCAGGACAGCTTCGCGGCCATGGGATTCGAGCCGGTCCCTCTCGACGTGGCCGATCTTCCGCGTGCCTGCGCCGACGGCACGGTCGACGTGCAGGAAAACCCGCTGACCAACACCTTCAACTTCGGGATCAACGAGCATCACCGCTGGATCACCATGAGCGGGCATTTCTTCGGCCCCTGCGTGGTACTGGCCCACAAGGCGACCTGGGATGCCTGGCCGGAGGATATGCGGGCGGCTGTGCAGGCGGCACTGGCGGAAGCCACCCCGGCCCAGCGCAGTTTCGCGGCGGGCGAGGATGACGAGATGAAGGCGCGGATGGATCCGGCGAAGAACGAGCTGATCGAACTCACCGAGGCCGAGCGTGCGAAATTCGTCGCCGCGGTCCGCCCGGTGGTGGACAGGGCGATGGTGGGTTTCCGCGACGATTTGTTCGAGTACCTGCCGCGCGGGTGACGCTTATTCCGCCTCGCGGATGTCGTCGAAGACCTTGTAGAGCAGGGAGTAGTCGTCTTCCGCCATGCCGCGCTCAATGGCCTTGTTCAGGAAGGCGCTGGTCTCCTTCGCGTAGCGCGCATCCATGCCGAGCCCCTCGGCCATGCGCACGGCCATGCCGAGGTCCTTGTTCAGGTTGTAGACGCGCGAGCGGGCGTCCCACTTGCCCGACAGGATGTGGGCGGGGAACCGCACTTCGGTGGAATAGCTGCGCGCGTTGGACGAGTTGAACACGTCGATCATGTCCGACAGCTTCAGCCCGGCGCGTTCGGCCATACGGCCCGCCTCGCAGGTGGTCAGGAAGATCGAGTGAGTCACCATGTTGTGGATCAGCTTCATGGCGTGGCCCGAACCGACGGGGCCGAGATAGAACTTCTTGTCGGAAATGGCGTCGAGCTTCCCGCGCGTGGCCTCAAACACGGCCTCGTCACCACCGACCATC
The DNA here is from genome assembly GCA_038117045.1 of Alphaproteobacteria bacterium. Lineage (GTDB taxonomy): Bacteria > Pseudomonadota > Alphaproteobacteria > UBA6615 > UBA6615 > JABJAG01. The sequence goes on along the minus strand of JAYOFE010000023.1, from coordinate 33,728 downwards.
AGGGTCAGGGTGCCCTTGTCCGCACCGGTCGCGCCGCCGGACATCGCGGCATCCAGATAGGAAATCCCGGCGGCTTCCGCCCGCGCGGCGATTCGCTTCGTGTCATCGGGATAGGAGGTCGTGAAATCGTAGATCACGGTGCCTTCGCCGGTCATGGCGAGGATGCCGTCATCACCGTCAAAATACTCCTCGATCTCCGGCGTGGCGGGGACCACGAACACCATCAGCGCGCCGTCTGCCGCCATCTGGCCGGGTGTCGCGGCGAAGGCGTTCTCGACCTCGTCGTAGCGCGCGACGGCTGCGGGATCGGAGTCCCATACAGCGGTGCTGTAGCCCGCCCTGGCGAAGTTGCGTGCGACACCGCCGCCCATGTTTCCGAGGCCGATGACCCCGACGTCTGCCTTGCTCATAACGTTCTCCCGAGTTCCGAAACCGATTGTCCGGGCTAGATAACTTCGCGGCTGCCCGAGGCGAAGCCGACCTTCACCGTGACCGTGCCCTCGTTCACGATCCAGGGGCGAACCGTGAAGCTGCGCGCGCCGGAGGCGTGCATGGGGTCCGCGGAGGCGATCTTTTCGGCCTCGGCCAGGCTTTCCGCCCGGATCACGACCATGCCGGTGCCTGACCAGGTCTCGCCGCCCTCGTCGGCGAGCGGGCCGGCGCCGAACATCACGCCCGTATCCTCAAGCATGCGCTGGTAGGCCAGGTGCTCCTTGATGTTCGCCATGATCATGTCCATGCCGTCCACCGGCGAGGTCACCACGACATAGAGTTCCTTGCCGAGCAGGCCGTTGGTCCGCGCCCGCTCCAGCATATGTGTCCAGGGAAGGGTGTCACCCATACCGGTTCCTCCTACTCGTAGAAGACGTCGAGATCGACCGGCAGGTCGAGGCGCTCGTTGCGCTTCGACGACAGGTCCATCGACATGGTCATGACCAGGTTGCGGTGGCCGTCCTGCGCGGTGGCGTGCGGCGTGTCCATGCCGGTGTAGAGCCGCTGGTACCAGGAGTTGGTTTCCTCGCGCATCGGGCCCCAGAGCTGGCCGTTGTACATGTCGCCCGGCGGGTAGCTGGTCATGAACTCGACATGGCGGTCGAAACCGGGGGTGAAACCATCCGGTGCGTAGCCCGCGCCAAGCTTGTTTTCGGTCGCCAGCACGAGATCGCGATGGGTGTCCTCGATGTCGATCACGCCCTTGTCGCCGATGATCCCGATCTCCAGCCCGTAGACGGCGCCCGGCCAGATGACCGGCGCGGCCCAGGAGATGTTCATGGAGAACATCGTCCCGTCATCCATGGTGAAGATACCGAAGGTCGAATCCTTGGTGCCGTACTGCGACAGCGCCTTGTCGTTGGACTGGGCATAGACCGAGACAGGCGTCTTGCCTTCCATCAGCCACATGCACATGTCGAGCGCATGGGTGCCGGAGACGACCATTGGAGTCAGGTTCTGGCGCTGGTTGGTGCGCTGGACCGTGGCGATGGGCACCATGCGGTTCATCAGGGCGCGCGTCACGACGCCGGTCACCTCGCCGATCTGGCCGGTGACCAGGCGTTCCTTGACGGTCAGGAACCGGCGGCGGAAGCGCTGGGTATAGCCGATCACCGCATCGACATTGTTGGCCTCGATGGCGCCCAGCACGCGTGCGGATTCGCGCGCGTCGGTCGCCAGCGGCTTCTCGATGAACAGCGACTTGCCCTTGTCGGCGGCCAGGATGGTCGGCGCGCCGTGGTGGTTCTCGTCGGTGGCGATGATGACCGCATCGACCTCGGGCCTGTTGATCAGCTCCTCGAAATTGCTGGTGCGGAAGTCGGCGTTGACGTCGTCGCCCAGCCGGTTGAGGAGGTCTTCCTTGATGTCGCACAGGCCGATCCAGCCGATGCCCGGATAGTCGCGCGCGAACTCCGCGCGGATACGCCCGATGGTGCCGCAGCCGACCACCGCCAGGCCGAGCGTCTTGCGCTCTCCACTCATGTACAGGTCCTCCCCAACGCCATTTTGTCGCGGCCCCCGCCAGGCGGGGCCGATAGAGTTTTGTTGGACCCGGTATATCATGTCTGCGCCGGTGTCCCTGTTCCCCGGCGGCAAAAAATACTGCAGTGGAGGAGGGCTCCGGTGGAGAGGGTTCACGCGACATGCGTGGCAATCGAGGACAGCGGCGCGTGGCATGCGGCGCTGTTGCGCGGACCATCCGGATCGGGGAAGTCTGACCTGGCGCTTCGCCTGGTCGACGCGGGCGCGCGGCTGGTCGCCGACGACCAGACGGTGCTCGCCGCGGCCGAAGGCCGGGTTCTCGCAAGTCCGCCGGACAGCATCGCCGGCCGCATGGAGGTGCGCGGCGTCGGGATCCTCGAATTCCCGTTTCTTTCAGCTGTGCCGCTGGCGCTGGTCTGCGATCTCTGCGATCCGTCGGACGTGCCGCGGCTGCCAGAGGCCGACCGGGTGATGCTTGCCGGTATCGAGATACCGCGGTTGCGGGTTGCCGCGCTGGAATCGTCCGCTCCTGCCAAGGTTCGTCTTGGCCTTCATGCTGCACTGCACGGTATACTGGGCGCCTGAATGCCGAGCGGAACTCCCGACATGTCGAAGCCGATTACATCCGAGACCGTCCAGGGTGCCGCGAAATCTTCGCTGGCCGGGCGCGTGCTCGTGTTGACCGGCCTGTCCGGGGCCGGACGCTCGACGGCGCTCAAGGCGCTTGAGGACATGAACTGCGAGGCTGTCGACAACTTGCCGGTACGCCTGATGTCGACCCTGATCCAGCAGGGCCCCGCCGCCGGCCGTGGACTGGCGATCGGTGTCGACGTGCGCACACGTGATTTCACGGCCGACGGCTTCGCCAAGGATATCGAGGCGCTGCGGTCCCAGGTGGACACGCCCATCGACCTGGTTTTCCTCGACTGCGACGCCGACGTGATCGCCCGCCGGTATACGGAGACGCGCCGCGTTCATCCGATGGCGAGTGACCGGCCATTGGCGGACGGGATCATCGCCGAACGCCGGATGCTGTCGCCGCTGCGTGAAGCGGCGGATATCGTCATCGACACCAGCCACACCAACATCCGTGAGTTTGCCCGGATGTTGCGCGACCGCCTGGTCGGGGTCCCGGCAGGTGAGGCGAATGTGCTCGTCACCTCGTTCTCCTACCGCAACGGAGTTCCACGCGACGCGGACCTCGTGATCGATGTGCGGTTCCTGCGGAACCCGCACTACGATCCCGTCCTGCGCCCGGGCACGGGGCGCGACGCGGATGTCGGCGCGTTCATCGCACGCGATCCTGACTTCGACGAGTTCTTCAAGCGCCTGACCGACCTACTGGCCCTCCTGTTGCCGCGCTTCAACGAGGAAGGGAAGAGTTACCTGACCATCGCCATCGGCTGCACCGGCGGCCGTCATCGCTCGGTCTTTGTCACAGAGCGATTGCGCGAATGGCTCGCCGGTCGTGCCGCCCATGTGGACGTGCGGCACCGGGAACTGTCTTTTGATGAGGCTGGCCGCGAGGAGGCGGTGGGATGATAGGTATGGTGCTGGTGACCCACGGGCGTCTGGCGAACGAGTTTCTTGCCGCGCTTGAGCATGTGGTGGGCAAACAGGAGATGGCCGAGGTCATTTCGATCGGTGCCGACGACGATATGGAAGTTCGCCGCAAGGACATCATGGCGGCGGTCGGCCGTGTCGGTTCGTCCGACGGCGTGATCGTCCTGACGGACATGTTCGGGGGTACGCCGTCCAACCTCGCAATCTCGATCATGGATGCGCCGCGCGACGGCATTCCGGTCGAGGTGATTGCCGGGGTTAATCTTCCCATGTTGATCAAGATTGCGCGCGAGCGTGAAAGCGGTCCGTTGCGCGAGGTTGTCAATGCTGCCCAGGAAGCCGGGCGGAAATACATCAACGTGGCATCCGCGCTTCTGGACCAGAGCGGCGGGTGAGCGGGCAATCCGAATCCGGCTTTTGCCGCACTGTCATGATCACCAACCAGCGTGGTCTGCATGCGCGCGCGTCGGCGCGCTTTGTCCAGCTTGCCGAAAACTTCAATGCCGAGATCGAGGTGGAGCGTGACGGCATGGCCGTGCCCGCCGTGTCGATTATGGGGCTGATGATGCTGGCGGCCGGGCCGGGCTCGGAAATCGAGATCCGGGCCAGGGGCACCGAAGCCGAAGCGGCGGTGAATGCGCTTGCCGGGCTTGTCGAGGACGGCTTCGGCGAAGAGTGAAAATGAAAACGGCGCCCGTCGGGTGACGGGCGCCGCCTTCTGAAGGACTTTCAGTTCGAACTAGAAGTTGAACTGGTTGCCGATCACGAACATCGTACCGTCGTTGTTCGTGTTGGCAGCGTTGCCGTTAATGTTGTCGGCATCGAGAAGCGCGAGCGCGGCGTTCAGTTCCCAACCCGGCGCAACCTGATAGGCCAGATCGAAGGTGATCAGCTGAACATCGGTGTCCGCAAGGGCGCCACCGTTGTCACGCGTGCTGTCGAAGTAGTTGGCGCTGAAGCCCCACGGACCGGCCGTGTAGGAACCACCGACGGTCCAGTACTGGCCTGCGTCGGCACCCGTGGCCTGCGCGGCGGCGGTGATGCTGCGGTCGCCGAAGTCGACGAAGCCGGCACCAATGCCGAAGCCGGCGAAGGTGACCGTACCACCGACGGAGATCGTCTCGACATCGCCAACGGTGGCGGCACCCGAGGCGGTTTCCGCGTCACCGAACTCGCCCGTCAGGCTGAGGGTGATGCCAACGTTGTCGTAGGAGCCGACCCAGTTGGCGCCCAGGCCGATGACATTCTCGAAGTCACCGTCATTGTCGGTGTCGAGAAGGCCGCCGGTACCCGAGTTGATGCCCGTATCCGGGGTCAGCGAGGCGCCGAGCTGGAACCCGCCGAAGCGCGGCGAGAAGTAGATCAGCTTCGTGGCGTCGCCGGTGGCGGAGTTACCGGTCGCTGCGATGGCGGTGCCGACAGCAAAGAAGTCGGTCGGATCGCCGTCCGGACCCTTGCGGCCGACGAGGATGTCATCGCTCTCGACGTACATACGGTCGGTCGCGTCATCGTTGTCGCCCATTTCGATGCGGCCCCACGTCTCGCTGTCGACATAGGCATAAGCCTCGTCAGCGGCGGTGGCGTCGGCAGCACCGGCATTCAGTTCGATCGCGACACCGTAGAGCAGGCCGTTGTCGGCCGTGTTCGATGCTTCGACGTGAACTTCGACTTCGTCGACCGTGAAGCTGTAACCGCGGCCACGGCCGGCGGAAACGTCCTGGTCGACCATGCCGACGTTGAAAAGCATTTCGCCACCGAGCGTGAGGCTCATGGCGTCCTTGGAGCCGACCTGGCCCGCCATTGCGGAGCCACCGGCAAGAGTTGCGGCAACGAGGGCACTCGTTCCCAGCAACAGGGTTTTGGTATTCATGTTGAGATAACCTCCAACAAGTGGATCCGCGTCAAACGCGGATACGAACTAAAGACACGTGTCACCTTCTTAAGGCCTTCATGGCCCCTTATTCGGCGTTTGCGTCCTCCACAATGTTGGGATTTATCTTTTATATTTAATTAAGAAGAGGAACTGGGACTGATCCTATTCCTCTTCAGATTCTCCGCAATCAGGGAATGCGCATCCGACACGCATTTTGTCAGGAATGTTGCAATTACGTCGCATTCTTGTGACCTGACTGCTCTGGCCGTATGCGCAGTGACTAAAAAACAGGCGAACACAATGAAAAGCGCGGCACCCAAGGGGGCGCCGCGCCGAAATTCAAAAGAACTTCAGTTGATTGTTAGAAATTGAACTCGTTGGTCACGATGAACGCAGTGCCGTCGTTGTTCACCGGAACGGCCGTGCCGTTGATGTTGTCAGCCTGTGCGAAGTGGAGGGCACCCATCAGGTCCCACCCCGGTGCGACGCTGTAGGCAACGTCGAGGGACCAGAGTTCAACCTCGCTGTCGGTGATTGCACCGGCATTGCTTCTCTCACTGGCGAAGTAGCCGAGGCTGATTCCCCAGGGGCCCGTCTTGTAGGACACGCCAAGGTCGTAATAGGAGCCGGCTTCTGTACCCGTGGCGATAGCCGCGCTGGCGATGCCCTTGTCGGACAGGTCCGCGTAGAAGGCGCCGAAGCCGAAGCCACCGAACGAGATGTTGGTGCCGATGCCGATCGACTCGATGTCTCCTTCAGCGGCGGAGCCGGAAGCGGTTTCGCTGTCACCGAACTCGCCGACCAGACCGATCGCGATGGTGACCTCGTCGAACTTGCCTTCCCAGTTGGCACCGAGGCCGAGGACGTTCTCGAAGTTGCCGTCATTGTCAGTGTCGAGGAGGCCGCCCGTGCCCGACGCAACACCCGTGTCGGGCGTCCAGGACGCCCCGAGCTGGAAGCCGGCGAAGCGCGGGGAGAAGTAGGTCATCTTCGTGGCGTCACTGGTCGAGTCGAAGCCGGGTGCAGAGATCGTGCTACCACCGAACTGGATGTAGTCGGGTGCGTCGCCATCCGAACCGGCCCGGCCGACCAGCACGTTGAAGGCGTGCAGCGCCATGCGGTCGGACGCGTCGTCCTGATCGCCCATCTCAAGGCGGCCCCACTCGCTGTCGAGGAAGGCAAACGCCTCGTCCGCTGCCGTGCCGTCCGCGGCACCTGCGTTCAGCTCGATGGTGACGCCGTACTTGATGCCGTTGTCGGCGGTGTTCGAGGCGCTGACCTTCACCTCGGATTCGTCGACATTGAAGCTGTAGCCGCGGCCACGACCGGCAGAAACATCCTGGTCGGCCATGCCGGCATAGAAGCGAAGCGTGCCGCCAAGCGATACGCTCATGGCGTCCTTGGAGCCGACCGTGCCGGCGTAGGACGGGGCCGCGATCACCGCAGCGCCCATGAGGGCCGTGCCCCCGAGAAGAACCTTCTTGAACATACTGAACCTCCGTCGCGATGCTCGTTGCGGCGGGAGATTGAAATCAGGAACCCGCCCTTTTCACTGGGGCCGGTTTAGAGGTCGTTCATGACAGGGCAGTTGCATCCCGCGGTCAGTTTTGTGCCACGCATGCATTGGCGTAACGGTGTTGCCTTTGCGCAACGTCCGGGTTTGGGCAGGCCCTGCCGGGCGTCGCGGCTGGCCCGCCATCCCACCTGAAAGCGAATTTCGTCCCACCGCGGGCCATGTTGTCCCACTTTGGCGCGTTTGCTATAGCCGCATGCTGAAACGCCATTGAGATCATTTCCGAACTGGAGAATTCATATGTCTTCCGCTGCCGATAGCGCCGCCGGCGATTACGCCATTGCCGATATTTCGCTGGCCGAATGGGGCCGAAAAGAACTCGACCTTGCCGAAGTCGAGATGCCGGGCCTGATGGCCATTCGCGAGGAGTACGGCAAGGCACAGCCGCTTAAGGGCGCGCGCATCGCCGGTTCGCTGCACATGACGATCCAGACTGCGGTGCTGATCGAAACGCTCCAGGCGCTCGGCGCCGACATCCGCTGGGCGTCCTGCAACATCTATTCGACCCAGGACCACGCCGCCGCCGCGATCGCCGCCACGGGAACCCCCGTCTTCGCGGTCAAGGGCGAGACGCTCGAGGAATACTGGGACTATGCGCACCGGATCTTCGACTGGGCCGATGGCGGCGTGCCGAACATGATCCTCGACGATGGCGGTGACGCGACCATGCTGGTCCATCTGGGCAAGCAGGCCGAGAGTGATCCTTCGGTCCTCGACAATCCCGAGAACGAGGAAGAGGAAGCGGCCTTCGCATCGATCAAGAAGCGCCTCGCTGAACAGCCTGGCTGGTATTCCAAGGTGGCCGAGAGCATCAAGGGTGTTACCGAGGAGACCACCACGGGCGTCCATCGCCTCTATGAGATGGCCAAGAAGGGAACGCTGCTGTTCCCGGCGATCAACGTGAACGATTCGGTGACCAAGTCGAAGTTCGACAATCTCTATGGCTGCCGTGAGAGCCTGGTCGACGGTATCCGCCGCGGCACGGATGTGATGATGTCCGGCAAGATCGCTGTCGTTGCCGGTTACGGCGAAGTCGGCAAGGGTTCCGCCGAATCGCTCCAGAACGCCGGCTGCCGCGTCATGGTGACCGAGATCGACCCGATCTGCGCGCTCCAGGCCGCCATGGAAGGCTATGAGGTCGTGACCATGGAAGAGGCCGCCTCCCAGGGCGATATCTTCGTGACGGCGACCGGCAATGTCGATGTGATCACGGTGGAACACATGCGGGCCATGAAGGACCGTGCCATCGTCTGCAACATCGGCCACTTCGATTCCGAGATTCAGGTTGCCGGGCTGAAGAACTTCAAGTGGCAGAACATCAAGCCGCAGGTGGACGAGATCGAGTTCCCCGACGGCAAGAAGATGATCCTGCTGTCCGAGGGCCGTCTGGTGAATCTCGGCAACGCGACAGGCCACCCCAGCTTTGTGATGAGCATGTCCTTCACCAACCAGGTGCTGGCGCAGATCGAGCTGTGGAACAACACCGGCTCTTACGGGCTGGACGTGTATGTGCTGCCGAAGCATCTCGACGAGAAGGTGGCCGCGCTGCACCTGGCCAAGGTCGGCGCGCACCTGACCCAGCTGACCGACCGTCAGGCCAAGTATCTCGGGCTTCTGGTCGAAGGGCCGTTCAAGCCCGAGGCCTATCGCTACTAGGCGGTCCACGGCTGTCCCGCGATGTGCGGGACAGCAAACTGGACGGTTCAACCGGCGCGGGCGACGCTTTAGAGTCAGCGTGACGGGCAATTGCACCCGGGGTGAACTCCGGGTGCCGTTGCGCGAACGGCAATTGCGCGAAACGGCTTCCAGGTGTCCACGGAAATCCTGATTCTGATCATTGCCGCGGTCGCAGGCGCTTCAGCCGTTTTCGGCATCGCAGTCTGCCGTGCATTGGGCGCGCGGGCGCTGCGGCGGGCACGCGATGCGCATGCGAGGCTCGATTCGATCCTGGCGACCGTTCCGGGCGGCTTCGTTTCCTGGAATGAAGATGGCGGTGCGCAGTTGTCTGGCGGACTGAGGCGGACACTGGACCTGCCCGACGATGGCGGTGCCGATGGTCTCGACGCGATCCTCGGGCGGTTCGGCGATACCGATTCGAGCCACCTTTCGAACCTGATCGAGGGGCTGAACACCCGCGGCGAGGAGTTCTCCCTGACCCTCCTGACCATCGACGCCGGTCAGGCGATCCGGATCGACGGCCGCCGCGCCCGTGATTCCGCCGTCGATGTCCTCTGGATGTCTGACGTGACCAACGAGACGGCGGTCCAGTCCGACACCGCCATCCAGCTCACGGCCGCAGAGGTGGAGCGCGACGGCTATCGCGCGATGCTCGACGCGTTGCCGGTGATCGTCTGGCGGCGGGGCTCGGACCTCTCGCTGGCGCAGGTCAATCGCGCCTATGTCGATGCCATCCAGCCCGGTGCCGAGGACGACACCCGCCGCCCGTCTGAACTGGAAGATGTCGAGATGCTCGCTGATCCGGCGCTGGCGCGGCGCGCCCGATCCAGCGGGCTGGCGCAGTCGGAAAGCCGGCATTTGGTCATCGGGGGCTCACGCCGCCTGATGGAGTTCAACGAGGTGCCTTCGGACGACAACGGGTTTGTCGGCTATGCGCTCGACTTTACCCATCTGGAGGAAGTGCAGGAGGAACTGTCGAGCCACGTGGAGGCGCAGAGCGATGTGCTTGAGAACCTGGCCGTGGCGGTTGCCATCTACGGCTCGGACACGCGCCTGAAGTTCTACAACAGCGCCTATGCCCGGCTGTGGCAGTTCAGCGAGGCGGATCTTGCAGGCGAGCCCCGCATGGTGGACCTGGTGAACAAGTCCCGTCACTTCTATCCGGTGGAAGATGACGAATGGGAAGCGCAGCGCGCAGAGGTTCTGGCGCGCCTCATGTCGCGCGAGCCCGTCTCGGGCAGCTACTACCGCGCCGACGGCTCGGTCCTTCAATACGCCGGTGTGCCTCTGCCCGACGGCATGATGCTGATGACCTATTTCGATGTGACGGACTCCGACCGGGTTGAACGTGCCTTGCGTGAGCGCAACGAGGCACTCGAGGAAGCCGACCGGCTCAAGTCAGAGTTCGTGGCGAACGTGTCGTATGAGCTGCGCACACCGCTCAACACGATCATCGGGTTTGCCGAGGTCATGCACGGTAACATGTTCGGCCCGCTCAACGAACGCCAGACGGAGTATATGGCCGGCATCCTTGAGGCCAGCGAGGCGCTGCTCGAGCTCATCAACGATATCCTCGACCTGGCGACGATCGAGGCTGGCTACATGACGCTCGACCGCGTCGAGTTCGATATCCATACGATGATGACAGGCGTGTTCACCCTCAACCGTGAGCGCGCGCGGGGCAAGCAGCAGAAGCTTGTGCTCGATTGTGCGGAGGACATCGGCTCGATGTTCGCCGACGAGCGGCGGCTCAAGCAGGTGCTCTTCAACCTCGTGAGCAATGCCATCAAGTTCACGCCCGAGCAGGGGGCCATCACGCTCGGCGCATCCCGCGACGGCGACAATGTTGTCTTCAGGGTCGAGGATACCGGTGTCGGTATCCACGAGGAGGAGCAGGAACGCGTGCTTGAGAAATTCGAGCGGGGCAACCGGCCGCGCGGGCGGCAATCCGGCGTCGGTGCAGGTCTCGGGCTTAGCCTGGTGAAAAGCTTCGTCGAGCTGCATGGTGGGGAGGTGAAACTGACCTCCGAGCCTAATGCCGGAACCGCCATCGTATGCCGGCTGCCGGCTGTGCCTCGTGCCCAGATGACGCTCGCGCCTGACAGCGAGACTGAAGCGGCATCATGACGGAGGCCGGACGCGCGGCCCCGTCCGGTGTAACGGAGCCGGAACGTACCATAAGGCTGGATGATCCCGACGCAACAGCGGCGCTGGGCGCGTCGATTGCGGGCCAGCTTTCGAAAGGTGACATGGTCGCGCTGTTTGGCGATCTGGGTGCCGGGAAGACGACGCTGGCGCGTGGCGTCCTGCGTGCGCTCGGACATGACGGGGCCGTGCCGAGCCCGACCTTCACGCTTGTGCAGCATTATGAGTTGGCCGCCCTGACAGTGGCGCATTTCGATCTCTACCGGCTGGGCGATGTCGACGAGCTGCGTGAGCTTGGGCTGGACGAGGCGTTGCACACCGGCGCGGTCCTCGTCGAGTGGCCCGAGATCGCGGCAGGCGCGTTGCCGGCAGACCGCATGGAGGTACATTTTGCGGATGCGGGCAGCGGACGCACGGTCCGGCTTGTCGGCTTGGGCAACTGGGCCGGGCGGCTGGCCCGCCTTAGGGCCTGAGCCCCGGATGGCGCTTCCCGCTCCAGGCCTGTACTCGATTCCGGCGCACCGGCCGTTCCTCGATGACCTCGCCGCCGCGATCCTCGATGAAGCAGCGGCTTCGGGCGATCCCCTGTCGCTGTCGCGGATCACTGTCCTGTTGCCGACGCGGCGCGCCTGCCGGGCGATGCAGGATGGCTTCCTGCGTCTGTCCGGCGGAGCAGGGCTGATCCTGCCGCGGCTTGTCCCCATCGGTGATATTGATGAGGACGAGTTGCTGCTGTCCGACATGTCCCTGGGCGACGCGCCGGATGACGGCGGCCTGCCGCCGGCCATGCCCGAACTGCGCCGGCGTCTTCTTCTGGCGGAGGAACTGCGTGTCCGGTTTGCCGACGGCGGGGAGCCGATGCCGATCGACCAGGCAGCTGAACTGGCCGGCGAACTGGGACGGCTGCTGGACCAGGTCCAGACCGAGCGCCTCGATTTCGCCGCGCTCGATCGTCTCGTGCCTGACGACTACGCCGAGCACTGGCAGCATACATTGTCTTTCCTGAGGTTGATCACCGAGACATGGCCGGCGCGCCTTGCCGCGGAAGAGGCGGTCGATCCGGCACAGCGGCGCAACCTCGTCCTTGCCGCGCGCCTCGAGGCATGGCGCGCCCGCCCGCCGGCCGGTCCAGTGATCGCGGCAGGCAGCACCGGCAGCATTCCCGCGACCGCGGACCTCCTGGCGCAGATTGCCGAACTGCCGGCCGGGTTTGTCGTCCTGCCGGGCCTCGACCGCGTACTCGATGAAGAGGCGTGGCGGGCGCTCGACGCGACCCACCCGCAGTATGGCCTGCACCAGTTGCTCGACAGGCTGGGGCGCGCACGAATGGATGTCGGAGAATGGCCGTCTGCCGGTGTGCAGGGAGACGGGGCCGGGCCAGCGCGCCTGCGCCTGGTATCCGAGGCTCTGCGGCCTGCCGCGACCACCGAGAGCTGGCGGGACGAGCGCGGTGCAGTCGGGCCGGATGCCTTGTCCGGAGTGACGCTGATCGAGGCGCGCGAGCCGCACGAGGAAGCCGGCGCGATCGCCCTGGTGCTGCGTGAAGCCCTGGAGACGCCGGGGCAGACAGCAGCACTGGTGACGCCCGACCGCGACCTGGCCCGGCGTGTCGCTGCTTCGCTCAACCGCTGGGCTGTGGCCATCGACGACAGTGCGGGTACGCCCCTGTCGGATACGCCCGCGGGCACTTTCCTCCGCGTCGTGCTGCGCATGGTGCATGAGGATTTCGCACCGGTGGCGCTGCTGTCTGCGCTGAAACATCCTCTCGCCGCGGGTGGTATGTCTCCTGGGGAGTTCCGGGCGGTGGCGCGTGCGCTGGAGCGCGCCGTTCTGAGGGGGCCACGCCCCGCACCGGGTGTGGGCGGATTGCGGGCAGCCGCGGAGCGCGCACGAGAAAACCAGCAGAACTCCGACCGCGAACCGGCGGTCGATGCCGGTACCTGGGCGTCGATCTTCGCACTGATCGATCTGCTGGAGGCGGCCTCCGCACCGCTGGCCGGAATCTGGGCATCCCGGGAGGTCGGTCTGTCCGCCCTGATCGATGGGCATGTTGTCCTGGCTGAAATGCTCGCTGCGGATGACGGGGAGACCGGGGCCGCGCGGCTGTGGGCGGGCGAGGACGGCGAGGCTCTTGCGGGTTTCGCTGCGGAGCTGGCGACGCACGGAGCGGGGGCCGGCGCGATCCCGCCCGGCCGGTATGCCGCACTGTTCGATACGCTGCTGGCCGGTCGCGTCGTACGTCCGCGTTTCGGTGCGCACCCGCGCCTGTCGATCCTGGGACCACTGGAAGCGCGCCTGCAGCGCCACGGCGTGATGGTCCTGGCGGGGCTGAATGAAGGCACCTGGCCGGGCGAGGCGGACGTCGATCCGTGGATGAGCCGCCCCATGCGCGCGGATTTCGGCCTGCCGCCTCCCGAGCGCCGGATCGGGCTGTCCGCCCATGATTTTGTGCAGGGGTTCTGCGCCCGCACGGTTGTGCTTACGCGCTCGGAGCGGGTTGAGGGCGCGCCCGCCATTCCGTCGCGGTGGCTGACCCGGCTGGACGTCGCGGCGGAAGCGCTCGCGGTCCCCGGCGGTGCGGAGATGCGCGCGCGCGGTGCGGCCTATCTGGAGTGGTGGCGGGGCCTGGAAAGCGTCAGCCCGGCCGAGCGCGCCGGTCTGGCGTCCACGCGTCCGCGTCCGACCCCGCCGGTCGCGGCCCGCCCGCGCAGCCTGTCGGTGACCCAGATCGAGACCTGGATGCGCGATCCCTATGCGATCTATGCGCGGGAAATACTGGAGCTGGGGGCCCTGCCGCCGCTCGACCAGGCGGTCGATGCGGCGACCTACGGCACCCTGATCCACCGAATCTTTGACCGGTTCCTGCAGTCCTGCCCCGACGGGCCGTTGCCTGCCGACAGCCTGGAGCGCCTGCTGCTGACCGGCGGGGAGGTCCTCGGCCCGTTCCGTAGCTTGCCTTCGGTATGGACGTTCTGGTGGCCGCGATTCACCCGCATGGCGGACTGGTTTGTGGCGACCGAGACCTCGCGGCGGCGGGGACTTGTGCGCACTCATGCCGAAGTGCGGGGCCGCATGGTCATCGATGCGCCGGGCGGGCCGTTTGCCCTGCGGGCGCGGGCGGACCGGATCGACGAGCTCGCGGGCGGGGGGCTTGCCGTCATCGACTTCAAGACCGGGGCGCCGCCAAAGAAGAAGGAGGTCGCCGCCGGATTCGCTCCGCAGCTTCCGCTGGAGGCCGCGATGCTGGTGCAGGGTGGTTTCGAGGGTGTGCCCGTGGGTGAAATCCGTGAACTGGCCTTCTGGCGGCTGTCGGGTGGGCGCGAACCTGGCAAGGTGCACCCGGCGGCGGATCATCCGGAGACGATTGCGCAGGAGGCTTATGCCGGCCTGCGCGCGCTGGTCGCGAAGTTCGACGACCCGGCAACGCCCTACGAGGCTCGGCCGCGCCCGAAGCAGGCGCCGAAATATTCCGACTACGAACACCTTGCCCGGGTGCGCGAATGGGCATCACTGGGTGATGAGGGTGGTGACGGAGACGGGGAGGGCGGCGAATGAACGGCCCGAACTTCAACCCGGCCCTGCTCGAGCGGGTCAGCGAGCGCCAGCGCAGGGGCGCGGACGCCCACTCCAATGCCTGGGTGTCGGCGTCGGCGGGCGCGGGCAAGACCCGGGTCCTTCGCGACCGGGTGCTGCGTCTGCTGATGGCCGGTGTCGCGCCCGGACGCATTCTCTGCCTGACCTTCACCAAGGCGGCGGCGGCGGAGATGTCGCGCCGCATCAATGATGAACTCGGCAAGTGGACCGTCGCCGATGACGGCGAATTGTCCGCCCGGCTGGCGGACCTGTTCGGTACTCCCCAGGACCCCGAAGCTCTGGTGCGCGCACGCCGCCTGTTCGCCCGCGTGCTGGATGCGCCGGGCGGCATGAAGATCATGACCATCCACGCCTTCTGCCAGTCCGTGCTGCGCCGTTTCCCGCTGGAGGCCGGCGTGGCGCCGCACTTCCGCGTGATGGAGGAGCGTGATGCGACGGAACTCCTGGGGGCGGCCCAGGCAGATGTGCTGATGACGGCCGAGCGCGCGGATGGCGGGCTCGCCGACGCCATGATCGAGGTCGCGGGCAGGATCCACGAAGTCCGCTTCCCCGACCTGCTGGCGGAAATCACCCGGGCGCGCACCCACTTTTCTGCGCTGTTCGACCGGCCGGGCGGGTTTGAGGCTGTGATGAATGACCTCGCGGCGTTTCTTGGCGTCGCGCGCGGAACAAGTGAGGCCGACATATTGGCGGCTGCCTGCAGCGACCTGGCTTTCGATGGCGCGGGCCTCAAGGCGAGCGTTGCGGCCCTGTTGGAAGGTTCGAAGACCGATGTTGATCGGGCCAAGGCGATTGCAGCGTGGATGATGGCGGATGCACCGGACCGTGCGGACCTGTTCGATGAATATTGTAGCGCGTTCCTGACCACCACGGGTTCGCTGCGCAAGACGCTGGCGACGAAGAAGGTCCTCGGCGCGGTTCCCGAAACCGAGGACGTTCTGGTGACCGAGGGCCAGCGATTGATCGGGGTACTCGAGGCCATGCGAAAGGCCGCGCTGCTCTCGGCCAACGAGGCGCTGGCCCGCATCGCACAGGCGCTGCTGGCGCGCTACGCGGCGCGAAAGACGGCGGCGGGCCGTCTGGACTATGACGACCTGATCGCTCGCACCCGTGCACTGCTTCGCACGGACAATGCGCCGCCCTGGGTGCTGTTCAAGCTGGATGGCGGTATCGACCATGTCCTGATCGATGAGGGGCAGGACTCCAACCTCGAGCAGTGGGATGTGGTCATCGCGCTCGTCGAGGAATTCTACGCGGGCATGAGCGCGGGCGACGAGGCCGCGGAGTCGCGCGGGCTGCCGGAACGCAGTGTCTTCGCCGTGGGAGACGTGAAGCAGTCGATCTACAGCTTCCAGGGTGCGGATCCCCGCCGGTTTGGCGAAATGCGGGACTACCTCCGGCAGCGCGCCGAGGCGGCCGGACGCGGCTGGGAGGATGTGCGGCTCGATTTCTCCTTCCGGTCCACCGCGCCGGTGCTAAAGGCCGTGGACAAGGTCTTCGAGCCCGAGGCCGTGCGGGCAGGAGTCTTTGACCCGGACGAAGCCGACGTCCAGCACACGTCCCTGCGCGACCGCGATGCGGGCCGCGTGGAACTCTGGCCGCCGCTGGTTGTCGAGGGGCCGGACGACCCCAAACCGTGGAAGCCGCCGGTCGATCCCGTCAGCGTGCCGGGCGCTATGGACCGGCTGGCCGAGACGATAGCCGCGCAGATCGCCGAATGGCTGGACAAGAAGGAAATCCTCGAAAGTCAGGGCCGCCCGATCCGCGAGGACGACATCATGGTTCTGGTCCGCCAGCGCGGCGCCTTCGTCGAATCGCTTGTGCGCGCGCTCAAGACCCGCAATGTGCGGGTCGCCGGCGTGGACCGGATGGTCCTGACAGACCAGATCGCGGTCATGGACCTGCTGGCGCTCGGGGCCTTCCTACTGCTGCCCGAGGACGACCTCACACTTGCGAGCCTGCTGAAATCTCCGCTCATCGGGTTCGACGAGGAACAGCTGTTCGCGGTGGCCCACGGGCGGGGTGAGACGTCTCTGTGGCACGCGCTCCGTGCACGGCAGGACGAGGACCCGGCCTTTGCCGCGGCTGCGGAGTTCCTTTCGGGCTTGCTGTCGCGTGTCGACTACGAGCGGCCCTACGAACTGTTTGCCGGGGTGCTGTCGCGCGGCGGGCGCGAACGGATGCTGGCGCGGCTCGGGCCCGATGCGGCGGACGCCATAGACGAGTTCCTGTCCCTCGCATTGGCGTTTGAGCGTTTGCACCCGCCGGTAATGCAGTCCTTCCTGCACTGGGTCGCTGCGGGCGAGGCCGAGGTGAAGCGCGACCTCGACCAGACCGGCGGTGCGGTGCGGGTGATGACCGTGCACAGCGCAAAGGGCCTGGAGGCGCCGATTGTTTTCCTTCCCGACACCACGCGCCTGCCGCGCCACCTGCCGAACATCCTGTGGCACGAGGGGGGAGAACTGCCCTTCTTCATCTGGCTGCCGCGCGTCGGGGATGGGGATGCGGCGACGCTGGGCCTGCGCGATGCGGTGCGGGCGCGTCGTGACGAGGAATACCGTCGCCTGCTCTATGTGGCGATGACCCGGGCCGAGGAGCGCCTCTATGTCTGCGGCTGGAATGCGCCGCAGGACACCTCCTGGTATGCAATGGTCGCGGGCGCGATGGACCAGATCGCCCGCCCGGCGGATTCGGGCTTTCTCGAGGCCCGCGGATTTGAGGATACACGCGCGCTGGTGCTGGATGCGGGCCAACGCGCGCCGGTGCCCGAGGATGTGCCCGGCGATGCGGTCATGGTGCCGGCACCGCCGGCCTGGATCGGGCAGCCGGCGCCGGACGAGCCGCATCCGCCTCGACCGCTGGCGCCGTCCGACCCGGGGACGCCGCCACCTGTCCGCACGCCTGTCGAGCGTGCCGGGGACGAACGCCGGTTCGTGCGGGGCAATGTGTTGCACCGCCTGCTGCAATGGCTGCCGGAACTCGATCCTGCGGTGCGCCGCGCGGCGGCGGAGCGCCATGTGGCGCGGCCGGTCCTGCAGCTCGACGACGCGGTCCGCGCCACAATCGTGGATGAAGTGATGGCCGTGCTGGAGGCGCCGGAATTCGCGCACCTGTTCGCGCCGGGAAGTCTGGCCGAGGTTTCGGTGACGGGCACGGCCGCGCGCGGCGACGGGACGGTGTATGTCATTTCCGGCCAGGTCGACCGGCTTGTCGCCGGCTCCGATGCTATTTCCATCGTGGACTACAAGTCCAACCGCCCGCCGCCGGAAGAGGCTGCGGATGTGGCGCCGGTCTACCTGCGCCAGCTTGCCGCCTACCGGCATATCGTGCGCGACGCGTGGCCGGGCCTGCCGGTGCACGCCTACCTGCTCTGGACCGATGGCCCGCGCCTCATGGAGGTGCCGGACGTGTTGCTGGATGCCCACGATCCCGGGGGTGACACACGCGTGTGAACGCTATTCACAGGTCCAATTTCTTGACGCGAACCAGTCCCGATCCTACGTTCGATACGAACGAATCAGGCGGGCGCGTCGCGCGCTCCCGAACGACAACGAAAAGAGGCCCCGAATGCCGTCCAAGGCGATCACAGACGATTCCTTCGAAGCCGATGTGCTTCAGTCCGACAAGCCCGTGCTCGTCGATTTCTGGGCTGAATGGTGCGGCCCGTGCAAGCAGATCGGCCCGACCCTCGAGGAACTGGCGGACGACAAGGACGGCGACATCGTCGTTGCGAAGCTGAACATTGACGACAATCCGATGACCCCGTCGAAGTACGGCGTGCGCGGCATCCCGACGCTGCTGCTCTTCAAGGACGGCCAGGTCGCCTCGATGAAGGTCGGCTCGCTGCCCAAGAGCCAGATTTACGACTGGGTCGATTCGGTCCTCTAGGACGACGATCCGAAACGAACAAGCCCCGCCATCTAGCGGGGCTTTTTCATTCGCGCGAACCGGGAGAGGCGTTAGCTGGCGGCACGGTTGGCAGAAATACGCTCCATGAGCTGGCGGCCGCTCTCGTCATACATGAACGACAGCAGCACATAGCGGCTGCCCTTCGTGACGTCGGTCGCCTCGTGCAGCAGGTCGCACGAAAAGATCGCGGCCTCGCCGGTGCGCGGGCGGTAGCTCGCCATGTTGTATTCGGGAAAGCGTAGGTCGCCGCCCTCGTGGTCCTCGGAATTGAGGTTGAGGGTCATGGCGAAGCGCCGGTGTGCGGTTCCCACGGAGGTGTTGTCGCGGTGCGGGCGGAAGAAGCCGCCGGGATCGGCGTCGTAGCGCACGATCTTGAACTCCTCGACGTAGCGGATGTTGCAGTGGAACGCCCGCCGGATCTCGGGCAGGACGCGCCGCTCCAGGCGGCTGCCGATCGCCTCCTGCAGGTCCTTGTCCTCGACATGGTGGTCGCGCCGGCGCTTGTTCTCGCCGGTGGTGTCGTGAACCATCTTGCCTTCGCTCATGCGCAGCGTACCGGACGGCTCGTTGCCGCGCGTCTCGAACTGCTCGATGAGCCATTTGCAGAAATCCGGCGAGAAGACATCCGGAAGGATCAGGATCGGCGGATGGTAGGGCACCGCGAAGGCCGGGGGCGGGTCCATGGCCGCGATGATGTCGGCGGCGCGCTCTGCGATGGGGGTATCACCGGGCCGCAGCACATGCTGGATCCGCTGGTCGGGGCCGCTCACGAAGCCGATCAGCTTGCCACGCGCGCCGAAGCGCGAGGCGGTCTTCTTGTCGGCATCGGACAGCACGAAGAAATCGGGCTTGTAGGTGTTGCCCAGTTTCTGGACCAGCGGCTCGGCATCGGCGCAGATCGCGAACATGTGCGTGCCCGCCGCCGCCATCCGCGGCGCGGCGGCAATCATGGCCTGGAACTCTGCAAGTGCGCCCGGGTCCTTCTGTGTAGGGAACAGCAGAACGAAAACAGGCCCCCCCTGGGACTTGTCCGCAAGGTTGACGACCACGCCGCGCTGGTCGGGCAGGAAGAAGTTTGGAATCCGGTCGCCGGTCTCCAGAAGGTCGCTGAGTTCGGGTGTCGCCATCGTCATGCCTCAGGGGTCATGCTTCAGTGGGCACAGTAATGCCCGCCGGCGGCGTGGTCCAACCATTGCGAGGTACCGCCCGAGTTCGCGTTCATCGCATCGGCCAGCAGCACGTGCGAGCCCGCGATGAGAACGCGTGACGGCTCCGGCTGGCGGGCTGCGATGGCGGAAAGTGCCTCGGGGATGCCGGTGGCTGCGTGGGCGTCGAGTCCGGCAGCCTGTGCAGCCGCGACCATCTCCGCGACGGGGCGTGCACGCGCCTCGCTGTCGAGCGGTACGGCGGTGACGCTGGCGGCCAGTCCTGCGAAGGGCGTGAGAAAGCCGGGGAGGTCTTTGTCCGCCAGCACCGAGAAGACCAGATGCAGCGGGCGCGGGTCTCGTTCGCCAAGGCTCTGGAACGTGTCGGCGATGGCCTGGGCGCCCATCGGGTTGTGGGCGGCATCGAGCCATAGCTCCCATCCCTTGGGCAGCAGGCCTGGCAGGGGGCCGCGCTGGACCCACTCCATCCGGCCTGGCCAGGTCACGTTGCGGATGCCGATGGAGATGGCGTCCCGGGTCATGCCGGGGAAATCGCAGACCTCGAGGCAGGCGACGGCAGTGGCGGCGTTGTCGAGCTGGTGGCGCCCTGTCAGGCCCGGCGGAGGCAGAGGCCAGACAAGTTCGCCGCGCCGGTAGTCAGCATTGCCGCCCTGTCCCGGCACGATGTGCCACTCCTCGCCGGCCCGGTAGAGCGGCACGCCGATTTCATGCGCGGCGCGGGTGATGGTCTCCATCGCCTCGCGGTCCTGTGGCCCGACAATTGACGGTGTGTCCTTCTTCTGGATTGCGGCCTTTTCCCCGGCGATGGCCGTAAGCGTGTTGCCCAAGAAGGCCATGTGATCGAACCCGATTCGCGTGATCACCGTCGCCGCCGGGTGCGCGACCACGTTGGTGGCATCGAAGCGGCCGCCCAGTCCGGTCTCGAGGATTGCTACATCTGCCGGCGTGCGGGCTATCGCCACGAAGGCGGCCGCGGTGGTCATCTCGAATTCGGTGATCGGTTTGCCGGCGTTGATCCGCTCGATCTCGTCGAACAGGTTGATCAGTACATCATCGCTCAGGGTCTCCCCGGCGATGTGGTAGCGCTCGGCAAAGCGCACGAGGTGGGGCGAGGTGTAGACACTGACGGTCTTGCCCCCGACCTCCAGCCCCGCGGCGATATAGGCCGCGACGGATCCCTTGCCGTTGGTGCCGGCGATATGGATGACGGGCGGCAGCGCCTCGTGGGGATTGCCCAGGTCCGACAACAGCCGGAACATGCGGTCCAGCGACAGGTCGATGCGCTCAGGGTGGTAGGTGGTGAACCGGTCGAGGATGCGCCGGATTTCATCCTCGGCGGACCCTTTGGGTGTCACGGGGGCCGTGTCAGTCGTCATCCGGGTCCCCGGAATCCCGGGTGTGGTGCGCCGGCGGCGGGATCGCGGCCACCGGTTCGGAGGACGGGGCGCCGGTGTCGCGCAGCAGCGAGATCACCTGTGCCAGGCGCGCGCGCAGTTCACGACGCGGCACCACGATGTCGACCATGCCGTGTTCGCGCAGGTATTCCGCCGTCTGGAAGTCTTCCGGCAGCTCCTCGCGCACCGTGTCCTGGATGACCCGCTTGCCGGCGAAGCCGATGTTCGCGCCCGGTTCCGCGATCTGGACATCGCCGAGCATCGCGAAGGACGCGGAAACCCCGCCGGTGGTCGGGTCGGTCAGGATGACGATATAGGGCAATCCCGCCTCGCGGACCCGGTCGACGGCGATCACCGTGCGGGGCATCTGGACCAGGCTCAGCATGCCTTCCTGCATGCGCGCGCCGCCGGACGCCGGGATCGCAATCAGGGCCGCGTTGTCGGCCAGCGCCGCATCGGCCGCCGCCAGCAGGCCCGCGCCCACGGCCTGGCCCATGGAGCCGCCCATGAAGGCGAAGTCGAAGGCCGCGATAACGGCGGGCTGTCCGCCGACCATGCCGCGCGCGACGATGATCGCTTCTTTCTCGCCTGACTTGCCCTGCGCGTCGCGCAGCCGTTCGGTGTAACGGCGGCTGTCTCGGAACTTGAGGGGATCGGGCGTGACGGCCGGAAGCTCGATGCGGGTGAATGCACCGTCGTCGAACAGTTGCGCCAGCCGCTCGGCGGCGCGAATGCGCATGTGGTAGCCGCAGGCGTGGCAGACATGGAGGTTTTCCTCCAGCTCCCGGTGGAACAGCATCTGCTCGCAGGCCGGGCATTTTTCCCAGAGGTTGTCGGGAACGTCGTTCTTGCCGACGAGGGCCCGAATCTTCGGTCTGACGAATTCGGTGAGCCAGCTCATCTCGAGGGCGGCTACTCCGCGGCCTGCCGCTTGGCCGCACGCACCCCATCGGCCAGTTCGCGGGTGAAAGACAGGACCGCGTCCACGAGCCCGGGTTTCGGCCGGCCGTCGTCGTCCAGGTTGTCGGCGATGGTCTGTACGATGGCGGAGCCGACCACGGCGGCGTCGGCCACCTCGGCGATCGCGCCGGCCTGCTCGGCCGAGCGGATGCCGAAGCCGACCGCAACGGGCAGGTCCGTGTGCCGCTGCAGCCGCGCGACGGCGGCGTGGATGTCCGTGGTCTCTGCGGACTTGGTGCCGGTGATGCCGGCGACAGCGACGTAGTAGACGAAGCCCGAGGTGTTCGCGAGGACTGCGGGCAGGCGCACATCGTCGGTGGTCGGTGTGGCCAGGCGGATGAAGTGCATGCCGGCGTCCAGCGCGGGCAGGCAGAGCTCGCTGTCCTCTTCCGGCGGCAGGTCGACGACGATCAGCCCGTCGACCCCGGCCTCGCGCGCATCGGCGAGGAATCTGTCGACTCCGTAAATATAGAGCGGGTTGTAGTAGCCCATCAGGATGATCGGCGTGTCGTTGTCGTGCTGGCGGAAGGTCCGCACCATGTCCAGCGTGTTGGTCACGTGCGCGCCGCCTGCCTTGGCGCGCAGGCCCGCGGCCTGGATGGCCGGGCCGTCGGCCATGGGGTCGGAGAACATGACGCCCAGCTCGATGATGTCCGCGCCCGCGCCCGGCAGGCCTTTCAGGATTTCCATGCTCGTCGCGGTGTCGGGGTCCGACGCCATGATGAACGGCACGAAGGCCGCGCGGCCTTCGGCGCGCAGGGCGGCGAAGCGCGCCTCGATGCGCCCGCTGGTCTCGCCCCGGCTCACAGCTCCACTCCGAGAGCTTTGGCGATGGTGAAGACGTCCTTGTCGCCGCGCCCGCACATGTTCATCACCAGCAGGTGGTCGGACGGCAGGTCCGGCGCGATCTTGCCCACATGGGCCAGCGCATGGGATGGCTCCAGCGCCGGGATGATCCCTTCCAGCCGCGAACAGAGCTGGAAGGCGTCAAGCGCTTCCTGGTCGGTGACGGAGACGTACTCGACGCGCTCGATGTCGTTCAGCCATGCGTGTTCGGGGCCGATGCCCGGATAGTCGAGGCCCGCCGAAATGGAGTGCGCGTCGATGATCTGGCCGTCGTCGTCCTGCAGCAGGTAGGTGCGGTTGCCGTGGAGCACGCCCGGGCGCCCGCCGGTCAGCGAGGCGGCATGCTGGCCGGTCTCGATGCCGTAGCCCGCGGCCTCGACGCCGATGATGTTCACATCCGCATCGTCGAGGAAGGGGTGGAACAGGCCCATCGCGTTCGATCCGCCGCCGATGCATGCGACCAGCGTATCGGGCAGGCGGCCTTCCGCCTTCATCATCTGTTCGCGGGTCTCGGTGCCAATTACCGACTGGAAGTCTCGGACCATTGCCGGGTAAGGGTGCGGACCCGCCACGGTGCCGATCAGGTAGTAGGTGTCCTCAACATTCGCCACCCAGTCGCGGAGCGCGTCGTTCATCGCGTCCTTGAGTGTCGCGGTGCCGCTGGTGACAGGCACCACCTCGGCGCCTAGCAGCTTGATGCGGAACACGTTGGGTGCCTGCCGCTCGATGTCGGTCGCACCCATGTAGACGACGCAGTCGAGGCCGAAGCGCGCGCACACCGTGGCCGTCGCGACGCCGTGCTGGCCCGCGCCCGTCTCCGCGATGATGCGCTTCTTGCCCATGCGCCGGGCCAGCAGGATCTGGCCCATGCAGTTGTTGATCTTGTGCGCGCCGGTGTGGTTCAGCTCGTCGCGCTTGAAGTAGATCTTCGCGCCGCCGTAATGCTCGGTCAGCCGCTCTGCGAAATAGAGCGGGCTCGGGCGACCCACATAATGGGCCAGGTAGTCGTCGAGCTCGGCCTGGAAGGCTGGATCGGCCTTGGCGGCGTCATAGGCCTTCTCGACCTCCAGGATCAGGGGCATCAGGGTTTCGGCGACATACCGCCCGCCGAAAATGCCGAAATGCCCGCGCTCGTCGGGACCGTTGCGGTAACTGTTGGATAGATCGTTCATGGGTATCTCTGCCGCGTTCTAGAACACGCCATGTCGGGTGTCCACATGTGCAACATGGCATAACCGGGTGGCCGTGTTCAGGCTTCTCCGGCTGTGGACAGGAACGCCTCGATCCGCTGCGGGTCCTTGCGGCCCGGTGCGCTCTCGACGCCCGACGACACGTCGACCACCTTCGCGCCCGACAGCCGTACGGCCTCGGCCAGGTTGTCCGGGTCCAGGCCCCCGGCCAGCATCCACGGCACCCGGAAATCCCAGCCGGCCAGCAACGTCCAGTCGAAGGCCAGCGCGTTGCCGCCGGGCAGCGCACCCTTCATGTCCTTCGGCGCCTTGGCGTCGAACATCAGCCAGTCGACCGCGCCGTCATAGGCCTCGGCGTCGTCGATGTCGCCGGAGGTGGAGACCTTGATCGCCTTCATCACCGGCAGGTTCCAGCGGGCGCGGATCTCGCGGCAGCGTTCCGGAGTCTCGCTCCCGTGGAGCTGGATCATGTCCAGCGGGACATAGGCGAGGACGCGCTCGAGCAGGGCGTCGTCGGGGTCGACGAACAGGCCCACTTTTGTCACGCCGCTGGGCACCAGTGCGGCCAGCTCTGCAGCGTCCTCGGGCTCCACGGCGCGCGGGCTGGGCGGATAGAAGACAAGGCCGACGAAACGTGCACCCGCCGCGATCGCGGTGCGCATGGCTGTCTCGTCATTTATGCCGCAGATCTTGGTTGCGACCATCACCCGAGCTCTTCGGCAATCCGGGCGGCGGCGGCGACAGGGTCGTCAGCAGCAGTAATCGGGCGGCCGATTACCAGCACGTCCGCACCCAGGTCGCGGGCCTCCCGCGGGGTCGTGAAGCGCTTCTGGTCGCCGGTGGCAGACCACTCGGGCCGGATGCCCGGTACGATCAGCTTGAAGTCGGGGCCGCAGGCCTCGCGGATGATGGTGATCTCCGCCGGGGAGCACACCACGCCGTCCAGGCCGCTGTCCCGGGTCAGCCTGGCGAGGCGCACGGCCTGCTCGGCGGCCGGCCCGACCTGCCCGACAGTGGACAGGTCGTTCTCGTCGAGGCTGGTCAGCACGGTTACGGCGATCATCAGCGGGCGGCTGGCGCCTGCCACGCTTTCGGCGGCCTCGAGCGAGGCTTCCAGCATCGCCGGCCCGCCCGACGCGTGCACGTTGACGATGCACAGGCCCAGCCCGGCGACCGCGCGCACGGCGCTGGCCACAGTGTTGGGAATGTCGTGGTATTTGAGATCGAGGAAGACCGGCATGCCCAGCTCGATGATGCGCTTTACGCCGTCCGCGCCGTTGGCGGAATAGAACTCCAGCCCGGCCTTCACCCCGCCGACATGGCCGCGCAGGGCCTCGGCCCAGACCAGGGCCTGGTCGAGGTCGGGGGTGTCTAGGGCGACAAAGACGGGATTTGCGGGGAGGGCGGGACGTTCGGTCATGGCCCGCCGCTTCTAGCAGAGCCTCGGCGCGGCGCAAAGGCGAACTGTCAGCCCAGCGACGTGATCCCGTCGCGCACACGCAGCACTTCGGTGAGCGCCAGGAACAGGTGATAGAAGCTCGACGCCGGCGCGGTTTCCGAAAAACCATGCCCCTGCTTGTCGATGTGATCCTGCCAGTTGCCGGGGCTGACCGATAGATAGAGCGTGAACAGCCGGTCGAGCAGCTCCTCCAGGCGCATCGCCGCGGCATCGTCGCGGTGGAACTCCATGCGCGCCACCTGCGCCTTGATCGCTTCGGTCTGCACCCACAGGCGCTTGTTCTCGTCCAGCGAGGTGCCGTGGCGCAGCACCGAGTCGAAGCCCAAACCCTCGGCGGGTCCCGGGTCGCGGTCGATCCCGTGTTCTTCGGCGAACCTGTAGAGCGCACCCGCCTGCGGCTCGACATCGGCGCCAGAGGCGCGGCCATACTGGTGCAGTAGCCACACCCATTCGAAGTGGTGGCCAGGCTCCACTGTCTTGCCCAGTGTGGCGGGCGCGCGCGACCAGTCCTCGTTGAAGAATTCGCCGAGCGTGCCGGTCTCTGCATCGAACAGGTGGCTGCAGAACAGGGCGTAGATGTCGCCGGCCCGGCGCAGCCACACATCCTCGCCCGTGGCCCCGTGCCACGCGACCAGCGCCTCGAACAGGTGCATGTGCGGGTTCTGCCGCCGGGGCAGGTCGCGGGCGATATTCTCCTGGTAGCCGCCGTGATCGAGGTCGCCCAGCGTGTCGTCCATGAACGACAGTGTGCGTTCGGCCCACCGGGCGGCCGTCTCGTCGCCGCTGGCGCGGAAATACCAGGCCAGCGCGAAGACGGCGAAGGCCTGCTCGTAGGATTCAAGCCGCGTGTCGCTGTGGGCGCCGTTGCGCGTGGTTGAATAGATGAACCCACCATCGGGTCCCCAGTACTGGCGCGTGAGGAACTCAAACCCGCCGCGCGCGCAGTCGAGCGCCGAGGGGGCGCCTTCAGGGGCCGTCCAGCCCAGCAGGTGGGCGTGGCTGTAGACGTAGATCTGGCGTGCCTGCACGCGCATGCGCTTGTCGGTGTCCAGGATGGGACTCCCGTCGAGGGTCAGCTTCTCGACGAAGCCGCCCGCCTCGGGATCGAAGCCGGCCCGGGACCAGAGGGGCAGGGCCTGGTTTGCGAGCCAGTCGCGGATATGTGCGGCGGTGACGGTCATGAGGGGTCTTGTGCCACGAGAAGCTCTGCTGCGGCCATATCCTCGATGGCCGTGCCGACCGACTTGAACAGCGTGATCTCTCCGGCGCCGGTCCGCCCCGGATGGGTGCCACGGCACAGGTCGAAGAGGTCCGCGGCGATCCCGTTCTCGGCCAGCACGCCCGTTTGGAGCGGCACGACGATGTCGCCCGCCTCCTTGCAGGCCCCGGTGCGGGTGTCGACAAACACGATGGCGCGGTGGATCGCCTCGTCGTCGGCCTCGCGCATGTCCGGGCGGAATCCGCCGACGAGATCGACATGGATGCCGTCGGGCAGAGCCTGGCCGCCGAACACGGGTGTGTGAGCCGTGGTCGCGCAGCTCAGGATATCGGCGTTGCCGATCGCGGCATCGAGGTCCGCCACGGCTTCCACATCGAATGGGGCCCCGGCAAAGCCCTTTGCGACCGCTTCGGCCTTGGCGCGATCGCGTCCGAAGACGGCGACATGGCTGATGGGCCGCACGGCGGCGTGGGCGGCGATTAGTTCCGGCGCCAGCCGGCCGGTGCCGATCATCACGAGACGCGCCGCGTTCTCGCGGGCCAGATAACTCGCGGCGAGAGCCGAGGCGGCGGCGGTGCGCCGGGCGGTGAGCGCTGGGCCATCGATCATGGCGACCGGGGTGCCGGTTTCGCCTTCCAGCAGCAGGTACGTGCCCTGGACCGAGGGGAGGCCGCGCGCCGGATTGTCCGGGTGCACGGTGACGGCTTTCACCCCGATATGCCGCGGCGGGACCGTGCCGCTCCATGCCGGCATCAGCAGCAGCGTGGCGTCGGATGTGCCGTCGCCGAGAGGGATCGAATGGTGGTGACGCAGCGGGACGGACATCTCCGCCCGGAAGGCCGCGCGCAGTGCCGCGACAAGCCGTGCCGGGTCGAGCGCCGCTTCGACCGCGGCGGCGTCATAGATTCGCAAGCGGGGTTATTCCGGCAGGGCCGGCGGGCGGGGCGGTGCCGCGGAGGTGTCGTCGAGCCGGTTCTGCATGTTGGCAACGGTGTGCTCGAGCTCGCGGATGCGGGCCTTGCGTTCGCGCGCCAGCTTGCGGGTCGTGCCGCCGGAAATCCAGGCGAGCAGGCCACCCATCAGCAGGCCGACCGAGACACCGACAAACACAAAGACGAAGACCGGCCAGGTGATCACAAAGCCGAGCGGCCAGAGGTCGATTTCAATCAGGCCACGATTGTTCACCGCGAAGACCACCAGTACCACGGCGAGGGGAAGGGTGATCAGCAAGCTTAAGCGGTGCACGGTATTCCTGTGGGGTGTGTGTCATGCCGGTGTGCGGATGACACGAACGCCTAGCCCTCTGCGGGTTCGTTGTTCAGGCGCTCGCGCAGTTCCTTGCCGGTCTTGAAATAGGGAACGACCTTGGCGTCAACATCGACAGCCTCACCGGTGCGCGGGTTGCGACCCGTGCGGGCGCCGCGCTGTTTCACGGAGAATGCGCCGAAGCCGCGCAATTCCACCCGGTCGCCGCGGGCCAGCGCGGCGGTAATCTCGTCGAGAATGGTCGTGACGATACGCTCTGCATCGCGCTGCAGCAGGTGCGGATTGCGGTCCGCCAGGCGCTGGATCAACTCCGACTTGGTCATGGTCACCCCCCGAGGCTCAACGCCTCGAAATCCGGCCCTTCCCTGTGAGGGCACTGCCGAATGCCCCAAGCATTCAACGGGCGGCAGGTTGCCAAAGCGAAACCATGCCGTCAAGTGTTAGAGCGTTGGAAAACAACGATTTTCCAGAGAAGCCAAGGAGCCGTTCCAGAAGGCTTTCGGCCTCCGCCGGTTCCTCGACCGTGTCCACGGGCAGGCCCGGCGGGACATTCTGGGTGTCGACCATCCAGTCGAGCGCCGCGCGTTCATTGCCGATCGCGTCGACCAGCCCGGCTTCCACCGCCTGCCGGCCCGCGAAGACCCGCCCGTCCGCCAGGCGCGTAACGGCGGCTGCGTCGAGATCCCGGCGCTCGGCCACGATGTCCACGAAGAAGTCATAGAGGTCGAGGACAACCTCCTGTGTTGCTTCCCGGCCCTTCTCGGTCAGCGGCTCGACCGGGGAGGGGATGCCCTTGAGTTCCGATGACTTGATGGTCACCGGCTCGACGCCGATCTTGTTCAGGAGCTCGACCACATTGGCGGACTGCAGGATCACGCCGATGGACCCGGTGATGGTGCCTTCGCGCACGATCACGCGGTCGGCGCCGACGCCGGCCATATAGGCCGCTGAGGTTGCGACTGTGCCCATCACCGCGGCGACGGGCTTGTTCTCCGCGATCTCGCGCAGGCCCTTGTAGAGGTCCTCGCCGCCGACCACGGTGCCGCCGGGGCTGTCGATATGCACGATCACGCCGCGCACGCGGTCATCGGCAGCCAGTTCGGCCAGTGTCTGCGAACGCGCGTCGTCGCGCACGATCAGCCCCTCGACATAGATGCGGGCAATGCGGTCGCCGTGCATCAGCTTGCCGGAGGCGTTTAGGCTGACAAGGGCGATGCCGATGACAGCCAGAATCGTAACGCCCTGCCAGATCCGCAGGCGCCGTTTCAGGCGTCTGCGGTCCAGCAGGGCGTCAGGATCATAGGACATGACGGATACCGCCGCGTCCCGGGTCAGGACGTGGCGTCGTCGCCGTCCTCGTCAGCGGGTGCCGAGGCATCGCTGTCGCCGGAGATCATCTCCTGGGTCTCGGCCTGCTTTTCGCGGATCGCCGCACCTAGGATGTCACCGAGCGACGCGCCGCTGTCGGACGAGCCGTACTGCGCCATCGCGGTCTTCTCTTCCGAGATTTCCTTGGCCTTGATCGACAGCGACACGCGGCGGCTGCCGGAGTCGATGTTGGTGACCATGGCGTCGACCTTCTCGCCGACGGCGAAACGGTCCGGGCGCTGCTCGGAACGGTCGCGCGACAGGTCTGAGCGGCGGATGAAGGCGGTCAGGCCGCCCGAGGTCTGGACCTCGATGCCGCCGTCGTTCACTTCCGACACGGTCGCGGTGACCACGTCACCCTTGCGCATGTTGCCGAGGGATTCGGCGAACGGATCGCTTTCCAGCTGCTTGATGCCCAGCGAGATGCGTTCCTTCTCGGTGTCGACCTCGAGGATCTTCACCTTCACCAAGTCGCCCTTGTTGTAGCCTTCGAGGGCTTCCTCGCCCGACTTCTCCCAGGACAGGTCGGACAGGTGGACCATGCCGTCGATATCGCCCGGCAGGCCGACGAACAGGCCGAACTCGGTGATATTGCGAACCTCGCCATCGATTTCCGTACCCTGCGGGAACTTGACCGAGAACTCGTCCCACGGGTTCTCCTGGGTCTGCTTGAGGCCCAGCGAGATACGCCGCTTCTGCGGGTCGACGTCGAGGACCATGACGTCCACTTCCTGGCTCGTCGAGACGATCTTGCCCGGATGGACGTTCTTCTTGGTCCAGCTCATCTCGGAGACATGGACCAGGCCTTCGATGCCCGGCTCCAGTTCCACGAATGCGCCGTAGTCGGTGATGTTGGTCACGCGGCCGGTGAAGCGGGCGCTGACCGGGTACTTCAGTGCGACATCATCCCACGGATCGGCCTCAAGCTGCTTCATGCCCAGCGAGATGCGCTGCGTTTCGGGGTTGAAGCGCACGACCTGGACTTGGACGGTCTGGCCGACCTGCAGGGCCTCGGACGGGTGGTTGATGCGGCGCCACGAGATGTCCGTGACGTGCAGCAGGCCGTCGACACCGCCGAGATCGACGAAGGCGCCGTAATCCGTGATGTTCTTGACCACACCCTGGAGCACCTGGCCTTCCTTGAGGTTGGCCACCAGCTCCGAACGCTCGGCCGCACGGGTCTCTTCCAGCACGGCGCGGCGCGAGACAACGATGTTGCCGCGCGAGCGGTCCATCTTGAGGATCATGAAGGGCTGCGGGGTGCCCATGAGCGGCGAGACGTCGCGCACCGGGCGGATATCGACCTGGCTGCCAGGCAGGAACGCCACGGCGCCTGAAAGGTCGACGGTGAAACCGCCCTTGACCCGGCCGAAGATGGTGCCGGTGACGCGCTCGGTCTTTTCGAAGGCGTCTTCCAGCTTTTCCCAGGCTTCCTCGCGGCGGGCTTTCTCGCGCGAGAGAACGACTTCGCCGTTCACGTCTTCATAACGCTCGACGAAAACCTCGACCTGGTCGCCGACCGCGATTTCGGCCGGCTGCCCCGGAGGGGCGAATTCCTTGAGAGCCACGCGGCCTTCGGACTTGAGGCCCACATCGATCAGCGCGTAGTCGCTGTCGACGGAGACGACCTTGCCCTTGACGACGGTGCGTTCGAGGGAGTCGTTCTGCTGGAGGCTTTCTTCGAGAAGGGCGGCGAAATCTTCGCCGATGCCGGCGTCCATGGACGCCTGAGCGGTATCAGTCATGGGACAGTGTGTCCTTTCGGGTTTGACTTTTCTGGCCGACCGGTTGGTTCCGGCGGTCTGCTGCGTCGGTCCGCGCGCCTGCCCGGCTCATCCGGACATGAAAACGTCTGCGGTGACGCAAATCCCGGGGCAGGGTCAGGAGAGGGAGGCGATATACTCGAGGACCGCCGCAAACACGGCGTCCGCGTCCAGATCCGAGGTATCGATGGTGCGCGCGTCGTCAGCTGCCTTCATGGGCGCCACCGCCCGGGTGCTGTCACGCACGTCCCGTTCCTTCATATCCGCCAGGACGCGGGCGTATATACTGGTTTCTCCCCGGCCCAGCAACTCTTTATGGCGGCGTTTGGCGCGCTCTTCGACCCCTGCGGTAATGAAGAATTTGGCCCCCGCATCGGGGCAAATCACCGTTCCGGTATCGCGCCCGTCCAGGACGGCGCCACCGGCTCGTCCCGGGGGGTGGCTCGCGAAATTGCGCTGGAAGGAGAGAAGGACTTCGCGCACCTCGGGGATCGCCGCGACCTTGGAAGCAGCGGACGCAGCCGTATCGCCGGTCAACTCCGCGTCATCGAGGATGCCGCCCGCGACGGCGTTGGGGTCGAGGGCCCGGGCCGCGGCCACGGCATCGGCCGGGTTTGCCGGGTCGCCGCCCGCCCGCACGGTGGAAAGCCCGACCGCGCGGTAGAGCTTGCCGGTGTCCAGGTGCGCATAGCCGAAATGTTCGGCCAGCCGGCGTGCCAGCGTGCCCTTGCCCGAGCCGGCCGGCCCGTCGACCGTGATCACGCGGGGTGTGGTCATGCGTTCGCGCCTTCCGTGATGTTTGCGCCCAGCGCGCGCATGGAATCGGCAAAGCCCGGGAAACTGGTCTCGACCGGGCGGATGTCGTCGATCTCGACCGGGTTCTGTGCGGCGAGGCCCAGGACGAGGTAGCTCATGGCAATGCGGTGATCCAGGTTGGCCGCGATGCGCGCACCGCCCGGCGGCGGGCCGCCGCAGCCATGGATCGTGACGCGGTCTTCTTCCGCCTCGACCCTCACGCCGCAGGCGGTCAGCCCGGCCTCGATGGCGGCCAGGCGGTCGCTTTCCTTGACCCGAAGTTCGCCCACGCCCTCGAAGACGGTGATGCCCTCGGCGCAGGCCGCCGCCATGGCGAGGACCGGGTACTCGTCGATCATCGACGGTGCGTGCTCTGCCGGGACGGAGATGCCCCTCAGCGTGCCGGCGCGAATGGTCATGTCGGTGACCGGCTCGCCGCCCTCGTCACGCTCGTTCTCGAATGTGATGTCCGCGCCCATCTCGACCAGGCTGGTGAAGACGCCGATGCGCGCCGGGTTCATGCCGATCCCGCGCAGCACGACCTCGGAGCCGGGCACGATGCAGGCCGCGACAGCCGGGAAGGCGGCGGAGCTCGGGTCGGACGGCACGATGATGGAGGCCGGGAAGAGTTCAGGCTGGCCGGTAATGGTGATGCGCTTGCCGGCCGGGCTGTCCGTGATCGTGATCTCCGCGCCCATATGCGACAGCATCCGCTCGGTGTGGTCGCGCGTCGCGACGGGCTCGATCACCGTGGTCCGCCCGGGGGCATGCAGGCCCGCCAGCAGGACGGCCGACTTCACCTGCGCGGACGGCACGGGCAGTTCGTACTCGATGGGCAGCGGCGTGTCGGTGCCCGTCACGGTGACAGGCATGCGCCCGCCCGGCCGGGTCTCGAAACGCGCGCCCATTTGCGTCAGGGGTTCGATCACCCGGTTCATGGGGCGTTTGCGCAGGGAATCGTCGCCGGTCAGGATCGCGGTGAAGCCGTGGCCGGCCAGCAGGCCGCACAGCAGGCGCGCGGAGGTGCCCGAATTGCCCAGGTCGATCACGTCGTCCGGCGCGGACAGGCCGGCAACCCCGACGCCCTCGACGTGCCAGCGTCCCGGCGCCTCGCACGTGACCGGCACGCCCATGGCCCGCAGGGCGCCTGCCGTGGCGTGAATATCCTCGCCCTCCAGCAGGCCCTCGATATGGGTCGTGCCGACGGCCAGCGCGCCCAGCATCAGGGCGCGGTGGGAGATCGACTTGTCGCCGGGCACGGCCATGGTCCCGGTCAGCGGGGACCCGGCACGGGCCGTCGCGGGGTGCGGCGCCTCGGGGGCGTGGATGTTCGAAGTGTGGGTCATGGTTGGCGGCGAGGGATTAGCACAATCGGCTGCACGCGGTCATGCAGCGCATTTGCTTTTGACACCCGCTGGCGTTCGTGGCAAACGGCGGCGCCAGTACACAACCGGCGAACTCACCGGAGGAACAATCTGTGGCGAAACCGGAATGGGGCGTAAAGCGGACCTGCCTGTCCTGCGGAACACGCTTTTACGACA
Organism: Alphaproteobacteria bacterium; assembly: GCA_038117045.1. GTDB lineage: Bacteria > Pseudomonadota > Alphaproteobacteria > UBA6615 > UBA6615 > JABJAG01. The sequence continues at coordinate 453 of JAYOFE010000023.1, read as the reverse complement.
TGCAGAAGGATCCGATCGTCTGCCCGAGCTGCGAGGCGGTGTTCGATCCCGAGGTCATCTTCCGTCCGCGACGTGCGCGCGCCGAGGATGCCGCCGCTGCCGCGGCCAAGGCGGCCAATGACGACGCCAAGAAGGCGAAGGCGGCCAGTGACGACGACGAGGACGACGATATCGCCGCGCTGGTCGAGGATGTCGAGGTCGAGGATGACGATGAGGACGATGATGTCCTCACCGACGACGATCTCGACGATGACGACGAGGACGATGTTGTGCCGATTCCCAAGAAGGGTGACGGCGACGACGACTGATCCGTCGTCCGCGCAGAGATTTCACTTGCGTTGATGGCGCGGGACATTATGTTCCCGCCGTTCGCGGCGGCCCAACCCGCCGCAAGGATTTTTCGGGGCCGTAGCTCAGTTGGGAGAGCGCTACAATGGCATTGTAGAGGTCGTC
>JAYOFE010000022.1:0-42857 GCA_038117045.1 Alphaproteobacteria bacterium | reverse complement strand
TCTCGACCGCTGACATCCCCCATTCCAGCGGGACGTTCACAACCTGCGAACTGCGCGCCCACACGACCCTACAGAGCAAGGAAAAAAACATTGAAGTACGGCTCCATGATATCGCCCAAGACCGAGTGCGTCCGGACAATGGGTTTGTTCGGGTCACATCAGCGCCTTTATTTAGAACCGACTTGTTGACGGCCGTTGCCGAGGCGGCGGGGCGCCTCCGTGGTGTGGCGGCTGACCGCGAAAGCCAGCTTACGGATGTGGCAACTCCCCAGGTGGCATTGACTATCGATGAGGCCGAGCAGGAGAACAGGCTGGTCCTTGTCGTTGAGGACAATGAGACCAACCAGATGGTCCTGGACCTCCAGCTCGCCCAGTTTGGATTTGTGGCTCAAATTGCCAGCAATGGCGCCGAGGCATTGGAACTCGCCAAGCACCGGTCATATTGTCTGGTGCTTTTGGACTGCCATATGCCCGTGATGGGTGGCTTCGAGTTCGCCCAGAGATATCGGGCGTCCGGTTATCGGGGTGCGGCGGATGTTCCGATAATCGCGGTGACGGGAAACGTCGTGAAGGAAGAGATCGAGCATTGCTACTCGGTTGGCATGAACGATTTCCTCGCCAAGCCGGTCGAGCTTCCCAAGTTAGAATTGATGCTTCGAAAGTGGCTGAAGAGCTTTGGCCTGGCGCCGGCCGAAGGCGAGCCCGACAGCGTATCCACGGGGCAATCCGATGACGACCCAGAAGGCGAGGGTATCGCGCTGGACCGCTCGGCCATCGAAAAATATGTCGGCAGCAATCCTGAGTTTAGAAAGCAAATTATCGAAAAGTTCAAGACGAGCCTGGAAGGAGCCCTGGCCGAGTTTGAACTGGCCTATCGAGAACAAGAGGCCAGCGGCATTCGGCAGGTATGTCATCGGCTCAAGTCGGCCGCTCGCACGGTCGGTGCGAACGGGCTGGCCGATTGTTGCGCGAGCCTCGAAGAAGCAGCCCAAAAATCTGATTGGGTCATTCTGGAGCGCGACGCTCCGAGATTGCAGACGCTGGCTGAAAAAACCGCGATCGTGTTCCGTGGAGTGGTGTAGCTTGGGCCTGTTGTCCGCGCTGTCCAGCAGAGGCGGACTGATGAGCGTGCCACGGTGGGCAGGCTGATGAGGGGATCGTCGCTCAACAGGGCGATGGTTTCCAGCGTCACGTATCGGGCATGCTGGACGGCCCACTCGTCGTTCTGTTCGAGCAAGAGGGCGCCGACGAGGCGGAGGATGGCGTCAACGAAAGTCGGCAGCCTCGGACAGTATGAGCTTGTCCAGGGTGAGATCGGAAACAGCCCTGCGAAGACGCTCGTTCTCCTTCTGCAGCCGCTTCAACTCTTTGAGTTGATCCGTCCCCATACCGCCATACTGCTTGCGCCAGCGGTAATACGTTTGCTCCGTAATCTGCACCTGGCGGATCGCGTCAATACGAGCCTGGCCTTGACCGACAAGCACATCAACTTACCGTAGCTTGGAGACTATCTCTTCGGGTTTGTGTCGCTTCGTTGCCATCCTTGATCCTCCGTTCACTAAAATACACGGTGGACCAATTCAAAGGGGGTGGATCACCACGCCGCGCGGATTCGCGGCTGACTTTTTTCAGTCGTGGGTTCGAACCCATGGATGCGAGGAAATCTGGCGGATGGGGTGGGATTCGAACCCACGAGGCGCGCAAACGCCTGCTGGTTTTCAAGACCAGTGCCTTCAACCACTCGGCCACCCATCCGCGAAAGCGCTTGCTAGCACCCGCGAGCGCGGAAGGGAACCGGTTCGCGGGCCTACATCTTCGCGATATTCAATCGTGCGCCGATCCGTCAGGATAGAGGCGGGAGGACACAACAAATGCCCGATACAAATGCCCGCCATACACCGCCTGCGCTGATGTTCAGCCATTTCGGCATCAACTGCGACGATGCCGACTTGCTCGAGGACTTCTACACCCGTGTCCTCGGATTTTGTGTGAGCGATCACGGGCTGATCCGGGGCGACAAGGACCGCATCATCTTCATGACGCGACGCCCGCGCGAGCATCACCAGTTCGTGCTGGCCGGCGGCCGTTCCGCGCAGAATGCATCGACCGTGGGAGAGACGGGCTTCAAGGCTCCCGATCTCGCAGCCCTGCGCAGCCTTAAGGCCCTGCTGGAGGCCGAGCCGGACGCAAGCGATATCGTCGCGGTCGACCATGGAATTTCGTGGACGCTGTACTTCCGCGACCCGGAAGGAATCCGTAACGCTGTATCGGTCGAGACGGAACACTATGTGCCGCAACCGGCCATGTGGCCGCTTGATCTGGATGCCAGTGATGACGACATACGGGAAACGACACGCGCGCGTTGCGAGGCGACTCCTGGATACATGCCGCGTAGCGCCTGGAAGGCCGCGAAAACCGACCTGTTCGCGCGCGAAGGCCGGTTGACCCAGGAAGGCCCTGAAACGGGAAACGCGACCCCCGATTTTCCGCGTCCCAATCCCGTTCGTGAATTGCTGCCGGTCAACCCGGATGCAGGGCCACCGCCTCAGATTGCCCAGGCGCACTGTGCCTTCAAGGTTGCGGACATGGACGCGATGCTGGCGTTCTACAACGACGTTCTGGGATACGCGGTGACGGGGCGGGGCACCATGCCCGCCATCGGTGACGAACCCGAGTGCGAGATCGCGTACCTGAGCCGGGACCCGAATGAGCACCACCAGGTGATTTTCATGTCCGGCCGCGATTCGGATGCGCCGACGAGCGTCAACCAGCTCAGCCTGCGGATCATGTCCCTCGACGGGCTGCGGGACATGGAGGCGGCGCTGGAAGCCCATCCGGATGTGGGCCCGCTGCGCAAGACGTGTCACGGCAATTCGTTCTCGATCTATTTCCCCGACCCGGAAGGGAACATCGTCGAACTGGCCGTCGAGTCCGTCTGGTATGTCCCCGCGCCGCACGGGGCGCCGCTGGACTTGTCATGGTCCGACGAGGAACTCATTTCATGGGCGGAAGAACACTGCCGGGAAACCGAGGGCTTCATGATGCGGGCGGACTGGAAACGCCGTGCGCGGGAAGAGTTGCTCGCCACCGGCCATCTCGAGGCCGAAGGACTGGTCAGCGACGTCGCCTAGGCATCCTTGCCGGAAAACCATACGGAGCGGCAACCCATGTCCGTACAGGAATGCGCACAGGACCCAACGTCGGGCAGCGTCCGCGCGAAGGTAAAATATATCACCGACACGGGTGAAAAGCGCCTGATCTACGTTCCATCAGAGGCCGGGCAGGACAACTCGAAGTGGGCCGGCATGTACGAGGACCACGAAGTCCTGATCCGCGACGGACGGCAGTCCGGCGAGGCGTTCGACATCGACGTCCAGGGGTTTTCGCTGGTGGACCAGAAAAGCGCGGTCACGGATTTCTACGACGACACGCAGGTCTCCGAGATCTACGAACGTGAGGTCGTGGCGCTGCTCCGCGACGTGACCGGGGCCACCCATATCCATGTTTTCGATCACACGCGGCGCGCCGATTCCAGGGTGATGCGCGAACAGAAGGTGGTACGCGAACCGGCCGGCATGATCCACAACGACTACACAACGTCTTCCGCGGCCAAGCGCGTGCGCGACCTGTTTCCGGCAGATGAAGCAGAAGCATTGCTCCGGCACCGGTTTGCCATCGTGAATGTGTGGCGGTCTGCAAACGGCGGACCGGTCGAGACGGCACCGATGGCCTTGTGCGACGCCCGAACCTTGAGGCCGTCAGAGCTGATCACCGTGGAACGCCACTCCAAGGACCGCATCGGAGAGGTCCAGCAGGTTATCTGGAACGAAGATCATGACTGGGTCTGGTTTCCGCGCATGTCCGCCGACGAGGCCCTGCTGATCAAGACCTACGATTCATCGGATGACGGGCGCGCAAAGTTTTCCGTGCACACGGCCTTCGAAGACCCGACGGCACCGGCCGATGCGTGCCCGCGCGAAAGCATCGAGACACGGGCATTCGTGTTTTTCGACGACTGACACGGCTCCACCAATGATCAACCCCTCGGGTTGCCGGAACTAAATTGATCCCAACGCATCGTGCGGTGGTGTATTTCCGGCTTCCTATACGAATTGAACCTCAGGCGCGTTTGTGAGCGACCAGAATCCAGAGTCAGGCAGTCGTAAGCTGCCCGCCAACGTAGTGGGCATCGCATGGATGGTGCTTGCCAGCATGGTCGCCGTCTCCACGCACGGCATGATCAGGCATGTCGCTTCGACGGGCATGCACCCGTTCCAGGTCACGTTCATCTACAATCTCTTTACCCTCGCCATTATCGTTCCGCTGATGGTGCAGGGCGGAGTGTCGATCTTGCGGACCCGCCGACACGGGCTGATGTTCGCCCGTGCGGTCATGCATCTATCCTCGATGCTGTTGTTTTTCTATGGCCTGACACTGACCCCTCTTGCCACGGCCAGCGCGCTGACCTTCCTGGCACCTCTGTTCGCCGTTCTGCTGGCCGCCATCTTCCTGCGCGAGGGTTTCTCGCCTCGTCGCATCGTCGCGCTGGTCGTGGGATTTTCCGGCATGCTCCTGATCGTGCGCCCGGATCCCGCAGACCTGCGGATCGACGCGCTGATCCTCGTAGCGGCTGCATTGCTGTGGGGCGCGGTCCTGATGCTGATCAAGGTCATGAGCCGGACAGAGTCCAGTTCGACGCTGACCGCGTGGATGGCGCTCATGATGGCGCCGCTTGCCCTCATTCCCGCCATACCTGTTTGGAATGATCCGGCGCTCGAACAGATTGCGTGGCTGGCGCTGGCTGGTTTCCTGGGGGCATTTGCGCAGTGGGCCATGACCCAGGCCCTGCGGATCGGGTCCACGAACGCGATCATGCCGATCGATTTCCTCCGCCTTGTCTGGGGCGGGTTGATCGGGCTAGCGGTATTTGACGAGATTCCGGACGTCTTCACCTGGCTCGGTGGCGCCGTGATCTTCGGATCATCGATGTGGCTTGCCTGGCGCGAACGCAAGGCGGTAGGTGAAGAACGTCTCTCGCGTGTCAGTTCTTGACGAGGCGCAGGTCGCGGCGCATCAGCAGGTCCTGGATCGCGTCAAACGCCGCACCGCTGACTTCGAGAAAATTGCCGCCGAAACGGCCAGACTTGATGTCTACATTGGTGATCTCGACCAGCATCTCGATCTTGCGGCCACGGAAATCCGTGTAGTCCAGTTCTGCCTTGCTGTCGGGAACCGGCCAAATCGATCGGTCATGCCGCTCGAACGCACCGGCGGCGCCAAAACCGGACAGGCCGATATCCAGGATCTGGATATCCTTGCCGTCCAGCGATGCATCGATCACCACCTGGCGCCGACGATTCCTGCGCCGGTCTTGGTCGGCAAATCCGACAACACGCGTAGCCATGGCACACCGCTGAGAAGTTTGTTCCGCGAACATCTTGGAGGAAGCGGGGTTAATTGATCGTGAACGTGCGCGCTTTCCTGCGCACACATGACATTTCATCCTGCGTACCGCATAACGCTTATTCCCCGTGAACCTGAAGGCAGCACCGTGGTCAAAGTTATCGTCCAGATGTATCCGGTCATTCCGTCGACCAGCGAGGCCGAGCGCATGGAACTGCGCCCCATCGGGCGCAATGTGCAACGCTTTCAGGAAACCCTGCGCGGCTGGTGCGATATCGTCGAGGAGGCGGACCGGCTCGGCCTGTGGGGTGTGACCGCGATCGAGCACCACTTCCATTCCGAAGGCTATGAGGTCAGTCCCAGCCCCGGCCTGATGAACGCGTTCTGGGGTGCACGGACCGCGAACATTCGCGTCGGACAGCTCGGTTACGTGATGACGACCCACAACCCCATCCGGGTTGCGGAAGAAACGGCGATGCTCGACCACCTGACCGAAGGGCGCTGCTTTGTCGGGTTTTCACGCGGATTCCAGTCCCGATGGACGGATGTCTTCGGCCAGCATGTGGGGACCCGCGCAACCCGATCGGACGGAAGTGCGGAAGACAGCCTCAACCGGGAAATCTTCGAGGAAGCAGTCGATATCGTCCTCAAAGCCTGGACAGAGGAAAGTATCGAGCACAATTCCGAGCGGTGGCAGATCCCGTATCCCCATGACACCGGACTTCGCGAATGGTTCATGTCCCCCTGGACCGAGAAGCTAGGCGCCCATGGGGAAATCGGTCCGGAGGGAGAAGTGCGGCGCGTCTCCGTGGTGCCGGCGCCCTATACCCAGCCGCATCCGCCGGTATTCATCGCGTCCAACGCCAGCCGGGAGACTGTCGAGTATGCCGGTCGTCACGGCTTCATCCCGGCGTACTTCTCACACATGGACAAGGTGGCGGATTACGGGCCGGCCTATGTGGATGCGGCCGCCCGGTCCGGCCGCAGCTTCGCGCTGGGCCAGAACCAGGCCATCGTGCGCATGCCCCGGATAGCCGGAACCATGGCCGAGGCACGTCAAGCCGTCGCGGACTTTGACGGCATGATCTTCAAGCATTTCTACGAGAGCTTCCTGCCCGCGGCCTTCCGCGAGCAAATCCACGTCACACCCGACACGCCGTTCGAGGACCTGGTGGATCCGATGGTGGCCACCGGCCTGTTCGTGCCGGGGTCAGTCAGCGAGGTGCGTGACCAGTTCGTCACCCAGTGGAAGCACCTGCCGGCGGAATACGTGATCCTGATCTACCACTACGCGCAGCAGCCGAAAGACAGCGTCATCGAGAACCTTCGCCTGTTCATGGAGGAGGTCAAACCCGCCCTCGACGAACTGACGGACTACGACGAAACGACAGACGCTTAGTTAAACCGGATCCCAGTCCGGCCCAAAGGAAGGGTCGGATCCACGCTGGTTGTTCGGAAGGCCATTGATGGCCGCGCGGTCATCTTCATCCAGCGTGAAATCAAAGACGTCGAGATTTTCGACGATGCCCTGACGCCGGGTGGATTTCGGAACCAGCATTGTATCCGGCTTGTCGAGCTGCCAGCGGATCGCGACCTGGACGGCAGACTTTCCATACTTGCGGCCAATCCCCTCGAGAACGGGATTTTCCGGAACCTTGCCACGGCCCAGCGGCGAATGCGCGGTCACGGTGATGCCCAGATCATGGGCGGCCTGTTCGACCCGCGGCTGGCGGAGCAGGGGATGGCTCTCGAACTGGTTGGTGAACAGATCCGCACCATGCGTCTTGATAGCCTCATGCATGAGAGGGATTGTGAAGTTGCCGACACCGAGGGATTTTGCCCGGCCGTCCGCTCGTGCATCGGCCATCGCGCCGAGAGTCTCGTCCACCGGCACCGACCGGTTCGGCCAGTGGAACATCCACAGGTCGACGTAATCGGTCCTCAGCTTTGAGAGGCTGTCATCCAATTCCGCCATGACGGCTTCGGGGCTGGCGTCGAACACACCGCACTTGGTTGTGAGAAATATCTCGCCGCGCGGTACGTTGCTGTCCGCCAACGCACGGCCGACATCGGCCTCGTTTCCGTAGAGTTGCGCCGTGTCGATATGCCGGTATCCGGCCTCCAGTGCCCACAACACGGCGCGGTAACAATCTTCACCGACCATGGGGTAGGTGCCGAGCCCGATCGCGGGCGCACGGATACCGTTACGTTCGACGAATTGCATGGGCGCGTCCCGGACTAGATGCGCTTACCGGCGGCTTCGCCCGCGCCGTGTAGTGCCGCCTTGGGCAGCATGACGTGGCAACCCTTGTTGACATTCACGAGCTGCGAGACGCGGACATCCGCGGCCAGGCTGCACAGGGAATACGCGTCCTCCCGCGACAGGTTCGTCCGCTCGCAAATCAGCTTAATCATCTCGCGCAGGCCTTGCTGGGCGGCATCGTCGAGATCCTGGTTGATGCCGATCGTGATGTAGTGGGTATCGGTTTCAGCGCGCGGCATCTCGAAGGACAGGTCCTTGCGCACGTGGAACTCGAAGGTCCCGATCAGTGCCGTCTCGGCCGCCGACAGGCAGCTCTCACCGTCACCCTGGAGCGCGTGGCCGTCGCCGGTCTGGAAGTTCCCGCCCGGCACGAACACGGGCAGGTAAAGCGTCGCACCTGCGCCGAGTTCCTTGATGTCGAGATTGCCGCCGTGGGGCTGCGGTACGATGGAGGTGATTGTTCCCCATTCGGGCGGCGGGGCAACACCCATAACCCCGAAGAAGGGACTGCACGGCACATCCACGCCCCAGGGCAGCTTCGCAACCATCGCATCGCGATCGAGTGGAATGTTCAGGAGGCGCCTGTTGGGGAAGTCCTCCGGAAGCGTGCCGCGCAAGGGCATGATCAGGTTCCACGCCCAGTCCTGGCGAAGCTGCACATCGACGATCCGCACCTCGAGCACATCGCCAGGCTCCGCGTCCTTAACAGCGACAGGTCCCGTCATGATGTGGCCGGGCAGGATCGGCTTGTTGTCCGCAATGAAATTCGCATGGTCCGGCAACAGAACAGCAAAAACCTCTTCGGGCACCTGCTCCGGCCCGCCCGAAATGGTCTCTATGGTCACCCGGTCACCGGAGTCGACCTCCAGCACGGCCTCGAATTCAGCCGAGAAGGCTCCCCATCGGAGGTTCTCAGGTTTGGACGTCAGAAGGTGGTTGGTGGGCATCGCGAAACCTCATTCCATTCAACGGCATCTTGGCCGCCCGCCGGGATACGAGCAAGAACACTCAAAGGCCGCAGGCCTTTCCCGGTGTGTGGATTTTTCGACTACTGAATCGTCTTGCACGCGAGGAACTCCTCCCGCCTGACCATACCGTCGCTGTCAGCGTCGAGGCGTGCGAATGTTTCGGCGCTGATCTTCCACGACTGTGCCTCCTCAAACGATATGTGATTGTCGACGGCTGCACTGCGGTTGAGGATGCTGAAGCTGTAGTCACAGACCGAGTTCTGGCTGACGGTCCGCGTGGGCACGGGCTTTTCGTCGATAATCACGGTTGTCCAGGTCTCGAATTCATCCGTGTACGAGACACAATTGGCGAACTCTTCACGCGTGATAATCAGGTCTTTGTCGACGTCGAGCGTGTCGAACAGGCTGTCGGGCATGTCGGCCGAAATGGCTTCGCTCACATCGATATGATTGTCGCTTTGGCCGGATCCTGATCCGTTGATGTAGTCGAAGGACTTCACGCATCCCGCATCTTTCATGACGATCACGCGCTGTTCCGCCTGCAACGGTGTCGACAGGCAAATTATGGCGGTGGCGAACGAAGCTGCAGCGAGAGCATACCGGAAATTCATTTGTGGGCTCCGTATGGGGTTCCGCGTCTGGCCGGAAGCGTTCGTTTCCAGGTTCACCCTGGGTCAACAAGATTACAACGTGCCGACCCGATGTGTGATCCCCGTTCTCGAGAAATTGGTGCAGTTCGGTCACATGGCCGAAACGCCACCATCCAGGATGACTTCCGAACCGGTCATCAACCGGGATTCATCCGACGCGAGATACAAGACGGCGTGCGCGACATCGTCCGGCTCGCCAACGATCCCGAGCGGAATCTGCCGGGCCAGCTTCTGCATCCCTTCCTCCCGTTCGATCCCCGACAGCACATCATCGAGGATCGGGGTGTCAATGAAAGTCGGATGTACGGAGTTGCAGCGAATGCCGTATCCCCGCCGCGCGCAATGCAGCGCCACGGACTTGGTGAGGTGACGCACGGCCGCCTTGGCCGAGTTGTACGCAGCGACGTTGTGGCCCGCGACGATACCGGAGATTGAGGAGATATTGATGATCGACCCGCCGCCCGAAGCGGCCATGTGCGGGATCGCCAGTTTGCAGCCGAGGAACACGCTGTCGAGGTCGAGGGCGTGGAGGTCGCGCCAGTCCTCCAGCGAGGTGTCCTCGACCGAGCCGATGATCACCTTGCCGGCGCAATTGACCAGCACATGCAGGCCACCGAACGTCTCGACCGTTTCCTGAAGCACGGACGCCCAGGCCGCCTCATCGGTCACGTCATGGGCGATTGCATGTGCGTTTTCGCCAATGTCGGCGGCGGCAGCGCGCGCGCCGTCAAAATTGATATCCGTCAAAGCGACGCAGGCGCCCTGTGATGCCAGCATCGCGGCACAGGCCCGTCCGATCCCCGATGCCGCACCCGTGACCAGTGCGACCTTGCCCTCAACTCGTTTCATGGCGCAAAACCTCGTTCCAGATTTCCGCATCAAACCTTGTGAAGCTGCTCGGATGCAACCGATCCAGACCGACCGTCTGATCCTTCGCCCCTTTGAGCCCGCCGACGAAGACGCAGCTTTTGCGTTTTTTGGCGATCGGGAGGTGATGCGCTTCAGCCTGAACGGCGTGCACACCTCGCGCAAGCCGACCGAGGAGTTCATTCTCACCAACATGCATCGCCAAGCACGTGCCGGTTATTCGATCTGGGCCGTGATCGAGAAGGAGAGCGGAAACCTGGTCGGCATGTGCGGTCTCGCGGAATTCCAACACGGCGTCGACGGGATAGAGCTCGCGTACCGTCTGCGGCGTGACCGGTGGGGCAGGGGCTATGCCAGCGAAGCCGGGCAGGCCGCCGTCGAGTTCGCGTTCGCCGAAATCCGGCTCACCCGGCTTATCGGCCTGGTCGAACCGGCCAATGTCGCGTCAGTGCGCGTCCTTGAGAAATGCGGGTTTGATCGCGTCGGCCGCCGGAACATTCTCGGGCGAGAGGCATATATCTACGAGGCGATGCGGATCGACTGGCTGCAGCAGCAGTTCTGATCCTCAGACGGTGGGCCCGCCCGCCGCCTTCCACGCATCCATGCCGCCCGAAAGGTGGCAGATGTTTGAAAGCCCGGCATCGAGCGCCGCCTCGACGGCCATCGCCGATCGTTCCCCGTACGCGCAATAGAACACGATGCGGCGACCCGAACTGCGCGCCAGCTCGTACAGCATGCCACCGGCATTCACGTTTTCCTCGATATCCGGGTAGGGCGCATGGACCGATCCCGGAATTATGCCGTTCTTTGCGCGCTCGGTGTCGTCGCGCAGGTCCACGAGGATCAGGGAAGGATCGTCCAGGCTCTCCAGTCCCTGCCCGCAATGCAGGGACAACCCCATCTTCTCCAAGTTGTCCTGTTTCAGGCCGATCTTCAGGTTTGCCGGTACCGCCACATCCATCATCTTCGGGTTTGCGAGGTTCAGGTTTTCCATGATCTCGACGTATTCGGCCTCGGAACTAACCTGAAGGCGCGGGTTGTAGGCCCGTTCCTCGCCGATAGTGCTCACCATGTCACCCTTGTAGTCGTGGGCCGGAAAGACAAGCGTGTCTTCGGGTAACTTCAGCAGCTTGTTGAAGATGGAATCGTACTGCGCCTTCGGGCTGCCGTTCTGGAAGTCGGTACGCCCGGTGCCGCGGATCAGCAGGGTATCGCCGGTAAAGACCCGGTCCTCCATGAGAAAACTGTAGGAATCGTCGGTGTGGCCGGGCGTATAGAGCACATCCAGCGATAGCCCCTCGATATCGATGGTGTCGCCTTCCGCAACCCGCATCGATACGACGTCCGCGCCGCTCTGTTCACCCATCACGGTGATGCAGCGTGTCTGGTCCCGCAAGGCGCCAAGCCCGGTGATGTGATCCGCGTGGACGTGGGTGTCGACAGCCTTGATCAGCTTCAGGTCCAGTTCTTCAAGCAACTGGATGTAACGATCCACCTTGTCGAGCACGGGATCGACAATGAGCGCTTCGCCGCCACGCCGGCTGGCGAGAAGGTAGGTGTAGGTGCTGGATACACTGTCGAAGAGTTGACGGAAGATCATCCACGCCATCCTGCTGTCGATTAATTTACAGCAAGCTTATGTGGAATCACCCCCGTCGTGAAGGGCCCGGATGGGGAGGGGGATTAAAGTCCGTAGAAGGCAATCGCCGTGTCGTGGAAGAACTTCCGGTTCTCGGTCTCCGAACGGCCGGCAAGGACCTTTTTCTGCATGGCCGTGTAGTCCTCGAAGCTGCACCACATCGCCTCGACGGGGAAGTTCGAGCCGAAGAAACACCGATCCGCACCGAACATGTCGAGGGCCGTGTTCGCCGCGATATCCATCACCGCCTCATCCACCTTCCGTGTGAAGGTGTTCAGGCCGGAGACTTTGATGAAGACATTGTCGCACGGGACGAGAACCTTTAGCGCCTCGCGCCATTCACTGACCGTGGAATCATCCGTCGCCGTCAGCATCCCCGCGTGGACAAGGCAGATATTCAGGTTCGAGTTCTCGCGCGCCAGCATGGCCAGGTCGGCGAACTGCGGGAAAAAGCCCTGGTAGTCGAAGGTCAGGTCCCGCTCGGACAGGATCGAGAGCCCGCGGCGGAAGCTGGTGGACAGGCAGAAGTCCTGCCGGTCCACAAACCGCCAGTTCTCGTTTGTCGGGTGCCAGTAGACCTGTTGCCGGATGCCGCGCGTGTTGGCATAGCCCTGGTGCCCGTCGAGCACGCGCTCAAGGTTCGGGTCCGTCAGGTCCGCATATCCGACGATGCCGGTCGGCAAACCATGCTCGTCCGCAATGGCCTGCAGGCCGGACGTCTCGTCGACCGGGCGCGAGATATCGAAATTCGCCTGGACATGGACCGACTTGACCACGTTGTGGGTCGCGAAATCCGCTTTCAGGTCGCCGATGAGGTATTCGCGCTTCAGCGACGACCAGTCGTCGCCGAAGATCATCGGCTTCATGGGCCGGTGCATCCATGGGTAGTTATTGTCGATATCCCAGAACAGGTGGTGGTGTGAATCGACGACCGGACCGTCATAGAGCGGCATAAGCGAATTCTCCTCAGGCGGCGGCCTCTTTTTCGCCGAGGGCCGCGTTGACCTTGGGCATGACCTCGGTGGCCATGAGTTCCATTGAGCGCCGGGCCAGCGGGATGTCTGCCCAGTCATGGCCTGTATACATCAGTGTGCCGAACGGTCCCACCAGTTCGCGAAATTCGAGGATCTGGCTCACCACATCGTCGACATTGCCGACAATAAGCTGCGTGTCGAGCGAGTGGCGCACCGACACTTCACCGTCCGGCTGTTCGGGGTGTGACTTGAACAGGGCCAGTCCCTGCGCGCCGCGTCCGCGCGCAATTTTTTTCATCAGGTTCGAGAAATAGAATCCGTAGGGGCCGTCCTCGCTGCGTGCGTAGCGTTCGGCGTCCTCGCGGCTGTCTGCCACCATGATCGACTTGGCGATGCGCCACTTGCCGGGGTCTTCCGGCAGGCCGGCATTGCGCTGGCCTTCGACGAACTTCGGAAGATGCGTCGCGACCCAGTGTCCCTGCACGTAGTTGGACGAGATGCCGGTCCAGCCGCGCTCGGCGGCCAGCGTAATGCCCTTGGAGTAGGGGGCCAGCGCCGTGAACACGATGGGCGGGTGCGGCTGCTGCAGCGGTGTCTTGACGATGCCCTGGCCGATTTCGGGATAGAGCGTGCGCTGCGTAGAGGTGTGGTAGTGCTTGCCGTCCAGATTGTAGGGCGCTTCACCGGCCCAGATAGCGAGAACCTGATTGATCCCTTCGACCATCTTCTCGTTCTTGTCGAGATCAAGGTTCCCGAAAACCTCGATATCAGACGGCAAGCCGCCGGGCCCGATACCCATGAGGAAGCGCCCGTCGAGAAGGTGGTCGATCATGGCAACATGGGCCGCCACATGGACCGGGTGATAGCTCGGCATATTGATGACACCGGCCCCAAGCTTGATCTGCTCGGTCTTGTCGATAAGCGTCGCCAGGAAGGTCAGGCAATGGGTGATCGGCTCGGCCAGGTCTGTCATGTGCTCGCCGACAAAGGCTTCGCAGTATCCCAACTGGTCGGCGAGGATGATCGCGTCCTGGTCTTCCTTCAGGACTTCGCGATAGTCGCGGGTGATCGGGTGGACGGGCTGGGTGAAGAAGCCGAGTTTCATGGCATGTGTTCCGCTGAAGATGGGTCCGTATCACGGACTGACGGAGAGTATGTCCCAGATTGGAGGCCATTGCCGGAAGAGCAAATAGGCAAAACCACTATTTCAATTCTGATTGCAATCTTTCCAATATGATCTGGATTGTCCCGTATTTGTGATCATCCGGAGGAAGGCAATGGACAGGATCGATGCCATGGCGCTGTTCGTCGCAACGGTGGACGCCGGCAGCCTGTCCGGTGCCGCACGAAGCTCGGGCCTGTCGCTGTCAACCGTCAGCCGCCATCTCACGGCGCTGGAAGAACGTGTCGGAACAAGGCTTCTCCTGCGCACGACGCGCGCACTCGCGCTGACAGAAGCGGGACGTAACTACTATGAGCGCGCCCGGCAGCTCCTCACGGACATCGATGACCTGGAAATCAGCCTCACCAGCGATGCTGCGTCTCCGTCCGGCCAATTGTCTATCAGCGGGCCGACACTGTTCGGACGCGTCTATCTGTTGCCCATCCTGTCCGAGTTCATGATGCGCTACCCGGATATCAAGCTGGATATGGTCCTGCTCGATCGGGCCGTGAACCTTGTGGAGGAGGGGATCGACTTCGCGGTCCGCATCTACGACCTGGACAATTCGAGCCTTATGGTCCGTCGCCTGGGCGATCTGCGCTGGGTCTTCAGCGCCGCCCCGGACTATCTCGAGGCCCGTGGAATCCCTCGAAGTCCCGACGACTTGATCAATCATGACTGCCTGCTGTTCTACGAGGAGAGCCGGACACCGTTCTGGCCGGTGCAGGTCAACGGCAAGGCCGGCCAGGCCCGGATCGCCATCAAGGCCTGCTCCAACACCATCGACGGAGTCATCAGCGCCGCCGTTGCCGGTGCGGGGATCACCTTCGCGCCGGCATGGTCCGTCGCGGACCATGTCGGCCACGGACGGCTCAAGGTAATCCTCGAGGATTTCGAGCTCCCGCCGCGGCCGATCAATGCCGTGTTCACTCACAGTCGCCTGCTGTCGGGAAAGGTCCGGGCCTTGCTCGACTGCCTCGTGGAGGAAATTTCCCGCCACGAACTGGATACCCTGCCGGCGTTCGGATCTTACAAAAGCAGCTGAACGGGGCGTGCCCGCATTTCGCCATGATTGCTGGTTCAGGTAGGGCTGACTCACTGTATGAGCCCTGCGCATGCACGAATGCCGTTGCCCGACGCGGTGCGCATATGGCACGGAAGGGACGCAGTCCTGCAACGATTAGAGGCACTTATGCGCCGTTTCTCATTAGCCGTCGCCCTGCTTGCCACGGCCGTCTTCACGCCGATCGAGACCCAAGCGGAGCCTGATGCAAAGTTCCTCGAATGGCTCGACGGGGTACGCGTAGAGGCACGCGGCAAGGGGATCAGCGGTACGACACTGTCGCGCGCGCTGGATGGGATCGAACCAATCCCCCGGGTGATCGAACTCGACCGCAACCAGCCGGAATCCACGATCACCTTCACGCAGTACATCGAGCGTATCGTCAGCCCGGCACGCATCAAGGCCGGACAGACGCAGTACGACAAGCATCGCGCGCTCCTGGACAAGATCGGGAGCGAGTTCGGCGTGCAGCCGCGTTTCATCGTCGCGCTTTGGGGGATCGAGACCAACTTCGGCCAGTTTACCGGTGGTTTCCCGGTCGTCGATGCGCTTGCCACGCTGGCCTATGACGGACGCCGCAGCGACTATTTCCGTGGCGAACTGATGAATGCCCTGCAAATCCTTGAAGAAGGGCATATCTCCCCAGAGGACATGAAAGGAAGCTGGGCAGGCGCCATGGGCCAGAGCCAGTTCATGCCCTCCAGTTTCCTGCGCTTCGCCCATGACCACGACGGCGACGGCCACAAGGACATCTGGAAAAGCCGGGCGGACGTATTTGCCTCGGCCGCCAACTATCTCAAGGGTGTTGGCTGGAATGACGACCTCACATGGGGCCGGGAGGTCAGGCTGCCGGACGGTTTCGACACGACCCAGGCATCCCTCGATGTCATCAAGACAATTCCCGAATGGCAGGCCATGGGGGTGCGGCGGACAGACGGCACCGACCTGCCGTCGCGGGAACTCAAGGCTTCGATCATCCTGCCCGGGGGGCCCGGCCAGCCGGCCTATATGATCTACGACAACTACCGCGCGACCCTGCGGTGGAACCGTTCGCACTATTTCGCAACTGCCGTGGGGCTTCTGTCCGACCGAATCGCCTATCGCTAGGTTAGAAATCGGACATGTTCGCTTTGTCCGCCAAAGCCAGTGTGCGCCTGCGCACAGCCGCCGTTGCGGTCGGCGCCCTGCTGGCCCTGAGCGCCTGCGCCGAAACCGAATTCCTCGTCCACACGGCCAAACAGGTACGGGGAGGCGAAGGACAACAGTCCGAGGGCCGCTACAAGGTCGGCGCGCCTTACCAGATCAAGGACACCTGGTACTATCCTGCGGAAGATTTTGAATACTCCGAGACGGGGATCGCGTCCTGGTACGGACCGGGATTTCACGGCAAGAAAACCGCGAACGGCGAGGACTACAACCAGAACGACCTCACCGCCGCCCACCGGACATTGCCGATGCCCAGCGCGGTACGCGTGACCAATCTGGAAAACGGGCGCTCGATCGTGCTGCGGATCAACGATCGCGGACCATTCGCGCGCGGACGCATCATCGACGTGTCACGGCGCGGCGCGCAGCTGCTCGGGTTCGAGAAGAACGGTGTCGCCAAGGTTCGCGTGGATATTCTTCCCGACGAAAGCCGACAACTGAAGCTTGCCGCGATCAACGGCAGCGGTCAGCAGGTAAAGGTGGCGGCTTCGCCGCGTGAGGCCGTGGTCGCCCAGCCTCTGCCGGCGCCGCAGCAGCCCGGTGCGCGCGTTACCGCGCCGTCGCCGACACCCCAACCCGTGCGAACGGAGACCCTTCCGCCGCCGGTTGAACCGGTCCTGACGGAGAAGGTCGATGTCCTGCCGGTCTCTCCGACCGGAATCTACGTGCAGGCCGGGGCCTTTTCCCGGCTCGAGAACGCGCTCCGCATGCGCGACCAGCTGTTCGAAATGGGGCCGACCCAGATCAGCCGGTTCGCGGTTTCGGGCACGGAGGTCTACCGGGTGCGTATCGGGCCACTCGCCAATGTCGAAGTCGCCGACGCAACGCTGGCTCGTGTTGTCGGCGCCGGCGTCAGTGAAGCCCAACTCATCGTCGAATAGCGGATGTCGGATGGCCGACATGTTACCGCCGCATTCGCCCTTATATTCGGATCGGCCGACCGCAAGCGCCTGAAGAGAGGCCGCCCATGAAAATCCTGCCGCGTTTAGCACTGACCGCCTCAATCCTCATGGCAAGCGTCGTCGCGCTGGCCTCGGGAACGTTTGCAGCACCTCCCACATTCCAGACAAGCGCGAAGCAGGCGATCCTCATCGACTTTGATACGGGCGCAATCCTCTACGAGAAAAACGCCGACGAACCGATGTTCCCGGCCTCGATGACCAAGATCATGACCTCGGTCCTCGCGTTCGATGAATTGCGCGCCGGCCGCCTGACCATGGATTCGACCTTCCATGTGTCCGAGGAGGCGTGGCGCAAGGGCGGCTCGAAGATGTTCGTCCGGGTCAACACGGATGTACGGCTCGGCGACCTTCTGCGCGGCGTGATCGTACAGTCCGGCAATGATGCGTCCATCGTCGTCGCGGAGGGGATTGCTGGTTCCGAAGAGGCATTTGCCCAACACATGACTGAGCGCGCCCATGAGATCGGAATGTCCTCCACAACGTTCCGCAACGCCACGGGCTGGCCGGATCCGGAGCATGTCACCACGGCGCACGATCTCGCGAGGCTGGCCATTTTCATGATTCGCGAGCACCCGGATTTCTACAGCTTTTACTCCGAAAAGGAGTTCACCTACGGCAAGAGCCTCGACGGCAAGCCTATCACCCAGGGCAACCGGAACCCGCTGCTCTACAAATCCGTCGGCGCGGACGGCCTGAAAACCGGCCACACCGAGGCTTCAGGCTACGGCCTAACCGCATCCGCGATCCGTGGCGACCGCCGCCTCATCATGGTGCTCAACGGCATGGAAAGCGTGCGCAAGCGCAGCAACGAAGCCGAACGCCTGATCAACTGGGGATTTGCGACCTTCGACAACTACGAACTGTTCAAAGCCGGGGAAACGGTCGAGAACGCGAAGGTGTGGCTGGGCAGCGAGCCCAATGTGCCGCTGGTCATTGACGAGGCCCTGACCATCACCATCCCAAAGGCCTCACGGCGCGAAATGTCGGTGAAAGTGTTCTACGAAAGCCCGATCCCGGCCCCGGTCCCGGAAGGCGCGGAGGTCGCACGCGTGGAAGTGCAGGCGCCGGATATCGAGAAGATCGTCCGGCCCCTGAAGACCGCAAAATCCGTGCAGCAACTGGATTTCTTCGGCCGCATCACCAGTGCGATCAACTTCATCATCTTCGGCGCCTCCGCGGGCAGTTGACGCCCGTCAGCGTGCATGTGACACCTGATTCATGATCGCTGCAGACCGGCCCGGCCGGTTCATCACATTCGAGGGCGGGGAAGGAACCGGGAAAACCACCCAGATCCGCATTCTGGCCGAGCGCCTTCGCGCCGAGGGCCGTGACGTGGTGACCACGCGCGAACCGGGCGGCGCACCCGGCGCGGATTCCATTCGCGCGCTGCTGGTTTCGGGCGCAACCGACAAATGGGACCCGCTCAGCGAATGCCTGCTGCTGTTTGCGGCGCGCCGCGAACACCTCGTCAAGACCATCTGGCCGGCCATGAAACAGGGGGCGATCGTGCTGTGCGACCGTTTCGCGGATTCGACGCTCGCCTACCAGGGCTACGGCCACTACGTCCCGGTGGAATTCATCGAGGGCCTGTACCGCGATGTTGTCGGTGATTTCACGCCTGACCTGACGCTGATCCTCGATCTCGACGTGTCGGTCGGGCTCGGGCGCGCCAATGCGCGCAACACTGATACGGCCAGCCGGGAAGACCGGTTCGAGCGCATGGAAGTGGACTTCCACGAACGCCTGCGCCGGGGCTTTCACGATATCGCCCGCAAGGCACCCGACCGTTGCGTGATTGTCGATGCTGACCGTACACCGGAAGACGTCAGTGCGGAGGTGTGGAACATCATCACGGGGCGTCTCGCACCCAGGGCTGAGGCGTCTTGAGCGAAGAACTGATCGAACGGATCGAGGCCCCACGTCTCGAGACCGGCCGTATCCTGGGCCACGACCGTGCCGCCGCGGACTTCCTGTCCGCGATGCAGAGCGGACGGATGGCCCATGCCTGGCTGCTGTCCGGGCCGGCCGGCATCGGCAAGGCCACATTTGCCTGGCGTCTGGCGCGCCGACTGCTGGCGCCGTCAGCCGCGACAGGTGAGGGGATAGAGACCGACCCGCGGCACCCGATCGTGCGCCAGTTGATGGCCGGCGGCCACCCGGATTGCCGCCTCGTCCGCCGCAGCAATGCGAAGACTTCTCCTTACCGTTTCCGGACCGAGATTTCGGTCGAGGATGTCCGCGATGCGGGTAGTTTCCTGCACCACACGGCCGCGCTCGGCGAGTGGCGATGCCTGATCGTTGATGCGGCCGACGAGATGAACACCAACGCCCAGAATGCGCTGCTCAAGGTTCTTGAGGAGCCGCCGCCGCGCACGCTGATCCTGCTGGTCGCCCACGCCCCGTCGCGCCTGCTGCCGACCATTCGCTCGCGCTGCCGCTCGCTGGCATTGCGCCCTCTGGAAAATGCGGATGTGGCCGAAATACTCGCCCGAAAGGGCGCCGAACTCTCGCCCGACAAAATCCAGGCCATCTCCGAAATCGCGGAGGGCTCGCCCGGCCGGGCACTCGACCTGGCCAAGGCCGGCGGGCTGGAACTGTACCGGGAACTCCTGGAGCTCGTGGACCCGCTGCCGCGCCTCGACAGCGAGCGGGCGCATGCCGTGTCCGACAGGTTCGCCGGGGCGGCGGGAGAGGCGGGCTACCGGACGTTTCTAGAGATTATGAAATGGTGGCTGTTGCGCCGTATTCGCGAAGGTGCCACATCACGCGAACAGGCAAGCCTTGAGCCCTGGCTGAAGGCATGGGAGAAGATCGACGAACTCGAATCCCGCGCCGACAGCGTGAATCTCGACCGAAAGCAGGTGGTGCTCAACTCCCTGTTCGAGCTTTCCGCCGCCGCACGGGCCTAGGGAACCGCCGGAACACGGGTAAACGCAACGTGCGCGCATTGCTGCTGAAATATCTTACACCCATGACCTGGGTCCTTTGGGGGATCCTCGGGGTCGGGATGATCAACAGCTTCTTCCTGGAGCCGCGCGGCGTCGCCCTGTTGCCGCCGGATACGTTGAACTGGATGATTTACCTGCTGTGGCCGCTTTTGCTTGCAGTCTGGTTCGGCTGGAAGGAAAAGAAGAAGCAGGAAGCGCTCTCCGTACGCGCGCATGGCGCGGACGACGCAACCAACTGATTTATCGGGACGAATCGACGTGGCATCCGAGCCCTATTATCTGACGACACCGATCTACTACGTGAACGACCGGCCCCATATCGGGCATGCGTACACGACGCTGGCCTGCGATGTGCTAGCGCGGTTCATGCGGCTAGACGGGCGCGACGTGCATTTCCTGACCGGGACGGACGAACACGGCCAGAAGGTCGAGAAATCCGCCCAGGCCGCGGGCAAGGACCCGCAGACGTTCACGGACGAAGTCAGCCAGAACTTCCGCAAGCTTGCGGACGACATGAACTACTCCCATGACGACTTCATCCGAACGACGGAAGAGCGGCATATCCGCTCGGCGCAGGCGATCTGGAACGCCATCAAGGCGAACGGCCATATCTACCTGGACAGCTATTCCGGCTGGTACTCGGTGCGCGACGAGGCGTTCTACGCGGAGTCCGAGCTGACCGACACGGAAGATGGCAAGAAGGTCGCGCCCAGCGGGGCCGAGGTCGAGTGGGTGGAAGAGCCCAGCTATTTCTTCGACCTGTCCAAGTGGCAGCAGCCGCTGCTAGATTTCTACGCGGCCAATCCGGACTTCATCGGCCCGGACACGCGGCGCAACGAGGTCGTCAGCTTCGTCTCCGGCGGCCTGAAGGACCTGTCGATCAGCCGCACCAGCTTCAAATGGGGAATCCCGGTCCCGGGCGACGAAGACCACATCATGTATGTGTGGCTGGACGCGCTGACGAACTACATCACCGCCGTCGGATATCCGGACGTGGAAAGTCCCGATTTTTCAAAATACTGGCCTGCCGATCTTCACATGGTGGGCAAGGATATCTTGCGTTTCCACGCGGTCTATTGGCCGGCTTTCCTGATGGCGGCCGGACTGCAGCCGCCCAAGCGCATCTTCGCCCATGGCTGGCTGCTGAACCGCGGCGAGAAAATGTCCAAGTCGCTGGGCAATGTCGTGCTGCCGGAAGACCTGGTGACGCGCTACGGCCTCGATCCCGTGCGATACTACCTGCTGCGCGAGGTGCCGTTCGGCAATGATGGCTATATCAGCCACGAGACCATGGTCGGCCGCATAAACGGCGATCTGGCCAACGACATCGGCAATCTGGCGCAACGCTCACTATCCATGATCGCGAAGAACTGCGACGGCAAGGTGCCCGAGCCGGGTGCGTTCACGGCGGACGACGAGAAGATGCTGGGCGATGCCCGCAATGTGCTGGATACGGTGCGCGACGAGTTCAACGTGCAGTCCTTCCATCGCGGACTGGAGGCCATCTGGCGTGTGGTGGGCGACGCCAACCGCTATGTCGATGCGCAGGCACCCTGGGAACTGCGCAAAACGGACACGGCGCGGATGCAGACCGTTCTGTATGTGCTGGCCGAGACGATCCGCCACCTGGGCATCCTGATACAGCCGGTGATGCCGGATGCGGCGGCAAACATGCTCGACCAACTCGCGGTCGATGCGGATTCGCGCAGCTTCGACCATCTGGGCCCCGACCACGCGTTGACGGTGGGCACGGATCTGCCGAAACCCAGCCCCGTCTTCCCGCGCTTCGTCGAGGAAGAGGCCGCCGAGTAGCCATGCTGGTCGATAGCCATTGTCATCTGGATTTCAAGGACTTCGCCGAAGAACTTGACGATGTGGTCGCACGGGCTGGCGAGGCCGGTGTCGGCACGATGGTCTCCATCTCGACACATCTCAGCAAGTTCGAGGACGTGAAGGCCGTGGCCGAGCGCTTCGGCAATGTCTGGTGCACCGTAGGCGTGCATCCGCATCATGCCGGCGAGGAGGGGCAGGACACGCCCGACACGTTGGTAGAACTGGCCGCCCATGACCGCGTTGTCGGGATCGGGGAATCCGGGCTCGACTACTTCTATGACCGCAGCCCGCGCGACCGCCAGGCTGTCAGCTTCCGCGCCCATATGGCCGCATCCCGCGAAACCGGGCTGCCGCTGGTGGTCCATTCGCGCGACGCCGACGAGGATTGCGCGGCCATGCTGAGAGAAGAAATGGAGCATGGGGCCTTCACCGGCGTGATGCACTGTTTCTCCAGCGGGCGCGGACTGGCCGAGGCCGCGCTGGACCTGGGCATGTACATCAGCTTCTCGGGCATCCTGACCTTCAAGAACGCCGAGGAACTTCGCGAGATCGCCCGCGATATGCCGGAAGACCGCATCCTTGTTGAAACCGATGCGCCGTTCCTCGCGCCAATCCCCAACCGGGGAAAGCGCAACGAACCCGCCTTCGTCGCGCACACGGCCGATGTGCTGGCCGAGGTGCGCGGCACCACGCGCGCGCATATCGAGGACGTGACGACGGACAACTTCTTCCGCCTGTTCTCCCGCGCCGAACGGCCCGGCTGAACCGGCTTCGGGGTGCGCGCAGGGTGAAGGTCACGGTCCTCGGGTGCGGCAGTTCGGGCGGAACCCCGCTTGTGGGGCCAGACGGCTGGGCCGACATCGACCGCAGCAACCCGAAAAACCTACGCCGCAGGCCCTCGATTTTCGTCGAGACCGACGAGATCCGCATCCTGGTCGACACCTCGCCGGATTTGCGGGTCCAGCTCATCGACGCGGAAATCTGGAACGTCGACGCAATCCTCTACACCCATGCCCATGCGGACCATGTGAACGGGATCGACGATATCCGCTCGCTGAACCACCATGCCGGTGGGCCGATCAATGCCTATGGAAGCCCGGATACGCTGGCCATCCTGCAGGAACGCTTCGCCTATGTGTTCGAGCCGTATCGCACGGTGAATCCCCAGTTCTGGCGCCCCTGCCTGACACCGCACGTCATCGACGGCCCGTTTCAGCTCGGTGACCTGGAAATCCTGTCCTACACGCAGGAACACGGGCGGATGCCGTCGCTGGGCTTCCGGTTCGGCAAGTTTGCATACTCCACGGACGTCAAAACATTGTCGGAGGAGGCCTTCGAGGTTCTTGAAGGAATCGACACCTGGATTGTCGATACTCTGGGCGAATTCGTTCATCCAACCCACAGCCATCTCGAGCAGACGCTTGGCTGGATCGAGCGGCTGAAGCCGCGCCGCACCATCCTGACCCATATGAGTCATCGGGTGGACTATGCACGGTTCGGCGCAAAACTACCGGCGGGCGTCGAACCGGCCTATGACGGCATGGTGATCGAGGTCACCTGACAGGCATTCCGTGATCGATTTTCCGGAGTGATTTTCCCGTGCGTCGTTCGCGTTACACGCTGTGAACAGGTTAGGGTGGTCCATACGCTCACCCGAACCGGAAGGCCGGACATGCCCCAGGACGGAATCGAACGCGAGATCATCTATATCGGCGACCCCATGTGCTCCTGGTGCTGGGGCTTTTCGCCCGTGCTGAACCAAGTGGTCGACGAATACTCTGGCGATGCCCCGCTGCGTGTGGTGCTCGGCGGCCTGCACGCCTTCGATACGGAGCCGATGAGCGACCGTTACAAAGCGACCATCAAGCATCACTGGGAACAGGTCGCCGCGGCGACCGGGCAGCCGTTCAACTATGCGTTTTTCGACCGCGAAGGCTTCGTGCTGGACACCGAGCCCGCGTGCCGGGCCTGTTTGGTCGTGCGCAACCTGAAACCTGAGGCGTTCCTGTCGTTCTATGAGCGCATCCACAAAGGCTATTACGTAGAGGATACCGACACGACGTCACTCGACACGTTCCTTGGTTACGCCGAGGCCGAAGGCATCGACTGTGAGGCGTTCCGTGAAGCTTTCGAATCCGAAGCCATCAAGCAGCAGACCGTCGATGATTTCGGCTGGTGCCAGCAGGCAGGCGTGACCGGTTTCCCGACAGTTGTGCTGCGCGAGGACGACACGATGGCGGCACTGACGGTAGGCTACCAGCCGTTCGAGGCGATCAAGCCGGTTCTCGATGCGTGGGTGGCGGGCGACCTGAGCGTCAAGAAGCAGGTCGAAGCCGCACGGCAGGCGGACGAGGCGCAATCTCGACAGTAAGATATGTGAAAGATGCTCTTAAGAGACTGAATTAAATGGACACATCGTATTTAACATAATATATATTATGCGTATTATTCCGGTTTGGGTTTATGGGTTTCAACTGGTCCCCTTGTTCTTCTTCCGGGTCGGATCTGCGCGGTACAGCATGAAGTTTGCCAGCGGCCTCTTCACCAGGAACAGGTAGATCGCGTGTGTCGCGACGGCCCAGATCACGAGGCCGGACACCCCTTCGTGCAGATCATCCCATGCGCTGTGATCGTCGAGGATCAATAAGCCCGTAGCCGTCGCGAGGATTGTGGCGACCGCCACGGCGAGGATCAGCGCCTTGCTGATGGCCGGATGGGTCAGCCCGTTAGCCCAGGAAATACCGTCGAACACCGGATAAAACCGGTTGAGGCCGAGTTGGCGCGGATTGAACACTGCCCACAGCAGCCGAAACACCACGATGGTCGCTACGCCGTAACCCAGCCAGTCGTGGATCGCGCCGAAATCACCGGTGAGATAGGCCAGCAGCACTACAATCGCCAGAGCTGCGTGATAGACGCGCACCTTGTGCATCAGGCTCATGGGAAACACTCCGACCTAGAACGTCTTGACGTCCCCTGCTCCGCCATAGGCCATCCATCCGCCGTCGACGAACAGTGTTTCGCCGGTGACGTAGGACGCCCAGTCGGAGGACAGGAACGCAATGGCCCGGCCGATATCCTCCGGTGTCGCCAGCCGACCGAGCGGCGTGCGGTTGTTGATCCGCTCGATATCAATCTTCCCGTCGTCTATCAGGCCCGCGATCATCGGCGTCGCCACATAGCCAGGCCCGATCGCGTTGACACGCACACCGTGGGGACCCCATTCGCAGGCCAGTTCCTTGGTGAGCGCGACAATCGCAGCTTTTGACGGACCATAGGCCGTTCGCCGCGGCCAGCCGCCCGGGCCGTTCACGGATGCGAGGTTGACGATGGAACCGGATCCGTTCGGCACCATAATTCGCGCGGCCGCGCGGCAGATCTGGAAGGTGCCCTTGAAGTTCACGTCGAGGATGCGTTGCCAGGGCCCCATCTCGCGATCGAGCGCATACTTCACCTCGTCGACGAGGCCGGCGGAATTGACGACGATATCGAGCCCGCCCAGCGCCTCGGCCGCATCGCGCACCGTCGATTCCGCCGAGGATTCGTCCGAGACATCACATTTGAAGGTCGGGCATCCGCCGAGTTCACCCGAACGGGTCTCGAGCCCTGCCGTATCGAGGTCGGCGAGCGCAACGCTCGCGCCAAGATCGGCCAGGATTCCCGCGGTTGTCGATCCGATACCACTTGCGCCGCCCGTCACGAGCGCGTGTTTTCCGTCAAGCGTAAAGGCGCCCTGCACCATGACCCTGCTCCCCCTGTTTGGCGGATTGGAGCATCGGTCCATGCGCCGTTCAAGGCGGCACGGCGCCTCAAGCCATGATTTTCAGGGTATTTGGCGGCTATCCGAAGCGGATGTCGTCAGACCAGACCCGCTCGAGGTTACGCAGCAGGCCCCACGTCGCATCGATACCTGCGACATCGGCCCGCAACGCCTCGGCGTGACGGTCCTCCATCTCGGCCAGTGCCTTGCAGAGGTTGACCCCCTTCTGGCTGGCACGGATGCGAACCGAGCGGCGATCTCGCTCGGAGCGTTCCTGTTCGAGGTAATCGGTATCGACCAGGTGACGCACGTTGTATGTCACGTTGGAGCCGATGTAGTAGCCGCGATCGACCAGTTCCCGAATCGAGACTTCCGATTCCTGGACGTTCAAGAGCAGGAGCGCCTGAACGGCATTGATGTCATCAATGCCGAGCTGGCTTAATTCGTATCGGATCACGTCCAGATAGCGGCGGTGAAGCCGCTCGATCAGGCGCGTGATGTCGCTGTAGGAAGCGACGGCGGTGGTTCCGGATGCGTCTGGCATAGCACCCGTATCTTGCGACACGTCTCTTAACGAGCGGTTATCAGTCCCCTGCATTCGAAATATTCTCCCTAAGATTTCGAGATTTCGCGGATTTATTCCTGCGACATCCCGAGAATTGCGGTGTTTCGCCAGCTTCGACGGCCTGCCCTACAAGGCGCTGACGGACAACACCGGCTCCCAGCCGGATATCAACCCCTCGGACTGGCAGGCGCTGACCGCCATTTCCTGGAAAGGCTGTGTCGAGGCGCGCGCCGCACCCTTCGACCAGACCGACGACCTCCCCACAACCGAGACCTTCGTGAACCAGTACTGGCCCTTGACGCTGGGGTCTTATGGCTCAAACACGGGCGACAACGATTGGGACTGGGAGAACATCGACGAGAGCAACAACGCGCAGAATGACGGCCTTGGGCCCAATCTGGGCTGCGGGCCACCAATCACCCCGCTTATCGACGCCAAGACCACCGTTCACGACGCCATCGACGAGATGCAGCCCTGGCACCGCGGCGGTACCATGGCCAATCTCGGCCTTGCCTGGGGCTGGCGGGTGCTGTCACCCACCTGGCAAGGCATGTGGGGCGGCGCGACACCGTCGGAACTGCCGCTGTCCTACGACACACCGCTGATGGACAAGGTCGCCGTGATCCTCACCGACGGCGTCAACGAGTGGTACGACTGGCCGACCGGCCTGCCGAACAATCCGGACGCCGACTTCACATCCTACCGGCGCGTGAGTGAAGGCCTGCTGGGGACCACCAGCCGCAGCGCGGCGACCGGTGTCATCAACAACCGTATGCTGACCGTCTGCAACTCCATGAAATCGCAGGGGATCATCATCTTTGCGATCACCTTCCGGCTGAACAGCACCTCCACCCAGGATCTGTTCCGGAGCTGTGCCACCTCGCCGGCGCATTACTTCAATTCGCCGACCAATGAGGACCTGCAGGATGTTTTCCACGAGATCGGGAATGAGCTGACCAACCTGCGCCTGGCGCAGTAAGGGACCTGCACTCCCGATTGACTCCCTTCCGCCTCCCAAACTAGAACAAAATAAGAACATTTGATCTTTAGGGAACGGAAAAGGTGCCTGCGGACGCCGAAATTCTGGCGCGGCTGCGCGGCCGCATCGCCGCCATCGAGCGCGGCGGGAACGGCGTGCGTGCGCAGGACGGCGCCGGGGCGCTCCCGCTGGGGATTCCGGAGATCGACAACCATTTGCCCTGGGGCGGACTGGCCACGGGCGCTGTCCATGAATTGCTCAGTGAAAATATCAGAAAGTCTAATCAATCCACTGAAAAACAATTGAAATGCAAAGCTCATGTGAAACATGAGGACGGAATTTCCGGCGCCGTCACGGCATTTGCCGCCGCACTCGCCGGAAAGGCCCAGAAGACCCGCGCCGCGCCTGTCGTGTGGATCGCGCCCCGCCTCACGGCGCGCGAAAGCCTGTACGGGCCGGGCCTGCTGGAATACGGCCTCGATCCCGCGGAACTGATCGCGGTGCGGATCCCGACCGGGTCCGGGTTCACCGCCACAGCCCTGTGGGCGATGGAGGAGGCCCTGCGCGCGCCTGTCGTGGGGCTGGCCTGCGCCGAGATCGAGGACATGGACCTCACCGCCAGCCGGCGCCTGCAGCTGGCCGCAGAGGCCGGCGGCGGGCTGGGCCTGCTGCTGCGTCCGGCGCCCCGGATGCCCGGGCAGAACGCCCTGCCCCCGACCGCCAGCGTCACCCGCTGGCGGGTGTCCTCCCTACCCGGCAGCCCCGCCGGGGATGGCTGGACCCCCGAACGCCTGCCCGGCCGCCCGCGCTGGCGGGCCGAACTCTTGCGTGCACGCGGCGGGCGGCCGCGCGCCTGGAACCTGGAATGGAGAGATGACCACACAGACGACGACGAACGCGGCGCAGAGGCGGGTGGTTTCGCTCTGGTTCCCCCGCTTCGCGACCGACCGCTGCCGCAGGCAGCTGCGCCGGGCCGCGCGACGGACCGGGAAACCCGGCGTATCCGCAACGCCTGAGGCCCCGTCCGACACGCAACCGCTGGTCCTTGTCGCTCCGGAGGGCGGTACCGTTCGCCTGGCCGCCGTCACCCTGGCCGCCAGCGGTGCGGGCCTGTTCCCGGGCCAGACCTTGGCCGACGCCCGCGCGCTGGAGCCGGACGTGATCGTCCACGACCACGATCCCGAGGGCGACAGCACGGCACTGGACGCGCTGGCGGACTGGTGCGGGCGCTACACCCCCTGGACAGCCTCCTCGGGGCTGGAATCCGGCGGTGCGGCGGGTATCTGGCTCGACATATCGGGCTGCGCGCACCTGTTCGGTGGTGAGGAGGCCCTGCTGTCGGACCTCTCGGGCCGGCTTGCCCGGGTCGGATACACCGTGCGCGCGGGCCTGGCCGACACCACCGGGGCGGCCTGGGCCGCGGCGCGTTTCGGCCATCCGGCCCGCTCCCCGGCCGTCATCCTGCCCGAAGGCGGCCACGCCGGTGCCCTTGCCGCGATGCCGGTCGCGGCCCTGCGCCTGCCGCCGGAGACGGTGAACTCCCTCGAACGGCTCGGATTGAGGCGGATTTCCGACCTCGCGGCCCTGCCCCGTGCCGGGCTGGCGCGCCGGTTCGGGGAACTTCCCGCCCGGCGGCTGGACCAGGCCTTTGGGCAGGTCGACGAGCCGATCTCGCCCCGCGCGCCCACACCGGTCTGGCGGCTGCGCACCGCCTTCGCCGAGGCGCTGGGCCGGGAGGAGGATATCGCGGCGGCCGTGCGCAACCTGGCCGAGGCCCTGTGCAACCGGCTGGCCCGCGCCGAACGCGGTGCACGGCGGCTGGAACTGTGCCTGTACCGGGTCGGCGGACGGGTCGATACGCTGGAGGCCGGGACCAGCCGCGCCAGCCGCGATCCCGACCATCTGACGCGGCTGCTGAAGGAGCAACTCGACCGGCTGCCCGAGCCACCCTCGAACGCGCCCGATGCGCTGAGCGCCGCCGCCGAGGCCATGGTGGAGACCATCACCCTTGCCGCGACCGTCAGCGAGCTCCTGCAGATGGCGCAAACCGCCATCACGGGCGGACTTGAGCGCGACCCGGATGCCCTGGAACGGCTGGTGGACCGGTTGTCCGGGCGCCTGGGCGCGGACAACGTACGCCGGTTTATCCCGCGCGACACGCACCTGCCCGAACGCGTACAGGCCAGCGTACCCGCGCTTTCGGACCGAAATCCCGGCAATCACGCGAACTGGCGGGCCGCACGCCCCCGTCCGCCCCGGCTACTGTCCCGGCCCGAGGAAATCGAGGCTGTCGCACCCGTGCCCGATGACCCGCCGGTGATGTTCCGCTGGCGCGGGCGCCCGCACCGCATCCTGCGCGCCGAGGGACCTGAGCGCATCGCACCGGAATGGTGGCGAAAGCCGCCCCCGGACAGCAGCGGCGTAGCCGTTCTGGACGACGAGACCCGCGACTATTACCGGGTCGAAGATGCGGACGGGCAGCGGTTCTGGCTCTACCGCGCCGGGCTCTATGACGGCGATATGGAGACCCCGCCGCGCTGGTTCCTTCACGGCTTTTTCGGGTGAACGCGATGCCCGCCCCCGTGACCGCCGCGCCCGCCTACGCCGAATTGCAGGTGACGACCAATTTTTCCTTTCTTCAGGGCGCCTCCCATCCTGAGGAAATGGCCGCGCGCGCCGCCGAGCTGGGCCACCACGCCATTGCCGTCACAGATCGCAACACGCTGGCCGGCGTGGTGCGTGGCTATCTGGGGGGCAAAGGCACCGGCATGCGCGTGATCACCGGGGTCCGGCTGGATTTCGCCGACGACACGCCCTCGCTGCTCTGCCTGCCGACCGACCGCGCGGCCTATAGCCGCCTGTCGCGGCTGCTGACTGTGGGCAAGCGCCGCGCTGCCAAGGCCGAATGCCACCTGACGGCCGACGACCTGTTCGCGCCCGACAGCGTCTTCGCGTGCGGTGCTGGACAGGTGCTCATCGCCATCCCTCCCGACAGTCCCGGGGCAGGTTTTTCCAGCTTTCTGAATCGGATACGCGACGGTCTTGAATCAGGAAATTATCTCGCCGCGAGCCATATCTACCGGGGTGACGACGCGCGCCGGATCGCCCGCCTGGCCGATATCGCCTGCGAAACCGGCGTTCCCATGGTCGCCACCAACGATGTGCGCCAGCACGCCCCCGAACGCCGCGCACTATCCGATGTGCTCACCTGCATCCGCGAGCATTGCACCGTCGACACCGCCGGGCGCCGGCTCGACGCCAATGCCGAGCGCCACTTGAAACCGGCACACGAGATGGGCCGGCTGTTCCGCGACTATCCCGATGCCATCGCCCGGACGGTCGAGATTGCCGAGAAATGCCGGTTTTCCCTGGAAGAGCTGCGCTACGAATACCCGGCCGAGCCGGTCCCGGCCGGGCGCACACCGGATGCGGAGCTGGCGCACCTGGCGTGGACCGGCGCCGCGGGGCGCTATCCTGACGGTGTCCCCGAGAAGGTCCGCGCCCAGATCGAGCACGAACTCGCGCTCATCGCCGAACTGCGCTACGCCGCCTATTTCCTGACCGTCCACGACATCGTCCGCTTCGCCCGTTCGCGCGGAATCCTGTGCCAGGGCCGCGGTTCAGCGGCCAATTCCGCGGTCTGCTACTGCATCGGCATCACCGCCGTGGATCCCGCCCGCCTCGACCTGCTGTTCGAGCGCTTTATTTCCGCCGAACGCAACGAGCCGCCCGATATCGACGTCGATTTCGAGCATGAGCGCCGCGAGGAGGTGATGCAGTACATCTACGCCAAGTACGGACGCGAGCGCGCCGGGCTGGCCGCCACGGTCATCAGCTACCGCTCCCGCTCGGCGCTGCGCGAGGTCGGCAAGGCGCTGGGCCTGACCGAGGACACGGTGGCCGCCCTGTCTGGCCAGGTCTGGGGCTGGTCCAATGACGGCGTGCCGGACGATGTGGTGCGCGCGCTGGGCCTCGATCCGCGCGACCATCGCCTCGGCCTGACGCTGCACCTGACCCGCGAGCTGATCGGTTTTCCCCGCCATCTCTCCCAGCATGTGGGCGGATTCGTGATCACCCGCGACCGGCTGGACGAGCTGGTGCCCATCGAGAACGCGGCCATGGAGGACCGCACCGTCATCGAATGGGACAAGGACGACCTTGATGCGCTGGGCATCCTGAAGATCGACGTGCTGGCGTTGGGCATGCTGACCTGCGTGCGCAAGGCCTTCGAATTGCTGGAAAACCACTACGACCGGCCGCTGGAACTGGCGACCGTGCCGCCCGAGGATCCGGCCGTCTACGACATGCTGTGCGAGGCGGATTCCCTCGGCGTCTTCCAGGTCGAGAGCCGGGCCCAGATGGCCTTCCTGCCGCGCATGCAGCCCCGCAACTTCTACGACCTGGTGATCGAGGTGGCGATCGTGCGCCCCGGCCCGATCCAGGGGGACATGGTGCATCCCTATATCCGGCGGCGGAACGGCGAGGAGACCGTGCAGTTCCCCTCCGAGGAGCTGAAAAGGGTGCTCGGCAAGACCCTCGGCGTGCCGCTGTTCCAGGAACAGGCGATGCAGATCGCCATCGTCGCCGCCGGTTTCACGCCGGGGGAATCCGACCAGCTACGCCGCGCCATGGCGACCTTCCGCAAGACCGGCACCATCCACACCTTCCACGAACGCATGGTCGAGGGCATGGTCGAGCGCGGCTATGAGCGGGATTTTGCGGACCGCTGTTTCCGGCAGATCGAGGGGTTCGGCGAATACGGCTTCCCGGAAAGCCACGCCGCCTCCTTCGCGCTGCTGGTCTACGTCTCGTCCTGGCTCAAATGCCATTACCCGGACGTCTTCGCCGCTGCGCTCCTCAACAGCCAGCCCATGGGCTTCTACGCCCCGGCCCAGATCGTCCGCGACGCTCGCGAGCACGGCATCGAGGTGCGCGGGCCGGACGTGAATTTCTCGCAGTGGGACAATACTTTAGAGGTAAGCGAGGGAACCCTCTCCCATAGGGAGAGGGTGGCGAACAACGTGAGCCGGGTGAGGGGTTACGAGTTTTCCGAGGGACCTCTCCCAAATCTTACCCCCTCACCCCAAACCCCTCTCCCCATGGGAGAGGGGCTTTTGGCGTCGGATTCAAGTCAACACGCGCTGCGCCTCGGCTACCGTCAGATCAAGTCGATGAACGAGGATGCGGCCCGCGCCATCGCTGCATCACGCCCTAATGATGGCTACGCGTCCGTAGAGGACGTCTGGCGCCGTGCCGGGGTCAATTCCGCAGCCCTGGTCGCGCTGGCCGAGGCGGACGGGTTCGCCTCGCTGGGGCTGGACCGGCGCGGGGCCCTGTGGGCGATCCGCGCGCTGGGCCACAACGGGCGGGAAACCGCGGCTTCCCTGCCGCTGTTCGCCGCGGCGGAACTGCGCGACATCGTCCCGGAAAACCCGGTTTCACTTCCCGCCGAGGCCCCCGGCGAGGTCGTCGCCAACGACTATGCCTCGATCCGCATGTCCCTGAAGCACCATCCGCTGGCGCTGCTGCGCGACCAGCTGGACGAAATGGACGTGGTGGTGGCGCGCGACCTGCGCGAGCGGCCCAACAACCGCCGGCTGACCACCGCCGGCCTGATCCTCGTCCGCCAGCGCCCCGGCAGCGCCAACGGCGTGATCTTCCTGACCCTGGAGGACGAGACCGGGGTCGCCAACGTCATCGTCTGGCCGGACGTCTTCAAGCGCTTCCGAAAGGTGATCCTGTCGTCACGGCTGGTGCGCGTGACCGGCAAGCTGCAGCGCGAGGGGATCGTCACCCACCTGATCGCGGAGAAGATCGCCGACCTGTCGGACCGCCTCGACGCGCTGGGCGATGGCCGCGAAGTGGAACCACCATGGGCGCGCGCCGACGAGGTGAAGTATGGCAACCATCCCGACCCCCGCCTGTCGAACACGCGCGGGCGCAAGCTGGCGCGGCCCCTGCCCCAGCGCCACCCGCGCAACAACCACATCGCGATCAAGTCGCGGAATTTTCACTAAGGGAAAGAAAGGCTTACGATCCACCGCCCAGCATCTGCACGGCATGCACCGAGACATCCACGTCCAGGCTGATGAAGTCTTCCGGCGTGCCGTCGAAGGTCCCGGAAACAGGTATCGACTGGGACGGTTCGCGCGCCACGGCGATCGGGACGAGGTTGTAACCACCATGGGCGCCGTTGGTGGGATCGAACTCGATCCAGCCCGCGCCGGGCAGGTAGACCTGCACCCAGGCGTGGGTCGAGCCCGCACCCACGATATCGCTAACCCCGCCGTCGAGAGCCGGGTCATACAGGTAACCGCTGACGAACCGGGCCGCGAGGCCGACGCTGCGCACGGCTTCCATCATGAACAGCGCATAGTCCCGGCAGGTCCCTGTCCCGCTGGAAAGCAGATCGACGGGGCTCTTTACCCCTTCTTCGTTTCGGGTTTCATAGACGAATTCGGCGCGGATCGCCCGGGTGATATTGATCAGGAACTCTTCCGTGTCCGTCTGTCCCATGCCGCCGACAAGGAACCGCCGGGTCCATTCGGTCACCCGGCGCTCCGGATCGGGATAATGCCGTTCGATCGTCCGCCCCAGATCCGGAACCTCGCTGGCCGGGTAACTGAACGGGAGCGTTCGGGCATAGGACTCGATCGGGAAGTCGATGGTGTCCAGCGGGAAACGGTCAATCACGATCCGGCTTTGCAGATGCAGCATGTCTGATGGTTGCGCGAAGGTCGCAACCGCCACGGAATTGCCGAACACATCGTGATACCAGCGGGTTTCTGCCTGCGGCGAGACAACGATGGTCGCGTCGAGCAGGCGCAGGTCATGGCTGTCGCGGGGCCGGAACATCATGCGATGTGCCCCGAAGGTTACCGGTCGCGCATACCGATAGGTGGTCGTGTGTTCAACGGTCAGGCGCTGCAAGACAAATCCTCGAAAACGGTTCCCGCGCGCCTCTTCCGGACGCCGATCTGCCTAATTTATACGCAGCCAAACTGACTCGCGCGATGGCGGAACCGTAGTTGACCGGCCGGACTCAGCGCGCCGTGAGATAGGCCTCGCAGATTTGGCTGGAAACGTTTCCAAGCGCGACCTGAAGATCGTCTATGAACTTGTGCAGCCGTGTCGGTGTCACGCGTTGTCCAAGGCCCGTTTCCAGGGTGAACGCCAGCGAACGGCGGGCATCCTCCACAGATTTATGCCGCGAGTGGCCGTGCCGGGTCTCGAGTTCATGGAGCCGCGCGGTCACGCGGTCAACACACAGGGCCACGGCGCGTGGGAATTCCCGGTCATATAGCAGGAAGGTCGCGATATCCGAGGGCGAAGAGCCTGCGGGATACAGGCTCCGGAATGCATGATATCCGGCGACCGAGCGCAGCAGGACGCTCCAGTGGATGGAACCGCGCGCCTCACCGTCGTGATCGGAGATCCGGTCGTATCCCATGTCGAGCAGGCGTGTTGTCTGGTCCGCACGCTCGAGATACTTGCCGAGCTGGTAGAAACACCACGGCTCGCCCCGGAAGAAGGTGCCTTCCGCGATCCCTTCAAAGGTCTGGCAGTCGGTCTTGATGCCGGTGCAGACGCGCGAAAGGTTGTTCAGCCGCAGGTCCCGGTGCGTCAGTTCACCCAGGCTGTTGTGGAACATGTTGATGTGGGTCCACATCTCCGTGCTGATCAGATGGCGCACGGAGCGCGCATTCTCACGCGCAGACGCGATAGAGGACGCCACAGAGGTAAAATTGTCCCGGTCGAGGACATAGAAACTGGATACCGAGGCCGCATCCGCCTTCTCGCGCGCCTCTAAGAACCGCTCGGTATCGGCGTACAGGTCCAGTATACGCAGCCAGTCGGGCCCCTCGGGCTTGTCGCGGGCATAGGTCTCGTTGATGTCGAGAATGCGCGCGAGGGATTCGGCCCGCTCCATGTAGCGGCCGAGCCAGAAGATATTCCAGCCGAAGCGTGCAACCAGACTAGCCAATGACCCAGGTATCCTTTGATCCGCCACCCTGCGAGGAATTCACGACAAGCGATCCGCGTTTCATGGCCACGCGCGTCAGGCCGCCCGGAAGCACCCAGGTGGAACGTCCGGTCAGCGCAAAGGGGCGCAGGTCGACATGGCGCGGTTCGATGTTCCGGCCTATCAGTGTCGGCGACACTGACAGGTTGACCACCGGCTGACTGATGAAATTCGCCGGATCGGCCTTCAGCTTCCTGCGAAGGTCGGCCAGTTCCCGCTTGGTCGCTTTCGGCCCAACGACAACGCCGTAGCCGCCAGCCTCGCCCACCGGCTTGGTGACCAGGTTTTCGAGGTTGTCGAGGGTCTTCTGCAGTCCCTCGGGCTCACGGCAGATATTCGTCGGGACGTTCGACAGGATCGGCTCCTGGTCGAGGTAATACTTGATGATTCGCGGCATGTAGGCATAGACGGCCTTGTCGTCGGACACGCCGGTCCCCACGGCGTTCGCCAAGGTGACATTGCCCTTCCGGTAGGCCGCGAACAGTCCCGGCACGCCGAGCATGCTGTCGGGACGAAACGCTTTAGGGTCGAGGAATGCGTCGTCGACACGCCGATAGATAACATGGACCTGCTCGAGGCCACGCGTGGTGCGCATGTAGACCCGGTCCTTCTCGACCACCAGGTCCTGCCCCTCGACCAGCGGACTTCCCATCTCGCGAGCCAGGAAAACGTGCTCGAAATAGGCCGCGTTGTAGACACCCGGTGACAGGATCGCGACCGTCGGGTCCGTAACGCCCTTCGGTGCCACCTGCGTCAGCGCGCTCGTGAGCTGGCGGCCGTAATCGTCCACTTCCTTGAGTTGCACGCCCTCAGCCAGGTCCGGGAACGCGCGCATCATCAGGTGGCGGTTCTCGATCACATAGGACACCCCGGACGGAATTCGGGCATTGTCTTCCAGCACAAGGAAACGGCCCTTTTCGTCACGCACGAGATCCGTGCCGCAGATATGGACGTAGGTGCCGAGTGGCGGCACGAAGTCCTCCATTTCCGGGCGATAGTGCTTGTTCTTGCGAACAAGTTCCTCGGGAATGATCCCGTCCTTGAACACCTTGCCGGCGTTGTAGACGTCCTTCAGGAACAGGTTCAGCGCTGCCACGCGCTGCTGGACACCGGTGTTGATCGTCTCCCAATCCTTCGGGGACAGCACGCGCGGAATGACGTCGAACGGCAGGATGCGGTCGATCGCGTCTCGGTCGGAATACACCGTGAACGTGATGCCAAGGTTGAACAGTTCGCGCTCGGCGTCCTTCGCGCGGTGGCGCAGCGTTGCTGCATCCATCATGGCCAGTTGCTCACGGATATTCCGCGTGTGCGATAGCCCGTTACGGCCAAACATTTCGCAAAAGAACTCACCGTGATCGTATCCGGAGAGCGGCCCTCCGGGACGCGCCTGCGACTTGGCTCGGGAACCGTTATTCTTTTTCTTCGGTTTCAATGACATAAGAACAAGCCTTTACAGGCCTCTCTGCGCGAATTGTACGAAAACGTTCGTGTCGCGTACATGTTCCAAGGATATTTCATAACGAACAGGGAAAGCACGCCGAAATGACTGCCATCGCCCTTGCTCTTCACATCCTCGCCGCTGTCGTCTGGGTCGGCGGCATGTTCACAATCTATGTCTGCCTCCGCCCCGCCCTCGGTGCACTGGAAGGACCGCCGCAACGCCTCTCACTTGCGGCAGCGACATTTGCAAAATTCTTCCCTTGGGTCTGGATGTGCGTGGTGGTCCTGTTCGCTACCGGCTACTTCATGGCTTTCGTCTCCTACGGCGGTTTCGCGAACACCGGTCCGCACGTCCACATCATGCAGGCGCTTGCCTGGATCATGGCCGCGCTGTTCGCCTGGCTCTACTGGGGCGCCTGGGCGAACCTTCGCTCTGCGGTGGCCGGCGAGAACTGGGAAGCGGCAGGGCACGCCCTCGGCCGGATCCGCCGGATCATCGCGGTGAACCTCCCGATCGGGCTGATCGTCGTCGCCATCGGCGCCAGCGGACGCTGGTGGCACTGAGACTGCACAAGTTCTTGGAACGGTTATGCCCGGCCGGCGTTTACGCGTTATGCCGGGATGTGACTAGAACGAAGCCATCGCCCACAATTGTGCGATGATGAAGGTGGTCGAATTCCCGCCGCCGAAACCGGGACCGTCATGGAAGAGCTTCTGAACGTCGAGACTATCCGGACGTATCTGGAAAACGCCGTCGCCTGGCTCGAAGTGGAGGTTTTGACCTACTCCGCGATCGGCGAGCTGGCCGCGATCGCCGTGACATTCGTGGTGGCACGCCTCGTCTCGGGGCCCTTCCGCCGTCTCATCGAGGGGCTGATAGAGCGCTCACGAAGCGACGCCAAGCTCGCCTTCGTCTGGAATACCTTTCTCCCCCTCGTGACGCCGATTATCTGGGTGGTCCTGCTCTGGATCGCCATCGCCGTCACAAACCAGCTCGACCTGCACGACCGGCTGATGTCCGTGGTCGTCAGCCTTGTGAATGCATGGATCGTAATCCGGCTCATCACCCAGTTCGTCCGCGACCAGGTCTGGGCAAGGTTCATCGCGATCGTTGTCTGGGGCATCGCCGCCCTGAACATCCTCGAGTTGCTGAAGCCGACCCTGGACCTGCTCGACAGCATCGCATTGAGCGTGGGTGAGTTCCGCGTGACCGTCCTCACGGTGATCGAGGGGCTGTTCTACCTGTTCCTGCTGCTGTGGATCGCTAACCTCGCCGCTCGCATCCTCGAAAACCGTATCGCGAAGCTCCCGAACCTGACCCCTTCGGTGCAGGTGCTTTTCGCCAAGCTTCTCAAGATCCTGCTGATCGTCATTGCCATCCTTGTGGCGATCAACAGCGTGGGGATCGACCGGACCGCGCTGGCCGTCTTCGGAGGTGCTCTGGGTGTCGGTATCGGCTTCGGCCTGCAGAAAATTGTCAGCAACTTCATCAGCGGGATCATTCTGCTGATGGACAAGTCCATCAAGCCGGGCGACGCCATCGGCGTCGCGGGGACCTATGGCTGGATCCAGTCGCTCGGCGCCCGCTACGTCTCCGTCATCACTCGCGACGGCATCGAGCACCTGATTCCGAACGAGGAGTTGATCGTCTCGCGGGTCGAAAACTGGTCGTTCAGCGGAAAACGCGTACGCCTGCGTGTGCCTGTAGGCGTGTCCTACAACTCGGACCCGCGCAAGGCCATGGAACTCTGCGTGCAGGCGACCGACGGCATCGAGCGGATCATCGAATACCCGAAACCCATGTTCTAGCTGCTCGCGTTCGGCGACAACTCGATCAACCTCGAGATCCGGTTTTGGATTCGCGACCCGCAGAACGGTGTCGCGAACGTAAAAACCCAGGTCCTGCTTAATGTCTGGGACCTGTTCAAGGAGAACGGGATCGAAATCCCCTTCCCACAGCGCGACCTTCACCTGCGAACGGTGGCGCCCGATGCCGGGAAGGTCCTCGCCGGACTGGAAGTGGCACCGGTCGACGATGGACCGGACATTGTCGACGACACGCCGCCGCCGGACACCTCCGGCGACGAACCGTCCCCACAGCAGCTCGCCCGTGAGGATTGATTCCCCCCCGCAAAGTTGATGTTCTCGGCCGCGAGCCGCTTTACGACGGATTTTTCAAATACGAGCGCTACACGCCCCGGCACGAGACCTTCGCCGGCGGCATGACCGAGCCGTTCACCCGCGAACTCTTCAGTCCCGGCCATGCAGCCGCGGTACTGCCCCACGATCCGATCCGCGACCAGCTTGTCCTCCAGGAACAGTTCCGCATCGGCGCGCATGCAGCCGGGCGCGCACCGTGGTTGATTGAGGTGGTCGCCGGCGTATTGAAGGACGGGGAATCCCCCGAACAGTTTGCACGTCGCGAAACCGTTGAAGAAACAGGGCTCGAAGCTCTCGACCTTGTGGAGGTCGGCCCCCTCCTGATGTCCCCCGGCACCAGCAGCGAGATGGTGACCCTCTACTGCGCGCGGGTCGACGCCGGGAAATCCGGCGGTGTCCACGGCCTCGTCGTGGAACATGAGGACATACGCACCTTCACTGTAGATGCCGGTGAAGTACGGCAACTGCTTGAGAGCGGACGCATCGAGAATGCGGTCGCGGTCATCGCGCTGCAATGGTTCGCCCTCAACCATGCCGAAATCCGCACGAAGTGGGCGGGATAATCCATCGGGGCGGTGGCTTGCAGGCCTAAAACCTCGCAGTTACATTCGCGGCATTCTGAGTTCCCGGAATTCGACGAGAAGGCCCCCAAGACATGAACGTTCGCGACGGTTTCATCGAAACGGTCGGCAACACGCCGATGATCAAGCTCCGGCGTGCGTCTGAGGAGACCGGCTGCACCATCCTGGGCAAGGCCGAATTTCTGAACCCGGCCGGCTCCGTCAAGGACCGCGCCGCGCTGGCCATTGTCCGTGACGCGGAGGCCAAGGGCCTGCTGCAGCCCGGCGGCGTGATCGTCGAGGGCACGGCCGGCAACACCGGCATTGGTCTCGCCCATGTCGCCAATGCGCTGGGCTACCGGACCGTAATTGTCATTCCCGAAACCCAGACCCAGGAAAAGAAGGACGCGCTGCGCCAGGCGGGTGCGAAACTGATCGAGGTTCCGGCTGTCCCCTACAAGGACCCGAATAACTACGTTAAGTATTCCGGCCGCCTCGCCGACGAACTGGCGGGCAAGGAAGACAACGGTGCCATCTGGGCCAACCAGTTCGACAACGTCGCCAACCGGCAGGGCCACTTCGACACCACTGGCCCGGAAATCTGGGAGCAGACCGACGGCAAGGTGGACGGTTTTATCTGTGCGGTCGGCACAGGCGGAACGCTGGCCGGTACAGGCATGTTCCTGAAAAGCCAGAGTGCGGACGTAAAAATCGGTTTGGCTGACCCAATGGGCGCGGCCCTGTATGAATTTTACAAGAACGGCGAACTGAAGGCCGAAGGCACCTCAATCACCGAGGGGATCGGCCAGGGCCGCATTACGGCCAACCTCGAAGGCGCACCGGTCGACATGCCGTTCCAGATTCCCGACGAGGAAGCCCTTCCGATCATGTTCAACCTGATCCGTGAGGAAGGCCTGAGCCTCGGCACGTCCAGCGGCGTCAATGTCGCCGGTGCCATCCGCATGGCCAAGGAAATGGGCCCCGGCCACACCATCGTCACGGTGCTGTGCGACAGCGCCCACCGCTACGCCTCCAAGATCTTCAACGTGGCGTTCCTGAAGGAAAAGGGCCTGCCCTATCCCGAATGGCTGGACGCGTGAGCGCGCCCGCGACGGAAACCGTTTTCCGCGACGCGCCCTATGACCGGGTGTGCGAGGCCCGGGTCATCGCCGTCAACGATCTGGGCGGTGTCGTCCTCAACCGGACGGTCTTCTACCCCACGGGCGGCGGCCAGCCCGGCGACACCGGCACGCTGCGCACCGCGGACGGGACCACCGTCCAGATTGCCACCACCGTAAAAGGGCGTGAGGACGACGGCGGCCCGGACGTGATCGTGCATGTCCCCGCTGAGGGCCAGCCCACGCTCGAACCAGGCGCCACTGTCACTGCCGAAATCGACTGGGACCGCAGACACCGGATGATGCGGGTTCACACCTGCCTGCACCTGCTGTCCGCCGTGTTGCCCTATCCGGTCACCGGCGGTCAGGTGAATGACGGAAAGGGCCGGCTCGATTTCTCGATCCCCGACGGCGGTCTCGACAAGGATGCAATCACGACGGAACTGAACCGGCTGATCGAGACCGACAGCCCGGTGAATGATGACTGGATCACCGACGACCAGCTCGCCGAAAACCCGGACCTCGTGAAAACCATGTCCGTCAAGCCGCCCACCGGCTCGGGCCGTGTCCGGCTGATCCGGATCGAAGGCCTCGATCTGCAGCCCTGCGGCGGCACCCATGTCGCGCGGACCGGCGAGATCGGCCCGGTGACCGTCACCAAGATCGAAAGCAAGGGCCGCCAGAACCGGCGCGTCGCCATCGAACTGAACGCATAATAATCAACAGGTTAAGGGGGAAACTTTCATGGCATATGCGAATCCCGACTCCCTCGTCGATACGGCCTGGGTCGCCGAACATCTCGACGATCCGAATGTGCGCATCCTCGACGGCTCCTATCATCTCGCCGCCACGGGCCGCGACGCCAAGGCGGAATACGCGGCGGGGCACATCCCGGGTGCGAACCACTTCGATATCGATGCGGTGTGCGACCCGAACCCGACGCCCTCGCCCCACATGTTCCCGAGTGCGGAAGATTTCGCCGCCGCCGTCGGCGCCATGGAGATTTCCAACGACACGCGCGTGATCGTCTATGACGCGGACGGCCTGTTCTGCGCCCCGCGTGTCTGGTGGATGTTCCGCGTGTTCGGGCACGAAAACGTCGCCGTGATGACCGGCGGGTTCCGCACCTGGCAGGCCGAGGGCCGGCCGGTCACGACGGATGTCCCCTCGCCCGCACCCGCGGCGTTCACGGCCACGAAGAACGAGGCGGCGCTGCGTTCGATCGACCAGATCCTCGCCAATATCGACGGCGGCGGCGAGCTGGTGCTCGATGCGCGCGCCGCCAACCGGTTCGCGGGCAGTGAGCCCGAGGCGCGTCCCGGCGTCGAGCCGGGCCATATCCCCGGTTCCGCCAATCTGCCCTATGCCGAGATCGTCAACGCCGACAGCGGCACCTTCAAGGACGCCGACACCCTGCGCGCCACCTTTGACCGCGTCGGTGCCGACGGCTCACGTACCGTGGCCACGACCTGCGGGTCCGGCGTCACCGCCTGCATCCTAGGTCTGGGCATGCACCTGATCGGGCGCGACAACTGGGTGCTCTACGACGGATCATGGACCGAATGGGGCGGCAACCCGGATACCCCGAAGGCAAAGGGCTCAGAATGACCAAGAAAACCGGCGTTCACGACGAAACGCTGCTGGCAAGCGGCGGGCGCGATCCCGAATCCAATTTCGGCATCGTCAATCCGCCCGTTTATCACGCCTCCACGGTGACCCGGCCGACGCTCGCGGAGTACCGGAACCGCGACTACACCAAGGACATTGTCTATGGGCGCATGGGCACGCCCACCCAGAAGGCACTGGAAGAGGCCGTCGCTCTGGTCGAGGGCGGTGACCACGCGATCGCCGTGTCCTCCGGCCTGGCGTCGATCACCATCGCACTATCTGCCTTCGTCCAGCAGGGCGATCATGTGCTGGTCACCGACAGCGCCTATGCCCCGACCCGCAACTTCTGCAACAACGTTTTGGCCAAGTACGGGGTCGAGACCACCTACTACGACCCGCTGATCGGCGGCGGCATCGCCGACC
The DNA here is from genome assembly GCA_038117045.1 of Alphaproteobacteria bacterium. Classification (GTDB taxonomy): domain Bacteria; phylum Pseudomonadota; class Alphaproteobacteria; order UBA6615; family UBA6615; genus JABJAG01. The sequence goes on along the minus strand of JAYOFE010000022.1, from coordinate 280 downwards.
TCATTCAGGACAACACGAAGGTCGTCTTCACCGAGGCGCCGGGCTCCCAGACCTTCGAGGTGCAGGACATCCCGGCAATTGCCGAGGCCGCCCACGCGCGCGGCGCGGTGGTCATCAACGATAACACCTGGGGCACGCCTCTCTACTTCAAGTCGTTTGCACGCGGCATCGACGTGTCGGTTCACGCCGCGACCAAGTACATCGTCGGCCATTCCGACGCGATGCTCGGCGTGATCGTCACCACCAAGGCGCATTACAAAACGATCCTCGATAACTTCCG
>JAYOFE010000021.1:0-45559 GCA_038117045.1 Alphaproteobacteria bacterium | reverse complement strand
ACCCACGCTGCTGTCCAGTTCGTCCGCAAGACGAAGCATCGACTCGCGCTTCTCCTGCTGCGCGCGCAGTTCAGCCGCTTTCTGTTCCTCTTCCATCGCGGCGTTCTCGATGAGCTTCTCGCGGAAGAAATCCACCGACTTGGCCATTTCACCGATCTCGTCCTGGCGATTCAGGCCGGCGACCTCGATTTCCGTGTTGCCTTCAGAAATTTTGTGCATGACACCGGAAAGGCCGCTGATGGGCTTGGAGATGCTTCGACCGGCGATAAAGCCGATCGCAGCCATTACCAGAAGAATGCCGACGCTCCATGCCATGATGCCGTTTCGAAGCTGCACGATGGGGTCGAAAATCTCGGCCGTGTCCTGCTGGGCGATCAGGCTCCAGCGCGTTCCGTGGAAGTCGATCGGGGCAAAAGCTGTCAGAACCTGGTGGCCTTCTTCATTGATGGCCTCCGTGATCCCGGTGTTCCCCTGCTGTGCCTCTTTGACGGCTTTGTTGTCGAGAGAAACCTTGAGGATGCTATCCCCCTCGTGGAAGCGAGAATCGCTGCGCAGGAGTCCGTCACCGCCAACAAGAACAGTTTCTCCCGTCTCGCCCAGTCCTTCGGCCACGGCCATGACGTCGTTGATGCGGTCAATCGGCATCTGGAAAACCAGCACACCGAGCTTCTCACCGGTGGGCGAGATGATGGGGGTGCTCATGAAGCTCGCAGGCGCATCGAAGCTGGGCGCATAGGGCTTGAAATCGAAGAACGAAAGCTTGCCTGCTTCGCGGGCTTCCAGGCCGGCCCGGAAGGCGTTGCCCAGGTCCGTGTCTTTCCACTCACCCGTCATGAGATTGATGGCGTAATCGAGTTCCTTGAACACGGTATAGACGAGGTTCCCGTCCAGATCGAACAGGAAGATATCGTAGTAGCCGCGTTCGTTCAGGAACTGGCGAAACCACGGGTGGAATTCCTTGTGGACCCTGCTGTAGGTCGATCCGTCGGGCGCGAAATCGAGCTTCTCTTTCTCACCAGTCGGGTTCGGATTGTCCGTGATGTAGAGCTTCTGGAGTGAAGCTGTGCGGTTGCCCGGAAACACGTCCCATGCGGAAGAAAACGCGTTCACTGCCGTCAGCAGGGCAGCTCCGATCAGAAACATCGGAATTTTTTGCGAGATCATCAGCTGAAACTTGGAATTCTTCATTTTTCTGTTTCCCGGAGGCTGGTGAAACTTGGTCTGTTTTCGGACATGAGACCGACATTAGGTCGACCGCCATCCGTTACGTGAGCATTCTGAACAGGCGCACCGACGGATCAGTGTGCGAGGTCCGCTCTTGTGTTTTTGTATGATTGAAGTGCTGATTTTTTCTTAATGGGGTGCCGGACTTCGCATGTCGCGAACGCAGAACGGCCCGCCGAGGTTTGAACCTCGGCGGGCCGTTTATTTTGGCGTTGTGTGCTTTGGTTAAAGACCCTGCGCAGGTGAGTGTAGGCTTGTAATGGCCCTATTCGGAAGGCCGGGCGCGCCAGCCGACGATGGCGGCGACCAGCGCGCCTCCCTGGAACAGGAACATCACCCAGGCCAGCGGCAGGTGGGTGGTGTGGGGCAGGGTGCCCACCACCAGCGTGGTGATCGCAGCCATCCCGTACTGCATCAGGCCGTTCATCGCGGCCGCCGAACCGGCAAAATCGGGACGCACGCTCACCGCGGCGGCCATGACCGACGGGAAGGTCATGGACAGACCCAGGTTGAACACGAAGATCGGTGCGGTTGCCGCCAGGGGCGTGAACACGCCCGCCAGCGGCAGGACGAGATAGATCGAAGCACCTATGAAGCCGGTGGTCGTGCCGACCACGATCATCCGGTTCACGCCCAGCCTGCCGGTCAGCCAGATCGCGCTGAAGTAACCGCAGAACGCGCCGGAGGTACCGGTCATCATGAGCAGGCCATAGGTATCCGGGGCGACCCCGTAGCTCTCGATCAGGACCAGCGGCGTGGCGGCGAACCACGCGAAGATGGCGCCGCCGATGAAGCCGATGTTCAGGTTGTAGGCGACGAAGGCGCGTTCGCGCATCAGGACCGCATAGCCGGCGACAAGTGTGCGCAGGTTGCGCATCAGGTTGGAGCGGTCGGTCTTGTTGGTCTCCTCCATGCGCAAGAAGCAGTAGGCGAACAGCACCGCACCGATGATGGCGAGAAAGTAGAACGAGGCTTCCCAGCCGAAGCGGGTGTGCAGGAACCCGCCGACGGCGGGAGCCGTGGCCGGTGCGAAGACCATGACGGATGAAATGACCGCCAGTGCGCGGGCGGCGTCCTGCCGGTTGTAGAGGTCGCGCACGATGGCGCGCACCATCACCACGGAGCCTGCGGCGCCCACACCCTGCAGGACGCGGGCGGCGAGCAGCATGGTCATCGAGGTCGAGGCCGCGCAGAGCAGGCTCGCCAGGATGTAGATCGCCAGCCCCCACAGCAGGGTCGGCCGCCGCCCGAACCGGTCGGACACACCCCCGTACAGGAATTGCGCAAGCGCGTAGGCGATGAGGAACGCGATCAGTGCGCCCTGGACCGTGAAGGTCGTGACATCCAACTCGACCGCGATATCCGGGATCGAAGGCAGGAACAGGTTGTAGGCGATCACGCTGGCCGAGATCAGGGCCGTGAGTAGCGGAATCCGTGGGGGTGAGCGGGTAATGGGAATGCTGCCTGTCGCACAACTTGAAATCCGGATCGCCAAGTCGGGCGCGAGGCGATTCCGTTTCCAAGAATACCACGGCGGCGCGAATGTCCATTGCATCACGCGCCGGTCTGATATCCGGCCCGGTCACGACTTTCGTTCCGGTTGGTCGGGTTGCCCTGTGGTGACGTGCGATGCATATTCCGCATGGAGCGCCACTGGGCGCAAAGAACGGCCATATCCGGGGATTTGGGCCGGTCCCGCCCCGCACGATCGAACCGAGGTTTCCCACGATATGAAGATCGCGATTGCCAAGGAGCGGCGCCCGCACGAAAGCCGGGTCGCGGCGACACCTGATACGATCAAGCGCTACCTGCAATGGGGTTTCGAAGTAGCCATCGAAGCCGGTTCGGGCGAAGCGGCGGCGGTTTCGGACGAAGCCTATCGCGACGCCGGTGCCACCGTTGCGGCGACCCGCGCGGAAGTTTTGGCGGGCGCCGATATCGTTCTCAAGGTCCAGCGTCCCCAGCCGGGCGATGCCGAAGACGGCCTGTCCGACATCCCTGCAGGTGCCTTCCTGATTTCGCTGCTCAACCCGTACGGTGATCCCGACGGGGTCCAGGCCTGCGCGGACGGCAACATCGTCGCGTTTTCCATGGAAATGTTGCCGCGCATCTCGCGCGCCCAATCCATGGACGTACTGAGCTCCCAGTCGAACCTGACCGGCTACAAGGCCGTGATCGACGCGGCGGCGCATTACGGCAAGGCGATGCCGATGCTGATGACGGCCGCCGGCCGTATCAACCCGGCCAAGGTGTTCGTGATGGGTGCGGGCGTTGCGGGGCTGCAGGCGATCGCGACCGCGCGGCGGCTCGGCGCCATCGTGTCCGCGACCGACGTGCGCGCGGCGGTGAAGGAAGAGGTCCAGAGCCTCGGCGCATCCTTCGTCATGGTCGAGCTGGACGAGGGTGACACCGGCGCGACGGCAGGCGGCTATGCCAAGGAGATGTCCGAGGACTACAAGCGCCGCCAGGCCGAGCTGATCGCCAACCATATCAAGGACCAGGACATCGTTATCACGACGGCGCTGATCCCGGGCCGACCGGCACCGATCCTCGTGACCGACGAGATGGTCGCCTCCATGAAGGCGGGTTCCGTGATCGTCGATATCGCGGCCGAGCAGGGCGGTAACGTCAGCGCGACCAAGCCGGGTGAGATCTCGGTGACGGAGAACGGCGTGACGATCCTCGCCGAATACAACCTGCCCTCGCGCCTGGCGACCGACACCTCGGCCCTGTACTCGCGCAACCTGATGAACTTCATCGAACTGATGGTCGACAAGGACGAGAAGAAGATCGCGGTCGACTGGGACGACGACATCATCAAGGGCACCTGCCTGACGCGCGACGGCAAGATCGTGCATCCGGCTCTGGTGCCCGCGGAAGCAGCGCCCGCCGAAGAGCCTGCGGCCGCCGAGAGCACCGAAGACGGCGATGATGCCGACAACAATTCTTCCGAGAAGGGAGCCTGATCCATGGATCCGACCAAACTGGCAGACAGCGCGGCCAAGATCGCGACCGAGGCCCAGTCCGTCGCGGAACAGGCGGCGGCGCTTGCACAGGATGCGACGCATCTGGCGCTGACTCAGACCGCCGGGTCAGGCGACCCGTTCGTCTTCCTGTTCACGGTGTTCGTGCTGGCCTGCTTCGTCGGTTACTACGTCGTCTGGAGCGTCACCCCGGCGCTGCACTCGCCGCTGATGGCGGTCACCAACGCGATCTCCTCGGTGATCATCGTCGGTGCTCTGATCGCGGCCGGTCCGGACGACTGGGACATCTCCAAGGTTTTCGGGTTCATCGCCGTGATACTGGCGTCGGTGAACATTTTTGGCGGGTTCATCGTGTCCCAGCGCATGCTGGCGATGTTCAAGCCGAAGAAGTAGCAGGGCGCCGGACATGTCTGCATCACTGACAGCATTTGCATACCTGATCGCCAGCGTCTGCTTCATCATGGCGCTGCGCGGGCTCAGCCATCCCAGATCCGCGCGGATGGGCAATATCTACGGCATCGTCGGCATGGTCATCGCCATCGCCACGACGGTCGCCCTGCCCGGCGTTGTATCCTTCAGCACGATTTTCATCGGTATCCTTATCGGCGGCGCTATTGGCACCGTGATCGCGCTGAAGATCGCGATGACCGCGCTGCCGCAGCTCGTCGCGGCCTTCCACTCGCTGGTCGGCCTTGCGGCGGTATTCGTGGCGGGGTCGGCATTCTTCTCGCCCGAGGCCTATGGCATCGGCACGGTCGGCGACATCCACACCGGCAGCCTGGTCGAGATGTCGATCGGCACGGCCATCGGCGCGATCACCTTCACGGGCTCGATCATCGCCTTCGGCAAGCTGCAGGGTCTGATCTCGGGCAAGCCACTGGTTTTCCGGGGCCAGCATTTTGTCAATCTCGCCCTCGGCATCCTGCTGGTGCTGATGGTTGTCTGGCTGACGGTGTCGGAATCCCCGACGGCCTTCTGGGCGATCGTGGTCCTGTCGCTGGTGCTCGGTGTCCTCATCATCGTGCCCATCGGCGGCGCGGACATGCCGGTCGTCGTCTCGATGCTGAACTCCTACTCCGGCTGGGCGGCCGCGGGCATCGGCTTCACGCTGGCCAACCCGCTGCTGATCGTGACCGGCGCGCTGGTCGGCTCCTCGGGTGCGATCCTCAGCTACATCATGTGCCGGGGCATGAACCGCTCCTTCTTCAACGTCATCCTGGGCGGCTTCGGCGGTGAGACCGCCGCGCCGGGCATGGAAGACCTGGGGGACCGCACGGTCCGCCAGGGTTCTGCGGAAGATGCGGCCTTCATCATGGAGCAGGCCACTTCGGTCATCATCGTGCCGGGATACGGCATGGCGGTGGCGCAGGCGCAGCACGCGCTGGCGGAAATGGCCGAGGTGCTGGAATCCAAGGGCATCAATGTCCGCTACGCGATCCATCCGGTCGCGGGCCGCATGCCAGGGCACATGAACGTGCTGCTGGCTGAAGCGAGCGTGCCCTACGACGTGGTCCTCGAGCTCGACGAGATCAACAACGATTTCGCTTCGACCGATGTGGCCTTCGTGATCGGCGCGAACGACATCACCAACCCGGCGGCGAAGACGGACAAGTCGAGCCCGATCTACGGCATGCCGGTCCTCGACGTGGAGGATGCGGGCACGGTGCTGTTCATCAAGCGCTCGCTCGCCTCGGGTTATGCCGGTATCGACAACCCGCTCTTCTATCAGGACAACACCATGATGCTGTTCGATGACGCCAAGAAGATGTGCGAGAACATCGTCAAGGCTTTGAAGGGCAGCGGGCACTAGACGCCCACCAGATCCCAAACGGAAACGGCCCCGGACGAGACATCCGGGGCCGTTTTCGATTGTGGTGATATTCCGTTGAAGAATACGGGCTTGCTAGAAGCCTTCGCGCTCCTTGCGCTTGCGGGCGAGCTTGCGCTGGCGGCGAACCGCTTCAGCCTTCTCGCGGGCACGCTTCTCGGACGGCTTCTCGAAAGAACGACGAAGCTTCATCTCGCGAAACACGCCTTCGCGCTGCATCTTCTTCTTCAGGGCCTTGAGGGCCTGGTCGACATTGTTGTCGCGTACGACGACCTGAACGATGAAAATCACCTCCTTCCGCGTGGCTCGGGCCGAAACGCCTGTTTTCCGTGCGCATTCCGGTCCGCCCCATCGGGGAGGCGCCTTCTAGCACGCGCTTTGTCCGGATGCCAAGGCCCCAGAATCGCCAAAAATCGGGCCGCTGCACACGATCTTGCCGCGACCGGCACGGGATTCCGCACTAGACTGGCGAATGTGCGGCCCATGATCGGGGCTGTGGGGGCGAGAGGCAGTCACGATGCATGATCCCGAGGAGGAATCCGCAGCAGAATCGGGCCGGAACCGGCGGATTCTGGCTGTCCTTGCGGTCGTGCTCCTGGTCGTGGCCGGTGCGCTGGGCGCCGGGTTCGCGCTGTCCGACCACACAAAGGTGAAGGTCTCGCCTGAGGCGGCTGCTGAAGGTGCCTCGATCTCGGTGGTGGGCGGGACGGCCATTGCGCTGGGCGGTACGGTCTACAGCCTGTCCGCGCCGCCGATCCTCGCCGTGCGCTCGCCGGGCTTTGCCGAGGCAGTCCTGCCGCTGCGCATGGATGAGCTTGGCGGCACGGTGGAGACGACACTTGAGCCCCTGCCGGGCCGGCTCCTGGCGTCGACCACTTTGGGAATCGACGGGGTGCTCTGGAGCCTCAACGACGAGCCGCTGGCCACGGGCACGCACCTGGATGTGGAGCGGGAGGCGGGCACGTACGAACTGGAAGCCAGCCACCCGTATTACCAGGACGCCCGGCAAAGTGTGGAACTTGCGCGCGGCACGCTGAGCGAGGTGAACCTCCAGCTGGTGCCCGTGCAGGGCCGTCTTGTGATCACGTCGGAGCCAGCGGGCGCAGAAGTCCATTCCGGCCGGGTGACGCTGGGCACTACGCCGCTGGATGTTGCTGCCGACGGCGGGCGCTATGACATCCGGCTGGAACTGCCGGACCGCCAGCCGCTCGAAGACGTGCTGGAGGTGACGAGCGCGCTGCCGCGGGTCGTGAAGAACTACGAACTGAAGCCGTATGCAGCCACGGTGTCCGTGGTGGTCATGCCGGAAGGCGGAGAACTGCTGGTCGACGGGGCGGAGGTCACGCCGGGCGAGACCGTCGAGATTGCCGCGCTGGAGGACCACACCATCACCTACAGGCTCGACGGGTATTACACCCGCACCGAGCCGTTGAACCTGGCGCGCGGCGAACACCGGAGCCTGTTCATCCAGCTTCTGGAAGCCTTCGGGACCGTCGACATCCAGACGACGCCCGGGGCCGAGATCGTGATCGACGGCGATGTCGTCGGCATCTCCGAAGCGCAGCTCGAACTGCCCGCGACGACCCACACGCTGGAACTGCGCCGGCCCGGCTACCGCACGGTGCACAAGACGATCACCCCGACGGGAGACGGGAACCTCATCATCCGTGAGGAACTGGTGTTGGAGCGGGTCGCTCGGCTGGCGGAAGCGTCACGGGTCTATACGAACTCCCTCGGCATGAAACTGGCCCTGTTCGAGCCGGGGCTGTTCGAGATGGGTGCGCCGCGCAGCGAGGAAGGCCAGCGTGCGAACGAGTTCCTGAAGTCGGTCCGCCTGACCAAGCCGTTCTATGCCGCGCAGCATGAGGTCACGAACGGGCAGATGGCGGCGTTCAGCGGGGAACTGAAGGGCCCCGCCGACCTGCCGGCGACCGGCATGAGCTGGCTGGATGCCGTCACCTTCGCAAACTGGCTGAGCGAGAAGGAAGAGCTGGCACCGTTCTACCGGGTCTCCGGTATCAGTTATCAGGGGGTCGATTTCGGGAGCGACGGATACCAGCTGCTCACCGAGGCCGAATGGGAGTGGCTGGCGCGCCGCGCCGGGAAGACAACCGAGAGCATCTATCCCTGGGGTGATTCAAGCACCCTGCCGGACCGGGCGGGGAACATCGCGGAAGCATCCGCCAAGGGCATCACGCGCAACATCATCGCGGACTACAACGACGGGTTTGCGCGCCTGGCACCGGTCGGCAGTTTCCCGGCCGAGAGCGCGGGCCTGTTCGACCTCACCGGGAATGTGAGCGAGTGGGTGCATGATTTCTATTCGCTGATTCCGCCGAACCAGGGCGCGCTGTTTGTCGATCCGCTCGGGCCGAGGGGCGGCCTGATGCACACGGTGAAGGGATCGAGCTGGCGGACGGGCATTCGTGCACGCATCCGCCCGGCCTTCCGGCAGGGGCTGCTGGACCAGCGCGACGATGTGGGGTTCCGGTTGGCGCGCTACCTGCACGGGTCGAAGCCGGTGACCACTGGGGGCGAAGCCGCACCGGCGGAATAGGCGGCTAGCGCCGCGTCGCGCGGGGGTCGAGGGCGTCCTGGAGCCCGTCGCCGAGGAAGTTGAACGCCATCACCGTCACGAAGATCGCCGCGCCGGGCCAGACGGCCAGCGCCGGCGCGCGGGTGGCCAGTTCCTGCGCGTTGGTGAGCATGTTGCCCCAGCTCGGCACCGGCGGCTGGATGCCGAGACCCAGGAAGCTGAGGACGGATTCGAGCAGGATCACCGTGCCGACGGACAGCGTGGTTGCGACCACGATGGGCGAGACCACATTGGGCAGGATGTGGCGCAGCATGATGGTGGCCGACCCGACACCCATGGCCTCGGCCGCGCGCACGAATTCGCGGGTGCGCACCGAGAGCGTGGCCGCGCGCACGAGGCGGGCGACGGTGGTCCAGCCGACGATGGCGATGATGAAGACGATCCGGTAGAGGCTCGCCATTTCGGAGTTCGCGATGCTGTCGGGCACGCCCAGCTTGGTGAGATCGATGGCGGCCAGCACGATCAGCAGCGGCAGGAGCGGCAGCGCGATCACGCCGTCCGTGGTGCGCATCAGCAGCGAATCCAGCCAGCCGCCCCGGTACCCTGCGACCAGGCCGATGAAAGTGCCGATCACCGCGGCTCCGGCGGCGGAGACGAGACCCACCAGCAGCGAGATGCGCCCGCCATAGAGTAGGCGGGTGAGGACATCGCGCCCGGCCTCGTCCGTGCCCAGCCAGTGGGTGGCATCGGGCAGTGCGTACTGGTTGAACAGGTCGGTCCGCGCGGCGCTGACCCCCAGCGCGGCCTCGAAAGCCGGGGCGAGCAGGGCCAGCAACGCGATCACAGCGAGCAGAACAGCGCTGGCCATGGCCGGGCGGTTGCGCGCGAGCCGCCGCCAGAACAGAAGGGCCTCGCTGTGGACAGGAGCGATGGTGGTGGCCGCGGCGCTCATGCCGCCTCCAGCGAACGGAAGGAGATACGCGGGTCCAGCACGGCATACGCGATGTCGGCCAGGAAGTTGCCGACAAGGACGACAAAGGTCGCCAGCAGCAGGCCGACCAGCGCGAGGTTGAAGTCATTGCCGAGGATGGAATCGTAGATCAGCTTCCCCATGCCGAGATAGCCGAACATGGTCTCGGTGATCAGCGCGCCGGAAAAGAGCGAGCCGAAATCGAGCGCGATGATCGTGGTTAGCGGCAGCATGGCGTTGCGCAGGCCGTGGCCGAAGACGGTGCGCCCCGCACCCAGCCCCTTGGCGCGGGCGGTGCGGATGTAGTCCTGGCGCAGCACCTCGATCATGGCGGCCCGCGCAAAGCGTGTGTAGCTGGCGAGGCTGGCGATGGTCAGCGTGACCACCGGCAGCACGAGAAACTCCAGCCGCGAGAACAGCCCCTCGGACGGGTTCCCCATGCCGCCCGCCGGCAGCCAGCCGAGGGACACGGCAAACAGCAGGATGAAGACCAGCGCCAGCCAGAAGGGCGGAACGGAGATGCCCGCGAAGCAGAACAGGTTGATCGCGCCGTCGAGCAGGGACTGCGGCCGGGTGGCGGCGATGATGCCCAGCGGGATGGCGATGAAGATCGCGAGCAGGGAGCTCAGGCCCAGCAGGATCACGGTGTTGCCGAGGCGCGGCAGCAGGATATCCAACACCGGCCGGTTGTAGGTGCGCGAGAACCCGAGATCCCCTGACAGGGCTGCGCCCAGCCAGTTAGTGTAGCGCTCCCACAGGGGCAGATCGAGGCCGTAGAGTTCCTTCAGGCGCGCGCCGTCGGCCGGTGTCAGGTCCGGGTTCGAGGCGATCATGATGTCGATGGGATCGCCCGGCATCAGGCCGATCAGCATGAACACGACAAAGGACATGACCGCCAGCACGACGGCCATGCCGAACAGGCGGCGTGTCAGGAAGGCCGCCATGCGCGGCCTACTCCGCCGTCCAGTTCTCGACCCACAGCGTGCTCGGGTACTGGTGGCCGGTGGGCGTCACACCCTTGAGCCAGGGCGGCATCACGAAGGCGTTGGCCCGGAAATACAGCGGCAGCGCGGGCAGGTCCTCGGCATAGGTCTGCTGGATCTCGGTCCAGTATTTCTTCTGGTCTGCGTCGCTGCACATGACCTCCACCTTGTCGATGGCCTCGTCCATCTTTGCGCTGCGGTAGCCGGTGTAGTTCTGGCCGGACCAGTTGTTCGCCTCCGACGGGATCATCGTCGAGTGCAGCGTGGTGCGCGGCACGTTCTTCGGACTGGAGAACCAGGCGAACATGGCGAGCGAATCGAACTCGCGCTTGCTGATGGTCTGGCCGAACAGCACCCGCGCGGGCTGGTTGCGGATGCGCAGGTCGACGCCGATATCGCGGTAGTTCGACTGGATGACCTGCTCGACCAGTTCGCGCACGCGGTTGCCGGCGGTGGTCATGATCTCGATGCGCAGCGGCTCACCCTTAGCATTGTGGCGGATGCCTCCGCGGATGTCGGTCCAGCCGGCCTCGTCGAGCAGTTTCTTCGCCGTCTCCGGTTCGAACGGGTATTTCCGCACATCGTCCGTGTGCACCGAGTCCAGCGGATGAACGCCGGTGTCGGCTACGGGCTGCTTGCCCTCGAACAGGCGGGTGCTGATCGACTGCCGGTCGATGGCGTAGAGCAGGGCGCGGCGCACGCGCACGTCCTGCAGGACCGGATTGTCCAGCATAAGGTCGACATGTTCGTAGAACAGGCCCGGCTTGAAGACGACATTGTAGGCGTCGGCGTGGCGCTTCTCGAAGGCGATCGCCTGGTCGAGAGAGATACCGTCCTCGCCCGCGATGTAATCGATCTCGCCCGAGAGCAGGTTGGCTTCCAGCGCCGCCGTGTTCTCGATGGTGCGGACCGTGATCTTCCTGAAGTGAGGCGCCTTGCCCCACCAGGTGGGGTTGGGCTCGAGCACGATGGTCGCGCCCGGGTCGACCCGGGTGACCCGGTAGGGGCCGTAGTAAAGGCCCGCCTGGGTGGGGTCGCTGTCATAGGCGTTGCGGGTGCGGTACGCGGCGGGGTCGGACGCGGCCTCGCGTTCCAGATGCGCGGGGACGATGTCGAAATCGTTGATCGCCTCGGCCTCGCACACGCGCTTGTTCCAGAAGATCGTGAAGCGCCGGTCATCCTGCGCCTCGATCTTTTCCATGCGGCGGTAAAGCTCCTGGTTGTTGATGCCCGCCGCCTCGATGCGGCCGATTTCCCAGGTGAACAGAACGTCTTTTGTGGTCAGCGGCACACCGTCGCCCCAGGTGGCGCCCTCTCGGATCGTGTAGTCGATGGCCAGACCGTCCTTGCCGTCCGGCGTGGTCCAGTCGCGGATCATGCCGTTCTCGCGCGACGGCAGCACCTCGCACAGCAGGCAGACCAGTTTCCAGTCGGGGTCATAGACCGTGAACGGCCGGCGGCTCATGCCGAGGATGAGTTCCAGGGTCACATGGCTGGCGAAATTAGGATGGAAGCCCTGGGGAAACTGGCTGACGCCGATGACCAGTTCGTCCTTTGACGCATGGGCCGGCCCGGTACCGGAAAATGCAAACAGGGCAGCGGCAGCAGCAGCCGTAACGATGTTGGATGCTCTCACGGACAAACTCCCTTTTCGGTCACGGGAATTCTGGCCATGTGAAGGTAGCGATGTCGAGGCGGCCTGCGGTCACGAGACGTTGACCCATGCGCCGCACCCGGCACTTAACTGCGCATCGGCGTCCAGTCGTCGGGGGCGTTGAGGTACTCCTCGACGCTGTCGAGCTGCTCGTCGGTGAAGTTGTGCTGGCTGCGTGCCACTTCCAGCACGTCCCACCAGGTCGCCAGCGCGTGCAGCTTGATCCCGATGTCGTCCATGGTTTTCCAGACTTCCGGGAAGATGCCGTAGTGAAAGACGACATAGGTGTGATCTACGATGGCGCCGGCGTTGCGCAGTGCCTCGACGAACCTCACCTTGCTGCCGCCATCGGTGGTTAGGTCCTCGACTAGCAGCACCCGCGCACCTTCGTCCAGCGCACCCTCGATCTGGGCCATGCGCCCGAAACCCTTGGCCTCCTTGCGGACGTAGACCATGGGCTTGCCGAGCGCGACGGCGATGAATGCGGCATACGGGATGCCCGCCGTCTCGCCGCCCGCCACGACGTCGATGTTGTCGCGGCCGATATCGCGCTCGATCAGCTCAACCGCGCGTGCGGTCATGGCCTCGCGTGCCTCCGGGAAGGCGATGACGCGGCGGCAGTCGATGTAGCTGGGGCTGACCCGGCCCGAGGTGAATGTGTAGGGCTCTTCCGGGCTGAAGTTGACCGCGCCGATATCCAGCAGGTAGCGCGCCGTCTCCAGCGCGGTTTCATGGGCCTCTTCGGTCTTGTGGACCAGTTCTTCGGGGCGGGGCATGGCAGTGTCTCGATTGCGTGCGAACGTATGTCTGGAAACCTAGCGTCTGGCGGCTGAGTCGCCGGTGCGCAGTCGCTGTGAATGGATTTGCCTGTTCAGTGGCGATACTTGGACGGGCTCTCTGCCGTGATGTCGATCTTCGTGGCGGCGGCAGGCGGCTCGCTCCCGCCCGTCTCGACGGGCGCCAGGTCCCAGTCGGAATTGCCCAGCACGGTGACGATGCCGTGGGAGAACTGGGTGAGCATTTCATCACTCAGCGGCACGTCCAGATGATGGCGGCCGTCGGTCATGTGCAGGACATGGGTGCCGTTGCCGCGGTCCGTCACGCGCAGGCGCGTGACGAGGCGGAAGGTCACCGGGGCGAGCGGCGCGGGCTGTTCTTCGGTGGACTCCGGCTGCGCGTCCAGGGTGTCGCCGGTCGCGGGTGTGGGCGCGGTTCCGGCTTTCTCCCGGGCCTCGAAGGCCAGGCTCTCCGCCGGTGTCGGCCCGGGCGCGGGGTTCTGGGTCTCGGGGACAGGCGGCTCGACGAGGTGTCCGGATGTCTTCAGCACCTTCTCGACGCTCGGGACCAGGCGTTTGACAAGGCGCCGGGTGAGACCAAATACCTCTTCCTGCCCATTCTCGTCGGTGACGATGATGAGGATCCGGTCCTCGACCGGCGAATAGCGGAGCTGAAATTTCTCTGTGGTCATTATGCCGGTACCGAAGGACGTGGCATAATCGCAAGACGGGCCTCGCAAGTCGAGGCAAGCGCCGCGGTGCGCCCTGGTTTGGGATGACAAGTGTCTTCCACGACTGAAATGACGATGTTTACGGCACGCATATTTTTCCTGGCTCTCGCACTTGCAGCATCCCTGCAGTGGACCGGACATGCCCGGGCCGAAGACGACGACAAGAGCTGGAAAGGCACGGTGAGCGCGCGGACCCTGAATGTGCGCGCAGGCCCCAGCACCGGCCAGCAGATCGTTGCCAAGCTGAAGCAGGGCGACATTATCGAGGCGTTCGACGAACAGGGCCGCTGGGTTCATATCCGCGGTTTCGACAGTGCCGGCACAAGTGGCTGGGTCAGCCGCGGGTTCCTGAACCTGCCGGAAGATTTCATGGCGCCGGCATTTGGCGACATCGAAAACGCGTTCCTCGAATGGGTGTCGGACCGGGGCGACCTTGCGGAAATCTCGGTCGAGGCCGACCACCGCCTGTCGATGGTGATGGCCGACGATGTGCCCCAATCACGCGCACCTTCCGTGGCGCGCGAGGTCGCCTGCGCCTACCGCACGCGCCTGGGCCTGGACAAAGAGGTCGTCGCAACCGTGTGGCCGCCCGAAGGGCCGGAACGCGGCTGGACCGCACAGGTGAGCTGTCCCTGACCGTTCCGGTCAGTCTTCGCTCATGATCCCATTGCGCAGAGTGTAGCGACGCCCGGCGAGCGGCTGCGCGAACCCCGCATTCTGTTCGGCCAGGACAACGGCGGCGCCCTCCGCCGTGAGTGCGTGCAGGCTTTCGGCGAGCACATCGACCATGGCGGGCGACAGGCCGAGCGATGGCTCGTCCAGCAGGTAGACATCCGGGCGCGCCATCAGGGCCCGGCCGATGGCGAGCATCTGCTGCTGGCCACCCGACAACTGCCATGCCCGGTCGCCGAGGCGCTGGGCCAGCTGCGGGAAACGGGTGACGACATCGGCCAGCCTCTCGCGGCGGGTTGCACTGTCGGCCGGGCCGGCGACGTCGAGATTCTCGGCAACGGTCAGTCCCGGGAAGACACGGCGGCCCTCCGGTACCCATGCGAGGCCCGCACGGATGCGGTCCTCTGTCGCCAGGGCGCCGATATTCCGTCCCTGGAGGAGGATCGTGCCGTCGGTGGCCGCGAGCCCGACGATCCCGCGCAACAGGCTGGTCTTGCCTGCACCATTCACCCCGAGCAGGACAGTGATTTCCCTCTGAAGTGCCGTGAAGCAAACGTCACGCAGCGCCGTGACGCCGCCATGGCGGACGGTGATGTTTCGGGTCTCCAGCGCGGGCGTGTTTTCGGACATCACGCATCCATCCCGAAATAGGCCGCGCGGACCGAGGGATCGGCAAGAGTCGCCTCCGGGCTGCCATCGGCGAGGATGCGTCCCTCAGCCATGCAGATGAGCCGGTCGGCAATGGGCTTCAGAAAACCGACATTGTGGTCAATCAGCAGGACCGCCATGCCCGCATCGGCGAGCGCGCGGCACAGGGCACCGATCTCCGCCTGTTCCTCTGGCGTCAGGCCGGCGGCGGGCTCATCCAGCACCATCACGGACGGGCGCGAGACGATGGCGCGGCAGATCTCGACGCGGCGGCGCAGTCCGTGGGGCAGGCTCCCCGAGGCTTCGTTTGCCTCATCTGACAGCCCGCAGAAGGCGATTGCGTCGTCGGCGTCGGGTGCAGCGTTGTGTGCGCCTGTATGGTTCCGGGCCGTCATGACGATGGATCGGATATCGAGCGCTGCAGGTAACTGCGGTGTCTGGAAGGTGCGGGTCAGGCCCCGGCGCGCAATGTCGTGGGGCGCAAGGCCGGAGATTTCATTCCCGTTCAGGCGAATGACTCCCGCATCGGCCGGCGCAATGCCGGTCAACGCATTCGCGAGGGTGGTCTTGCCCGCGCCGTTGGGGCCGATGACGCCGACGATCTCGCCGCTCTTGAAGCTGAGGTCGAGGCCGTCCAGCGCACGGATGCCGCCGAAGCTCTTGTGCAGGCCGGTAGCCTCCAGTGAAGAGGAAGGGCCGGCAAAGAGGCCCGGCGAGGGGATCGGAACGGGAGATGCGGCTGTTCCGGACAGGGGTTTCCGGGCCGGGAGGAAGGAGGCGAGCCCGTCCGGCGCAAACAACACCATTGCCAGAAGCAGTGCGCCCATGGCGACGAGATAATACGCATCGAGGCCGCGCAGCCATTCCGGCAGGTGGGTCAGCAGGAGCGCGCCGATCAGCGCGCCGGCGATGCGATAGCGTCCGCCGACCACCGTCATGGTCAGGCAGGTGACCATGACACCGAAGCCAAGGGTCTCGGGAGACACGACCCGGTTGGTGTGCACGAACAGTGCGCCCGCCGCGCCGCCGAAAGCGGCGCTGAGCAGGAAGGCCCGCAGGCGCAGGAGGCCCGCGTCGATGCCGAAGGCGGGCGCGGCCAGCGGTGTCTCCCGCGCCACGGAGAAGGCGGCCCGGCGCTGCGGGTTCATCTGGTGATGCGCGATCAGCATGGCGATCCCGGCAATGCCCCAGATAACCGCGACGAGGGGCAGGCCGCGCGGGGCCTGCCAGCCGAGGATCGAGACCGGGGGCACGCCGGACAGTCCGTTCGCGCCGCCGGTGACCGGCTCCCAGTTGACCGCGACCAGAAGGAGAAGCTGGGCCAGCGCGAGGGTCGCGAGCGCGAAGTAATGGGTGCGAAGCCGCAGGACCGGAGCGGCAATGATCGCCGCGAGGAGGGCGGCAAAGGCGATCGACAGCGGGAAGGTCGCGAGGAAGCCCAGCTCCCAGCGGGTCGCGAGAATGCCGGTCGCATAGGCCCCCGCACCGAAGAACGCACCCTGGGCGAGGCTGAGGGCGCCCGCGTGACCGAAGATGAACTGGTATCCGAGAACGAGGATCAGATAGACGCCCGACAGGGCGAGGAGGCGCTGGTCGTAGGACGAGGCGAGCACCGTGGCGTAGACGGCCAGTGCCGTGGCCATGCCGGCGGCCGGCATGTGGGTGCGCAGGTTCATGCGCGCACCTGCTGCGGCTCGCCGAAGAGGCCCTGAGGCCGCACGAACAGCACCAGCAGGACTGCGATATAGAGCGCACCTTCGGCCACGGGCTGGGACGCGATGGCGGCGATGCCGACCTCGAACACCGCAATCAGCAGCGCGCCTGCCGCCGCGCCGCGCAGGCTGCCCCAGCCGCCGATGACCACCGCGATATAGGCCTTCAGGACCAGCACGCCGCCGTCGGACGCGCTGACAAAGAACTGGTGTGCGAGCAGCAGCCCGGCCACGCCCGCGAACGCGGTGCCGAGCGCGAAGGCCATGAGAGTGATGCGGGTCAGCCGGATGCCCAGCGCGCGGGCCATCTCCGGATCCTGCGCGCAGGCACGGAACCGGCGTCCCAGTTGCGTGCGCTGGAGCAGCCAGGCGAGCGCACCGATCAGCACGGTGGCCGTTGCGATGATAGCAAGCGACTGAAGGCTTGCCGTGGCCCCGAGGAACTCGAACCCGCCTGTGCCGACAAGCGGCGGCGCGCTGCGCGGGGCGGCGCCGAACCCGGCGTTCAGGCCGTTGGCAATGACGATCCCGACCGCGATGGTGGTGACGAAGACGGAGACGGGGGGGCGGTTGCCGATGGGCAGGTAGGCGAGGGCACCAATCGCCAGGCCGAGCAGCGCGGAGACCACGAGCACGCCCGGCAGCAGGACCAGGCCGGGCACCGCGATGTCCGGCGGCAGGAAGCCGGCCAGCGCGACCGCCGCGAACCCGCCCGCGACCACGCTCTCGCCATGGGCGAAGTTGACCGCCGTCGTCGCGTTCAGCACCAGCACGAAACCGATCGCAACGAGCGCATAGGCCGCACCGAGCGCGGCGGCGTTCACGAGGAGCTGGGTCGCGATCATGCGGCGGGCTCGTTGGGTTCGGCCCGCAATTCAACCCTCTCCCTGAGGGAGAGAGTGGCGAGCGTTTGCGAGCCGGGTGAGGGTTTACGGTCCATCGCGGATCAGCCGTTGAAGTTTAACCCCTCACCCCAAACCCCTCTCCCTATGGGAGAGGGGCTTTCGATGAGGAGGATGACGCGCTTACAGCACCCCGGTCAGGTTGTCGTAGCGCTTGACGATATCGGGCACACGGTCTGCCCCGTCGTAACAGAGGATGACGGCCGAATGCGCCATGTTGCCCTTGCCGTCGGACTTGTAGGTCATGGCGAGGCCCTCGTGCCGGGCGGTCTGGACATGGGTGCGGATATCGTCAGGGGTGCGTGCGCCTGCCGCGACGGCGGCGAGGATCATCTTCACCCCGTCATACTGGCCGAGCGCGAAGGCATCCGGCTCCCGGTCGAAGGACCGCCGGTAGGCATCGGCAAAGCTGCGGACCTTTTCCGACGTCTCTGACACGGGCGAGGAACCGGATTCGGCGCACACGCCTTGCAGTTCCGCCGGTTCGAGGAGCGCCGCCGTCTCGGGCTGGTGCATGGCGGAGCCCGCGACGATGGGGATGCCGAGACCGAGCGCTTTCGCGTGGCGCACCGCGAGCGCGGTCGGGCCGGAGTGCAGGTGGAGGAGCAGCACGTCGGCCCCGGACTCGCGCACCTTGGTCAGCACAGGAAGCATGTCCTTTACCGACACATCGAGGCCTTCCTCGAAAACCGGAGGCGCGCCGAGTTCGGTGAGGTTGCGCGCCAGTTCGGCTCGCCCGCTCTGCCCGTAGGCGGTGGTCTGGTAGATGATGGCGGGCTTCTTCGCGCCGAGTTCCTCCACCGCGTAGCGGGCCTGCGCGGCCTTCACCACCACGTCGCCGGGGAAGAAGCGGAAGACATTGGGGCTGCCCAGCTCGGTGATCTTCGCGGTGCCGGAGACCGTGGCCATGGGGATCGCGAACTCGTCGGCCAGTGGGACAAGCGCCAGCATCTGGGTGCCGAGCATCGGCGCGACGACGGCGATGACGCCATCGGTGCCGGCCGTGCGCTCGAAGGCGTTGACCGCCACCTCGGGCGAGGTCGCGGTGTCCTCGACGGAGAACGCAACCTTCGAGCCGGTCAACGCCAGTTCCGCGCCGTTCTTCTGGCTGGTGCCTTCCAGCGACAGGAAGCCGGTGATGGGGACCAGCACGGGGATGCGCAGCGTGTCTTCGGCCTTCGCGGCCGTGCCGGACCACAGGACGGTGGCGGCAAACGCGAGGGCGCAGCGGAACGTGTGGCGTGGGAGCGCGCGCATGGGTCTCTCCGGTCGGTGATCCGGGGCTTGCGGAGGAGTGTCTTTGAGAAGACCGCCGCAACAACTCCCTCCGCCGGCATGATCCGGATCAGGTTTGTGGGTGTTTTCTCAGCCCCACCCTTTTCTGGGCAGTCGGGGCACCCCAGCGCTGCGGTTGCCCGAACGATGGGCCGCACACCCCCGGCAAGTCAAGGCGTGGTGTCAAGGCGGCGACTAGTTCCCGCGGTGTTCCTTGAGGTAGCGCGTGCCGTCGAAGGCGGAGAAATGCTTGCCGAGGTCCGGGTGGGCGATCTGCTGGGGCTCGGGGTCCGGCTCCAGGTTGCGCTCGGCCACATAGGTGGTGTGGAGCGCGTCATGGACCATCACGTGATACCAGGGTGCGTCCTTCGGCGGGCGCGACAGGGCGACCTGCCGGTACCAGTCATCCGTGCCGCTGTAGACCGGGTCCACGTCGAAGACCACGCCGCGATAGTCGAACATGCGGTGGCGGACGACCTGGCCGATATAGAAGCGCGCCTCGGGCATATCGGGACTGGGCCTAGCTGGAGGGCGGGCGGCGCTGGGCGTCGCGGTCCACATAGGCATAGACCGCGTCGGCCGTGGCGATGAGGTTGTCCTCGTTGTCATGGACCTCGGCGGAGGCGAAGTAGATGCGCCGGCCGGCCCGCACGATCTTCGCGGAACAGATGAGCGTCGTACCCTTGGCGCGGCCCACGAAATTGACGGTCAGGGAGACGGTGACGTTGCCGCGGCGCTTTTCCGGGTCGGGCTCGTAGACGCCGCAGAAGCCCGTCGCCGCGTCGACCAGCGTGGCCGTGACGCCGCCATGCACGCCGCCCTGGCGGTTCCGGTGGCGGTGGTCGAGATCGACGGCGATCTGGGCAAAGCCCTCGCGCCATTCGGTGAGGCGGAAGCCGAGTTCGCCGTTGAGGCCTTCGGTCAGTCTGCGCGGAGCGAGGTCGGACATGTCGGTACCGTTGTTCCTGGAAAATCGATGATCCAGATATGCCCCAGTGCGGCGTCATGGGGCAATCCGTGCCAAGCCCAAGCCTCGGGGAGGGGCTTGCCGATATGCGCGCGGCGATGTTCTAACCGACAGACGGACCGACGCTTGAAGGATTGCCCGAATGACCGATCAGCCGCCACGCATCATGCGGCCCGCCATCGCCGCGCTGGAGGGCTCCCGCATCCGGCAGGTGGCGGACGCGAATCTCGGCCGCGAGGACGTGATCAAGCTGTGGTTCGGCGAGCCGGACCTGCCGACGCCCGACTACATCAAGCGCGCGGCGGAGCAGGCGCTCCACGACGACCATGTCTTCTATGCCCAAAACCGGGGCATCCCGCCGCTGCGCGACGCCATCGCCGACTACTCGACGAAGCTGATCGGGCGCGAGATCGGGATCGACCGGATCACCGTGTCGGCGTCGGGCATGGCGGGGATCATGCTGGTCTCCCAGGCGCTGGTGGACAATGGCGACAACGTGCTGATCGTCGGCCCGCTCTGGCCGAACTGCGCCGGGACGGTCGAGGTGATGGGCGGGGAGGCGCGGGACGTCTCCCTGAAGCCGGACGAGACCGGGCGCTGGCACCTGGACATGAACGACATCGCGGACGCCTGCGACGAGCGGACCCGCGCGGTCTATGTGAACTCGCCGGGCAACCCGACGGGCTGGGTGATGGAGGAGGACCAGCAGCGCGAGTTGCTGGCCTTTGCGCGCGAGCGCGGGATCTATGTTGTCTCCGACGAGGTTTATGTGCGCCTGATCTACGACCGGCCGTGCGCGCCGTCCTTCCTCGATATCGCCGGGCCGGACGACCGGGTGGTGGTGATCAACAGCTTTTCCAAATCCTGGTCGATGACCGGCTGGCGGCTCGGCTGGCTGACGCACCCGGCGGACCTTGGCCCGGTCTTCTCGAAGCTGAACGAGTTCAACGTCGCCTCGCCGACGACCTTCGTGCAGCATGCGGGCGTGGTCGCCATGCGCGACGGGGAGCCCTTCGTAGCCGAGATGGTCGAACGCTACCGGCGCAACCGCGACCTGGTGTTCCAGCGCCTCGCGGCGATGCCCAAGGTGACGCTGGCGCGCCCGGAAGGCGCGTTCTATGCGTTCTTCGCGGTCGACGGGATGACCGACAGCGTGGCCTACGCCAAGCAGCTCATCGCCGACACCGGCGTCGGTATGGCACCGGGCCGGGCCTTCGGGCAGTCGGGCGAAGGCTGGCTGCGGCTGTGTTTCGCCTCGGATGCGAATACCCTGTCGGCGGCACTGGACCGGCTGGAGCCGGTGTTTTCGTGAGCCACGCGCGGGCACGGGAGGAGAGGACGAGATGAAAGTCGTGATTACCGGCGGGACCGGCATGCTCGGCCGCCGCCTGGCCATGCGGATCCTGCAGGAGCACGAACTCACCACCCTCGACGGCAAGCCGTCCGAGGTGGAAAAGCTGGTGCTGTTTGACGCATTCGAGCCTGTCGAGCCGCCGCCGGACGACCCGCGCGTCGAGGTGGTCGCTGGCGATATCTGCGACCGCGCGACGGTCGAGGCGCTGATCGACGGGGAGACGGATTCGGTCTTCCATTTCGCCGCGGTGGTCAGCGGCGGGGCGGAAGCCGATTTCGACCTGGGCTATGCGGTCAACCTGGATGGCGGGCGCAACGTGCTGGAGGCCGCGCGCCGGACGGGCCGCTGCCCGCGCGTGGTCTTCACCAGTTCGCTGGCGGTCTATGGCGGGGAGCGCTCGGTCGACGACGCGACCGCCCTGACCCCGCAGACCTCCTACGGCGCGCAGAAGGCCATCGGTGAGTTGCTGGTCAACGACTACACCCGCAAGGGCTTCATCGACGGGCGCACGCTGCGCCTGCCGACCATCGTGATCCGGCCCGGCAAGCCCAACCTGGCGGCCTCGGGCTTCGCCAGCTCGATCCTGCGTGAACCGCTGCAGGGCGACCCGGCCGCGAACCCCGTCGATCCCGAGACGCGGATGCTGATCCTGTCTCCCCGGCGTGCGGTACAGGCCTTTATCGACGTGCACAACGCCGACGGGGCCGCGCTGGGCCCCAACCGCTCGGTGATGATGAACGGGATTTCGCCGAGCATCGCGGAGATGCTGGAGGCGCTGCGCGCCTATGCCGGGGACAATGTGGCGGGCCTCGTCCAGGACAAGCCGGACGCCCTGGTCCAGCAGATCGTCGATGCCTGGCCGTGGTACGCGGACGGCGCACGGGCCCGCGCGCTGGGCATGGAGCCCGACGCATCGGTCGAGGAGATCATCCGGACCTTCGTGGACGAGGAACTCGGCGGGAAGATCGGGTAAGGCTCAGGCCTCGAACTGCAGGAGCGAGGTGATCGGCACGTCCAGGTGTTCGCGCCCGCCGAGGCCTTCGAGTTCGATAATAAAGGCGGCTGCACGAACATCGGCACCCGCATCGCGCAGCAGGGTGAATGCGCCGCCCGCCGTGCCGCCGGTGGCGAGAAGGTCGTCAATGATGACAACCTTCTGGCCGGGCTTGATGGCGTCGGACTGCATCTCGATGGTGTCGGAGCCGTATTCCAGGTCATAGGTGTGGGACGTGGTGTCGCCCGGCAGCTTGCCCTGCTTGCGCAGCATGACGAAGCCGCACCCAAGCTGGAGCGCAAGCGGAGCAGCGACAAGGAAGCCACGGCTTTCGATCCCGGCCAGAAGGTCGGGCTCGTGCTGGCGGATCGCCACGGCGAGCAGGTCGACCGTATGCCGCCACGCCTGCGGGTGCGCCAGCAGGGTGGAGATGTCGTAGAACAGGATTCCGGGCTTCGGGAAGTCCGGGATCGTGCGGATGTGGTCTGCAATGTCCATGAAACGGTCCAAGGCTACGATGACGAAATTTGGCGGATGCTAACGGTCCGGACCCGGGTTCACAACGCCGTCGCGCGCCCGAGTGCCCGACAGTTTCGGGTTGCGATGCGAATTGCCCCGGTGCTTCAATTGAATCAACGGGGGTAGGTTTTGATTCATTGCCGTGCAGCATACTCGCGCGGTGAACGGGTGCAGGGGAATCACCATGACGGATCAGGGTGAGAACATTCCGGCGTGCGAGCGAATTCTCGCCGATCTGGAGACGGTCAGTGCGCAACTGAGCCCGCAGCTCCGGCGCGCGGCGCGCTACCTGATCGAACGACCCGACGAAATTGCATTCACGTCGATGCGCAAGCTCGCGGAGCGCGCGGACGTGCAGCCCGCGACCATGGTCCGGCTGGCGCAGGCCATCGGCTTCGACGGATACGAATCATTCCGTGCGCCCTTCCGCGCGGAGATGCACGACCAGCCGGCGGGCATGGGTGCGCGCGCGCGCAAGCTGCTCGCACGTACGGGCCGGCGTGGCGGCGGGCGTGCCCTGGCGCGCCTTGCCGGCGAGATGATCGCGGCGGACCGGGAAAACCTCTCCCTCAGCCTTGAGGCGATCGGCACCGAGGAACTGGCGGACGCCGCCCGGGTGCTGGCCGGATCGCGGCGGATCTACGTGGTCGGCCAGCGCAGCCTTTATTCGGCAGCCTTCTATGTCTGGTATGCCTGCTCGCTGTTCCGCGACGACGTTGTCCTGGTTGACGGCAAGGGCGGGACCTTTGCCGACGGATTCCGCGGCATGACGGAAGACGACGCCATGCTTGTGTTCGGCTTCGAGCCCTATACGCGCGGCACGATCGAGGCGGCGAGCCTCGCGGCGTCGCGCGGCGCGGCCATCGTGGCCGTGACGGACAGCCTCGTGTCCCCGCTGTCGGCGCTGACGCGGCACATGCTGCTGGTCGGCACCGACACCCCGGCGCTGTTCCGCTCCGTGGTCCCGGCCATGACCGTTTCGCAGGTGCTGGTGGCGCAGATCCTAGCCCAGGGCGGACAGGATGCCCTGTCCGGGCTGACCGAGAGCGAGGAACTGCTGGAGGGCTTCGAGACCTATTGGCAGCGTCCAGAGGGGACGGCACCGGACCAGGAAGACGGCGACGATCTGGAAGAGGCGCTCGGTGACCTCCACCGCCTGTCAGACAACCGGACCGACTAGCTGAAGATGAGCGCAGCCTCCGACGGAGGCGCGGATCCGCGCCCGGACACCCGTGTCCTCCACCGGCACAGCCATAGCCGATTGCCCGTGGCGGTCGCCGGCGACGGCGCCTATGTGATCGATTCCAGCGGGCGCCGTTACCTGGACGCTTCGGGCGGCGCGGCCGTGTCCTGCCTGGGACACAGCGATGCCGAGGTGATCGCCGCGATCCAGAAGCAGGTCGCGCAGTTGCCGTTCGCGCACACGGCGTTCTTCACGAACGAGCCGATGGAAACACTGGCCGAACGCATGGTCGCCGGCGCGCCGGACGGGCTGGAGCGGGTCTATTTCACCTCCGGCGGCTCGGAGGCCATAGAAGCGGCGCTGAAAATGGCGCGCCAGTATTTCGTGGAGATCGGCCAGCCGGACCGCAGCGTGTTCATTGCACGGCGGCAGTCCTATCACGGCAATACGCTCGGCGCGCTGGCGGTCGGCGGCAACGAATGGCGGCGCGCGCCGTTCCGGGACATCATGGCCGAATCTCGGCATGTGACGCCGTGTTTCGCCTATCGCGAGAAGCGCGACGGCGAATCCGATGAGGACTTCGCGACCCGGCTCGCCGAGGAACTCGACGCGGAGATCCGCGCGGCCGGTCCGGAGCGGGTCATCGCCTTCATCGCCGAGACGGTGGTCGGCGCGACATCCGGCGGGGTGGAGCCGGTACCCGGATATTTCCGCAAGATGCGCGAGGTCTGCGACCGGTACGGTGTGCTGCTGCTGCTGGACGAGATCATGTGCGGACTGGGCCGCACGGGTACGCTCTATGCCTTCGAGCAGGACGGGATCACCCCGGACCTGGTGACGGTGGCCAAGGGGCTCGCCGCCGGCTACCAGCCCATCGGTGCAGTTTTGATGTCGGAGGAGATCTACCGGGCGTTCCATGACGGCTCGGGGTTCTTCCAGCACGGCCATACCTTCATGGGGCACGCGACGGCCTGCGCGGCGGCGCTCGTGGTGCAGGAAAAGCTGCAGGCACCTGGCATGATGCCCCGGGTGCGGGAACTCGGCGGGCTGCTGGAGACGGCATTGCAGGAGCGCTTCGGCAACCACCCGCATGTCGGCGATATCCGGGGGCGCACCATGTTCCGCGGCATCGAGATCGTGGCCGACAGGACGACCAAGGAGCCCTTCGACCCGTCGCTGAAGCTGGCGAACCGGATCAAGGCGGAAGCCATGTCCCGGGAGTTGATGTGCTACCCGGCAGGCGGGACCATCGACGGCGTGCGCGGCGACCACATCCTTCTCGCCCCGCCGTTCATCCTGAAAGACGCGGAAATCGGCACCCTGGTGGAACGCCTCGGGGACGCCGTGGATGCGGCTGTGGCCAGCGTCAGAGCCTGACCGGGCCCGATTTCATCAAGCGAAAGTATGACGTCGCGGGGTACTCCCGCATGGCGAGCCTGTGACACACTGGATTCTCGCGACTGGACTGCGCTCCCCGATTTTGCTCGGATCGGTGTTCGGGGAGCGTACGCAGATCAACAAGGTCTAATGTCAGAGGAGAGAACCATTGGCACACCATCGTAAAACCATTCTTTCGGTTGCGGCGGCTGCCGGCATCGCATTTGCCGGCATGGCTTCGCACGCACCGGACGCAAGCGCCCAGCAGCGCGATATCCTGATCGGCGGCGGGTCGGTCACTGGTGTCTACTACCAGGTGGCGCTGCAGACCTGTCAGCTCATGAACAAGCACTCGGGCGGCAAGTACAACTGCGTCGGCCGTCCGGCGCTCGGCTCGGTGTTCAACATCAATGCCGTGAACCGCGGCCTGCTCGACTTCGGCGTGGCCCAGTCGGACCGCAACTACCAGGCCTGGAAGGGTGAAGCCGACTGGGACGGCAAGCCGGTCGACAAGCTGCGCAGTGTCTTCTCCGCGCATCCGGAAGCCGTGCTTCTGGTGACCCGTGCGGACACCGGCATCAAGTCCGTTGGCGACCTGAAGGGCAAGACCGTGAACATCGGCAACCCGGGTTCCGGCCAGCGGGGCAACTCGATGGACCTGCTGCCGCTCTACGGCATCGATCCCGAGAAGGACATCAAGGCCGAGGGCCTGCAGCAGGGCGAAGCCTCGCGTGCGCTGGTCGACAAGAAGATCGACGCCTTCGTCTATACGGTCGGCATGCCGTCCGCGGCGATCGAGGAGCCGGCGAACTCCACGGAGATCGACATCCTCGATATCAACTCGGATGCCATCAAGAAGTTCATTTCGGACAAGCCGTACTACGTGCTGGCCCAGTATCCGGAAGGCATCGTGAAGGGCGTCGATGCGTTCGAGACCTACGCCGTGAAGGCGACGGTCGTGAGCAGTTCCGATGTGCCGGACGACCTTGTCTATGACTTCACCAAGACGGTGTTCGAAAACCTGGACGAGCTGAAGGAAACCCATGCGGCCTTCAAGCTCCTCAAGCCGGAAGACATGCTGAAGGGCCTCTCGGCTCCGCTGCATCCGGGCGCCGAGAAGTACTACAAGGAACGCGGCTGGATGTAGGCCGGTTCAGCAAGCGGGCGGCGCCGGGAGGCGCCGCCCGCCGTGGTTTAACACCAGCGGGTGTGATGGGGGTGTTTCCAGAGGGGGGCTGACATGAGCTCGGACCAGAACGCGGCAGCTGACAGCGAAGGCGCGCCGAAAGATTTCATCGCGGAAGTCGAGAGCGGGCCGCGCAGCCCGGAAAGCAAGATCGCCGTCGCGGCGATCCTCGGCATATCGGTGGCCTGGTCGATCTTCCAGCTCTGGATCGCGGAAGACCCGATCAATTCCTTCATTGCCCGGTCCTGGCACCTGGGCTTTGCGCTGGGCCTCGTCTTCCTGGCATTCCCGGCCTACGACTATCACAACCCCCCGCGGTGGGCGCGCGCGCTGCACAAGGTGCTGCCTTTCCTGCGCTCCAAGCGGTCGAACCGCGAATACATCCCCATCATCGACATCGTCCTGTCGATCCTCGCCGTCGCGGGCGCGCTATATATCTGGTGGGACTTCAACGGGATCATCAACCGCCAGGGACTTCCCTCGCAGACCGATGTCTGGATGGGCGTACTCACGCTGGTGCTGCTGCTGGAGGCCGCGCGCCGCGCGCTGGGCCCGGCGCTGAGCATCATCTGCATCATCTTCATCGCCTATGCGTTTGCCGGGCCGTACATGCCGGACCTGCTGCGCCATCGCGGCATCCCGCTCGATTTCTTCATCAACGACATGTACATGTCGACGACCGGCATCTTTGGCGTGCCGCTGGGCGTGTCGACCAGCTTCGTCTTCCTGTTCGTGCTGTTCGGCTCCCTGCTGGACAAGGCGGGCGCCGGCAAATACTTCATCGATGTGGCGTTCTCCGGCCTCGGCCACCGGGTCGGCGGCCCGGCCAAGGCGGCCGTGGTCGCCTCGGGCCTGTCGGGCCTCGTCTCCGGCTCGTCCATCGCCAACACGGTGACGACGGGCACCTTCACCATTCCGCTGATGAAGAAGGTCGGCCTGCCGGCCTACAAGGCCGGCGCGGTCGAGGTGGCGGCGTCCACCAACGGCCAGCTTATGCCGCCGATCATGGGCGCGGCCGCGTTCATCATGGCCGATATTATCGGTATCCCGTACCTGGATGTGGTTCGCGCGGCCCTGTTCCCCGCGATCATCTCCTACATGGCCCTGTTCTGGGTCGTGCATCTGGAAGCGCTCAAGCTCGGCCTGAAGCCGCTGTCGAAGAGCGAGCTTCCGCCGATGCTCAAGACCTTCCTCAACGGGCTGCACTACCTGATCCCGCTGATCGTGCTGATCTGGTTCCTGGTGATCGAGCGGCGTTCGCCGATCTTCTCGGCGCTGACAGCCATCGAGGCGCTGGCCGTCATCATGATCATCCAGCGGCCGATCATCGCCTACCTGGCGCTGGGGGCGCACAAGAAGGCGGGCAATATCGACCCCGATGCGCAGCTGGGCCCGATCATCGGCGCGGCCTTCCTCGACGGGCTGAAGGACATCTGGGACGGCCTGGTTGCCGGTGCGCGCAACATGATGAGCGTGGGCGTGGCGACGGCGGCGGCGGGTATCATCGTCGGCGTGGTGACCAGCACCGGCCTTGTCAGCCGCTTCACCCAGCTGATCGATGCAGTCTCCGGCGGCAGCGTGACGATCATGCTGATCCTCACTGCGATCACCAGCATGATCCTGGGCATGGGCCTGCCGACGACGGCCAACTACATCCTGATGGCGACGCTGACGGCACCGGTGATCGTAACCCTGGGCGCGGATGCAGGGTTGATCCTGCCACTGATCGCCGCGCACCTGTTTGTGTTCTACTTCGGCATCCTGGCCGACGACACGCCGCCGGTGGGCCTGGCGGCCTATGCCGGTGCGGCCATCGCCAAGGCGGACCCGATCAAGACGGGTATCCAGGGCTTCACCTACGACCTGCGCACGGCGATCCTGCCCTTCGTGTTCATCTTCAACACCGAGCTGCTGATGATCTCGGGCGTGGCAGAGAACGGCGACATCATCTGGCTGAACGATCCCATAGGAATCGTGTGGGTGTTCGTCATATCGCTGATCGCGATGTTCGCCTTCGCCTCGTTCATGCAGGGCTACTTCGGCGATGAGTGCAACTGGCCGGAACGAATCATCCTGCTGGTGCTGGCCATTGCGATGTTCCGGCCGGCGCTGATCACCGATGAGATCGGCATCCAGAGGGAAATCATCCAGGGTGTGGCCGCCGTGCTCTGGATCGCGATGTATCTCTACCAGAAACGCCGAAGGGCCAATCGCGGCGGCGGTGCCGTGGCCGCGGCATAGGAGGGCGCGCCATGTACAAGGACATCCTGTTGCCCGTGGACCTTCAGGAGACGGACTCCTGGAAGAATTCGCTCCCGGTGGCGATCGAGTACGCCAGCGCGTTTAGCGCGGTGTTGCACATCATGACCGTAGTGCCGAGCTTCGGCATGAATGTCGTGGGCTCCTTCTTTCCCGACGATTTCGCGGAGAAGGCGATCGCGGAGGTGGACAAGCAACTGCACGAGTTCGTCTCTTCGATCGTGCCTGGAAATGTGAAGGTGCAACACATCGTGGAGCACGGGCGGATCTACGAGGAAATCATCCACACGGCGGACAAGCTGAAGGTGGACCTGATCGTGATGGCCGCGCACCGGCCCGAAGTAACGGACTACCTGCTGGGCACCAACGCCGCCCGCGTGGCGCGGCACGCCAACCAGTCCGTGCTGATCGTGCGGTAGGTGCGTATCGGCGTTTGCAAAGGCGGCGGTGGCGTTGTAAGAAACCCGCCGCCTGATGTCGGGAAGTAGCTCAGCCTGGTAGAGCACTACGTTCGGGACGTAGGGGCCGGAGGTTCGAATCCTCTCTTCCCGACCAGGCCTAATCCTTGATTGCGGAACGTGAGATCACGGCAGTTCGGCGCGGGGCCTGCCGTATGTCGTGAGGTCTTCCGAGTCTCCGGCGGCGCGGGTGAGCCCGTCGCGCGTCCAGGCGATATCGCTCGCCGCATCCTCGAGCGGCGCAAGATCGCGCAGATCCTCGTCCTCGATGGTGAGTGCCGCGCGGTGCGCACGGGCCAGTTCGCGCAGGTCGGTGATGGCCTTCAGGTGCACCTCAAGCGCCGCGATCCGCGCGCGGACGGCGCGGTACTGAAACTCGTTCTCGACACAATCCGGTTCGGACGAGGGTATCGGCATGGGCCGGACCCTATTGCGAAGTTCGCAACAGGGTCAAAGCCCAACTGCCGGTCGCGGGCTACGCGTTCAGCGAGACGTTGAGGAGCGCGGAGCGCCCGCCCTTCACGGCGGCGATGGCCTCGGCCAGCACGCTGTCCAGCTCCGCCGGGCTTTCGACGCTGGCGCCGAAGGCCCCGAAGGGGGCCGCGAGCTCCGCGTAGTCGAACTCCGTGATCGGGTGGCCGAGATACAGGCCGGACTGCGCCGCGACACCGTCGGGATAGTAGTTGGTCTGGTCCTTCCGCATGGCGTTGTAGCCATGGTTGTTGGTCACGACGGTCAGCGTCGCCAGATTGTGCTTCTTCGCGAAGGCGAGCGCCTGGATCCCCGGGTTGTACATGAAAGTTCCGTCACCCATGACCGAGATGACTATGCGGTCGCCTGCGCCCAGTTTCACGCCCAGCGCCACACCCAAGCACTGGCCGAGGCCGCCATGGACGCGGAAGTAGCTGAGCGGACCCTGCGGCTGCAGGTGGCGCATCAGGAACGGGCGGTGGGTGATGGTCTCATCCACATAGATCGCATCATCCGGCGCGGCCTCGTTGAGCGCGGCGAAGAGCAGCGAGGGCGAGATCGTATCGGCGGACCGGTCCTTCGCGATGGCTGCGGTATTGGCCGCGTCGCGGGCCCTTGCCGCCTCGTCCCAGCGGGCGCGGCGCGCCTTGAGGGTGGCGGCGTCGGGTGCCGTCACGGCGGCGGCGAGCAACGCCAGGTTGGCCGCCACGTCGCCTTCGAGGAACTGTTCGGCGGTGGAGGGCTGGTAGACGACATGGTCGCGGAAGGGCGTGTCGTCGATGGCGAGCACATGGGCACGCTTCGGTACGTCCTTCAGCGGATACCAGGGCTGGCGGGAGGCGATGGTGACAACGAGATCCGCCTCGTCGATCACGTCCGGACGCCCCGCACCCAGGAACAATGCGTGGTCGCGCGGGAAATTCGAGTAGGGGGCGAACTTGCCCTCGACGACCGGGATGGCGAGCTTCTCGGCCAGTGCGACCAGCGCGTGGAAGCCCTCGGCCGTGCGCCCGGCTTCTTCCACGATGATGACGGGGCACTCGGCCTCCGACAGGCGCTTCGCGAAGGTGGCGATATCGCCGGGTGTGGCTGTGACGATGGGTGCTTCGGGTGCGGTACGCAGCGATTCCGGTGCGGACCAGGACTGCTTCATCACCTCGATCGGCACCGACATGTAGACCGGCGCGCGCGGGGTGCGCTGGGCCATCTCGCCGGCGGAGACGATCTGCTGGTGCAGGGTCGCGATGCTGCCGGCCTGGTTCGACCACTTGACCAGAGGCTCGACGAGGCGGGCGGGCCCGCCGACCTGGTTGAGGATGCCCTGCCACTGGAAGCCGGGGTCCAGCTCCGGATCGTCGCCAAAGCTGAGCGCCTCGCCGGACATGATCACCATGGGGATTGCGCCGCGAAGCGCGCCCTCGATGGCCATCGAGCCCTGGAGCAGGCCGACACCGGTGTGCAGCATCACGGCCTGCATGCGCCCGGTGATCTGCGTGTAGCCCATGGCCAGATCGACCGCGAGGGTCTCATGCGCACAGGTGAGATAAACGGGTCCGGGCTCGTTGGAGAGCTGCTGGTGCGCCATCGCTTCCCAGACGGGACCCCATTCGGAGCCGGGCGACGACATGACGTAATCGACGTTGAGGCTGCGGAATGCCTGAAGAATGGCGTCGCCGCCGTCGGGTGAGTTTCTCATCGCGCGTGTCCCCTGTATGCACCGGCCTTTTGCGACCGGTTGCGGGAAGCATGGTGGTGCAGCCGCGCCCGGCGCGCAACTGCCGCGAGAATGGTTTTCAATCGCGGCGGCCCTGCTTTCCGGTCGCTCAGCCGCGGTGATTCTGTTTCCGGTCGCTCAGCCGCGACCGGCCCAGATGATCAGGTGGACGCTTCCGACCTGTTCGAGCGGGAAGGTGAGTTCGCACGCCGGGTTGAACTGGTCGAGGACCAGCGTGTCGGCGGTCCGGTTCCGGAAGCGCTTCACCAGGGCGCGGGGCGCCTCGCCTTCTGCCTCCGGCTTGAGCTGGACCACCACGAAGGTGTCCTCGCCGCGGGTGACGGCCCGGCCCGGATGGACGTGGAGCGTTTCCCCGGGGAAGTAGCGGGGCACCATCGAGGTCTCGGCGACATAGACGGCGTAGGCATCGGCAACACCCTGCAGGGACGGTGGGCGTTCGATGTAGTCGTGGACCTGGCCGTTCATCTGGAACATGCCGTCTGAACCGGCAACGACCGTGCCCATGACCGGCAGGTCGCGCAGGCCGGACCAGGGTGCGAAGGCGCCGCCGCGGCGCGGCCTGTTCGCGGGGAGGCCGGACGCCGGCGGCATTAGGCCGGCCGGTGCGGCATGGTCCAGATAGGCGGAAATCACCGGGATTTCGGCGGCGCGAAGCTGCCGGTCACCGGCGAGCAGGCGGCTGACGGCGGACGGGTCGAGGCCGAGCGCGTCGGCAAGCCCGCGCTGGGTCTTGCCGGGCATGGCGAGCCCGTCGCGGATCCACGCGACCTGTGCGTCCTGTGCGGCGTTTTCCGGGGCGGGCGTGCCCTGCATGCCGGGTTCGGTCATCTCGATTCCGGAAGCGATTCTAGGAAGTTGTGAAAATAGCAATTTTTAAGTTGCATACGCAATGTGATAAACACACGATCAGCATATCGGATTATCCGCCGAGCGGATGGGGTCTGGTCAAAATGTTCACGTTATGTTCTATTATGGCCTTCAGGAGTGGATCGTGTCGAGCAAGCTTTGCCAGAGAGATAAAGGGGTGCGCGCGGACCTGCAGTGGCCGCCGCGTTCGGCCGGGGAAATGGAAGCATGGCAGTGCCATGTGGGGACAGACCTGGAGATTGCGCGCGCGCTCGGACTGAGCCGGGCGAGCATCTACGGGCAGCGCATGAAGTTCGAGGTGCCTGCCCTGCCGCGCAAGAAGCGCGCGCGGGTGCGTGAGCGCCAGCCCGGTGCGACCATCAACCGGTTCCAGATCGCACGGCTGTATGCGGGCCGCGAGTATGAGGACCGCACCTCCGCGCCGCCGCTGCTGCGCGAGGCGAAAGCACCCGCCTACCTGATTGCCGCGGAGTAGGGCCATGGCACGCCCGGGACGCAAGCGGAGCGTCGATGCGCGCCGGCGCCAGCGCACGCGCGCAGGCCGCCAGCCGGCGGATCGCGGCACGCCGGAACTCATGGCCAAGCGCGCCCTGCTGGTGGGCGCCGACGGGGCACGCGACCCCCGCGCGGCCGACCCGCTGGGTATCCTGCAGATGGCCGGGCATATCAGCCGCGACCAGATGGATGCGGGCTGGATCTATGCCGTGATGCGCTGGCGGGCCTTCGGAAAGCCGACCCCGTACACGTCGATCTACGAACGCTATGCGGCCGGCCTGACCGGCTACCGTGCGAGCGATGCCGGCCTGTATCCGGAGACGGACATGCGTGCACGGGATGTCTTTGCGCGGGGCGACAATGCGTTGCGCAATGCGGGCCGGCTGGCCTGGTCGGAGACGCGGCTGGCCAGCGTCGAGCATCGCCTGCCGGCCTGGTTCTGGCGGCTGAAGAACGGACCGCTGGGACGTGCGGACGCGCTGGAACGTGCCGCCCTGCTGCGCGGGCTCGATGCCCTGTCCGAAGCCTATGGGCGCGGCGCGCATTCGGGGACGGCTGCCGGGGCTGCGCGGGCGCGGGCGTCGCGGCTGGCCTAGAGCCCGCCTGTGTGGTTACAGCCCGCCATCCGACCTGCGCTCGTCATAGGCACGCAGATGCGCGTAGGCGGCCTCGAACAGGGGCTCGTCGATGCCGTATTTGCGCGCACTTGAGAGCAGGAAGCCGATGATGTGTTCACCCTCCGTGGAGTTGCCCGCTTCGATGTCGCGCAGCATCGACGTCGCATAGGCGGTTCCCGGATCCGAGAACAGGGCGCGATAGCGTTCCAGGAAGGCTTCACCCGGCCCGTGTCCGGCCCTGCGGGCCACCTCGGCGGTGGATTCGAGGAAGCGCCGGAACAGCGCCGCGCCCTCGGCGGACCGGGCGATCTGCCCGACATTGGCGCGCATCAGGCAGGTCATGCCCGCGGCGCTCGCCAGGTGCACGAATTTTTCCCACATCTCCTGCATGGCGTCATCGAGCGCCACCGGCTCCAGCCCGGGCGGCAGGTCGAGTGCGTCCCGGATGGCGCTGACGCGCTCGCTGATGCCGCCGGCCTGTTCGCCGAATCGCAGCCAGCGCCAGTCGTTCATGTGCCGGACCAGCCCGTCGGGCATGCGCGCGACCGAGATCTGGACGGTGCCGGCCAGGACGCGTTCGGCCCCGAAGGCGTCATTGAGCAGGTCGATATGGGCGATCCCGTTCAGGACCGGCAGCAGGGTCGTGTCAGGGCCCACACCCGGCGCCACGGCGTCGATCGCCGCGTCCAGGTCATAGGCCTTGCAGGTGAGGATCACGAGATCGAATCCCGGCTCCAGTTCTTCCGCCAGGACGGTGGACACCGGCCCGGCGAAGTTTCCGTAGACGCTTTCGAGACGCAGGCCGTCGCGTTGCAGGATTTCGCGGCGCTCGGGCCTGACCAGAAGCGTCGCGTCGACGCCGGCCTCCGTCAGGCGTGCGCCGAGATATCCGCCGATGCCGCCGGCGCCCAGTATGAGTATCCGCATGACCCGATCCCCCGTCCGGACGGTGAGGCGACAAACCTGTCGCAACGTTGCATGATCCCCTCGTCCGAAGAGTAGCCGTACAGGATGGTGAAATGGAAATCACCCGCGTCGAGGTCCAGCGTCTTTCGGTGCCGTTGCGGCGCCCGATCCGGACCGCCTCCCATGATTTTACCCACGCGCACACCGTGCTGGTGCAGATGCGCACGGCACCGGGCGCGACGGGAATCGGCTGGTGCTTTGCCTTCGAGGCCGGAAAGGCCGCAGCGCTTGCGGCCCTGGTCGAGGATATGGCGAACCTCTATGTGGGCAAGGATGCACGGGCCGTGCGGGCGCGTTTCGCCGAAGTGTGGAAGGACCTGAATTTCCTTGGCCATGCCGGTGCGGCGATGATCGCGGCCTCTCCGCTCGACACGGCCTGCTGGGACCTGGCCGCGCAGGCGGCCGGATTGCCGCTGTTCCGTCATCTGGGCGGCGAGCGGACCCGCGTCCAGACCTACGCGTCGTCGGGGCTCTGGCTGGATCGCGGACTGGACGAACTGATCGCGGAGGCAGCCGGTTTCGTTACGGACGGCCACCGGGCGATGAAGATGCGCGTGGGCCGCGCCGACTTCATGACGGATGTCGAGCGTGTGCGGGAGGTGCGTGGGGCACTGGGTCCCGACATCGCGCTCATGGTCGATGCCAACCAGGGATGGTCGGAATCGGTCGCGATACGGGCCGGGCGGGCGTTCGAGGAACTGGGCGTCTACTGGCTGGAGGAGCCGCTGTTCTATGACGACCTGGAGGGGTGCGCGCGGGTGTCCGCGGCGCTGGACATGCGCGTTGCCACCGGGGAGACATCATACGGGTCGGCGGCGATGAAACGGCACCTCGACCTGCGGGTGGCGGATGTGCTGATGCCCGACCTGCAACGCATGGGCGGGATCACCGAATACCTGAACACCTGCGCCCTGTGCGCGGCGTATCACCAGCCCGTGTCATCGCACCTGTTCACAGAAGCCTCCGCGCATGTGCTCGCCGCCCAGCCACACGGCCTGATGCTGGAGCACATGGAATGGTGGGAGGAACTGTTCGAGGCCCCGATCACCCTGGAAGAGGGAGCGGTGGTCCTTCCAGAGGCGCCCGGACTGGGACTCCGTCTGTCGGCCGGCGCCGTTGAGCGGTTCCGGGCCTGACGATCAGGGGCGGGCCGGCTCAGGCGGCCGTCGCGGCAACTTCCGCGATCCGGATCTCCAGGTCGCGCGCATCGCACGGCCAGTCGATTACGGCATCGAACCCGGGTACGGGCACATTGCGCTGGATGTTGCTCACCGTCGGCGGGACAAGCAGGACCTTCGGATAGGGCGCTTCGCTGACCAGACGCACGATCATGGATGCCTGCATGTCAGAGGTGTTGAACGACAGCAGCAGGATGTCGGGCTGGAGGCTGTCCTGGCATTCGAGGAACTGCTTGCCGCTGTTCATCACGATGAAGCTGTGGCCGCGTGATTCGATGAGCGCGCGGAGTTCGGAAAGATCGAGGCTCGTGTCGACAACCGCGACCACGCTCATGCCGTTTGACGCGTCCGCCGCGCCGGCATCCGGGCCGGATGCGGTCCCCGGCGCCTCCGGGCTCGCGCCGGAAGACAGTGCGCGGTAGAGCCGGACAAGCTGCTCTTCCTTGCGGTCGATCATGCGCTGGACCTGGCGGAGGCGGGATTCGATCGTGGCGTGCAGGAGCTCGAAATCGACAGGTTTCGTGAGGTAGTCGTCCGCGCCGAGACGCTTGCCCGCGATCACGTCCTTCCGGTCGGCCAGCGCCGGCAGGAAAATGAACGGCACGTCGTCGAACTCGGGATGGTCCTTGCGCAGCGTCGTCAGCAGTTCGAACCCGTTCATGTCGGGCATGTTGATGTCGCAGAGCACGAGGTCGGGATGCTGCTGGAGGATGATGTCCAGACCGCTGCGGCCGTTCCCGGCCTCGATCACGTTGTGACCGGCGTCCCGGAGTTCCTCGACGAGGTCCTCGCGCAGCAGTTCCTCGTCTTCAATGCAGAGTATTCTGGTCATGTACCCGTTCCCCTGGGTTTTCTTCATGCCGCGGCGATGTCCGGATCGCCGGGGTTGTCGTTTTCGATGTTCGCCGGCTGCTGGACCGGGAGGTGCACGGTGAACCGGCTCCCGACGCCGACCTCGCTCTCGACCTCGATCCGCCCGCCGTGCATGGCGACAAACTCGTTCACGAGGCTAAGCCCTATCCCGGTGCCGGGGATGCCTTCCGAGGTCGAGGCGCGGAAGAACCGGCCAAAGAGGTGTTCCATCTCGTCCTGCGGAATCCCGACCCCGTTGTCGCGAACACGGACGGCGATCCAGTCCGGACCGGTCATCTCTGCCGAGACCGAAATCTCCGGGTCGTGACGCGCGTACTTCACCGCATTGCTCACGAGGTTGGTAAACACCTGGTCGAGCAGGTTCGTGTCACCCTCGATTTCGGACGGAAGACTCGCCAGGTCGAGCCTGATCGGCGGTGATCCCAGGACTTCCTCGTGGCGCTCGCACACCAGGGTGACCAGATGCGCGATGTCGAGGCTTCCGACCTTGAGGCCGAGTTGTCCGGCGTCGAGCCGGGAGGCGGACAGCGTGCTTTCGATCAGGCCGAGCATCCGGGACACCGCGCCGCGAATGCGCGCGATGCGGGCCGCCAGGTCGTCCGGCTCGATGTCTGCGCCGCGGCGCGCGATCCGCTGGGCGGCGCCGTCGATGATGGCAAGAGGTGTGCGGAACTCGTGCGAGGCGACAGACACGAACTTGCGCTGTAGCGCGCTCAGTTCCTGTTCCTTCCGCAACGCAGCCTCGAGCTGCACCGCCTTGTCCTGGACCTCCTCGGTGCGTTCGCGCACGAGGTCTTCCAGCTCGTCGCGATGCTTGCGGAGCTGTTCCTGGGTCACGTGGAGTTGCCTGACCCGCGCCTCGAGCATCTGCTCCTTCTCGATAAGCTCCGCCTCGGCCTTCTTGCGCAGGCTGATGTCGCGCGCGATGACGGCGACATTGCGTGTCTGGCTGGCCTCGTCGAGGACAATCGAGAACCGCAGCGAGACGTCGAAGAGCGAACCATCCTGCCGCATCCGGACGGTCTCGTGGGGCGCCAGCTTCTCGCCCGCAAGGCACCGGCGCATGAGGCTCGGCGTCTCGCTTTCGTATCCCTCCGGCGCGACGCAAGAAATGCTCCGTCCGACAATCTCGTCGGCGCTGTACCCGTAGAGCCTCTCACAGCCGTCGTTCCAGCTGGTCACGACGCCGGATTCCGTAAGGGTCAGGATCGCATCGTTGGACTGCTCGACGATGGCGGCCATGTTGCGCAGGCGGGATTCGGCGCGACGCCGCTCCTCGACCTCGACCTGCAACGGCCGGGTGATCGAACTGACGAGGAACCAGCCTGCGATCGCGGCCACGAGCGATGTCGCGATGACCGCGTAGATGGCGATCCATTTTGTCCGCTGCAGCTCCTCAAGGCGCGTGTCGAGGATTTCCAGGAGCTCCGGGACGATGGCGTCATAGAGGGCAAGCGTCGCCGCGATGGACGTTGTTCCGAGTGCGAATACCCGTTCGGGCATCCCCAAGATGTCGCCCTGCGAAATCATCGCATGAAACGCACTGGTGTCCCGGTCAAAGGCCTTGAAATGCGCGTCGAGTGCCTTCGTAAGTTCGGGATTGCCATCCGCGGCGATGCTGTAGCCATAGAACAGGTTTTCGTGGAAGGTCGAGAGCGACCAGTCATCCGCGCTCAGCGCCCGTATGTCCGATAGCGCAAGAGGGTCGTCCCGGGATGCCATATCCGCCGCGTGTGCACGGGCCGAGCTGAGGCGTGCGATCATGAAGGGCAGTTCATGAACCACCAGGCGCGCGAGATGCGAGGTCTCGAGCGAGCCTTCGAATTCGAGATGGGCCGCATTTCCGATGTGCCGAAACAGCTCAAGCGTTTGCTTCTGGATCGCATCGGCCTGGTTCATGCTGGCCATGGCGATGGCGTTGTGCCGGCTGTGATCGATCGTTTTCCAGATCGCCTCCAGTTCGGCGAGCGGCGCGCGGATCCCAAACCTGTCGCCATCGGTCTCGATCAGGTCCCGCAGGCGTTCCAGAGTGGTGTTGATGTTGGAGACGGCCATCCGGACGTGATCTGTGACCGCCGTGCCGCCATGGCCGGTGTGGCCGTCATGGTTCATGGCCGGCGGGTTGCCATCCTGCGCCAACTGGTGCGCGGCGGCATGCATCGGGACGAATTCGAGGAGACTGCGAAGTTCGACGAGGTAGCCGATCCCCGCGATCTCGTTGCGCGCGGCGTCGATGCGGGTGTTGCGATCGTGGACCAGGATCAGCACGAACACGACGAGCGGCAACAGCAGGGCCAGCGACGCAAGCAGCATGCGCGACGCAAGTCCGAGCTTGAGGTTCCGGTCTTCGCCCATTTCCCCGCAGAGTCCGGTGATGGCCGCAATCCGGCCCCTTGTCAGATCGTGACAGGGGAAGGTTAAACCGAAGTTAACCTTTCGAGGTGGCGCGGTCGCGAATTTGTGATCTCAGGCGTCCGCGAACCAGGACCGCCAGGCCCCCCAGTTGGCCAGCAAATCAGCGACGATGGCGTATCCGTCCCCCACGGCGTGGACGCCGTCGCAATCCCTCTGGTGCCGGTCCCAGGCCTCGTTTTCCGAGAGCGCGGCGAACAGGTCGAGATACGGGATCTCAAGCTCCGCGCAGAGTTCCGCGTAGCGGGCATTCAGCGCCGCCGTGCGCGACCGGTCGAAATGGTAGGCGATGCCGTTCGGGAAGACGTAGGGCTGCATGTCGTCCACTGTGGGAATGGGGCTGAGCATCAGGGTGGGCAGCCAGTCACGGGCTGCGGAGAGGATCTCGCGGGCATTGGCGACGGAGCGGTCCTCGGGCACGCGGATGCCGACCCCGCGTTCCTCGGCGATGTCGTTCACCCCGAAGGAAAACACCAGCCGGCCGTTCACATGGGCGGGAAGCCGGACCCCGCACTCGGACCGCCAGCGCGGCGCGATCAGGTCCGTCGTGTCGCCGCGCACACCCATGTTGTAGAGGGTGACGTCGTGGCCGTTTGCGTTCTCGGCCTTGCAGATGCGCCCCGGCCAGCCGAGAAAATCGGTATCGCCGCTGCCGACCGTGATGCTGTCGCCGACGAAACAGATGCGAAGCGTTGCCATCGTCTTTTTCTCCCTCCGGGTGGTTCTTGTGCCGGTAGCTTGCCGCCTGCATTTCAATTTTGCCAGACCGGTTGCACGCCGCTAGGGTGCACGAAATTCAAGGTCACACATTTGCGCCCGCCCGGCTTCTCCCGGCGGGCGTTTTCGTTGGGCCTTTTCTTTGAGTGGGGGCGGCAATGGCGCGCGGGCGTATCACGAGCGACAAGAAGCTGGAGCTGTTCCTGGAGGGATTGAGGCAGACCGGCCAGGTCAAATTGGCGGCGAAGCATGCCGGTTCGCAAAGGAACTACTTCTACCAGCGCAGGAAGCGTGACCCGGAATTTGCCGCAGCTTGGGCTGAGGCAATCGATATCGGGCTCGACCTGCTTGAGGATGCGGCGGTCCAGCGGGCACTGGACGGTGCGGAGATGCCCGTTTTCTACCAGGGTCAGCAGGTGGGGAGCTTTCACAAGCCGTCCGACAAGATGCTGATCTTCCTTCTGAAGGCCCACCGGCCGGAGCGGTATGGCGACAAGGTGGATGTGGGTGTCAGCGAAGAATTGAAGCGCCTGCTGGAGGCGGCAGGCCTGGCCTCACCGGTGACGCTGGATGGTGACGCAACGGTCGTGGTTGATGACGAAGATTGACCTGTCGCGAACCAGCGGGCCTTTGTCCGATCCATACTGGCGGCTGAACAACCTCTACCGCATCCGCGATGCCCATGGCCGCTGCGTGGTCTTCCGGATGAATGCCGTGCAACTTAAGCTCTATATGCAGCGGCACAGCCTGAACCTGGTTCTCAAGGCGCGGCAACTGGGAATGACGACCTTCATCCAGTTGCTGATGCTGGATACCTGCCTCTTCAATTCCAACGTGTCGGCGGGCACGGTGGCGCACACGCTGCATGACGCGGAGACGATCTTTCGTGAGAACGTGAAGTTTCCCTATGAGGAGTTGCCCCCGGAAATTCGCGGGTTGGTTCCCGCGGTGACGGATTCGGCACGGGAATTGTCCTTCGCCAATGGCTCACGGCTCAGGGTGGGGACGAGCCTGAGGTCGGGCACCTACCAGTTCCTGCATGTGTCGGAACACGGGGCGATCTGTGCGCGCTACCCGGAAAAGGCGTCGGAAATCCGGGCCGGCGCGTTGAACACGGTGCATGCCGGACAGACCATCTTCATCGAATCGACGGCGGAAGGCCGGGAGGGTGACTTTTACGATTTCTGCCAGGCCGCCCGCCGCCGCGCCGCCGAAGGTCAGGTGCTGACCGACCTGGACTTCCGGTTCCACTTCTTTCCCTGGTGGGAGAATGCCGAGTATTCGCTGCCGCCGGACGGCATACGCATCCCCGAAGACCGGCAACGCTATTTCGAGAAGCTTGAGGCCGGCGGTGTCGCGCTGAGCGCTGGACAAAAGACCTGGTATGCGCGCAAGGCCGAGCAGCAGGGGGACCGGATGATGCGCGAGTTTCCGTCCGATCCCGACGAGGCCTTCGCAGCGTCCATCGAGGGGGCGTATTTCGCGCGCGAGATGGCCCGGGTGCGTGCGGAGGGCCGCGTCTGCGCGGTGCCGCACGAGCCGGGCCTGCCGGTGAACACGTTCTGGGACCTGGGCATCAACGACAACTGCGCGATCTGGTTTCACCAGCGCGCCGGCCGCGAGGACCGGTTCATCGACTTCCTGGAGGACAGCGGCGAGAGCCTGCCCCGCTACGTGAGCATCCTGCGAGACAAGCCCTATACCTACGGCACCCATTACCTGCCCCATGACGTGGAGGTGCGTGAGCTGGGCACCGGCCTGTCGCGGCGGCGGATGCTGGAAGACCTGGGTGTGCGTCCGGTGCGGACAGTGCCGCGTACGGCGGATTTGGGCGCGGACATCCAGATGTCGCGCAACGCGATGGCGCGCTGCTGGTTCGACGAGGGCCGTTGCGGGACGGGACTGCGCCACCTCGACGGCTACCGGCGCGAATGGGACGACCGGGCCGGCGTGTGGAAGGACCGCCCGCGCCATGATGCGGCATCCCACGCGGCAGACGCCTTCCGGATGTTTGCCACGGGTTACCGGCCGGAGACCCAGGCGGTGAACTTCCCGGATACGGTGGGACTGGACTGGGACCCGCTGGGTGGAGGGGCGGGAAGCAGTTAGTCGCGCGTGGGCTGGCCGTTTCGGTAGTACTCGAGCCGTTCGAGAAGGGTTGCGAGATCGTTCGTGCGGCCTTCCTGACGGAGCAACAGGAAGGTGTCACGTTCGGTGCGGACCATGTCCGCGCCGTTGACCTCCCGCTTCAGGTAATCAATCGCGTGCTCGATGGTCGCCACGGCCGCGTTGTATTCCCCGAGTTCCGCCTAGACGGCGGCGAGGGTCACCAGGCTGCGGGAGTTCGTCTGGCGGGCAAGGGAATAGTTCGCCCAGAGCCGGGCCTCGTGGCCGTCACGCACCGTGTTGTCGGGTGACGTTGCCAGCAGCCAGGCAAGGGCGTCCATCGCATCGATGACCCCCAGTTTTGCCGCTGTTCGATAGAACTTCGCCGCTTCGGCATCGGAGGGTTCCACGCCGCGCCCGTATTCGTAGAGCAGGCCCAGGTTGTAGTTGGCGCGCGGCCCGCCCGCATCGGCGGCACGGCGGTACCAGAACCGGGCGAGCGGATAGTTGCGGCTGACGACCTTCCCCTGGGAATACATGGCGCCCAGGTTGTTCATGGACTTGATGTGGCCCTGATCCGCGAGCTGGTTCCAGATTCGGATCGCGGTGTCGTAGTCCCCACGGACATAGGCCGCATGGGCGCGCCGGAATTCCTCTTCCTGGAGTTTCGACCCGGACGGCGGGTTGATTCCGTAATCCTGGACCTGGGACGGCGTACGCACCTGTGATTGCGACGGGCCGGTTGAAAGGGCGAGTGTCACTACAGCCAATGCGAGAAGAAGGGAAACCTCGACGCCTGCGACCCGAATGGGCCGCCGTGTTGCCGGATCAGAAGGTCTGTGCACCGTCCAGCGCCGCAAGGCCGGCATTGGCGCAGATGCGGTCCTGTTCGCCGGTGCCCGAGCCGATGCCCACTCCGCCGATGCACTGGCCGTCGACGATGATCGGCAGGCCGCCGGGCAGGTTGATGCGCTTGCCCTGGGTTGCGATGGCGAGGCGAATATCGACGCCCTCGGCGATCTCGCCGGTCGGGCCGCGGTAGATCGCGGCGGTCACGGCCTTGGCGATGGCCGTGTCGGTCGACAGCGCGAAGGCGCCGTCCATGCGCATGAAGACGATGAGGTGGCCGCCGTCGTCGACGACCGCGATGCACTGGGGCTGGCCGATCTCGGCCGCCTTGGCCGCGGCGGCGCGGACGATCTTGCGGGCGCCCGCCTCGGTCAGTTTCGCGTGTGGCTTGATGTCTTCGCTCATGGTCCTGCGATCTCCTGAACAGGGGTGATTGCCCATCCTATCCGTCCGTACGGGCGCGACCAAGGTAGAAGGGGGGCGGTGTGCAGGGCGCGAGGTCAGTCGCGGATGGTCTCGCCGTTGCGGAACTTCTCCTGCAGTTCAAGCATGGCGTCCAGGTCCTCGCTGTGTCCCTGCTGCCGCAGGAATTCCAGGGCCTCGTCCTTATCGGTGATGTCTTCCGGGATGCCGGCGTCCCGTTTCAGCAGGTCGATGGCCTGTTCGATGGCGGCGACCGCGTCGTCGAACTGGCCGGCCTCGGCATGGGCCGCTGCCAGCGTGTCGAGGCGTTGCACATTGGGTTCGCGCTCCACGGCCGTTCGGGCCCAGCGGACAGCCTCGGGGCCGTTGCGGACGTCCGGGTCGGGAGAGGTCGCCAGAATCCAGGCGAGCGCGTTCATGCCTTCAGTCAGCTGGTTGCGCGCCGCCTTGAGGTACCAGCGGGCGGCTTCCTTGTCGTTCACGTCCACCCCGCGTCCCTTTTCATAGGAAATGCCCAGGTTCAGCATCGCCAGCGGATTACCCGCGTCCGACGCGCGCTGATACCAGACAAAGGCAAGTTCGGGATTGGCCGCGGTGCCCTTGCCCTGCGCATACATGATGGCAACGTTGTTCATCGACCGCACATGGCCCTTCA
This sequence comes from Alphaproteobacteria bacterium, assembly GCA_038117045.1. Taxonomy (GTDB): domain Bacteria; phylum Pseudomonadota; class Alphaproteobacteria; order UBA6615; family UBA6615; genus JABJAG01. The sequence goes on along the minus strand of JAYOFE010000021.1, from coordinate 2,003 downwards.
GGGCGAGCGCGCATGTGCGAAGTGAAGCCGGGATCATGATGGGGCGTCCGGGTTGCGTTGAAAGGCCGCGTGCGCAAACGCACCGCGGGCCCCGCCCAGGGCGAGGATGAGCGCGATGAGGTGTACCGCGAACTGCGGGTCGAAGCCACGCGCGCGCAGCATCACAACAAAGGTATCCAGCAGCAGAAGCACCAGCATGGTGACGATGGCGCCGCGCGAGGCGCGCCAGGCATAGGTGGCGAGCGCGCCATAGGCGAAGGCGACGAAGAGCTGGATGGTGGCGGGGATGAGTGAATCGCCGCTGACCGTGTCCTGCTCCGGGATGATCAGGATGATCAGGACGGCGCCCAGCACGAAATGCACGGCGACCATGATCCAGCCCGCCACGGCGCCGTTGCGTATGGCGCGCGCCGCCGCGTCGGCGGAATCCGTGCGCGGATAGAACACCTGCTGAAGCAGGCCCGTGATCCGTGCGGCGATGCTTGTCCCGGACTGCATGGGTCGATCCTCCGCCCGCATCCAAACATCCGCACAACGATCACGCCACCTGAATTGTGAAGGGAGCCACGGCCATGAGCGCCATCTTCTCCAGACCCTCACCGCCGCCCCTGCCGGCGCCACCGCCGCCGCCGGACCCCGCGGACCCGGAGATCGAGGCCGCCCGCAAGCGAGCCCAGATTGCCGCGCGCAACGCGAAGGGCCGGGCCGCGACCATCCTGACCGGCGGCCAGGGGCTGTCGGCGGACGCACCCGTGAACAAGAAAACCCTGCTGGGAGCATGAACCGATGAGCACACCGATCAAGATTTCCTCGCCCGGGGTCTATCTCCAGGCAACGTCGTCGTCCGGCGACCGCGTGGCCCTGCCTGCGCGCGGGGCGGGCGCGCAGATCCTCGTCTACAATGACAGCGCCGCGCTCGCCTTCGTCGCGTTTGGAGACGCGAGCGTGGCGGCCACGGCCGGCACGGGCGCCCCGGACATTCCCGTGCCGCCCGGCGCGCTGATGGTGCTGACGCGCCCGCCCACGGCGAGCCATGTGTCGGGAATTACCAATGCCGACACCGCCGGGCTGTACTTCGCCGCCGGGGAGGGCAACTGAGATGGGGCTGAAGGCTGTGAGCCGCACGATTGCCGGTGCGGCGGACTACGAGACGGGTTCCTGGACGCCGGTGCTGGAAGGCTCGACGGTGGCGGGGAGCCAGACGTATGCGAATCAGGGTGGTGTATATGTGAAGCTTGGGCAGATTGTCTGGGCAACCGGGATCATTGCTCTATCGACGTATGATCCAACCACATCTGGCTCAATTCATATTTCTGGACTGCCTTATGTTGGCTCTCCTGGCAGTCACAACTCCTCAGCATTCAGCTTTGCTCGCTTCAAAAATATCAATCTCGATACAACGAACGGGTACCTTTTTGCCACGCTGACACTTCCAGATGAGGTGGACTACCTACAGGTCGTGCAGTTTGGAGATGATGTAGTCGACAAATCGATATCAAGCTCAGACATCTCGAGTGCGACTGCGATGAGAATTACGGGGACCTATGTTTCCGGCTTCCCAAGTGCTGGGCCTTGATGTCGCTAGTTACAGCCTGTCCTTCACGCTCGTCAGCTTTGATTGAAAACCGAAAGCTAGACAGCCTACAAAATCTCGAAGCTGGAACTACTCACACAGCGCCTTGGCGATCACGTCGGCGGCCATGCGCGACCCGGCTTCGTTGAAGTGGATGGGGTCGTACATCAGCTCGACCGATGACGGGATCGCCGCGGCGAGGTCGATCACCGGCACGTCGAAGCGGGCGGCGGTGGCGCGGATCGTCTCGTTCATGGCGTCGAACCCGGCGGTGAAGGCGGGATAGTCGTCCACCCCGAACACCTTGCGTTGCATGAACTCCTGGAAGATCGGCGGTGCATTCTCGAGCGAGGCCGGCCAGCGCGATGGCATGGTTGACCTGCTCCCCGAATTTTGGTCCATGCTGATTGAGAGAGTCCGGCTAACCTGA
>JAYOFE010000020.1:0-47759 GCA_038117045.1 Alphaproteobacteria bacterium | reverse complement strand
ACCCACGCTGCTGTCCAGTTCGTCCGCAAGACGAAGCATCGACTCGCGCTTCTCCGCCTCGCTGCGGACCTTCGCCTCCTCCTGCTGCTTCTCGAGCTCCGCGTTCACGAGCAGTTTCTCGCGGAAGAACTGCACCGACTTCGCCATCTCGCCGATCTCGTCCTTGCGCGACAGGCCGGTCACCTCGGCGTCGTTTTTGCCCGATGCGAGATCTTCCATGACGGTCGTCAGGGACGCCACCGGTTTCGTGATGCTGCGGATGAGCACGGCGACAAATGCCAGGGCGGCCGCGATCAGAACGACTGCCAGGACCAGCGTCGTCATAAACAGGGTCCAGGCCTCGCTGTTGACGCGCGCGGCAATGCCCTGGACCGCTTCGGCCGTGCGATCCTCGACACCCTTCAGGAGGTTGATCTTCTTGGTGATGGCGTCGAACCATTCCGGGCCCGTAATGCCGTTGATCGGCTCCCCGTAGCCGTTCGCGATCCCGACCTTGCGCATGCGGTCGACCTCGCCCGCGACAGGGCCGGCCAGCACCTCGTCCAGCATGGTGACGAGTTCTTTGGAAGCGTTGGTCCGGAAGGTGTCGAAGTAGGCCTTCTGTTCCGCGATCAGCGAGAGAAAGCGCTGGTGGATATTCGGCTTGAACGCGCCGGCACCGAACCCGCCCGCGCCCATGGCACGCTCGATGCCCGAGCGTTCCTTGGCCTGGAGGACCGCGGAATAGGCTTCGGCCATGCGCGTGAGATCGGCGTCCGGAGAGAGGATCGCGAGCTCCTCGACGATCTTCAGCATCGACCCGATCGTGCCGGTGTAGTAGGCGGCCATGCCGCCGACATTGATCTCCAGGTTCGAGACCTGCTGGCGCGTCGCGTCGAGCTTGCCAAGCCGCTCGATCATGTCTGCGGCACGCTCCTCGACTTCGTGGCCGTAGCGCGCGTAGGGAAAGGAGTTGATCGCGCCGGAGACGTCGGTGAAGACGGCGTCCGTCGCCTGGCGCTGGGCGTCCAGGCGATCCCGGAACTGCGCGTTCCCGCGCGAACCGATGAAGCCGGCGGAGTTGCCGCGCTCTTTCTGCAGTTCGTGCACGAGCGCGCTGACTTGCGGTGAGAGGTCCGCCAGCGTCTGGATCTTCTGCGTCTGCTGCAGCGTGCTGTACTCGGTCGTGAGCAGGTAGCCGCTCAGCGCGATCAGGCCCGCGAGCGGCAGGAATACGGCCGCCGCGATACGGGTGCGGATGCGCAGGTTGTTCATGAAGGAGAACATGGTCGGTTGCCCCGGAATTTTGTTGTTCGATGCCTGGAAACAGGCACGCCTGATGCGTTGGACGCCGAGGAATATCGGCGACACCTTAAATTCCGGTAAATTTTGACGAAACGGCCAGAATTGCCGTCCGGTTCCGGGGCCGGGGAGCTAGTCCCGGAAACTCGGGCGTTCGCCGTCCGGGGGCACGATCTCGAAGGTGTTGAGCGCCATCGCGACTCCGGTGTAGTGGCCGATGATCCCCATCAGCTCGACAATCCCGTCCTCGCCGAGGCGGTCGCGCATGTCGACATACATCGTGTCATCCACCCGGCTGGTGTGCAGGAGCGTCTTCACGAAGGTATAGACCGCAGCCTCGTCCACATCATTGAAATCGGGATCCTCGCCGGCCTCAAGGGCGGCGACGACCTCTTCCGACACGCCCTCGTGAATCGCGATCGGGGCATGGGCAAACCATTCAAACTCAGCGCGCCAGTGGCGGCCGACGATCAGGATGGTCAGTTCGCGGATGTTGCCTGGCAGCTTCGCGGCGAAGCGCAGGTAATGGCCCATGCGCTCAACGCCTTCGCAGACCCCCGCATGCAGCAGGAAGGCGTGGTACGGCCCACGCACCTGGCCGCGCGGGCCCCCGGCGATCCGGTCATAGATGGATTTCTGTTCCGGATCGAGATTGTCCGGATTGATTGGCGGTATGCGCATGTTTCCCCCTTGGAACCTGTTTGGGGCCGCATCCTAGCGTGTCGGGGACGTTCAAGCGCAACGCGAAATTTCAAGACGCGCCGGTGGCGGGACGGGACCCTATGCCCCGCCCGACCACGGTTGCTATCAGGGAACCGGCGGCCGCGCGCAATATGTGCAATCGCACTGATGAGGAAGATCACCAGGAAGATCACAAAGAGGACCTTGGCGATGCCCGCGGAAGCTGCGGCGATCCCACCGAAGCCAAGGACCGCGGCGATGATCGCGAGAAGGAAGAAAACGATGGCCAGTCCAAGCATGTCTGTCTCCGTTCTGGGGGGCGCTAGCGCGCTTCCTTCTGGATCGCTTCGCCGGTGTTCTCGATCTCCTGGCCGAGGCCCTCAGCCGTGTTGCAGGCGCTGAGCGCGAGCAGTCCAAGGCCGATCAGCGGAAAGGCGAAGAAAAGGCGTAAGGGGTTTCGGTTTGGCATTGGTGTTTTCCATGTCGTGCATGCGTCCGCATGAGTGCGTCGCTTGTCAGAACAACGAGCGTTGCGGGTATGGGTTCCCATTTGCCCCGGGTCGCCCGGAGTGGGTTGGCTCGACCGAAAGTCGCCCGTTGCCCCGGATTTCTGCCGCCTTTCGGCTGTCCGGGCGCATGTGACCGAGGGCAGACCTGTCATAAGTTAATCAGAAAAACATGCCGTGATTCACATGGGTAAATGCACACTTTGCGCCGATGTTGCGCGTGTCCTGTGCCTGCCGGTTGGAACCGTGAAGTCGCACCTTGCGCGCGTGCGCACGCGGCTCCGGGAACTCTACCCGATCCGCCAGACAGGGGCGGAACAATCAATGTGTGGTATGCGTTGAGAGATCACGTACATGCTGGAACTGTCTTGCGCCGTGACCAACGACAAAAAACAGCCGTTTACTGAAGATGACATCCACGATTATGTCGATGGCCGGATGGACGCCGACCGTCGCAGGCTGTTCGATATCTACTTATCGGAGAACCCTGACATCGCGCGGGTCGTCTCTGACTACAGGCGGCAGAACGAATTGCTGCGCGCGCTGTTCGGCGACGGGCGGAGCCGGACACAGGGCGGGGGAAACGGACGCGGCCGGCTTAACTGAACCGGCTCAGGGAAACTTATTTCCGCGCGACACATTCAAGGGCGTCTTCCTGCGCTAGATTGGAACTCTCAGAGTTGCGGTGCGTTAAGTCCGTAAAGCTGTTTGTACCCAGTCAAAGGAGTTTTCCATGAGTTTTGAACTACCCGATCTTCCCTATGCCATTGATGCACTGGAGCCCCATATCTCCAAGCGCACGCTGGAATTCCACCACGGCAAGCACCACGCGACCTACGTCACAAACCTGAACGGTCTCGTGGAAGGCACTCCGCATGAGAATGCTGACCTGCTCGACATCGTGCGTGACCTGTCCGACAACCCGGGCGGCTCGGGCCTCTACAACAATGCAGCGCAGACCTGGAACCACACCTTCTTCTGGAATTCCATGAGCCCCAACGGCGGCGGTGAGCCCGGCGGCGCGATGGCGGACCGTATCAAAGAGAGCTTCGGCTCCTATGAAGCGTTCCGCGACAAGTTCAAGGCGAGCGCGCTTGGCCAGTTCGGCAGCGGCTGGACCTGACTTGTGGCGAAGGACGGCAAGCTGGAGATTGTCTCGACCGGCAATGCGATCCTGCCGATCACGGAAGGCCAGACGCCGGTTCTGACCTGCGATGTGTGGGAGCACGCCTATTACCTCGACTATCAGAATGCGCGCGCCGCATTCGTCGACACCTTCCTCGACAAGCTGGTCCACTGGGACTTCGTGGAAGCCAATATCGAAGCTGCCTAGTATTCTGGCAGCGCGTCATGACGCCGGGCCGCGTGCGGTCCGGCGCCGATCGCATCCAGCCTGAGGGGTGAGGCCGTGGCCGGGTTTCTGGAAACGTTCCATTCAGATTTCTAGGAAATCCTGGGCCGACTCGCGCTCGCAGCCTTTCTGGGTTTTGTGGTCGGACTGGACCGCTCAATCAAGCACAAGCCGATCGGTTTCAGACCCTTCATGCTGGTTTCCCTTGGCGCCTGCCTGTTCGCGGTGACGATCCTAGAACTGGCATCCGGTGCCCTCCCCCCGGACATTGGGGGCCGTATCGATGTCAGCCGCGTCATGCAGGGCGTGATCGGGGGCATCGGTTTTCTCGGTGCGGGCGCCATCATGCAGTCGCGCGCGAACGGTATCGTGCAGGGCAGTGCCACCGGTGCCGGCATCTGGACGGTGGGCGGTGTGGGGATGGCTGTGGGTTTCGGGCTGTATGTACCCGCAGTCCTCGCAACGATCCTGGCGGTGATCATTTTCGTGATCTTCGGTCTGGTCCGCGAGGAAGTGGACGACAAGACGGACGAGATGAACGGCAAGACCTGACCGGGATATTCGCAGATGGAATTTGACCAGATCGCCGTCGTCGCGACCTTGCTCGCGGCACTGGGGCTATTCGCCTGGGGCTTCTGGCGCTTCGACATTGTGGCGCTCATGACGCTGCTCGCTCTTGTCCTGCTCGGGGTTATTCCCGCCGAGCAGGCCTTCGACGGATTTGGCCATCCGGCGATCATCACAGTTGCCGCCATGCTCATCATCAGCGCGGCCCTTGAGAAGACCGGCATCGTCGACATGATTTCGGCGCGAATCCTGAAGGATTCGCCGGGCGTCCTGTTGTCCATGTTCCTGCAGACAGCGGCCGTCACACTGATGTCCGCGTTCATGAACAACATCGGTGCACTGGCACTGATGCTCCCGGTGGCGCTCCAGGTGGCCCGCCGGACGGGTGTGCATCCGGGCCATTTCCTGATGCCGCTGGCTTTCGGCTCCATACTGGGCGGCCTGCTCACCATGATCGGCACGCCGCCGAATATCATCATTGCGTCCTACCAGCAGGAGGCGCTGGGCGCGCCCTTTGCCATCTTCGATTTCACGCCTGCCGGGCTTGCCGTGATCGTGGTGCTGGGGCGCCGCGTCATCCCGATCCGCGGCAAGGACGGTGGTGAGGACAGCGTCTATGACCGCCTGGAGCCCTACCTCACCGAAATCCTGATCCCCGAGGACAGCAGGTTCTCGGGCGAGCGGCTTCGGAACCTGCGCGAGGCAGGCGACGACAATGTCGCCATCGTCGCGATGATCCGTGACGGCCGGCGCACGCTCTCGCCTCATGGCAATGTCACCCTTCGCCCGGACGACACCTATATCGTCGAAGCTGATCCGGATTCCCTGCGGACCTTCCTGGATCGTACGGGCGCCGAAATCACGGCAGAGCGCCATTTCGGGAATGACCTTTTCTCCTCCGACGAGGTCATCACGGCGGAGGTGGTGATCCTGCCGGGTTCGCGGCTCGAGCGCCGCACGGCGGCCGGGATCCGCCTGCGCTCGGCCTTCGGGGTGAACTTGCTCGGCGTTGCGCGGCAGGGCGGCCAGATCCGGTCCCGGCTCGGGCATGTGCGGTTGCGTGTGGGTGACGTGCTGCTGGTGCAGGGCGATGCGGAGACCATCCGTGAGACCTGCGCGGCGCTGGAGTGCCTGCCGCTCGAACAGCGCGGGGTGTCAATCCGCAGGCCGTTCTCTCCCGTGCCGATCGCCGTCTTCGCCGCGGCGCTGCTTGCCAGCGCGCTCGGGCTGTTGCCGATCCAGATATCGCTGTCGGTGGCCGCCGTACTAATTGTGCTGGGGAACTACATCTCGTTGCGGGAGATGTACGACGCGATTGACTGGCCGGTGATCGTCCTGCTGGGCGCTCTGGTGCCCGTCGGGGCCAGCCTCGATGTAACGGGGGTAACGTCGCTGATCGGGGACGGGATTGTTGGGCTGGTCGGCGCTGCGCCAGCTGTCCTCGTAGTGCCCCTGCTCATGGTGATCGCGATTGCGCTGTCCAATGTCGTCAACAACGCAGCGACTGCGATCCTGATGGCGCCCCTGGCGATCAGCGTGGCGTCCGGACTGGGTGTGAACCCGGATGCATTCCTGATGGCGGTTGCCGTGGGCAGTTCCTGTGCCTTCATGACGCCAATCGGGCACCAGTCGAATCTGCTTGTGATGGGACCCGGCGGGTACGAGTTCCGGGACTACTGGCCGCTCGGCCTGCCGGTATCGATCGCTGCCATTGTCATCGGCAGCCCGGTCATAATGCTGGTATTCTCCCTCTAGCCGTGACACCGCGAAAGGCGCGCTCGTGAGCGAACACGACGACGTACACCGCAACTACCGCACCGGGTTTGTGCTGGTGATGACGCTTGTCGTCGTCATCGCCTTCGCTGCGCTGATTCACAACTTCCTGCTCGCGGTCCTGATGGCCGTTGTGTTCAGTGCGCTGCTGCATCCGCTGTACAGGCGTGTCCGTGTCTGGACCCGTACGCGCCCCTCGGTGGCGTCGGGAATGGTGATTGTGATCCTTCTCATCGCGGTCGGCATCCCGCTGCTCGCCATCGGCGGACTGGTGGCGAGCGAGGCGCTAACCATCAGCAAGGCAGTCTCGCCGTGGTTGCAGGAACACCTGCGCGGCGATGGGCCGCTCGCCTTCAAGCTGCCCGACTGGATGCCCTTCGATGCGGACATAGAGCCGTACCGCACCGAGATTCTTTCGCGCCTCGGTGAGGCGGCGGGTGGCGCCGGGCAGTTCCTGTTCGAGAGCATCCGGGACATATCCAAGGGCACCTTCACGGTGTTCCTGAACCTGTTCGTCTTCCTCTATGCGATGTTCTTTTTCCTGATGCGTGGACCGGACCTGCTCGATTCCGCTCTGCGCTACATGCCTCTCGATGAGGAAGACCGTGACGGCCTGATCGAGCGCGGGCTGGCCGTCACGAAGGCGACGCTGAAAAGCATTCTCGTGATCGGCCTGCTCCAGGGCGCGCTGGTGGCGCTCGCCTTCTTCGTGCTCGGCCTCGGCGGTGCTGCGTTCTGGGGCACGGTCGTTCTGATCCTCTCCGCGATACCCGGCCTCGGTTCTGCGATCGTGTGGGTTCCTGCCGCGATCTACCTGTTCGCCACCGACCAGCTCCTGTCCGCGATTGCCCTGTCCGTCTGGGGTGTGATGGTGGTGGGATTGGTCGACAACATCCTGCGCCCGCGCATGGTTGGCGAGGAAACACAGATTCCCGACCTGCTGGTGCTGCTTTCGATTCTCGGCGGCATCGCCGGGTTCGGCGTGGTGGGTATTGTGGTCGGGCCGATCCTGGCGGCGGTCTTCCTGACGGCGCTGGATATCTACCGCACCGTGTTCGCCGATCACCTGCCCGAACACACGTCAGGCCGGTCGCGGAGCCGGCGCTAGCCGTACAGCCCGAACCCGGCCGCCAGCAGGTTCAGCGCGAGCGCGGTCAGGATCGTTTTCAGGATCTTGCGGAAAAGGTCTTCAGGCAGCCAGGTGAGCGCACGTGAGCCGACGACCGTGCCGAACACACCGGCCAGCAGGATCAGGGCCAGCAACGGCAGCCATGGTGCGAAGGCGAACCCGAGGATTCCAAACACCAGCACCTTGATGGTGTGCTGGAACAGCATGCACCCCGCGTGCGAGCCGACAAAGATGTGCCGGTCGGGAAAATAGGGGCCCAGCGTCGAGGCCACGAAAGGCCCGGTCGCACCGATGAACATTGTGAGGAAGGTCGAGATCGCGCCGACGATGACCGAGACAATCGTCAGCGCCCTCCCGGCAGCCACCATCTTGAACCGCATCGGCCCCCAGACGGCGTAGAGCACGAACGCGCCCAGAACGATCCGCAGCATGTGTTCCGGCAGGGCGAAGACGATCTGGCCGCCGATGGCCGCCCCGACGATGCTGCCGGCCATGAACGGTACGACGATCGGCCAGGCGATGTGTTTGCGCTGGATCACGGCGCGGGCGGCGTTGTTGCCAATCTGGACCACGCCGTGGATGGGAATGACGGCGGCCGGGGGAATAAGCGAGGCGAGCACCGCCAGGTAGGCCACGCCGCCGCCGATGCTTGTCGCGGCGGATACCGCGGAGGTGATCACACTGATGGCGACGAGCGCAATGGCCTCGATCAGGCCGATGTCGGGGGGGAGGAACGGCATGGGCACCCGGTGAAATGAGGCGCTTTCCCTAGACCCTGTTGGTGAGCGAGGCAAGCCCGGTGCGGGCTATCCCACTGCGCGGATGCGCGGGTGCGGGGAGACAACCCTGGATCGGGGCAGCCGGACCGTCACCGTGGTGCCGACGCCGCGCGTGCTGGTGATGTCCATCGTGCCGTCGTGGGGTTCCACCAGCGATTTGCTCAGCGGGAGCCCCAGCCCGGTGCCGCCGGCCCGGCGCTGGTTGCCGTGATCGGCCTGCACGAAGGGCTGCATGACGCGCGGGATGTCCGCCGCGTCCATCCTGATGCCAGTGTCGACGACGGCAATCAGGAAGCCGCCTTCGGCTTCGTTCAGCCGGATTCGGACCGTGCCGCCCCCGGGCGTGAACTTCACGGCGTTCGTGAGGAGGTTGAAGACCACCTGCTGGATCTTGTTGCGGTCTCCGAGAATGAGGGGAAGCTCTCCGGGACACTCACACCCGACCGAGACTCCCTTTTCACCTGCAAGCGGGCGGATCAGCGCAAGGCAACGCTCGGCCGTGTCCTGCGGCGCGAATTCTTCTTCCACGAGCTTCAGCTTTCCGGCTTCGATCCGGGATATGTCGAGTACGTCCTCAATGATCGTCAGGAGGTGTTCCCCGCTGCTGCGGATGAGGCCTGCGTATTCAACGTACTCGGGCGCACCGGCCGGCCCGTAGGACTCCTGCTTGATGAGCTCGGAAAACCCCATCACGGCGTTCAGGGGTGTGCGCAACTCGTGGCTCATGGTTGCCAGAAACCGGGACTTGGCGTCGCTCGCCTGGGCGGCGGAGCGTCAGGCGTCGTCCAACTCCCGGGCCCGCTCCTGCATATGAATGTTGGTGAGCTGGAGCAGGGCGAGCGAGGTGCCGATGCCCAGATAGGCGTCGTTGCGGGTGATGATGAAACCCTTCAGCAGTGCGCTCGGCTTCTCATCGACGATCAGCCGGTTCAGGGTTTCCAGCGGGGTGCATGTGTCGACCACAAGGGGGCCGGCATCCATCATCGAGGTGATCGGCTGCCGGTCGTAAAGCGCGCGACCGCACTGGTGCGCCATGGAGAGGATGAAATCGTGCCGATTGACCAGGCCTACGGGCTTGTTCTCATCGACGATGGCGACGGACAGGAGATCCCGGTCTGCTTCGAACAGGCGATATATTTCCGCGCAGGACGCTCGCGGGGATTTCGGGGGGTGGCGATCGGCAAGGGTTTCCAATGACGTTTTCATGTTGAACCTGCCGTGACGAACCTCTGAAATATGTGTGGATGATTTTCCCCACACATGATGAAAAAATGGTTAATGAAACAACCTAAGTAACTGATATTATTTCTTTTTCAGTTTCATGACGGTTTCGTGAAACGCGAGCCACGGATAATTCATTCGCCTTGTCCGTGGCGTTTGGAGATAGTTTTGGGGCAACAGCAGCGAGGCCCCGCATGAACGTTCCGTTGTCTCCGAGAAGCCGCGCCGTGTCCTTGCTCTTGGTCGTGTTCGCAGTGGCTGTGCTGGTCTCGAGTGCAGGAGCTTTCGCGCAAGAGCCGGTCGATCTTGAGCTCGTGCTCGCCGCAGACGGCTCAGGTTCCATCGATGACGCAGAACTGGCGCTGCAACGCGAAGGGTATGCCCGTGCAGTCAGCGACCCGCGTGTGCTCGAGGCGCTGACGGGCGGAATCTACGGCAAGAGCGTCATCGCCTATGTCGAGTGGGGCAGCCCGCAATCCCAGCACACCATCGTGGACTGGACGGTGATCGACGGTCCGGAATCGGCTGCGGCCTTCGGCAAGGCTTTGCGGGAAGCACCGCGTCAGGCCTGGGGACACAACTCGATCAGCAACGCGATCGTGTATTCCGCGGATCTGATCGATACCAACCCCTTCAAGGGCCTGCGCCGGGTCATCGATGTTTCCGCTGACGCAGGCAATATCGGTGGGGTGCCATTGCCGGTGGCGCGGCAGGCCGCGCTCAACCTCGGTATCACCATCAACGGCCTGGCAATCAGTCGGCCCGGCAGCACGCGTCCGTTGCGCGCGGTCTCGCTGGAGTCCGAGTTCCGCGAGCAGATCATCGGCGGTGCGGGGGCTTTCGTCGTCACGGTCGATGAGACCACGAGCTTTGGCGAGGCCGTGCTCAAGAAGATGATTCTCGAGGTGGCGGGATTTGAGAATATCGACATTGCCCGGCTGCCGGTTGCCGGTCGGCTTGCGTTCCCGCCGGGGGATGCTCCGAACTAGCCCATCGCGCCGCGCTGCGCCGCGCCGATTGCCGGAACACGTGTCGCGATTTTTTTGTCCCGCTACGGGGATATTTACAGCGAGGTTGTGTAGTCTGGCCCCCAACGAAAACAGTTGAGGGGGAGGCCCGCCCGTGGCTCTGACATCACCGCTTTCCATGTTCGATGTGGCCGGCAGGTCGGCGCTGGTGATCGGCGCGACCGGGGCGTTCGGGAGCGCGGCTGCACGCATGCTGGCTGCGTCGGGAAGCAGGGTGACCATCGCGGACATGAACGCGGAAAAGCTCGAGGCGCTCGCCGGGGAACTGTGCGCCGAAGGGGCGGACATCGCGACGGTCGCCGAAATCTCCAACTCCGAGGCAGCCGCCGAAAAGATCGTTGCAACGGCGACTGCAGCCCATGGCGGCCTCGACATGATGTTCGTCGCGACGGGGCTCAACGATGTGGGATTGATCGAGGAACAGACCTACGAGAAGTGGCGGTCCGTGATGAATGCCAATCTCGATGGATACTGGCTCGCTTGCCAGGCCGCCGGGCGCCAGTTCGCCCGCCAGCCCCGGCGTGAGAAGGGCCGTTACAAGGTGGTCGTCGTCTCTTCCACGCGCGGCCGCCATGGCCTGCCGACCGGATATACCGGCTATTGCGCGTCCAAGGCCGGGCTCGACGGGATGGTTCGCGCGCTGGCCTGCGAGTGGGGTGCGAGGGGCATCAACGTGAACGCCATTGGCCCCACCGTGTTCCGCTCACCCCTGTCGGAATGGATGTTCTCGCCTGACGACCCGGGCAAGACCACGCGCGAGCAGATGCTCCAGCGCGTGCCTGTGGGCCGACTGTCGGAGACGGATGACCTGATGGGCGGCCTGCTTTACCTGCTGTCCCCGGCCTCGGACTATGTGACCGGGCACACGCTGTATATCGACGGCGGCTACACCGCCGAGTGACGTTGTTCCGTTTGAACTGCATCACATAGAGGAGACGACGCATGGCCAAGGTTTCGGTTTCCCAGAAAATCCCCGCAAGTGCCCAGCAGGTGTGGGACATGATCGGCAACTTCAACAGCCTTGCCGACTGGCATCCCGCCATCGTGAAGAGCGACCTGGAGGAAGGCGGCACGGTGCGAAAACTCACCATGCCGGACGGCACGACACTTGTTGAGACGCTGGTCTCCGCCGACGGCAAGGAACGCATGTACGAATACGTGATTCCCGACGGCCAGATGCCGTTCTCAGGCTACAAGGCGCGTGTCCGTGTGGTCGAGGATGACGACGGCAATTGCACGGCGAACTGGGAAAGTGAGTTCGAGCCGAAGGCCGCTGATGCGGAACAACTCGTCAACGACATCTACCAGGCGGGCCTCGACAACCTGCGCAAGATGTTCGGCGGCTGAGAGAAATTTTGATGGCAGAGCAGGACGCAGTAACGATGACGGACCGCGATGCATTTGTGGCACGCGCGGCCGGCCTGGTGCCCCTCTTGCGGGAGAACCTTGAGGTCACGCATGGGCAGCGGCGTGTGGCGCCCGTCAATGTGGAGGCGCTTACCGACGCCGGGTTGTTCCGCCTGCTTCAGCCGAAACGGTGGGGTGGCCTTGAAAGCGACATGCGCACCCATATCGAAGTCGTGTCGAAGATTGCCGAGGGATGCAGTTCGACAAGCTGGGTGCTTGGGGTGCTGCAAATCCATTCGTGGCTGGCTGCGCAGTTTGGTGGAGAGGCGCAGGCTGATATCTACGCGGACAATCCGGATGCGCGCATCGCAGCAGTTCTGACGCCGCGCGGCGTCGCAACGCCTGCAGAGGGCGGATTTATGCTGGCGGGCTTCTGGCCGTTTGCATCGGGTTGTGATTATGCCGAATGGGTGATGCTTGGTGCGCGGGTCGAGGGTGCAGCGGGACCGGATGCCGAACGCATCTTCCTTGTGCCTCGGTCCGAGGCGCCGCATCTTGACGACTGGAATGTCGGTGGCCTTGGGGGCACCGGGAGCCACTCGGTCCGTCTGGCAGATGTGTTTGTCCCGTCGCACCGCTGTATCCGCTTCGCCGATGCCCTGAACGACAAAGGCCCCGGTCGCGAGGTTGCGAACGGCCCGCTCTACAGGTCCGCCGCAGCGCCGGCCCTGGTGCTTGCAGTCACAGGCACGGCCCCAGGAGCGGCGGAAACTGCATTCCGAAGCTTCGTGGACCGGCTGCCGGGCCGCCCTGTTGCCTATATGGATGACCTGCAGCAGGAAGACTGGACCGCGACCCACTTGCAGGTCGGTGAGGCACGCACGCGCATCGACGTGGCGAAGCTCCTGCTTGCCAGAGTGGCCGACGATATCGATGAATGGGCGGACAGGGGCCGCGATATGCCACTTGAGATTCGTGCCCGCACCCGAGCCGACTGTGCCTGGGCTGTGCGGCAATGCATGGATGCGGTGGAAATTCTCTACATCGCCAGCGGCGGAAGCGGCCTGGCCAATTCGAGCGTGATCCAGCGCGCCCAGCGCGACCTGCATGCGGTCAACATGCACGGCATTCTGATGCTGGAAACCAATCTCGATGTCTATGGCCGTGTCCTGCTGGGCAAGGCGCCCGGGACAAAGGCGATCTGATGGCTACGCAGCGCGACTGGGCGACCTATTACGCCAGGACCAGCGAGCGCCCGCCGCGCCCCACGCTGTTGCACGCGCTTGACTGCTTCGATGCGGAGGGCGGCGACAACCATGATCGCCTCGCGGTGGACCTTGGTGCGGGTGGTGGACGCGACATGACCGAGATGCTGCGGCGCGGTTGGCGGGTCGTCGCGATCGATGCCGCGTCGGAATCGGCCGAGGCCATCCGCAACCGGCCCGACCTGCCGCCCGATGCGCAACTCGAAACGCAGACCGCCCGGATCGAGGACGCGGACTGGCCCGTGTGCGATCTGGTCAATTCCAGCTTCGCGCTGCCGATCGTGGCACCTGACCTGTTCCCGGACATCTGGCAACGGATCGTCGATAGCCTTCGGCCGGGCGGGCGGTTCGCCGGACAGTTCTACGGCGACAAGGATAGCTGGGCAGGCGTGCGCGAGCACATGACCTTCCACACCCGCGCCGAAGCACAGGACAGGCTGTCGGGCCTTGAGGTTGAGATGTTCGAGGAGGAAGAGGACGACTCGACCACGCCGCGCGGTGAGACCAAGCACTGGCACGTCTTCCACATCGTGGCGCGTAAGCCGGACTAGCCGGCAGGGGCTTTGTCCAGACGCGACACGGCGCCGTCCTGAACGATCCGGCCGTCAAGGGTCTGGATCTGCCGCTCGGTGAGCGCGGCGAGATCCTGGTCATGGGTGATGACCACGACCGATTTCCCGTGGATCTCGGTCAGCTTCGAGAAAATCGCGAACACGTTGGCTGCGTTCTTGCTGTCGAGATTGCCGGTCGGCTCGTCGGCCAGGATCATGGGAGGATCGTTGGCCAGCGAGCGTGCGATGGCGACGCGCTGGCGCTCGCCGCCCGAGAGCTGGTCCGGCCGCCGGTGTGCATGGTTGGCCATGCCCAGCTCATCGAGGATGTCCATGGCGCGCGCTTCCTGCGCGGACGGCGACAGGCGGCCGAGTTTGCGCATGGGCAGGGTGACATTTTCCAGCGCGGTGAATTCCTGGAGCAGGAAGTGGAACTGGAAAACGAACCCGATCTTTTCCAGACGCAGCCGTGCCAGCGCATGGGAGCCGAGGCCGGTGGTCGGCTGGCCGTCAAGCGAGATTTCGCCGGAGGTGGGCTGGTCGAGGAGGCCGAGCAGGTAGAGCAGCGACGACTTGCCCGAGCCGGACGGGCCGATGATGGAAATCAGTTCGCCGCGCGCCACGTCCAGGTCGATGTCGTGCACCAGCGTCACAGGCACGGGGCCGGGCAGGATGCGGGTCATACCCCGGGCGCGGACGAGGAGTTCAGCCGTACTCATGCGGCCCCGCGGATGATATCGACGGGGTTCTGACGTGCGGCCTTGCGCGCGGGCAGATAGCTGGCGAGGCCTGAAGAGACCAGCGCGAAGGCGGCCGCCAGCGCGTAGTGGGTCGGGCTGACGAGGACCGGGATCTGGGTGATCTCTGTATAGAAATCGACCTCCAGCGGGATCGATCCCACAATACGGGTCAGCACATAGCCCAGCACCCAGCCGAGGAGTGCGCCGATCACCCCGATGGCTAGGCCTTCCGACAGAAAGATGGCGCGGATATCGCGCTCCTCGAAGCCCAGCGATTTCAGGATCGCGATGTCGCGTGCCTTCTCGAAGGTGATGGTCGAGATGATGTTGAAGATGCCGAAGCCCGCGACAACCAGAATGCCGGCGACGATGGTGAACATGATGATGTTTCGGACGAAGAAGATCTCCAGCACGTCCTCATTGGCTTCCTGCCAGGATTCAGCCTTGTAGCCGACCATGGCCTCCACGCGCCGGGCGATCGCGCGCGCCGTGAAGGCATCGGTCAGGCGGATGCGGATTTCGTTCACCACGTTCGGGCGTTCCTGCAGGATCTGCGCGGTCTTCAGAAGGTTATAGGCCTCACCGTCGTTGATGGCCGTGACGCCGGTCCTGTAGATGCCCACCACCTTCATCAGGCGGCTCTGGCCGGTGGGGGAGGTGACCTGCAGGCTCGAGCCCAGGCGGGCGCCGATCTGCCGGGCGAGGCCGATCCCCAGGATCAGCCCGTTGGCGGTCGTATAAAGGTCTTCCAGCCGGCCTTCGCGCATGTCACCGGCGAGGTCGGAGATGAGGCGTTCGGCATCGGGATCGGTGCCGACCAGATTGACGCCGGCATCCGTGCCGCCGTGACGGATCACCACCTGCCCGCGCAGGCTCGGGGCGACGGCGGCCCCCGGCAACTCGCGCAGGCGTACCAGGGCGGCGTGGGCGTTTTTGATGCCGCGCAGTTCCTCTTCGGGCTTGAGGCCGCGCAAGGCCACGGCGCCGTCCTCGTAGCGGCGCTCGACGGGCTGGCGCTGGGGTTCGCGAAATTCGTCCGTGATGCGGATATGGGGCGTGGCGTCGATGATCTGGCGTTCGAAATCGACCTGGCCGCCTTCCAGCATGGCCGCCGTGGCGACCGAGAACCCGACGCCCAGGGTGACGCCGATGAGTGAGACCAGCGTCTGCCGGGTCCGGCTGCGCAGATGGGTCAGGGCGATGTCGAGGATGATCCGCACGGAACGGGCGGCCTCACGGCGATTCGATACGGATACGCTGGCCGTCTTCAAGCGTCTCCGCCGGTTCCCGGATGACGGGGTCACCCGCCGACAGTCCGGCCGTGACCTCGACCATCTCGTTGCCGCGGATGCCGGTCTCCACCGCCGTGCGGATGGCGCGCCCGTCGCGCGCGAGGAAGACGTATCCGCCCGACAGTGACGTCGCGGGGACGAGCACGGCCTCCGGCACTTCGCGTGCGATCACGTTCACTTCGACCGTCATGCCGATCAGCAGGGGCGTGTCGTCGGGCAGGGCGACGCGGACACGGTAGCTCTTGTTGACTGGATCGCCCTTTGGCGTGATGCGCGACACCTCGCCGGTCAGATCGCGGCCCGGGAAGGCATCGGCATCGACCAGAACCTCCTGGCCCGGATGGACCTGCGGGATGTCTTCCTCATCGACCTCGGCGACGACCTGGAGTGGCCGGGGCTGGCCGACCCAGAACAGGATTTTCGTGGAATCGACGATCTCGCCCACCTCGCCGTCGCGGCGCAGGACCATTCCGGCCATGGGCGCGCGAAGTTGCAGGTCGTCGAGGCGCTTGCGCTGCGCACGGATCGCGGAACGGATCTGCTGCAATTCGCTGTTGGTCCGCTCATAGACCTGGGCACTGACGACGCTGTGTTCCAGCAAGTTGCGGTAGCGCTGGACCTCGGCGGCGAGGAAGGATTCGCGCGCCTACAGTTCGGCCAGTTCGGCGCGCGCTTCCGTGTCGTCGAGGCGGGCCAGCACGTGATCGCGCGCGACCTCGTCGTCCTCGCAGGCACAAAGCTCGACAATCCGGCCCCGCACCAGTGGTGCGACCTTGGCCCATGTGACCGGCTCGACGACCCCGGTGGCATAGACGGCCTGGACCGCCGGCCCCAAAGTCGCCGGCGAGACCGCGACCACCGGTCTTGACAGGTACATCCCGCCATAGACCGCGGCAACAGCCGCAAGAAGGATAACGCCCAGCCAGATGGTTCTATGGATGGTTACGCGGTGCGGGCTCCTTTCCGGAAGCTGGTTGTCATCATAAGCGCCGGTCCGGCTTCACACCTTGTTCTGAATCAAGCCGGCTTGTCCCAGTCGAACAGCGGCGGTTCTTTCGACAGGAAACGTTCCAGCGCGGCGCGGTGATATCCCCCCGCATTGGCGTCGGCCTGAGCGTCTGCTTCCGTGTCGAGCGCGACAGTGCGCGCGGTTTCGAACGCTTCGCCCATGATCCGCTTGGCCAGTCCGATGGCTTCGGGCGAGGCATGACGAAACCGGTCGGCCAGTTCGCGGGCGTGATCGAGCAGGGCTTCGTCGGGCACCACATCCAGTACGAGGTCCAGGTCGTGGGCTTCCTGCGCGCCCACCATACGCGCGGTCAGCACGAGTTCCTTGGCGCGCTGCAGGCCGACAATACGCGGCAGCAGGTACATCGCACCCCAGTCGGGCACGAGACCGATCTTGCCGAAGGACATGGAGAAGCGGGCCCGCTCGGCGGCGATGACGAAATCGCAGGCGATGGCCAGCGAGAACCCGGCGCCCGCCGCCGCGCCGTTGACGGCGGCGATGGTGGGGACGGGGAGGTCCAGCCAGCGCTCCAGGATGGTGTGGGACTCCTTCATCCGCGCGCGCATGGCGTCGCGGCCCTTTTCGGTCATCTCCCGCAGGACCTTGATGTCGCCGCCCGCGCAGAAGGCGGGACCGTTGCCCGTCAGAATGACGGCGTGGACGGACGTGCCCGCCATCTCCGCCAGTTCGCCGACGGCCTCGGCGAATTCCTCGCGCATCGCGCCGCCCAGCGGGTTGCGTGCCTCGGGCCGGTTGAAGGTGACGGTGGCAACGCCGTCGTGAACTTCCAGCATGAGTTCCGTGAAGGTTCGGGACATCTGCGACCCCCGCTTTGTGTTAAGAATCGAGCCGACAAATAACACAGATCGCCCGCGGCGCGTTCGGGTGGTCATCCGCAGGGGAAACACACATGGCCGAAGCAGATCTGATCGAACCGACAATCGATCCCAATACCCGCAACCTGACCTACCGCAACGTGGTGGCGCGCAATGGCGGCTCCAGCAAGACGGTGGTCTCGGTCCGCGACACGCCGGGCCTCGTCACCGATGAGCCGACCTCGCGCGGTGGCACCAATGAGGGCCCGACCCCGGTCGAGACCGTGATGGGCGGCCTGTGCGGTTGCGACGCGGTCATCACCCATCTCGTCGCGGGGCTGATCGATTTCGAGTACGGCGATATCGAGTATGTCTGCGATGCCGAGATCGATCCGCGCGGTGTGCACGGGGTCGAGGGCTTCCGCCCCTATTTCGAAAAGGTCACGCTGAAGAAGACCATCAAGACCAACGAGCCGGTAGACCGCATCGAGAAGCTGAAGAAGAATGTTGAGCAGCGCTGCCCGGTCAGTAACCTGATCCGGGATGCGGGTGTCGACCTTCACATCGAGTGGATCGTCGTGCCGATGTAGCGCGCACAACTGCCGCAAATACAAAGGGCCGGCACGGAGCCGGCCCTTTTTCGTATCGCTGGATACGCGCCTAACGCTTGAGGCGCGCGGCCTCGCCAAGAATGGCGCAGACCGCTGCCGTATCTTCGCTCGCACGTCCCTGGGCCATGCCGGCTGTGTAGATGTCCGCGCTGGTGTTGAAGAGCGGGGTCGGGCAGTCGAGCGCCTTCGCGAAGGCACCAATGATGCCCATATCCTTCTGCCAGGTCGAAATCTTCATGGTCGCGTCGGAGTAGTCATCAGCAACCATCATCGGCCCGCGCACCTCGAACATCCGCGACGTGCCTGCGCTGTCGGCGATGACGTCATAGATGGTCTGCGCGTCCAGCCCGCCCTTCATGCCGAGCACGAAGGCTTCGGCCGCGGCGATGTTGTGGATCGCGACGAGGTGGTTGGCGACGTACTTCATCTTGCAGCCGTTGCCGAACGGGCCGACGTAGTAGTGGCCGCGCGCAAATCCGTCGATGATCTCGCTGCAGGTGTTCGCCGCGCCCTCGTCACCACTGAGGTAGACAACGAGGTCCTTCACGCGCGCCTGTCCGCCGGTTCCCGACAGCGGCGTGTCGAGCATGGTCACGCCCTTTGCCGCGAGCGCGTCATGGTTGCGCTGCTTGTCCTCAATCGGCAGCGTCGAGCACTCCATCACGATGACATCGGTGTTGCCCGCGGTGCCGATCCCGTCATCGGCCGTGCAGACCGCGTCCAGCGCGGCAATGCTGGGCAGCAGGGTGAGCACGATGTCGGACTGCGCCGCGACTTCGCCGGGTGAGCCGAGCGGCACACCGCCATTGGCGACAAACGCATCGAGCTGCGCCTTGCTCACGTCGAAGCCGCATACGGTGTAGCCGGCCTTCAGGAAGTTGCCGGAAATGGCCGAGCCCATAATGCCCAGGCCGACGACGCCGATTTTCTTGCTCATGTGATCTCATCCCCGCTTGCGTGAAAAATCGCCGCGGCCTTATAGCAGCACGGTAGCCGCGCGGCGACTCGTGCTATTCCCGCGGCCCGTCTTTCGGAAGCCCTGATGAACTATCTCCTGTTCCTGCGCGAGAACTGGCGCTTTGTCGGGTTCGGCGTGTTCCTGACCTTCCTGTCCAGCTTCGGGCAGACCTTCTATGTCGCGCTCTATGGCGGGGACATCCGGGCCGAATATGGGCTGAGTCATGGCGGCTTCGGTACGGTCTTCTCCGGGGCAAGCATTGCCTCGGCGGTTGCGCTTGTGTGGATCGGCAAGCTGATCGACCGGGTGGAACTGCGCATCTACACGGCGGCCTGTCTTGCAGCGATGTTCTCAGCCATGGCGGCGATCGCCTTCGTGCCCGGCGTCGTAGCCTTCGCTGTAGCAATCTTTGTCGTGCGGTTCTGCGGACAGGGCCTGTGTGTGCATATCTCCAGCACCTCGATGGCCCGGTACTTCTCCGCTAACCGTGGCAAGGCGCTCAGTGTTGCAGGGATGGGGCTTGCCTTTGGCGAGGCTTTCCTGCCCGCCGTGACGGTGTTGCTGATCGCGCTGGTCGGCTGGCACCTGGGTTGGCTGGTCACCGCGACGGCCGCGGCCCTTGTCTCGCTTGTATTGCTGCCGGTGCTGCTGAAGGGTCAGACCGACCGGCACGCGGATTATCTGGCGAGGCTCCAACGCGATAGCGAAGCCGGAGGTGCGCCGACCGGCTGGACGCGACGGCAGGTTCTGGCTGATCCGGTGTTCTACGCCCTGATGGCACTGCTGATGGCCTTTCCCTACATGGCGACCGCAGTGTTCTTCCATCAGGCCTATATCGCCGAATCTCGCGGCTGGCCGCTGGAACTCCTGGCGGGCGGCTTTGTGGTGCTGGCGCTGCTCAAGGTGGTGACATCTCTGGTCCTGGGGCCGTTGATCGACCGCTTCGGCGCGACGACGCTCGCACCGTCGGCGGCGATACCACTTGCCGCCGCGATGGTGGCCATTCTCACCTCGCACAGCCCTGTCGTGCCCTTCGTTTATCTGGGGCTGTTGGGGATTTCCATCGGCATGCTCCAGCCGATCATGTCGTCGATGCTGGCCGAGCGATACGGGCTCGCCCATCTGGGCGGGATTCGCGCTATGGCCATCGCCGCCATGGTGTTCGGTGCGGCTGCAGCGCCCGCGAGCGTCGGCTGGCTGCTCGATGGCGGTGTGCGGATCGATACCATCGTCGCTGGCTTCATTGTCTATATCGCCGCCACGGCGTTCCTCGCAGCATACGCGCTGGGCCGCGAACGCCGGAAAGGCGGCATCCCTGGCTGATTCTGGTGCCCGGGCGGCGCCATTTTTGGTGACCGGGCCGTTAACCGTTTTTCAAACTGCGGGTTCTACTGTTACGGGGTGCGCCGGGTGTTTTGTTCCCGGCCAATCCCGGGAGCGAAGAATGTCGCTGAACACACTCGTTGCTGTCCTTGTGGGATTCGGCCTCTTCATTGCCGCGATCGCCCTCAGCACGAACAACTATCTCGTGTTCATGAGCGGGGCGGCGATCATCCTCGTTCTCGGTGGCACTCTGGCGTCCACCTTCATCAGTTACGAATACACCTATGTCCTTGGGGGCCTGCGGGGCATCCTGCAGGCGTTCAAGATTGACCGCCGGGGCCGCGCCCACCTGAATACCGAAGTCGGCCGCGTGATCCGCTGGGCCTATCTGGTGCAGAAGGAAGGGATCGTCAGCCTCGACGCCGAAGCCAAGAAGACACCCGGCTGGGACGGCGGCTTCCTGCGTTTCGGCGTGGAACTCATCACCACCGGCTACAAGGGCGACAAAATCCAGTCGATCCTGGGCAACGTGATCGAATCCACCTTCGAACGGAATCTCGTCAGCGCGCAGGTCTTGCGCAGCATGGCCGTCGCCGCGCCGGCCTTGGGCATGGTGGGCACCCTGATTGGCTTGATCATCATGCTCGACAACATGGGCGATGATCCCAGTGAGATCGGCGGGGGTCTTGCAGTGGCGCTTGTGACCACGCTCTACGGGGTGATGCTGTCGCGCCTGGTGTTTGCACCGGCCGCCGCGAAGCTCCAGCAGCGGGAGGAAATCTTCCGGTTCCGCAACTACATGATCGTCGAGGGTCTCTCGATGCTGGCCGATGAAGCCAGCCCGCGGCACATCCAGGACCATATGAACAGCTATCTGGATCCGACGATCCGCTATGACATCGACCGCCAGCTCAAGCGCCCGGCCGAAAGCACTGCACCGGCCAAGGGCGCGGCTGCGCGCGCGGCCTGACGGCGATGGCACCACAAAACAAATCCTTCTACCGGCCTCCAAGCAAGGGTGCGGAAGACGACACCGACGCGTGGCTTGTCACCTATGCCGATGCGATCACGTTGCTGCTGGCCTTCTTCGTGCTGCTCATGGGCTTCTCGAAGATCGACATGATGTCCTTCGAGGAGGTGAAGGCGGGCATTGCGCGCGATCTTGGCCAGCGCTCGGTCGCCCGACCGGCGGCACAGCTTCGCGCCGAACTCGATACGCTGGTGGATTCGCTCGGTGTTGCGGACGCGGTCAAGATCAACATCTATGAACGCGGGATCGCGCTGGAACTTGCCGCCAACGCGTTCTACGAGCCCGGTTCGTCCTCAATCAGGACCGAATCGCGATCCATCCTCGACAGCATCGCCCAGACGCTCGAGACGCCCCAGTACAGCAAGTTCCAAATCGCTGTGGAGGGACATACCGACGACAGCCCGGTGTCGGGCAGCGCGTTCGCGACCAACTGGGAACTGTCGGCTGCGCGCGCAACGAATGTCGTAAGGCTGTTCTCCGAACGGAACATCCCTGTGCGCCGGATGCGCGCGGTCGCCTTTGCCGACACACGCCCCAAGGTGGCCAACCGGGATGCCGCCGGTGCGCCGATCCCGGAAAATCAGGCGAAAAACCGCCGCATTGTCATCCGGATTCACCGCTAGACGGGCGCATAGCGGCCCGCACGGTTTGACATTTGCCCGCTGCGCCTTAGCGTTGCGGCGAATTTGATCCCATGCCCCGAAGGCACCTATGGAATACCTGAACGAGTTGTGGGCGCCGTTCGCCGACTTCTGGTCGATCATTGAGACATCGCTCGACGACACGGCATTCGGCACCAGTTTTGGCCGCATCGTGCTGGCGATCTTGGTGTTTGCGATCTCGCTGGTCGTGCGCGGTCTCTTTGCGCGGTTTGTCATCGGCTGGCTCAAGCGGCTTGCGAAGCGCACCCGCAACGTCCTGGACGATCACATGGTCGGAGCCCTGTCCGGCCCGCTGCGCTTTATCCCGGTCGTATTCGGCATCTTCCTGGCATCGGCCATTCTCGAACTTCAGGGTAATGCGGAATCCTTTGCGCTCCGGTTTATCCGCTCGCTCATCGTGTTCACCCTGTTCTGGGGCCTGGTCACACTTGTCGAGCCCCTGACGGATGCCTTCGGCAAGCTGCGTGACATCCTTTCGGCCACGATGCTGGACTGGATCCAGAAGTCACTGAAGATCCTGATCGCCATCGTCGGCGCCGCGGCGGTGCTGCAACTCTGGGGGATCGAAATCGGCCCGCTGGTCGCCGGCCTCGGCCTGTTCGGGCTGGCCGCCGCGCTGGCCGCCCAGGATCTTTTCAAGAACCTGCTCTCAGGGGTGCTGATCCTTGCGGAGAAGCGCTTCGAGCCGGGCGAGTGGATCAAGGTGGATGGTGTGGTCGAGGGGACGGTCCAGAGCATCGGTTTCCGCTCGACCATGGTCCAGCAATTCGACAAGGCCATTGTGCAGGTGCCAAATGCCAAGCTGGCCGACACGGCGGTGATCAACTTCTCCCGCATGTCGCACCGGCGCATCTACTGGAAGATCGGCGTGCTCTACAACACGACCGCCGACCAGCTTCGCGAGATCCGCGACGGTATCGAGAAGTACATTCTGGAGACGGAAGACTTCGCCAGCCCCGACGACGTGGCGACCTTCGTACGTATCGACAGCTTCAACGACAGCAGTATCGACATCATGGTCTATTGCTTCACCAAGACCACGGTGTGGGGGGAGTGGCTGAAGGTGAAGGAGGCGCTTGCCTACAGGATCAAGGAGATCGTGGAAGGTGCGGGTACCGGATTCGCCTTCCCCAGCCGCTCGGTCTATGTGGAAGCCTATCCCGGAGACGAACCCGAGACATTCACGCCGCCTGCGGATGGCGCGAAATCGGACGGTGCACCGGGGGGCGGGGCGTCTCAGTCGTCGTAACCGGTCACCAGGCGCTCCAGCGCGTCCAGGTCGGGCGCGTCGATCACCTTCTGTGAGACCGTATATCCGAAGCCGGCGCGCGCCATCGCCGCCAGGTCACGGTCGCGCCGCTCGGCGCGCGCGTCCGCGTCGCGCCAAGGCCCGAAGCGCCGTCGCCGGGCGTAGTTGCGCGCGGCGGCCAGTTCGGTGTTGCGGTGCGCGTCGTCCAGTTCCGCCAGCGCGTATTCGATGTCGTCCGCGCTCACGCCCTTGGTTTTAAGTGCCATCGCGATCTTGCGCTTCGAGGCACCGGACCGGTGAAGGCTGCGCGCGCGTGTCTCGGCATAGCTGCGGTCATCCACCAGCCCGCGTTCGACCAGTTCGCGCACGATTGCTTCGGCCCATACGCGGCCTTCTTCCACGTCGGTTCCATGCAGGCGCGCCGAGCGGGTCACGCGCCGCATGAGCACCTCGTGAAGGTTCCCGGCTGCGGTGGCATAGCGGTCGATATAGTGGAGTGCGGCCTTGCGCAGCCGCTCCTCGGTGGCCGGGCGAGGCTTGCGCCGTGCGAGCTTCTTCGTGTCACTGGTCATCACCACCCCGCTTGCCGCATAGAGAGGGGGCGCCTAAGTTCCCCGCCATGGACACAGGGATGAATGAGAAGGCGGCCGCCGACGGGGCCGCACGCCTTGCCACCCCGCCGAGCGTGCGGCGGTTCGGGCTGGTCAACTGGCGGGGTGTGTGGACGCTGTATCAACGGGAAGTCAAACGGTTCCTGAAGGTGTTCACCCAGACGAT
This sequence comes from Alphaproteobacteria bacterium, assembly GCA_038117045.1. Classification (GTDB taxonomy): domain Bacteria; phylum Pseudomonadota; class Alphaproteobacteria; order UBA6615; family UBA6615; genus JABJAG01. The sequence continues at coordinate 23,814 of JAYOFE010000020.1, read as the reverse complement.
CTGCGCACCGATCATCACGACCCTCCTGTTCTACACGATTTTCTCGATTGCCCTGCATGACCGGGTTCGCGTCGTGTCCGACGTGCCGTTCGTCGTCTTCCTGGCGCCCGGGTTGATCATGATGGCCATCCTCCAGAACTCATTCCAGAACTGCTCGTCCTCGATCATGGTTGCCAAGGTGCAGGGCAATATTGTCGATGTGCTGATGCCGCCGATGAGCCCTCTGGAACTGATCTGCGGATACCTCGGCGGCGGGGTGACCCGGGGCATTCTGGTCGGCAGCGTGACGACGATCGTGATGACGGTGGTCGCAGGGTTCCCGTTTCACGATGTCGGCGCGATCCTCTATTTCGGGATTGCCGCCTCCGCGATGCTCTGCCTGCTCGGCATGATCGGTGGCATCTGGGCCGAGAAGTTTGACCATATGGCGGCAATCACAAATTTTGTGATCGTGCCCCTGTCTTTCCTGTCCGGTACCTTCTATTCGATCGGCCGGCTACCCGAGCTGTGGCAGACGATCGCGCACCTGAACCCGTTCTTCTATGCGATCGACGGCTTCCGCTACGGTTTCATCGGGCAGGCCGATTCCCCGATCTGGCTGGGCATGCTGGTGCTGGCCGGGATCGATGTCGTGCTGTTCCTGATCGTCCACCGGATGCTGGTCACCGGCTACAAGCTGAAGTCGTGAACGCGCGCGTTCCGCACGAACCGGTGCTTGGCGGTGCGCCTTCCGCGCGGCGCTTCGGTGCAGTCAACTGGCGCGGTCTGGCGACCTTCTTCCTGCGCGAGATGCAGCGCGGCTTCAAGATCTGGAAGATCACGCTCGCTGCGCCGGCCATCCGCGCACTGCTGTTCGCCAGCGTGTTCGGACTGGCGATCGACCGGCCCGACGCAATGATGGCGGGCATGCCGTTTCTGGAATTCCTCGTGCCGGGACTGGTTGCCGTAGTGGCGCTGGAGCGGGCGTTCGAGTCCAGCTCCTTCTCCATCGTCTACGACAAGACCGAGGGGATCTTCGCCGACCTGTCCATGCTACCCCTCACGCCCGGCGAGATCGTGCTGGGCTATGCGGCGGCGACTGTTGCCGGAAGCCTGGTCGTCGCGGCGGTCGTGTGGGCGGCGCTGCTCGTGTTTGGGAGCGGCCTGCCCCACGCGCCTCTCTCGCTTCTGTTTTTCATCTCTGTGGGCAGCCTGATGGTCGGGCTGTTCAGCCAGATTTCCGGGCTCTGGTCGCGCAAGTGGGACTACATCATCTCGGTCCAGACCTTCATCTTCATGCCCTTCGTGTTCCTGTCCGGCGTGTTCTTTTCCCTGGGCGAACTTTCGGAGGATGCGCGCGCCATCGCCCACCTCAATCCGGTCTTCTATGTGGTGGACGGTATCCGGTACGGATTGACCGGTTACGGTGAAGCGGACCTGTATCTTGCGGCGGCCGTATCGCTCGGCGTGGTTGCCGTTTTGTGGATCGGGGCGTACCGGCTTTTTGCCATCGGATACCGGTTCAAAAGCTGACACGGCTACGCCGTTGACTTCACTTGCATCTTTCTGAATATTCACCGCCTTTTCGCGCCCGCACATCGGGCGCGATATATTTTGAACCGGAGGCCGGAAACATGAATGCGGTGATGCCGACTTATGGCCACCCCACCGTTGCGTTCGAGAGGGGTGAAGGTGCCTATCTCTATGACACCAACGGGCGACGTTTCCTGGACTTTGCGGCCGGGATCGCGGTGAATTCGCTGGGCCACAGCCACCCACATCTGGTGGAAGCGCTGCAGGAACAGGCGGCGAAGCTCTGGCACGTCTCGAACCTCTACCAAATTTCCGGGCAGGTGCGTATGGCGGAGCGCCTGTGTGCGCTGTCGTTTGCCGATGCGGTGTTCTTCTGCAATTCCGGCACCGAGGCCATGGAAGGCTCGGTCAAGGCGTCGCGCCGGTACCACGCGGTCAACGGGCATCCGGAGAAGTGGCGGTCTATCACGCTGGAGCACTCGTTCCACGGCCGGACCATGGCGATGCTCGCGGCCTCGAAGAATCCCAAGCACATGGACGGTTTCGGCCATCCCGCTGATGGATTCGACATGGTGCCGGTCGAGAACATGAACGCGCTACGCGATGCGATCACGCCGGAGACGGCCTCGATCGTCGTCGAGCCGGTGCAGGGTGAGGGCGGGCTGCGCCCGCTGGACGATGGCTACCTGCGCGACCTGCGCGCGGCCGCGGACGAGTACGGCCTGCTTTTGGTGTTCGACGAGGTGCAGACCGGTTTCGGGCGCACGGGCAAGTTGTTCGCCCATGAGTGGGCGGGCGTGACCCCGGACATCATGGGTTGTGCAAAAGGCATTGCGGGAGGTTTTCCCTGCGGCGCGATCCTGGCGACGGACGCTGTTGCCAAGACCATGACCGCGGGTAGCCACGGCAGTACCTTCGGTGGCAACCCGCTGGCGATGGCCGCAGCCAACGCAACCCTCGACGTGCTTACCGAGGATGGATTCCTCGATCATGTCTGCGCGGCGGGCGACAAGCTGCGTGCCGGTATCGGCGAGCTTGTCGAGAAGTACGACACGGTCCTGTCCGGCGTGCGCGGGCGCGGCCTGATGGTCGGTATCGTGGTCAAGGCGCCACACACCAACGCGAAGCTGAGCGAGGCGGCGCGGGAGAATGACCTCCTGACCGTGGTGGCGGGCGAGAACGTGCTGCGTCTTCTGCCTCCGCTGACCATCGGCGACACCGAGATCGGTGAGGCACTTGCCGCACTCGACAAGGGGTGCGCGAAGTTGGCCGCCGGGGAAAATGGCTGAGCTTCGTCACTTTCTGGACCTGGACAGGATCGATACCGCAACGCTGCGCGCGATCCTGAACGCCGCCGCGCGCATGAAGCGCGACGGCGGCAACGAGGATGCGCTCAAGGGCATGACCCTTGCGATGGTGTTCGAGAAGCCGAGCACCCGCACGCGCATTTCCTTCGATGTGGCCATGCAGTCGCTCGGCGGCAACGTGTCGCTGCTCGAGCCGGACGGCTCCCAGCTCGGGCGCGGAGAGACCATCGCCGATACGGCACGTATCCTCTCGCAGTATGTCGACGTCATCATGTTTCGGACCTCAAGTGAGGAGAATCTTGATGAGATGGCCGGTGCGGCGAGCGTACCCGTGATCAACGGACTGACCGACGCCTCGCATCCCTGCCAGATCATGGCCGATGTCATGACCTTCGAGGAAGTGTCCGGCCCGATCGAAGGCAAGGTCGTCGCGTGGAGCGGGGACGCCAACAACGTCGCCAATTCCTGGATACACGCGGCCGTCCATTTCGGCTTCGAGTTCCGGATCGCCTCGCCGGCCGAACTGCGCCCCCCGGCCGAAATCCTCGAATGGGCCGCGGCCCATGGCGGAAAAATCTCCGTCGGTGACGATCCGCGCTCGGCAGCGGCAGGAGCCAACTGCGTGGTGACTGACACCTGGGTCTCGATGGGTGACAAGGATGCCGACAGGCGGCGCAGGCTGCTGGAGCCGTTCCGCGTCGATGCGGACCTGATGGCGTGCGCGAATGACGACGCCGTCTTCATGCATTGCCTGCCGGTCTATCGCGGTGACGAGGCGACGGAAGACGTTGTCGACGGCCCGCAGTCGGTGATCTGGACCGAGGGCGGCAATCGCCTGCACGCCCAGAAGGCAATTCTCCTTTGGTGCCTCAAGGGGGAGGGCGGGCTTGCCTGATTCAGGCCCGGTTCCCGATCGCGGAGGCGCGGATCGTCCGACCGACGATCTGATCCAGCCCTTCCAGCTTGAATCCGGCGGCACCGGAGAGGCGCGGCTGACGGGACGTCTGGCACGTCTGGGCCCCGTGGTGGACGATGTGCTGGGCCGCCACGACTACCCTGAGCCGGTTGCGCGCCTGCTGGGTGAGGCGATCGCGCTCTGCGCTACGCTGGCCGGTGCACTCAAGTTCGACGGCATATTCACCTTTCAGATCCAGGGCGATGGGCCGGTGTCCCTGCTGCTGGCAGACATCGAGACGCATGACGGCGGCGAACGCTACGTGGTCCGCGGCTACGCCAAGTATGACGACGAGAAGGTCGCGGGCCGCACCGGCGTGCGTGCGCTGCTGGGCAAGGGCTACCTTGCGCTGACGGTCGACCAGGGGCCGCACACCGACCGCTATCAGGGCATGGTGGAGCTGGTCGGTGACACGCTGGCGGAGTGCGCCCAGCATTATTTCCGCCAGTCGCAGCAGATGGACGCGGCGATTATGCTGTCGGCCGGGCGCACGGGCGATGAGGCCGGCGCCCCGTGGCGGGCCGGCGCGATGATGATCCAGCGAATCGCCGACGATCCCAACCGGCCCCTCTTGTCCTCCGATGACAGCGAGGACACCTGGCGCCGAGTGATGATGCTGATGGCGACGGGCACTGACGCGGAAATCCTCGATCCCGCGCTGTCGGCGGAGCGCTACCTGTTCCGCCTGTTCCATGAAGAGGGCGTTCGGGTGACGCCGCCGCGCCCCGTTGCGCGCGGCTGCCGCTGCTCTGCCGATCGCGTCTACAACGTGCTCGTCCAGCTTCCCCGGGAAGACCTGGATGATCTTGCGGAAGACGGCTGGCTGAAGGTCACGTGCGAGTTCTGTAACGAGACCTACAACTTCACCCCGGACGAAATCGGCATGCGAGACGATGCCACGGATTCGCCCGAATCACCGCTAGACTGACGCCGGTCAACAGACCGAACTTGCAACGTCAGGGAAACAACATGCCGTTCGAACTCGACCGACGCGGCGTCCTTCTGGGACTTTCTGCCACCGCGCTCGCTGCCTGCACCACTCCGCCGCCGGCACCGCGCTTTCCCCAGATCACCTTCAAACACCTGCCGGCGTGCCGCCTGAATGCGGCACGTCTCGACATTGTCGAGGCATATTCACCTGCACCGGGTGCGCGGGATGTTGCGGCAGGCATGCCGGTGCCGCCTGCGGTCGCCGCGCGCGAATGGGCAACCGACCGGCTGTCGCCGGTGGGATCGGCGGGCGAGATCGTGTTCACCATCACGGACGCATCGGTCATCGAGGTGCCACTCAAGCGCACGACCGGCCTGCGCGGCGTGGTCACCGACGACCAGTCCGAGCGGTATGACGGACACCTGGCCGCACGGATCAACATTTCTGACGGGCGCGGTGGACGCGGCGAGGTGAAGGCGGAAGTCTCACGCAGCCGCACGGTCGCAGAGAATATTTCCCTCAACGACCGCGACAAGATCTGGTTCGAGATCACCGATGCGATGATCCACGACTTGGACAAGGAACTCGACGCGGCGGTCCGAAATTTCCTACAGCGCTTCTTGGTTCCCTGATGCGCGGCCCGTTCAGGGAACCGGGTTGCCCGATGCGGCCCAGTTGAGGAGCCGGTCGAGGAAGGCATCGCACGCATCCAGTTCACTCTGCGCGATCCATTCATCCGGCTGGTGCGCCTGGGCAATGTCGCCCGGCCCGCAAAGTACTGTGGGGATGCCGTGCGCCTGGTACTGGCTGGCCTCGGCCGTGTAGGCGACCGTCATGGTCTTGTTGGCCCCGGTCAGGTGCCGCACGAGCCGTTCGGCCGGGGAGTCCGGGTCCGGGTTCATGGCCGGGACGGCGGCCAGCGGCTGGATGGTTACATCCGCATGCGGGTTCTCAGCCTTCATGGCCGGCCGCAGTTGCTCATCGATAAAGCGGCGCGCACGGGCCTCGATGGCATCGGCATCCGTCTCGGGCATGGGGCGGAACTCCCACTCCACGATGCATTTTTCGGCGATAATGTTCAGCGCTTCTCCGCCATGTATGAGGCCGACGTTGAACGTCGCCCAGGGCGGCTCGAACGCGCTGCCGTCGACCGGTGCCGCGCGCTGCTCCGCGGCCAGCGTCTTCAGGAACTCGATGAAGGTCGCCGCATGCCCGATGGCGTTCACGCCCAGATGCGGTGCGCTGGAGTGGGCGGCGATGCCCTTGAAGGAGAACTCGAAGCCGCGAATGCCCTTGTGCCCTGTGACGATCTGCATGCTGGTCGGCTCGCCGACAATGGCGATGGCAGGCATCGGCACAGCACCGCCGAGCTCCGCGATCATGCGGCCCACACCCCGGCAGCCGATCTCCTCGTCATAGGACAGGGCGATATGGATTGGCGTCTTGAGGTTGGCGGCGGTGAAGTCCGGCACGCGCGCGAGCACGTTGGCGATGAAGCCCTTCATGTCTGCTGTGCCGCGCCCGAAATGACGGGTCGCGCCATCCACTGTCCGGGTGTCCATGGTGAACGGGTCGCTCGACCAGTCCTGGCCCGCCACCGGGACCACGTCGGTATGGCCGGACAGCACGACACCGCCCTCTATATCCGGGCCGATGGTCGCCAGCAGGTTCGACTTGGTCGCGTCGTCGTTGGTGGTGCGCCGGTACGGAACACCGTGGCGGTCCAGATACTCCTCCGCGAACTCGATCAGGGAGAGATTGGACAAATGCGAGGTCGTGTCGAAGGCGATCAACTGTGCCAGCAGTTCGTTCGTTGCGTTGACCCGCACGGACATCGTCAGTTTCTCCAGAATGCCGGCGTCAGGATGACGAGAACGGTGAACAGTTCAAGCCTTCCCAGGAGCATGCCGGCCGAGAGCATCCATTTCGCCGCGTCGGGCAGGTCAGCGAAGGTGCCAACCGGGCCGATGGTCGGGCCTAGACCGGGGCCGACATTGGAGATCGCGGTTGCCGCCCCGGACATGCTGGTCAGGAAATCGAGGCCCATGGCGCTGAGGCCGAGCGCCAAAAGGATGAAGACCAGAATGTAGAAAAACATGAAGCCCAGCACGGACAGTGCGATGTCCTCGGTCACCGGGTTGCGGTTGTAGTGCGGGATAAACACGCCGTGCGGCTGGAGCAGGCGTTTGATCTGTATCGTGGCGATCGCATAGAGCACCTGGAACCGGAAGATCTTGATGCCGCAGGTGGTGGACCCCGCGCAGCCGCCGATGAACATGATCACGAAGAAGATGATCATGGGGAAGGTGCCCCATGTGTCGAAGGCGGCGGTCGCGTAGCCGGTGCCGGTCATGATCGAGACGATGTTGAAGGTGGCGTTGCGCAGCGACGTCACCACGCCCAGTTCGTGAGAGAGCAGCAGCGATGTTGTGATGATGACGACCACGCTTGTCAGGATCATCAGGAACCAGCGTACTTGGGAATCGCGCCACAGGCTGGTGGGGCGGCCGCGCATGGCCTGCAGATAGAGCACGAAGGGCAGTGAGCCGGTGATCATGAAGACGATCGCGATCACGTCGATGGCAGTGTTGTCGAAGACGCCGATGCTTGCATCGGAGGTCGAGAAACCGCCGGTCGCGATGGTTGTCATCGCATGCGCGACCGCGTCGAAGCCCGACATGCCCGCAGCCCAGTAGCCCAGCGCACAGATCAGGGTGAACGCCAGGTAGATTGAGCCTATCGCCGTCGAGGTCTGGGCTGCGCGAGGTAGGACCTTCTCTGAGGTGTCCGAGCTTTCAAGCCGGAATATCTGCATGCCACCGACCTGCAGCATCGGCAGCACGGCGATGGCGGTAACGATGATACCAATACCGCCCAGCCACTGGAGCAGCGCGCGCCACAAGAGGATGCCCGGCGGCGCTGCGTCCAGCCCGATGATCACCGTGGAACCGGTGGTGGTGATGCCGGACATCGCCTCGAAGAAGGCGTCGGTGTAGCTGAGGTTGAGCCCGGCGAAGACAAAGGGCAGGGCGGCAAAAACGGTCAGGCACAGCCAGCTTGCCGTGGTCAGTACGAAGGCCTCGCGGATGCCGACCTTCATGTCGCCGCCGCGCATGGTCAGGATCAGCGACACGCCGATGAACAGCGTCAACCCGGCCGACGCGCCGAACACCTGCCAGTCCTGGTTGCCCGAGGCCGCATCGACCAAAGCCGGCAGCACCATGGCAATGGCGAGGGTCGTCAGCAGGACGCCGAGTATGAAAAGGATCGGTCGAAAATCGAGCAAAGTGCAATCGCGCGGCAGATGCCGCGCCCGCTATTCCCTGACGGATGGGGCCATGGTGCGCGGATGATTGGCGAAAACGCTTGTGGTGTCCAGCGCCACAAACGGCTCGAATTGTGCTAGGCGGCGTTGCCGGCAGACCCCTTGCCGATTAAGGTCAGGAACTCGCGGCGCGTGTCCGAGCTTTCACGGAACGCCCCGAGCATCCGGCTGGTGGTCATGGTCACGCCCGGCTTGTGCACACCGCGGGTCGTCATGCACTGGTGCTCGGCCTCGATGACGACGGCGACGCCCTTTGGCTGCAACACTTCACCGATGCAGTTGGCGATCTGGGCCGTCAGCTTTTCCTGGATCTGCAGGCGTTTTGCATAGGCTTCGGCCACCCGCGCAAGCTTGCTGATCCCGACCACACGATGATTGGGGAGGTAGCCGATATGGACCTTGCCGAGAATCGGCGCCAGATGGTGTTCGCAGTAGGATTCCATGCGGATGTCGCGCAGGACCACCATCTCGTCATAACCCTCGACCTCCTCAAAGGTGCGCTCGAGGTACTCAAGCGGGTCCTCGCGGTACCCGGCGAAGAATTCCTCGAAGGCGCGCGCGACGCGGGCAGGCGTGTCGATCAGCCCCTCGCGGGTCGGGTCGTCGCCGGCCCAGCGCAGCAGGGTTCGGACGGCCTCTTCGGCCTCGGCCCGGTCGGGGGCAATGATGTTGCGGTTGTCGTCTTCTGCCATGTTCATCCTCCGGCCACGCAGGCGCGGCGGTTGCGTCTGATGGTTCTACGCGATGACAGACTAACTTGGATCAGTCCGCAGGCCGAATCTAGTTCGGCCGCACCACCTGGTGCGGGCTGTCGAGCGAGAAAGCCGGAATATCGACCTCGATCAGGTCGCCATGGTCGGTCTGCATCTCATAGGAGCCGACCATGATGCCCGAGGGCGCGTTCAGCGGCGTGCCGCTGGTGTATTCGAAGGAATCGCCCGGCTCCAGGATTGGCTGCTCGCCGACCACGCCCGCGCCGCGGACCTCCTGCACCAGTCCGTTCGCGTCGGTGATGCGCCAGTAGCGCGAGCGAAGCTGGACGGTCTCCAGGCTGTCGTTCTCGATCTTCACCTGATAGGCCCATACATAGTGGTTCTCGTCGGGCTCCGACTGATCTTCGAGATAGATCGGGGTGACGGTGACAGAAATGTTCCGGGTTTTCTGCGTGTACATGTTCTCGTTGCTTTCGGCGGCTGCCGTGACGCGATTTGGCAGCATGGCGGCACAAATGTCCAGAGGCGCGGCCGGGCTGTTTCGCTGCGCCGGAACAGGTGATATTTCGCCTAGTTGCGCACCGTGAGGACTGCGCTATAACTCACGCCAGCGCGGGTATGATGTAGTGGTAGCCTGCCAGCTTCCCAAGCTGGACGTGCGGGTTCGATTCCCGCTACCCGCTCCAGTCTCTCCTTCAGTTTGGACACTTTGGAACCCTGGCGGCATGTCCGGAAACTTGCTTCCGGACTTATAATCAGTACTATGATCATAATACTGAATATTAGGGACGGGACATGTCCGGTAATTCCATACTCATCGCCGGCGGCGGGATCGGCGGACTGACGGCCGCGCTGGGCCTCGCGGCCAAGGGTTTCGATGTCACCGTGATGGAGCGGGCATCGAAGTTCGGCGAGATCGGCGCCGGCGTCCAGCTCGGCCCCAACGCCTTCCATGCGCTGGATACGGTCGGCGTCGGCCAGTGGGCGCGCGAGAAGGCGGTCTATGTCGACATGCTGCGCCTGATGGACGCGGTCGGCGGGGAGGAGATCGTCCACATCCCGCTGGACGAGCCCTTCCGCAAGCGCTTCGGAAACCCCTATGCCGTGGTGCATCGCGGCGACCTGCATGGGGTGCTGCTGAAAGGCTGCGAGGAACACCCGAAGATCGCCCTGCGGGTGAATGCCGAGGTGACCGGCTACACCCAGGACGGCGATGCGGTGCGTGCGTCGCTCGCTTCAGGCGAGACGGTCGAGGGCACGATCCTGATCGGGGCGGACGGGCTGCGGTCCAATGTGCGCGCGCAGGTGGTCGGCGACGGCGCCCCGCGCGTGTCCGGCCATTCCACTTACCGGTCGGTGATCCCGCTGGACAAGATGCCGGAGGACCTGCGCTGGAATGCGGCGACCCTGTGGGCCGGGCCCAGGTGCCACATCGTCCACTACCCGCTGTCCGGCTGGAAGTATTTCAACCTGGTCATCACCAAGGACAATGATGCCCGTGAGGCAGTGACCGGACAGCCCGTGAGCCGGGAGGATGTGCGCGCCCAGTTCATGCATGTGAGCGAGAAGATACGCCGGGTGATCGAGACCGGGGATGACTGGAAGGTCTGGGTGCTGTGCGACCGCGAACCGGTCGGCGGCTGGGTCGACGGTCATGTCGCGCTGCTGGGCGACGCGGCGCACCCGACGCTGCAGTACTACGCACAGGGTGCCTGCATGGCGATGGAAGACGCGGTCTGCCTGTCCCATATGCTCGACAGCCACCGCAGCGATATCCATGGGGCGCTCATCGCCTACCAGGAGGCGCGGGTGGTGCGCACGGCGCGCGTCCAGCTCGGCTCGCGCGCCATCGGTGAACTGATGTTCCACGCCGAAGGCGTGCACGCACGGGTGCGCGACGAGATCATGCGTTCGATGTCGGCCGAGGATTACTACGACCGGCTGGAGTGGCTCTACGGCGCCACCGGCCTGACCGGCGTGGAGGGCTGACCCGATGGAGCCATCGGAGCGCGCGGACGAAGCGGTGTTCGATGCCGTCCAGGAGATGCCGGGTCACCTGTTGCGGCGGTTGCAGCAGATTGCGGTCTCCATGTTCCTTGCCGAGTGCCGGGACCACGACCTGACGCCGCTCCAGTTCGCCGCCCTGGCTGCGCTGCGTGACAACGCGCCGGTGGACCAGGCGACCCTGGGCGGGCTGATCGCGCTGGACCGGACCACCATCGGGGTCGTCGTGGCAAAGCTGGAAGAACGCGGCCTCGCGACCCGCACGGTCTTGCACCGGGACCGGCGTTCCAAAATGATCCGGCTGACGCCGCGCGGCATGCAAGTGCTGGACGCCATCCTGCCGGACGTCGAGCACGTGCAGGCAAGGCTGCTGGAACCGCTGGACCCGGACGAGCAGCGGCACTTCATGGACGCGTTGCGGAAGGTTGTCGGTGCGCACAATGCGGTCAGCCGCGCGCCGCTGCGCTCGTGACGCGGAATTTTTGGTCCGCGCCCGGGCCTGCGATATAGTCCTGCCATAGCGAACATGGAGGGCAGGATGCGTACCATCGAGATTTCAGCCGAGGACATGAGCAGCCGCGTGTCCCGTTTCCGCGAACTCAAGCCGCTGCGCGCGGCCGAAAGCCTCGACATTCCCCAGGAAGCCAAGGACGTCATCTATTCCCGCGAACTGCTTTCGGTGATCGGCCTTGCCGATGCCGAGACGCCGGTGAACCAGGGTGCGCCCATCCAGGGAGCGGGCGGCATCACCATGACCCATGCGAAGTGCCCGCCCGGTACGGGGCCCTCGCTCCACGCACACCAGCAGACCTATGAGACGTTCACGGTGCTGCGCGGGCGCTTCGAGGTGACCTGGAATGACGACGGCAGCCAGCGGGTCGAGCTGGACGAGTTCGACACCATCTCCGTGCCGCCGGGCGTGTGCCGGGCATTCCGCAATATCGGGGACGAGGACGGCATCCTGCAGGTGGTGATCAGCGGCGGCGTGCACGACATGACCGATATCGACTTCCCGCGGTCGACAGCCGAACAGCTTGCCGCCTTCGGAGACGATGTCGTGCCCCAGTTCGAGGCGCGCGGCATGACGTTTACGGCCGGAAAGGAAGGCTAACCTTTAATCGGAGCGCCGACGACCACACGTATGGATTGACCCTGATCAAGGTTCGCGCGTGTGAATTGTACGATCCTTGGAACAGATCAACGAACGGAGAGCCCGATGTCCTACAAAACGATCTGTGCAGGTTTCCTGTACAACGATCCGCGCAACCCCGCCGTGCTCGACGCGGCGGTAAAGCTTGCGGCGGAGCACGGGGCGTACCTGATTGGCGTCCACCTCGTGCCGCCGCTCAATGTGCCGGTCTATGCCGCGGTGCCACTGCCCGACGATATCGTGTCCGAGTATTACACGGATGCGGAAAAGGCCGGCGAGGCGTTGCAAGAGACTTTCGATGCCGCATGCCAGCATGCGGGCGTCGATTCCCGCGAATGGCAGGGCGGCGCGCGCACCGTACTCAGCGTGCTGGAGGAACAGGCCAATGTGGTCGATCTGTTCGTGCTGGCGCAGCACGGCTCCGGCGATCACGACTGGCTGCTCGGGGAGGCCTGCCTGATGCTCGGCACGCCGATCTTCGCGGTGCCCGAAATGGGAACGTATGAGAGCTTCGGCAAGACGATCCTGTTGGCCTGGGCGCCGCGCCGCGAGTGCGCGCGCGCGGTCCGTGATGCCATGCCATTGCTGCAGAAAGCCGGCAAGGTGGTCGTGTTGCGTGGCGGGTCCGGCAACGACGCAGAGGATATCGGAGTGGGTGCCTATCTGGCGCGTCACGGTGTCAATGCCGACATCAAGCATGTGACGGTGGGTGAGGTGTCAATCGGCGGCGCCATTCTCAACGCGGTCACCGACGAAGGCTGCGACATGATTGTCATGGGGGCCTATGGCCATTCGCGGGTGCGCGAGATGGCGTTCGGCGGAGCCACGCGGGATGTACTACGGCACATGACAGCGCCGACGTTGTTGTCTCACTGAGGTCCTGACCCAGAATCGTCACACAGGAGAGCCGGCATGAGTGGGGAAGATACCTCCGGTACGCCGGTTCGCCTGCGCCGGTCGTTGACCCTGCCGCTGCTGGTGCTGTATGGCGTCGGAGTCACGGTGGGCGCGGGTATCTACGTCCTGACGGGGACCGTCATCTCGGTGGCGGGCGCCCTCGCGCCGTTGAGTTTCGTCGCCTCCGCGGTCCTCGCGGGTCTCACGGCCCTGAGCTTTGCGGAACTGTCGGTCCGTATGCCGCGCGCGGCGGGCGAAGCGCTTTATGTCCGTAATGCGATGGGGTCGGCAGGCCTCGCGCTCGCAGTGGGCCTGACGGTTGTGTTCAGCGGCACCGTGTCGTCCGCGGCCATCGTTCAGGGTTTTGCCGGGTATGCGCGCGTCCTTGTGGACGTGCCGGATTATGTGCTGATCGTGCCGGTGACCGCTCTGTTGTGTCTGATCGCCGTCTGGGGCATCCGCGAGGCCGTGACCGTGGCCTCCGTCTTCACCATTCTCGAGGTGGGCGGGCTGCTGCTGGTCATCTGGGTGGCGCGGGACGCCTTCGATAACGTCGGTCCCTGGGCGCGGAATCTCGCGGTGGCATTCGAGCCCGGTCAGGTCCTGCTGATCGGTTCAGGCGCCGTACTCGCCTTCTTTGCCTTTATCGGCTTCGAGGACATGGTCAACGTTGCCGAGGAAACCCGCGACGTGGAGCGGACCATGCCGCGCGCGATTATCGTCACGCTGGCCATCACCACCGCGCTGTATATCGCCGTGTCCCTGGTGGGGCTTCTGTCGCGATCATCGGCGGGTATTGCGGACAGTGCCGCGCCGCTGGCCGATATCTATGCAGCTGCGACCGGCGGGTCGTCCCTGCCGGTTGTCGTCATCGGCATTCTCGCGATCGTGAACGGGGCGCTGATCCAGATCATCATGGGCGCGCGCGTGCTGTATGGGCTGGCCGAGCAGGGCGACCTTCCCGCAGCCCTAGGGGCTGTCCACCCCCGACTGCAGACGCCGGTGCGGGCCACGCTTCTTGTGGGCGTCGTTATCTGTATCGGTGCACTGGCCCTGCAGCTGGAAACGCTGGCACGGCTGGCCTCGGTCGCGATCCTCATCGTGTTCGCCCTGGTCAATATGTCACTGGTGATCGTCAAGCGGCGCTGGCGCGAAGCGCCGCCGCCCGCGTTCGAGGTGCCCGTCTGGGTGCCGGTGCTGGGCGCGGTGACATGCGCCGCTCTGGTGGTGTTCCAGATCGCGGCCTTTGCGGGGCTGCTGTCCGTCTAGCGCGCGGGAAACTGCACATGGATCACGTTGTTCACGGGCGGGTCACAGAACTCGGTCTCGGCAACCAGGCTGCAATCGACCGGTATGCGCAGGATCGCGCCTTCGGGGTCGGCCCAGTACTTGATGAGCCATCCGCTCGATGCCGGCAGGCTGGCGCACATGCGCGTACAGCCATCCCGCTGGGCGATACCGAACAGGCCGCGCAGCATTTCATGAGCAACCCGGTGGCGCCGCACCCGGTCCATAACCACCACGCGGTTTGCGCACAGCACGCGTTCACCGGCGCGCGACACGGTCTGCTCGAAGGCGGCGATTCCGCGGATGGTGTCGTCACGCATGACCAGCAGGACGCCCGGCGAGCGGATCTGGGACGGCATCTCGGAGGAGCGCGGTTCCGCGAAGCGCCGCCATTCCTCCAGGCTCAGCGCGCTGTTGGCCTCACGCGCCAGTGCGAAGGCCTGATCGACAGTGGCAGGGGTCAAAGCCTGTAATTTTGTGGCACCACGCATGCGCCGGTTCCATTTTCATACGGTCCGTGACCCGGCTATGATCCCGAACGGCGGATGCGGCACATTGATGTGGCTCAACGTCGCGCGTGTGTGCCATTGAATTTTCGCCGTGATGGCCCGACATTTGTCACGAGGTCGGAGGAAAAGGCCGTTCGCCATGAATGAAGGTCGAAATCACAAGGTATCCGGGGCATCGCACAGCCGTTGCGACCAGTGCGATATCCGGCACAAGGCCATGTGCGCGGCCGTCGATACTGCAGACAATGATCGTCTCGCGGCGATCGTGTCGCACCGCGACATTCCGGCCGGGCAGGTCATCTTCGAGGAAGGCGACACGGCGGACTACGTCTACAACATCTCCGCGGGCGAGGTGCGGCTCTACAAGCTGCTCCCCGACGGTCGTCGCCAGATCACGGGCTTCCTGCGCGAGGGTGATTTCCTCGGTCTCGTCACCGATGATGCCTATGCCTATGGAGCCGAGGCGATCAACAAGGTCGAGCTCTGCTGCATGCGCCTTTCCAACCTGGAAAGGCTGGTTGCGGATATCCCGCCCGTTCGGGACCGCCTTCTCGACATGAGCCGGGACGAACTGGCGGCCGCGCAGGAGCAGATGCTGCTGCTGGGCCGCAAGACAGCACGGGAGAAGCTCCTGTCCTTCCTGCTGACGCGCCTGGATCACGCGGAGGATCACCCCGAGGAAGCGACCGTTCATCTGCCGATGTCGCGCACCGATATCGCGGACTATCTGGGCCTCACGATCGAGACGGTCAGTCGTACTTTCACCGCGCTGCGCGAGGAGGGGCTGATCGAGTTGCCCGACGCCCATGCCGTGCATTTCCCCGATGTCAAGGCTGTCCGGGACGCCGCGGCCGCAATGTAGCGGCGCCCTGCTTGACCTGCGTCAACATGGCCGGACCGCACCGGCAGTAGTCTGTCCCGTAACGTTACCCTAACCCAACGGGAGGACCACCATGGCCCTGCGCAACATTCGTCTTGAACTCGCCCGAGATCATGATTTCCCCAACGGCAGTCCCGAGCGGGGCTATGAGTTCAGCGCGCCCCTGACAGACGACGGACATCTCGACCAGGACGAATGGCGCGACGTGAAGGAGCAGTGCACGGTACGCCGCTTCTGGCACGGCGAGGAGGACGAGCATGGCCACCTGGTGCATCGCGGCCGGGGCTGGTCCTTCCACTATGATGAAGAGCCGGTGGACGAGGACGAGCCGCTGTTCAAGCTCGACCGGCATATCCTGATCGAAGGCGAATACGTCTCGATCACGGAACATGACGGCGTGCTGCGGACCTTCCGCATCGCAAGGGTGCACTAGCGCCGCGCCATCTCCTCGGCGATCCGCGCGTAGGAAATGGCGCGGATGTCTTCCTGGCTCATGCCGGCGGCTTCCTGCATGGCGTGGTCGAGGGCGGATTGTGCTCCGGGCAGATCGCCGTTTGCCTGCAGGCGCATCGAGACGGCGGCGAAGCCCCAGGTGCGTATGCCCGGATGTGCGATGGTGGACACCTGGGCGAAGGCGCGCTTGATGTCGCCGGAATGCGCAAAGTGGCCCGCAAGCTCGTTGAAGATCGCGCTCTGGCGCAGGGGGTGTTCGATGCGCGATGCCACGTCCTGCGCGCGGGTGAGATCGCCGGCCAGTGCAAGTTCCCGCGCGATCACGCTGTAGGCCAGCGACCTCGCGTTCAGGGATGTGATCCCGGCCGCCGTCGCCAAAGCGACATCGAAGTTCCCCCGCCGGGCCTGTGCACGGGCGACGACGCTCTGTCCGGTGGAGACCAGTCCGGGGAACGGCAGATGGTCGAGCGCCTGCAGCGCGCCGGGAGAATCCCCCACTTCGGCCAGTGCACCGGCAATCGAGATATAGGCAGCCCCGCGCAACCCGCTCTCGGGAATGGATTCCGCGGTGACATAGGCGGACCCGATATCGCCGCTCCGGGCTTCGGCGCGGGCCAGCTCGCGCATCGCGCGCGAACGCTCCGTCGTGTCCCGCATGGCCGCGATCGACGTCCGCGCGTCATCCAGCCTGCCGGCCCTGGCCTGCGCCTGTGCGATTTCACCGGAGACCACTTCGAACAGGCCGGCTTCCGCCAGGCGTTCCGCCTGCCGGCGCGCATCGTCGATACGGCCGTTGTGCGCGAGCTTTGCGGCGATTTCCACGAACGTCCATTCGAGTTCCGCCTGCACGTCGAGCTGGTGCGCGGTCGCTTCCGCTCCCGCCAGGTCGTCCGCACCGGCACGCGCGACGGCGACGGCCCGGATCGCCCAGATACGGAGGATTCCCGGTCCGATGGACAGCGCGGTGGCTTCGGCCCGGTCGAGATCACCTGCCGAAAGCTGCGAATCGACGATCTGCCGAAGGGTCTGGTTGCGGATGTCAGGGTTGGGCAGGCGATGGGCGGTATCCACCGCCACGTCGAACAGGCAGGATGCGGATGGTGCGGCCAGGCAACCGGCGTTCCCGGGGTCGGGGGCATCCGCCGCGACAGCGGCTGTTGCGGACGCCAGGAATACGATGAGACATCCCGCAGACCGACCGAGCAGGCGAACTGTCCTGCTGCGCTTCCCGGCCGGGCCTGCACGTTTTCCTGACATGGTTCCGGAAGACTAGACGAGATTTGCCGGCGGGGCCGATCAATTCTTTGCGTTGTCGTCCTGCGTGACCGCCCTGATCCGGCTTTCCCGGATGATCGAGTAGTAGTTGCCCGCGAAGATCAGGCCCGCACCGGCGAGGACGAGCAATTCAACGGATTCGCTGTAGAGCGCCACGCCGACCGCGACGATGACGGGAAGGCGCATGAAGTCGATGGGCACGACCACGGTCTGGTCGGCAAGCATCAGCGCGCGCGCCGTGCAGTAATGGGCTGCGAGGCCCGCGGCGCCGACCACGAACAGCCAGAAGAGTTGCAGCAGGTCGGGCGTGGTCCAGACGAAGGCCGCCAGCACGATCCCCATGGGGAGCTGGATCACCGACATATAGAGGAGGATCGTCAGCGGCGGGTCGGACCGTGTCAGGACTTTTGTCAGGGTCAGCGTGATCGCGAAGCCCACGGCGGCCCCGAGCACGGCGAATGCGCCCGGCTCGATGGCGTGCAGCCCGGGCCGCAGGATCACGATTATGCCGATGAAGCCGAGGACGAGGGCCACGATGCGGCCCCGGTTCAGCCGTTCGCCCAGCAGGAAGATGGCCAGCATGCTCGACCAGATCGGCGTGGTGAACTCGATCGCGAAGACCTCCGCCAGCGGCAGGAGCGCGATCCCGGTGATCCAGCCGAGCTGGGCGACGAAGTGGACGATGTTGCGCGAGAACTGGGTGCCCAGCCGCCCGGTCCGCCACACGCCCCTTCCGGCCACGACAGCGAACGGCGCGAGGATCACCAGCGATCCCAGCGTGCGAAACAGCATGATCTGGAAGCTGTGAATCTCGCCCGACAGCTCGCGCACGGCGATGGCCATCAGCGAGAACGACAGCAGCGTCACCGTCATCCACATGGCGGCGCGGATGACGGGTGCGACCGGAACCTTTTCCGGTGTGGCCACGGTCATGTTGTCCGGCCCGGGTGCGCTGAAGGCACCCGTCGCGGGTCAGGCAAGCCGGTCGACCTCGAGGTCGTCTGCCACGTCCGCGAGCAGTTTCAGCAGCGGATCGGGCAGCGGCACGCCCTGCTCGAGGCGCTCGGCATAGGCCGCGTGCGCGGATTCGCCCGGCAGGCGGACCCGGTCGAACCCGCCCATGGTCTTCGAGGAGCGCATCTGGCGGATCACCGCGTCGATCTCGGTCTTGAAGTCAGCCGGGTCCATGAACGCGGAGATGTTGATGGCGAGAAAGAACTGCCCGGTGTTGGTGACCGATGACGCGTCGGCGTTCATGTCGACGACATTGGTGCCGAAAGTCGCACCGTTCAGCGTTCCGGCGAGCACGCCGAAGATGAGCGCGAGGCCGTAACCCTTGGGGCCGCCGATGGGCAGCAGGAAGCCTTCACCGGCCTTGCTGGCGTCGGTCAGCGGGGTGCCGTCCGCGCGGACCATCCAGCCCTCGGGCATCTCGATCCCGCGCTGAGCATAGACCTTCACCTTGCCGTAGGAGGTCACGGTCGTCGCCATGTCGAGGATGATCGCGTCTTCCTTGTCGCCCGGCACTGACACCGCGATGGGGTTGGTGGACAGCATCATGTCGGTGCCGCCCCATGGCGGCAGGTGGTTGGCGCTTCCGACCGCGACGTAGAGCCCGATCATGTCGTGCTCCAGCGCCATGTTGGAATAGACCGAGGCCGCGCCCGCGTGATTGGAGTGGTGCAGGCCAGCCCAGCCCACGCCGCAGGTCTTCGCCTTCTCGATGGCCGTCTCCGCCGCATAGGCCACGCACAGGTGGCCCATGCCGTTGTCGCCGTTGATCAGCGCGGTCGCCGCCATGTCGCGCTCGATCGTGATGTTCGGCGTCGGGTTGAACCCGCCGGCTTTCAGGCGGCCGATGTAGCCCGGGAGGCGGAAGATGCCGTGGGAATCCTTGCCGAGCATGTCGGCTTCGGCCATCAGGTGCGCCACCTTGGCGGCGTCCGCATCGGAAAGGTTGGTCGCGCGGTAGCAGGCGGCCATGAAGGACTCGATCTGGTCGCGCGTGAACCTCTGCATCTGCTTGGCGTCATCTGGCATTGGATTTCCCCCGGGAATTCGGATTTCGTATTGGCGGGCACCTTAGACCCAAAAGCCGCTGCAAGGGGAGAGGCGGGCACTTATACTTCTGGGCAAAGGTGAACCGCCGAATCGCGCAGCCATGCGGCGCACGCGTCGCGGCGGAACCGCGACACAAGGGAGGCAAGGGGCCGGTGACGAATATCGAACAGCGTGATCTCGTCGATCTGACGGGAGACATCCGTGACGGCAGGCTGTCGGCGGGCGACCTCGCCGAATGGGCCATCGCCAACCATGACGCGCGCGGCGAGGCGCTGCATGCCTACAAGGCCTGGGAGCCGGAGCGCCTCCGCGCGGAAGCGGCCGTGGCCGACGTGGCCTTTGCCTCGAGTATCGACCTGGGGCCGCTGCAGGGAATCCCTGTCTCGGTGAAGGACCTGTTCGGGGTGCGCGGTTACCAGACATTTGCGGGCAGCCCGAATCCCCTGCCGCCGGAATGGGAAGTCGAAGGACCGGTCATCGAGGCGCTGCGGCGCCAGCTGGCCGTGTTCTCGGGCAAGACCCACACGGTGCAGTTCGCCTTCGGCTCGATCGGCACCAACCCCCATTGGGGCACGCCACGCAATCCGTGGAGCGCGGACGAGCATCGCGCGCCGGGCGGGTCGAGCGCGGGCGCGGGGGTCAGCCTCTGGGAGGGCTCGGCCCTGGTCGCGCTGGGCACGGATACGGCGGGGTCGGTGCGCATGCCCGCCAGCATGACCGGCACGGTCGGGATCAAGACCACCAAGGGGCGCTGGTCGACGGACGGCATCTCGCCACTGTCGACGACGCTGGACACGCCGGGCACGCTGACCCGTTCGGTGGCCGACGCGGCGCTGGCCTTCTCCGTGATCGACCCGGAGGCGTCACTGGACCCGGCATCCTTCCTGGCCACGGTAGAGCGCGCCTCGATGGCCGATTTCCGCCTCGGCATCTGCAGGGACTTCTTCGACGAATGCGATCCGGGTATCACCGAAGGTGTGCACGAGGCGTTGCGCGAACTGGAGGCGGCGGGCGCGACGCTGGTCGACGTTGACGTGCCGGGCATCGACGAGGCCATCCAGATATTCCGCACGGGCGGCCTGTCCGCGCCGGAATTCTCCAGCTTCATCAGCGACGTGCTGCCGGACTTCCTGGAGGATATCGACCCCATGGTCGGCGGCCGGTTCGAGAAGATGAAGGCGATGACGGTGGGCGAGTATCTCGGCCGACTCCGGCGGCTGGAGGCGCTGACCAAAATGGCGCATGAAGCCATCGCGGGCGTGGACGCCATTGTCGGCCCGACCGTGCCGATCACCCCGCCGCGGATCGCCGATGTGGCGGAGCCGTCCCCCTATATGCAGGCGAGCCTGATGATCGGGCGCAACACCACCACCACGAACCTGCTTGTGATGTGCGGCAATACGCTGCCGGTCGCGCTGGATGAGGCGGGCATGCCGGTGGGCCTGCACATCATGTGCGCGGGCGGGGAGGACGTGCGCGCGATGGCGATCTCGCGGGCCGCGGAGAAGGTGCTGGGCCGGGCGCGGGACCGCCTGGGTGTGCCGCCGCTCGGAATCTAGGTGTTGATCTAGGCGCTGACCCGTTCGGCCTTCGCGAGAATCCGTTCCATGGTGCGCAGCACCGGCGCCTCGATGAGCTTGCCGTCGACCACGACCAGCCCGGAATCGGCCTCGGCGAACGCCGCCGTGACCTTGCGGGCATAGGCGATCTCCGCCTCGCTGGGGGAGAAGACCGCGTTGATGTCGGCAATCTGGCGGGGGTGGATGGAGCCCTTGCCGGTGAAGCCCAGCCGGGCGCTGGCCTCGGCCTCGGCGATCAGGCCGTCGCGGTCACCCAGGTCCAGCCACGGCACGTCGATCACGTCGATCCCGGCGCCCGCCGCCGCGTGGACGACGCGCGAACGCGCATAGAGCAGTGTCTCCCAGCCATAGGTGCAGCGCAGGTCGGCGGACATGTCGATGCCGCCGAACAGCAGCGCATCGATGCGCGTGCTGGCCTGCGCGATTTCCCAGGCGGCTTCCAGCCCGCGGTTGGTCTCGATGATGACCTGCAGGCGGGTGGCGTGGCCGGCGGCTCCGAGCGCCTCGGAGACGCGGTGCACATCCTCGGGCGAGTTGATCTTGGGGAGCATCAGCGCGGGCGGCGGCGTCTCGGTGTCGAGGATCGCGGCCATGTCCGCCGCGCCCTCGGGAGAACCCTGCATGTTGATGCGCACGATGCGCTCGACCCCGTCGTCCGGCTGGGGCTCGGCAAAGATCGCCAGCATGTTCGCGCGCGCCTGGTCCTTGTGCTGCGGCGCGACGCCGTCCTCCAGTTCCAGGCAGACAATGTCCGCGCCGGACGCAATCGCCTTGGGGAACATCGCCGGGTCGGTGCCGGGCGAGAAAATGAAACTGCGGCGGGACTGCACGGGTTTTTCGGTCATGTGCTGGCTCCGGCGCCGGAAGGAACGTTATCGGGGGGAATCGAGTATGTGCCCGTGGCATGGGCGACGGGCTCGTCCAGCCCCTCGGAATAGATGGTGACTTCCAGCACGGCGAGGCGCTTGCCCAGCTTGATCACGCGGCAGTCTGCGATCATGTCGGTTGGCTCCGGCTTGCGCAGGAAGTTGATGTTCAGGTTGGTGGTGACGGCGAGCGCCACATCGCCGATGGCGCCGAGCAGCGCGGCATACATGCCGTAGTCGGTGAGTGCCATCATCGCCGGGCCGCTGATCGTACCGCCGGGGCGCGTCAGGGCCGGGTTGAAGGGCAGGCGCACGCGCGCCGTCCCGTCGGCGCTGATGGCCTCGGCATGGCAGCCGTTGGCCGTCGCCAGCGGCAGTTCGCGGCGCGTGAGTTCGTTGAAGGCCTCGACGGTCATGCCCGTCATATCTGATGTTCCCCCGGTTTGGGGCGCAACCTAGCGCGCCGGGTTTCTGGCGCAAAGTCGTCATGCTAACGTCCGCGCGCCGTGAACGACGGCCCAACAATTCGAAAATTCGGGAGAACGCCGGGATGATAAACGTAGCTGTGGTCGGACTGGGCTGGTGGGGCCAGCATGTCGCGCGCAACCTGAAGGCCAGCCGCAAGATCAACGTGGTGCGCGGGGTGGAGGTGATGCCGACCGCCGCGACCCGCAAGCTGGCGAAAGAGGTCGGCTTCAAGCTGCTGACCGATTACCAGGATGCACTGGACGACCCGGAGGTCGATGGCGTCATCCTGACCACGCCGCACTCCACCCATGAAGACCTGGTGCTGCGCGCCGCGAAGGCGGGCAAGCAGATCTTCTGCGAAAAGCCCCTGTCGCTGACGGCGGCGAGCGCGAAGAAGATGGTCCGCGCCTGCGCCAATAGGAACATCGTGCTCGGCCTCGGCCATGAGCGCCGCTACGAGACGGCGATGGAGAAGCTCGCCGAGATGGTGGCGAAGGGCGACCTCGGCACGATCCTGATGGTCGAGGGCAATTTCTCCCACGACAAGTTCAAGCCGATGAAGAAGGACAACTGGCGCGGCAATCCCAAGGATGCGCCCGCTGCCGGCTGGACCGGGATGGGCGTGCACCTCACCGACCTGTTCATCAGCATGCTGGGCCCGATCCAGCAGATCCGCGCGATCTCCGACCGCCGGGTGCTGGACCTTCCGTCCGGTGACGTGGCCTCGACCCAGTTCACCTTCAGGGACGGGACCATGGGCACGATCAACGTGGTCTCGGCCACGCCGTTCTACGGCCGCCTGACCGTCTTCGGCGACAAGGCCTGGGTGGACATCCACGAGATGGCGCATCCGGAAAACCCCGGCGACACCCACATGTATATCGGCACTGTCGACGGCAAGCGCGAGAAGCGCATCTACAAGCCGCGCGACACGGTGAAGATGAACTTCGAGGCCTGGGCCGACGCTGTGGCGGGCAAGAAACAGTACCGCTTCAACGACGAGCAGCGCATCGCCAACGTCGCCGTGCTGGAGGCGCTCTCCACCTCGGTGAAGACGGGCAAGCCCGAGCGCGTGCGCAACTGACCGTGCGCGGGGACAGGACAGGCGCATGAAGTTCGGACTGTTCGGCGGGGCCTCCTCGCGCCGCGGCGGCGTGGCGCGCGACAGCACCCAGGGCTACCGGGACTTCATCGGCTATGTCGAGGAAGCCGAGGAACTGGGCTACCACTCGGTCTTCCTGGTGGAGCACCACTTCACGGGCTTCGGGCAGGTCTCGGCCTCGCTCAACCTGCTGACCTACCTGGCCGCGCGCACCACGCGCATGCGCCTCGGCACCGCCGTGGTGGTGCTGCCGTGGCACAACCCGGTGCTGCTGGCCGAGCAGGCGGCGACCGTCGACCTGTTGTCGGGCGGGCGGCTCGATTTCGGGGTCGGCAAGGGTTATCGCGCCAACGAGTTCCACGGCTTCAACGTGAAGGCGGACGAGGCACAGGAGTTGTTCCTCGAATCTCTCGACGTGATCCGCCGGGCCTGGCAGTCGGAAGAGCGCTTCACCCATATCGGCAAGCACTGGACCTTCCAGGACATCGTGGTCGAGCCGCCGCCGATCCAGCGCCCGCACCCGCCCCTGTGGCTGGCGG
>JAYOFE010000019.1:0-63807 GCA_038117045.1 Alphaproteobacteria bacterium | reverse complement strand
TCCGAAGAATACCCTCGAGGAATGGCGCGCGCTCGCCGACAAGGAACTGCGCGACAGGACGGCGGACGATCTCGTCTGGCGCACGCCGGAGGGGATCGACATCCGCCCGGTCTATACGGCGGCGGACCTGGAAGACATTTCCTGGCGCGACAGCTTGCCGGGTTTTGCCCCGTTTATCGGCGGCCCCAAGGCCACCATGTATGCGGGCCGGCCCTGGACGATCCGCCAGTATGCGGGATTCTCGACGGCCGAGGAATCGAACGCCTTTTACCGCAAGGCACTGCAGGGCGGGCAGCGGGGCCTGTCTGTGGCCTTCGATCTGGCGACCCATCGCGGCTACGACAGTGATCACCCGCGTGTGGTCGGCGATGTGGGCAAGGCCGGCGTCGCCATCGACAGCGTCGAGGACGCCAAGATTCTGTTCGACGGCATCCCGCTCGACGAGATGAGCGTATCTATGACCATGAACGGTGCCGTGCTGCCGGTTATGGCGAACTACATCGTCGCCGCCGAGGAACAGGGGGTGTCACAGGACAAGCTGTCCGGGACCATCCAGAACGACATCCTCAAGGAGTTCATGGTCCGCAACACCTATATCTATCCGCCCGAGCCCTCGATGCGGATCGTCGCGGACATCATCGGCTACACGGCCGAGCACATGCCCCGTTTCAACTCGATCTCGATCTCCGGCTATCACATGCAGGAGGCCGGGGCGACGGCGGTGCAGGAACTCGCCTTCACGCTGGCCGATGGCGTGGAGTATGTGCGTGCGGCCCGCTCGACCGGGCTGGACGTGGACAAGTTCGCGCCACGTCTGTCCTTCTTCTTCGGTATCGGCATGAATTTCTTCATGGAGATCGCCAAGCTGCGCGCCGCCCGCTTCCTGTGGGCGCACCTGCTGCGTGACGAGTTCGACGCAAAGGATGAGCGCTCGCTGATGCTGCGCACCCATTGCCAGACCTCCGGCGTGTCACTGACCGAGCAGGACCCCTATAACAACGTGGTGCGCACCACGATCGAGGCGCTGGCCGCGACACTGGGCGGGACCCAGTCGCTGCACACCAACTCCTTTGACGAGGCGGTGGCCCTGCCCACGCCGTTCTCGGCCCGTATCGCACGTAACACCCAGCTCATTCTCCAGCACGAGACCGGGATCACCAACGTCGTCGACCCGATGGCGGGCTCCTATTACCTCGAGAGCCTGACCAACAGCCTGGTGGTCGAGGCGCGCAAGCTGATTGCGGAAGTCGAGGAACTGGGTGGCATGACCAAGGCCGTCGAGTCCGGCATGCCCAAGCTGCGCATCGAGGAAGCCGCCGCGCGCCGCCAGGCGCGGATCGACCTGGGCGAGGACGTGATCGTCGGCGTGAACCGCTTCCAGCCCAGCGAGGTCGAGGAGATCGACGTGCTGGATATCGACAACACTAGGGTGCGCGAGGCCCAGATTGCGCGGCTGGAACGCATCCGCGCCGAGCGCGACGAAGCCGCCTGCGCCGCCACGCTGGATGCGCTGACGAAGATTGCGGAGACCGGAAAGGGCAACCTTCTGGCGGCCTGCGTCGACGCCGCGCGCGCACGCGCCACTGTCGGGGAGATGTCGGACGCCATGGAAAAGGTCTTCGGGCGCCATCAGGCGACGGTCAAGTCGATCTCCGGCGTCTATGCATCGGCGTATGAGAATGACGAGGGCTTCGCCAAGGTCGTCTCCGATATCGAAGGCTTTGCCGAAGAGGAGGGCCGCCGCCCGCGCATGCTGGTGGTCAAGCTGGGCCAGGACGGCCACGACCGCGGCGCCAAGGTGATCGCGACCGCATTCGCCGATCTCGGCTTCGATGTGGATATCGGGCCTCTGTTTGCGACGCCGGAAGAAGCCGCGCGCCAGGCCGTCGAGAACGATGTGCACGTCATCGGCGTGTCCACCCAGGCAGCGGGACACAAGACGCTGGTGCCGCAACTTATCGAGGCGCTGAAGGCAGAGCGGGCGGAGGACATCATCGTGATCTGCGGCGGCGTTATCCCGGCCAAGGATTATGACTTCCTGAAAGCTGCCGGTGTGTCCGCTATCTACGGGCCGGGCACGAATATCCCGGCGGCGGCGGGCGAAGTGGTCGAGATGATCCGCCAGAACCGACGCGCGGCTGCCTGATCCCATGTCCGACACCGAGGGGGCGTGGCCGGACGAAGGGCATGACGGGTACCAAGGCGGCGTCCAGCCGGCCCTGAATTCCTATGAGCAGGTTGGCGAGCGCAGCATTCTGCCGACGATCCTGGCGTGGACGCTCGCGGGCCTCGCGGTCATTTGGGTGGCGCTGAGCATCTGGTATGTCGGCGCGACGGTCGGTTTCTCCGTCATCCCCCAGCTTCTGCCGCATGAGATCGGCGCCCTCATCGCAGGCGCGCTGGTGCCGCCGGTCCTGTTCTTCGCACTGGCCGCATGGGCGGTACGCGAAAACCAGATGTCCTATGATATCGCCATCCTCGAACAGCAGATCTGGCGGATGGAGAATCCGCACCGCCGCGCGGCGGCGGGGCTTGCCGAGATCGGCGACGGCCTTCTGGCCTATGCGCAGGCGCTGGAAAGCGCGGTGGCGAATGCGCGCGTCCAGCTCGATGACCTGCGCGGCGGGTTCGACCGGGAAATCGCCGACTTCGAGCAGGTGGCGGATGCGGTTCGTGCGCGCGCAGTCGATTCCGGTGAGACATTGCGCGCCCAGGCTGAGGAACTCTCGGCAACAGCCGCGCGTATCGCCGACAACATGGAAAAGATTCGCGGCACCGGACAGGACGAGGCGCAGGCCATCGACCGGGCGTCCGAGCGGGCCGCCGGCGCGCTGCAGGAATTGATCGACGCCATGCGCGGCCAGATCGACGCCATCGAGGTGAGCTTTCGGGAGGCCGTCGACAACACGGTCGGCAGGGTCAACGAGACGGGCAACTCCGCGTCCCAGGATATACGCGCCGCGGCCGATGCGGTGGTGGCGCAGGCACGCGATGTGGTGGAGGCGGTCCGCGTGCAAACCGAGGCCGCCAGCACGGCGATCGGTGAGGCCGGGGCGCAGATCGCCGACGAGATCTCACGCTCGCCAGAAGGCATGCTGGCGAATGCGCGTGCGGTCGGCGATGAGCTGGAGCGCCGCGCGGCCGAAGTGGCGGAAGGGTTCGAGGCTGCGGTGGTGCGGGCCGGGCAACGTCTCGGCGAACTGTCGCGTGACGCGGGCACGCGTTCGGAGGAGTTGTCTCGCGAAATGTCGGTGCGCATGGATGAGACCGGCGCGGCGTTCGAGCGTCTGGCACAGGCTGTCTCGGGGCGCCTTGCGGATGTCTCGGCGCAGGCCGCCCAGCGTGCCCGGGAGACGGCCGAGGCCACATCGGCCAGTGTCGCCCAGACGGCGCAGGCTCTTGAGGGTGTCCTGGCCGCGGCACGCGAGGAAGCCGATGCGATGATCGACCGGCTGCGTGCCGAAGCGGACCAGTTGGCCGAGCAGGCTGCTGCCAACCTGGCGCAGGTGGGGGAGATGGGCGACCAGCTCCGTTCCTATGCCGGCGAGGTCACTGGAGCGACTGACCTGGCCGAAGGAAAGGGCAAAGCCCTGGGCGAGGCCTTCCGGCAGGAAGCCCAGACGCTGGAAAACGTGGCGCGCGATGCGTCGGAGCGCGCGGAGCACTTATCGTCAGAACTTCGCGAGGCTGCTGCTTCCTTGGTGCGCGCGACGGAGCTGGCCAATGCGACAGGCACCGATGTGCGCGAGGCGTTCGCGGAGAACGCGGAGACTGTTCGCGCGGAGATCGACAAGGCTGTGGCCCGTGCTCAGCGCAGCCGCGAAGACATTCTTGGACACCAGTCTGCACTGGAGGCCGCCGCCGACACCGCCGAAGCGCGGATCAACGCGGTCCGTGAGACGCTTGGCCAGGGTTCGCAGGAGATGAACCAGGCCGCCGAGCGCGCCAGCGCCCTCGTGCGTCGGGTGCGTGAGGAACTCGGTAGCGAGCGCCAGCATTTCACCGATGTGGCGTCCGACATTGAGGAACGTCTCGCCGCCTTCAGGTCGACGATCAACCAGGCTGCGGAAGCCGTGACGCAGGCGTCCGGCAACGCCGATGAGGCCGCGCGGACGGTGCACGATGCGCTGCGCCGCCAGTCCCAGGAGCTGACGAACGCCAGCGTAACGGCTGGCGCGCGGGCTGAGGCGCTGGGTGAATCCCTGACCCAGCACACCGAGGCCCTGCAGCAGGCTGCCGGCGAATCGCTGGCGCGCCTCGGCGAGTTGCGCGACATGATCCAGCGCGAGAGCGAGGTGCTGGAGGGCAGTGCCCGCACTGCGCGCGAGGGCATGTCAGATGTGGCGAACCTGTTGCGCCAGCGCCGCGAGGAATTGACCACCGGCACAGAGGAAATGCGCCGCGCCACGGCGGAGACAGAGGAAATGCTGTCGAACCGGGGCCGCGACGTGCGGGCGACGGTCGAGGGCATTCTCGAGCGCTGGCGGGCGCTGGGCGATGTGCTGGCGGAGCGAGGCGAGAGCCTGCGCGAGACCGGGGAGAGCGCGGTGGAACGCGCCGAGAAGGTCATCCAGACCCTCGAACAGCACACCGGCGAGTTCGCCCATTCGACCGATCGGCTGGAGAGCAAGGTCGAGTCCCTGCGCGACCAGCTACGCGAACAGGCGCGCGACATGCAGTCGGCGATCGACCAGGTCTCCGAACGCGCCGAGACGCTGGCGTCCACATTCCGCATGCAGGAACGCGCGCTGGTCGAGGTGGCGGAAGAGGCCGTACGCAACACCGAAGAGGTGCGCGCGGCATCCATCGACGCCAATCGGGGCGTACTGCTGCACACGGTCAACCGTGTGCTCGACACACTGGGTTCGGTTGGCGTCGATCTCGACCGGATCATGGACGGCGACGGTGCGCAGGATGCTGCGCGGCGTTTCAGCCGGGGTGACCGCACGGTCGCCCTGCGCAAGATCGCTGCGCGGGTGCGCGAACCCGTAGCCATCGCGCGGGTGCGCGAGCTTTATGAGGAAGACCAGGAGTTCCGTGCGCTTGCGATGCGGTACCTGCGGGAGTTCGAGCGCCTGCTGACCCAGGCGGGCGATGCGGACCCTGATGAACTGCTCAGTGCCAGCCTGCTGACGGCCGATGTCGGCAAAGCCTACCTGCTGCTTTCGCGCGCGGTGGATCGCCACAAATAGACTGGCACCGGGCCGGTTTCCACGTTTCTAACGTTTGTAAGGTGGTCCCGCGTCGGGTATGCCGAGCGTAGTGTTACTCTCTCAATATTATTTACAAATTATATATAAAAACTATTTTAACTAGACGAATGTATTATTAAATGGCATTTTCCTGATCGATTGGCTTTCGAATGAGACGCTGAGCTTACAAATGGAAGTTTTGATCGATCCTGCTGACCGGAACCTGCTCGCTGTCGTGCAGGAAGACGCGCGGCTCTCCTTCCGTGAGATCGCGCGGCGGGTCGGCATGTCGACGCCCGCGGTGGCTGAGCGAATCCGCAAGCTGGAAGCTGCGGGGGTCATCACCGGGTATGCGGCACGGGTGGCACGCCCCGCGATCGGACGGGGCATCGAGGCCTTCCTGCGGCTGACGGTGGCGGACCAGGACTTCCGGCGGGTGACGGGCCTCTCGGAAAGCCTCGACGAGGTTGTCGAGTGCCACCACGTGATCGGCGAGGACAGTTTCCTGATCCGCGTTGCGGTCGGGTCCGTCGCGGAACTTGAGGACGTGGTCTCGCGCTTCCGCAAGATCGGCCCGGTGCGAAGCTCGCTGGTGCTGTCATCACCGGTCGACGGGAAGCCCGCGCGCGCGCCCTCCCTGACAAAGCGTGCGGACACGCGCTAGGTTGCGCGCGGAATTTCGGGACGGGGCCATGGCGTCAGGCAGCAGCGATATCGGGGAACTGGCCGGGCAGGTGCGCAGCGGCGACCGCCGGGCGCTGGCGCGTGCGATCACCCTGATCGAGTCCACCCGTGACGACCATCGCGCTGATGCCGAGCGGCTGCTGGAAATCTTGCTACCCGATACAGGCAACAGCATCCGTGTCGGCATCTCCGGCGTGCCGGGGGTCGGCAAGTCCACTTTCATCGAGACCTTCGGCCAGCATGTGATTGCGGCGGGGCACAAGGTTGCCGTGCTGGCTGTCGATCCGTCCTCGCGGCGCACCGGCGGGTCCATCCTCGGGGACAAAACCCGCATGGAGGAGCTTTCGCGCAATCCGGACGCGTTCATTCGACCGTCGCCCACAGCGGGCACGTTGGGTGGTGTCGCACGGCGCACGCGCGAGGTTTTGCTGGCCTGTGAGGCCGCCGGGTTCGATGTGGTCCTGGTCGAGACGGTTGGCGTCGGGCAGTCGGAAACGGCCGTGTCGGACCTGGTGGACATGTTCCTGCTGCTGTTGCTGCCGGGCGGCGGCGACGAACTGCAGGGCATCAAGAAGGGCATCATGGAACTGGCGGACATGGTGGTGGTGAACAAGGCCGACGGCGACATGGCCGATGTGGCTGGCCGCTCAGCCTCGGAATACGCTAATGCACTACGCTTGCTACACCCGACAACGGCGGACTGGATTCCGCCGGTCCTCACCTGTTCATCCCTGAAGGGCACGGGAATCGGAGCTGTCTGGGACAGGATCGGCGCGTTCGCGGACTTGGTACGCGGTTCCGGCGCGTTCGAGATGCGGCGCGCAGAACAGGCCCGGCGCTGGATGTGGGGCGAGGTGGATGAAAACCTGTTGTCCGCCTTCCGGCGCCATCCGGGCGTGCGGAAACTGCTCGCGGAGCTGGAAACCCGGGTGTCCGATACGGAAATGACACCTTCGGCGGCGGCCCAGATGCTCCTGGACGCATTCAGGAACGGCTGATGTGGTGCAAAAACGCTGTTACGTTTGGCTTGACCCAATCGGGCGCTTCGCCTAAATACTGCCGCCATCGCGCCTTCCGAGGCGCGCAACTCATTCATGGAGCGAGAAAATGTCGCGCCGCTGTGCCATTACGGGCAAGGGTGTGATGACAGGCAATAACGTCAGTCACGCGCACAACAAGACCCGCCGCCGGTTCCTGCCGAACCTGCAAACGACCATGCTTTACAGCGAGACCCTGTCTCGTGGTGTGCGTGTGAGCCTTTCCACGAGGGCGATCCGCACCATCGAGCACAAGGGTGGCGTCGATGCCTTCCTTCGCGATACCGCATCCAGCAAGCTTCCGCGCGAACTGCGCCGCATGAAGCGCGATCTGGAAAGCGCGGCTGCTGCGAACTGAACCGGCATTTCTGACGTATAGAAAAAGCCCGCGTTTCGCGGGCTTTTTTGCTGTGCAGCCGTGTATATGCTGAGCCCCGGGAACCATGAGCGACTATCCAGGCTTTTCGTTTGAGGTAACGAAGAACGTCACCGCCGACGCCGGATGGCCGAACGCGGCGCGCAGGGGCGTGCTGACGACACCGCACGGTGTGATCCAGACACCCGCCTTCATCTTCTGTGCGACGCGCGGTGCGATCCGCGGCGTCTGGCCGTCCCAGGCGAAGGCCGAGGGCACGCAGATCGTGCTGGGCAATACCTACCACCTGATGCTCCAGCCGGGTGCCGAGCGCATCGCGGAGATGGGCGGATTGCACAAGATGATGGGGTGGGACGGTCCGATGCTGACCGACTCTGGCGGCTTTCAGATCTTCTCGCTCGGCCAGGGCAGCGGCGCGAAAGAGATCAAGGGCAACCGCAACAGCACGCGCGACCCCTCACTGCTGAAGATCGAGGAACACGGCGCGACCTTCCGCTCCTATATCGACGGCGCGAAGATCACGCTCACGCCGGAAGACTCCATCCGTATCCAGCGCGGCATCGGTGCGGACATCATCCTCGTATTGGACGAATGCACGCCCTATCACGTCGACCGCAACTACACGGCCAACTCAATGGCGCTGACCCACCTCTGGGCCGAGCGCTCCATTGCAGAGTTCGGGCGTGCATCGGGAGGCTCGGCGGGACCGCAGGCGCTTTACGGCATCACCCAGGGCGGCGTCTATGAGGACCTGCGGCGCGAGAGCGCGGAGTTCACCGCGGCGCAATCCTATTTCGGCTATGCGGTCGGCGGCTGCCTCGGCGGCGATGCGGCAGAGATGGACGAGGTTGTCGCGATGGCCATGGCGCCGCTGAATGCGGCCACGCCAGTCTTGCGACCGATCCACCTGCTTGGTGTTGGCAGCGTGCGCGATGTCTGGAACGGCGCTGCGAAAGGCATCGACACCTTCGACTGCGTGAACCCGACCCGGCTGGCGCGCCACGGCAGCGCGTATATCCGCCCGGGTCTCGGCGAGACCGAGGACGGGCGTGACTTCATCAACCTGAAGAACGCACGGTTCCGCACCGATGACGGGCCGGTTGACCCCGAATGCGATTGCGCGACCTGCACAACGGTATCACGCGCCTATGTGCATCACTTGGTAAAGGCGAGCGAGCCAAACGCCGGCCAGCTCCTGGCCGTCCACAACATTCGGTTCATGAACCGGCTGATGACGGCTGTGCGCGACGCCATCGAGGCGGATGACTACACCGCCGCGTGGAAGCACTGGGTCGAAGGCTAAACTAGAACAGCAACTCGAAGGCCAGCAGCATCGTCGGGCGCGAGGCAGAGAACTCGTTGTCGCTGGCGACGAAGATCAGCGTCTGGCCCTGCAGTCCCGAAATTGTTGCCAGCGCTTCGAAGTTCTCGGTCACATAAGGCGGCTCCAGCCGTGCAATCTCGTTCGTCTGGATCGGCGCCCCCGGACGCAACAGCCGCTTGTTGATGCGCGCAAAACGCGTGCCTGCCGGGCTCTGCGGCGTGCCGCGGCGCTCGATCACCATGATATCGCCATTGGGCATCATGGACGCGCCGACCGGCTTGAACGGCGGGTAGAGCGCGTAGGTCATGGGGGTCCAGCTTGACCCGTCACCCAGCCACGCGAAGGTATAGCCGGGGCTCGTCGGCAGGTCCTCGCTAATCAGCAGGATCTGTCGGTCATCGGTGGCCGATGCCGCCTCTATGCCGCGCGTCGAGCGCGCGCGTTCCAGGCCGATGGGCGTGGTCAGCAACTGCGGCACGGACTGCAGGGGCTCGAGAGAGCGCGGGAACTTCATCAGCCGGTGGTTGCGCTCGAACGCGACGAGCCAGCCGCCGTCGGGCATGCGCGCGACGGATTCGATGGCGGAATCGCTCCCGCGCCCGCCCGCGCCGATCACGCCGCGAATCTCGACCAGCCGCGCATCGGACAGGTTGCCGGCAGCGTTATAGTCCAGCGCGACCTCGGCCAGGTCACCTTGGTCCGTGATCAGGTAGGCCGTGCGTCCGCCGGCTTCCATCTGCATGGCGGAGACGCCGCCGAAACGGGCATCCTCGAAGTTGAGCTCGACGCCGCCGCGCCAGAGCAGGCGCCCAACGCGGTTCTGGCTGCTGATGCCTTCATGCAGTTCGATCGCGCGGACCTGCGCGAGGGCATGGCCGGGTAGGGCTGAAAAGATCAGTGAGACTGCAAGTCACGCGAGGGCGAGCGAATTGCGCATGCGCCCTTATATCGCGTTTCGGCCGCCTAGGCGACGCGGCGGGACTGTGCGCGGCTGCGGCTGGAACCGTCTTCCTCGTCGAACAGTTCGGCCAACTGGTCCATGACGGTGCCGCCGAGCTGTTCGGCATCGACAATCGTCACGGCGCGCCGGTAATAGCGGGTCACGTCATGGCCGATGCCGATGGCCAGCAGTTCGACCGGGGAGACCGTCTCGATCCACTCGATGATCTGGCGCAGGTGGCGCTCCAGATAGTTGCCGGCATTCACGGACAGGGTCGAATCGTCGACCGGCGCACCGTCGGAAACGATCATCAGGATACGGCGTTGTTCCGGGCGCGCGAGCAGCCGGTTGTGCGCCCACAGCAGCGCCTCGCCGTCGATGTTTTCCTTCAGCAGGCCCTCGCGCAGCATCAGGCCGAGGTTCTTGCGCGCGCGCCGCCATGGCGCATCGGCGGACTTGTAGATGATGTGTCGCAGGTCGTTCAGGCGGCCCGGATTGGCGGGTTTGCCTGCCGACAGCCACTTCTCGCGTGCCTGGCCGCCTTTCCACGCACGGGTGGTAAAGCCGAGAATCTCGACCTTCACGCCACAGCGTTCCAGCGTGCGCGCCAGGATGTCGGCGCTCATGGCCGCAACCGAGATGGGACGGCCGCGCATCGAGCCCGAATTGTCGATCAGGAGCGTGACCACCGTGTCGCGGAAGTTCATGTCCTTTTCGATCTTGTAGCTCAGCGGATGCGACGGGCTGGTCACCACACGCGTCAGCCGGGCCGTATCGAGCAGGCCTTCCTCAAGGTCGAATTCCCAGGTGCGTGTCTGCTTGGCCATCAGGCGGCGCTGCAGCCGGTTGGCGAGGCGAGAGATGACGCTCTGCAGGTGGCCGAGCTGCTGGTCGAGCTGCTGGCGCAGCCGCGCCAGTTCGTCCGGGTCGCACAGCTCCTCGGCGTCGACGATCTCGTCGTACTCCGTGGTGAAGGCGCCGTAGATGAACTGTTCGCCCTGGTTGTGGCCGTATTCCGGCGGCCGCCACGGCTTGCCCGGCGCATCGGGGTCATCGTCGCCTTCGCCCGGCTCCATGTCCCCGTCGCCGTCCTCGTACGGCATCTCGACGTCCTCGGCGTCGGCCCCGGCGTCGTCTTCCTCGCCGGCTCCGTCCATGGAGCGGGCCTCGCCCTCGGATTCGCCCTCGCCGGTGGATTCGCCCTCGGCCTCTTCTTGGTCCTCGCCGGATTCCTCGTCGGTGTCCGGCTCGGCAGCCAGTTCCTCGTCGGCCAGCCCCAGGTCGGAGATCATCTGGCGGACGATGTCCTGGAAGGCTTCCTGGTTGTCGACCTCGACATCGAGGCCCTCGAGGGTCTCGCCGATCTTGGATTCTATGAACGGCCGCCACAGGTCGACCATCATGCGGGCGGACGGCGGCGGCTCGGTCCCGGTCAGTGCTTCGCGGACCATCAGTGCGACCGCGTCGGCCATGGGGGCTTGGTCGCGCTCGGTCACCCGGGCAAAGCCCCGGTCACGGCAGCGCGCTTCCAGCGCGGCGCTAAGATTGTCAGCCATGCCGGCCATCCGGCGAGCGCCGATCGCTTCCACCCGGGCCTGCTCTACGGCGTCATAGAGCGCGCGCGCGGACGGTGCTGTCGGCACATGCGACGTGTGGAGCGCGTCGTCGTGATAGCGTTTGCGGAGCGCCATGGAGTCGGCCTCTCCGCGCACGATGCTGACATCGCCCGCCGGCAGGTCACGCGCCGGCAGCGGCAGGCGGGCCTCGCCGCCCTGCATGCTCGGCTGGTCCGGCGTAAAGGACGCCGTCAGTTCGGGCTCGCGCGACACCGCGCGCATCGCTGCTGCGGTGACACGGAGGAACTCCTCCAGCGGTCCGTCGTTGCTGTTCCTGCCTCCGGCCATCAGGCGATCCCGACCCGCTGTTACTGGGCAGCGGTTGCCTGGAGGACCGAGTCTTCCAGATCGGTGCCGAAGCAGCGCTGGTAGTATTCGGCGACAGTTGCCCGTTCGACCTCATCGCACTTGTTCAGGAAGGTGACCCGGAACGCCTGCGGGATCGAATCGAAAATCCGAGAGTTCTCGGCCCAGGTGATCACCGTGCGCGGCGACATGACAGTCGAGATGTCGCCCGCCACGAAGCCGGCGCGGGTCAGGTCGGCCGTTGCGACCATGGCGGAAATCTTCTCGCGGCCTTCGGGATTGTCGTACTCGGGGCACTTCGCGACGACGATATCGACCTCCTGCTCATGCGGCAGGTAGTTAAGGGTCGTTACGATGTTCCAGCGGTCCATCTGCGCCTGGTTGATCTGCTGGGTGCCGTGATACAGGCCCGTTGTGTCGCCGAGTCCGACTGTGTTGGCGGTCGCGAACAGGCGGAAGCTCGGATGCGGGCGGATGACCTTGTTCTGGTCCAGCAGCGTGAGCTTGCTGTCTGCTTCCAGCACGCGCTGGATCACGAACATCACGTCCGGACGGCCCGCGTCGTATTCGTCGAAGACGAGGGCGCAGGGATGCTGCAGCGTCCACGGCAGGAGGCCTTCACGGAACTCGGTCACCTGCGCGCCGTCGCGCAGGACGATCGCGTCCTTGCCGATCAGGTCGATACGGCTGATGTGGCTGTCCAGGTTGATGCGGATGCAGGGCCAGTTCAGGCGCGCCGCGACCTGTTCCACATGGGTCGACTTGCCGGTGCCGTGATAGCCCTGGATCATGACGCGGCGGTTGTGGGTGAAGCCGGCCAGGATCGCCAGCGTGGTCGCCTTGTCGAACCGGTAGGTCTCGTCGAGTGTCGGCACGTGCACCGTGTTCTCCGAGAAGGCCGGGACCTGCATGTCGGTATCGATACCGAACGCCTCGCGCGCAGACACTGTCGTGTCGGGCACCGGGCTGGACGGCATGTCGGATGTGGCGAGCGATTCAGTCGATTCCATAACGCATTCCGTGTCGATCAAAAGTTTTCACGCGTCCGGACCCGAATTCTAGGGACCGGCCGATTCCATCAATGTGGCGTAGGCTTGATTGATTGTCTTGAGACGTTCTTCAGCCTGCTTGTCGCCCCCGTTCGCGTCGGGGTGGTGTTGCTTGACGAGTTCCTTGTAGCGCCGCTTGAGGGCGACCGTCGAGACCGGCGGCGACATTCCCATTATAGCAAGTGCTTCCGTATATGGAGAGTCCGGAAGTGCCGATTTTCTCCGCGCATTTTCCTCGGCATCGGTCTCGAAAAACCCGAAATTATCACGCATGCCAGAGAAGGGACGGTTGCCGTTGATGGGCCATGTCGGGCGGTTCCAGTAGGCCGTCCCGCGCCGGTCCGCCTCGATCGCGTCCTCGTCCTTGTCGGCGTAGTAGTTCCACTGGCTGTTGTAGGCGCGCACATGGTCGAGACAAAACCAAAGATAGTCGCGCAGCGCGCTGGGTGAACGCGGCGCGCGGAACTCGCCGGGCTGGTCGCAGCCCGGGTGCTCGCACATCTTTTCGCCCGAGCGCATGCCGGGCCCTTCGGCCAGCAGGTCGTCGAGGTCGATTTTCTTGCGCCGACGTGTCATGCCGGGAATATGTCCGCCGTGCCGCTGCGACGCAAGGAATGCGGCCCTACAGATTGGAGAACCCACCATGAACCGAGCCGAGCGTATCCGCGCCGCGATCGAGGCCGCGCTTGCCCCGGACGCCCTGGAAATCGAGGACGAGTCGCACCTGCATGCCGGCCATGCCGGCGCACGGGCGGAAGGTGAAACACATTACAGGGTGACTGTTGTGAGTGACGCGTTTTCTGGTCAATCGCGCGTTGCTCGTCAGAGAACTGTGTATGGCCTTTTAAATATGGAGTTTGAGGGCGGCCTGCACGCCCTGTCAGTTCGGGCCCTCACGCCGGAGGAACAATCCCCAACCTGAAATGAAACAATATCATGGTATGTGTTGCAAAATGTAGCAGGTGCGCCTAGTCTCATCATCTCAATGACTTGAGGCACTCTTGGGGAAGAGGAAGTGACACCATGCTCGTAAATCGGAACATCACCGTGGGCAGCTTGCGTACCAGTGTACGCCTCGAACCGGAATTCTGGACCGCTCTGACAGAGATTTCCGCGCGCGAGAAGCTCGACATCGACCAGTTGTGCACGATGATTGACGGCCGTCTTGGCGAATTGGGGCGGACTGCGGGTATCCGCGTGTTTATCGCCAGCTACTATGCTGCGGACAAGGAAGACCGCCGTGAGGCGCGCATTCAGCGCGAGATCGGCAGCTGGAATGCCTTCGGGCAGTCCCGCCGGCCCTATGCCGCGGCAACCGGGCGCGCGTTCGCCTAGCCGACCTTGATTTCTCGGGGGACGCGTGGTCTCCCGATCAGGCCTCGCCGGAACCTGACGCCGGGCCGCCCTCCGGGGCGGGCCCGTCATAGTGTTCCGGCCAAAGCTCCAGAACTTTGGCGCCATCGCTGCGGAACGCATGGCATGTGTTGAGCAGCCGCGGCGCGCGGCCTTTCGCCGCCGGGCCTTCCGGGTTCTCGCGCGACTTCAGCGGGAAAATCGTCTGGAATGCCGTTGTGGCAACCGGCCCCAGCAGTTCCACGATATGGGTGCAGCCCTCCACCCCGCCGACCCGTTCGCGCACGGCGCGGCGCCAGCCGGTGCCGATGGATAGGCCGATCAACCGCTTGAAGTTGGCGGAGATGTCCTTGCAGGTCATGAACGGGCTGAAATCCGTCACCGACTCCACGTCATGCACCTTCAGGTCGTCGTCGACGGTCAGGCGGATCCACATCTCATGGACGGGTACACCGGGCGTGACATCGCCGCGCTCCCGGTTCGAGAACGTGTAGGTCTTCACGTCCGTTAGGTGGCCCTCGATATCCCACAGCCCGTCCGCGCGCCGGTAACCTGTGCATTCGACGGTTCGGGTGTGGATGTGCTCACGCTCGGCCGGTGGCGGCAATGGCATAACGGAAATCCTCTGACGTTCAGCGCAGCGCGTCCCGGCGCATGCGGATCAATCGGGTTCGGCAGTCTGCAGAGCACGCGGGGTAATGCGAAGCTGGCGCAACTGGTTGCCCGCCCGGCGCAGCACGTCGATCTTGAGGTCGGCGATCGCGAAGCTCTGGCCCTCGTCGGGGATGAAGCGGGCTTCATGAAGTACAAGGCCCGCAATCGTCGAGGCCTCCTCGTCGGACAGGCCCCAGTCGAACTCGCGGTTAAGATCGCGGATCGTGACGCGCCCATCGATGATGAACGACCCGTCCGCCTGGCGGCGCACGCCGGGCACGGGGATGTCGTGCTCGTCGTCGATCTCGCCGACGATTTCCTCGATGATGTCTTCCAGAGTCACGACGCCCTGCAGGTCGCCGTACTCGTCCACAACCAGCGCGAAGTGTTCGCGCCGTGCGCGAAACTCGTGAAGCTGGCTCAGGCAGTCGGTGGATTCGGGGATGAACCATGGCTCGGCCGCTACGGCGGCAATATCCATCTCGTCGATATGCCCGTCGTGGCTCTGGACCTCGCGCAGCAGCGCCTTTGCGTGGAGCACGCCGATGATGTTGTCGGGGTTGCCGCTGTAGAGCGGCATGCGGGTGTGAGGACAGTCGAGGACCTTGCTCACGATCTCGCCCGGGGGCAGCTCCGCATCGACCATGTTCACGTCCATGCGATGGGTCATGATCTCGCCGACCTCGAGGTCGTCGAGGTCCATGACACCGCCGAGCATCAGGCCTTCATGGGCCGCGACGATATTGGTGTCGGAATGCAGGCGGATCGCGCCGCGAAGCTCTTCCTCGCGTGCCTGGTCCTCGGCCGACGAGATCTTCTCGCCGAGCAGGCGCAGCAGCATCGAGACGATGATCTCGATAGTCTTGGACAGCGGCGTCAGCAGCAGGATTATCAGGCGAACGACCGGACCGACCGAAAGCGCCACATCGTCGGCATGGCGGATGGCATAGGTCTTGGGCAGCACCTCGGAGAAGATCACCACCAGCACCGTCATGGCGATGGTGGCATAGGCCACACCCGCATCGCCGAAGAGCTGGATCATCACGCTGGTCGCGAGCGCGGAGGCCAGGATGTTGACGATGTTGTTGCCGATCAGGATGCCGCCGATTAGGCGTTCCTGCTGGGCATGCAGCAGGCTGACGGTAAGCGCGCGCTTGTTCCCGTCACTGGCGAGCTGGTGCATGCGCGGGCGCGAGGCGGCGGTCAGCGCCGTCTCCGAGCCGGAAAAGAAGCCTGAACACGCCAGCAGGACAACAATGGCGATGACGGTGAAGGTGATGGGATCCATTGGTTCCGGGGTTGGTTGAGGCGGTCTAGGCTGTAGCGGCCATATCGTCGAGCAGGCAGGCGACGTCGGCGGGTTCAATCTCGTTGGTCAGGAAGGCATCGCCGATCCCGCGCACAAGCACGAAGGTCGTCTTGCCGGCCTGCACCTTCTTGTCGCGGCGCATATGGGCCAACAGGGTCTCGGCTTTCCAGCCGTCGCCGGGATGGTCCGGGAAGGCGGTGGGCAGGCCGACGGCCTCGAAGTGCGCACGCACGCGAGCGGCATGACCGGCCGGGCACAGGCCAAGGCGCACAGACAGCTCGAACGCCGCGATCATGCCGATGGATACGGCCTCGCCGTGCAGCAGGCGGTCGCCGAAGCCGGTCTCCGCCTCCAGCGCGTGCGCGAAGGTGTGGCCGAGGTTGAGTAGTGCGCGCCGCCCGGTCTCGCGCTCGTCCTGGTTGACGATTTCAGCCTTCATCTCGCAGGCGCGCACGATGGCACGTGTTTGTGCCGTTGGTTCACCGGCCATCACGGCTGCACCGTTCGTCTCCAGCCATTCGAAGAAGGCCGGGTCGCCCAGCAGGCCGTACTTCACGGTCTCGGCGTAGCCCGCGGCCATCTCGCGCGGCGGCAGGGTCTTGAGCGTGGAGGTGTCCGCAATCACGAGGCGCGGCTGGTAGAAGGTGCCGATCAGGTTCTTGCCGTGGGGCGAATTGATCGCCGTCTTGCCGCCGACGGAGCTGTCCACCTGGGCCAGCAGGGTCGTGGGAATTTGCACGAACTCGACACCGCGCAGCGCGATGCTGGCCGTAAAGCCGGTGAGGTCACCGATCACGCCGCCGCCCAGTGCGATCAGCACGGTGCCGCGCTCCAGCCCTTCGGCCAACAGGTCATCCAGCAGGCTCTCCAGATAGGTGAAGGACTTCGACTGTTCGCCCGCGTCGATCTGGATCGTGCGTCCGCCATGCCCGGCGGCGCTCAGGCTCTCCTGCAGGCGCTCGGCATAGAGTGGGCCGACATTGGAATCGGTGATGATCACCACCTGTCTCTCGCCCAGCTTTCCGGCCAGCAACGCCCCAGCCTGGTCAAGCAGGTCCGGGCCGATCGCGATGTCATAGGATCGCGCTCCCAGGTCCACCCGGACCGTCTGGTTGGGATTCGTCATGTCGTTCATGGCTATGCGCCCTTCGAGGCGCGCGCGCCGTAGCTTTCCAAGGCGGCGCACACGCGTTCGACTGTGTCTTCCGGAGGTCCGTCGTCGCTGTCCACGACGATATCCGCAAGCTCATAGATCGGGTGGCGCACCTTCATCAAGTCCTTGAGGACCTTGGCCGGGTTGTCCTTCTTCAGCAGCGGGCGGTTGCTGCGCTTCGACGTTCGGCGCACGAGCGTGTCGAGGTCGGCGCGAAGCCACACCGAAACGCTTGTCTCGGCGATCAGGTCGCGGGTGGATTCGTCCATGAACGCACCCCCGCCTGTCGCCAGCACAACCGGCGGCCCGGACAGGATGCGCGCGATCACGCGGCGTTCACCGTCGCGGAAATAGGCTTCGCCGTGGTTTGCGAAGATTTCCTCGATGGTACAGCCGGCTGCTGTCTCGATCTCTGTGTCGGCGTCAAGAAACGGCATATCCAGTTTCGTCGCAAGGCGCCGGCCGATGGCGGACTTGCCGGCGCCCATGAGCCCGACCATGACGATGGAGCGGCCGACGGGCGACGCAGCGGGGTTCGTACCCGCACCCGTATCGTCCGCCTCGTGGCGGGGTTCAGCTTGCTCGGAATCGACCATGTGCTGCTATCTTACCCAAGAGTCGGCGTAAACGCCGAAGTGTCGTGAAATCGCCATTGTTGGCGCGCCATTCTAGGGACTTGGCATGCGCCCTGCGAGGGTCCAGACCGCCTCTTTCCGGCGGGTCCGGCTCCAGATGTGGCGCTGGATGTAGCGCGGAGGTTCAATTGTTCAAGTTCGTGGCAATCGTGTTCGTGATCGCTGTGGTGGCCGGAGGTGCGTTCCTGGCGACTTGGGAAATCCCGGCGCCGAGCGAACAGGTGGAGAAAGCGATCCCGAACGATCGTTTTCCTCGCTGACCGGCCATGATGCGCACCTTGCCGTTCGTCGCGGTGCTGGCTGCCGTTACCGCGGCGCCGGCGTTCGCGCAGCAGGGCAGCGGGCCGATCCGGCTTGCGCCGCTTGCGCCTGTGACCGACCCGGCGGACCGGCCTGACGCGCAACAGGATGGACCGGCCAATAACGAAACCATTTCGCCTGGCGGAATCAGGGTCCAGGGCCTCGATGCGCTCAGGGACGACTCCCTCGGAATTATCAGTGACGAAGCGGGTGGGCTCGGCGACGACATGTGGTCCGGTACGCGCCGTGCCGATGCCGCGCGCCTGCTGCGCAGCCTGCCGGACGCCTATCCCTACCGGGCAGCGCAGGATCTTGCCCGGCGCCTGCTGTCGACAGCCGCGCGTGCGCCGGCCGCAACATCCGAAGGCGCTGCCGGCGCGGAGGAGGGCCTGCTCGGCCTGCGTATCGACCGGCTGGCTGCCATAGGCGACGGCACAGATGCAGCGCAACTTGCGCGCGCGGCCGCGGGCCGTGCGGTTCCTGACCGGATTTCGGCACCGGCCGTGCGCGCCCATTTCGCCCAGGGTGACATCGCGTCGGGCTGTGGCCTCGTGGACGGCTATCGCGGCGGCTTCGGCGACGCATTCTGGCA
The DNA here is from genome assembly GCA_038117045.1 of Alphaproteobacteria bacterium. Taxonomy (GTDB): domain Bacteria; phylum Pseudomonadota; class Alphaproteobacteria; order UBA6615; family UBA6615; genus JABJAG01. The sequence continues at coordinate 45,287 of JAYOFE010000019.1, read as the reverse complement.
GCAGGTCCTGATTGTCTGCCAGGTGGCGGCCGGCAACGGCGACCAGGCGGCGCTGGGGCTCGATCTCATGCGCGAACAAGGCGTTTCCGCCGATCCGTTGTTTGCCCGCCTCGCGCTGACGCTATCGGGCGGCGGCAAGATCAAGCTTGAGCAGGATGAGGAACACACGCCGGACGCGCTGACACTTGCGCTGCTGCTGGCCTCGGGAACGCCGCTTCCCGACTGGCTTGTTGCCGACGCGCCGCCCGGTCAGTTGCCGACGGTCCTGTCTGCAAAGGACCTCGATCCGGGCCTTCGGCTGCAGGCAGCGCATCGGGCGTTGCGGCACGGTGTGATCGATGCCGAGCAGGTCCAGGATGTCTATTCCGGCCTGGGCGCGAGCGAGGGTGACATTGCTGCGGCGCTGGTCGCGCCGGAGAAAGCCGGCCCGGACCGTCTGCTGGCCTATCTGTATCTGGCTGCCGCAGGGCAGGTGGAACCGATCCCGCGATCGGAGGCGCTGACGGAGGCGTGGTCGCGCGCCCGCGAGATCGGCCTGTTCGATGTTGCCGCCCTGGTGACCGCGGATCTGCTCGACACCGTCCCCGTGACGTCGGATTTCGGCTGGTTGTCGGCCGCGGCGGCAGAAGTCTCGCTCGTGGCGGGACGCAACGACCGCGCACTCGAATGGTACCAGCTGGTCACGCGCCAGGCACCCATCGTCCCGGAACTGGCCGACGCGGCCGTGATGTTGTGGCCGGCCATGCGGACTGTCGGTCGCGCCGAACCGGGTGCCATCGCGCTCACGGCGGGCACCGGGGTCGCGGCGGCCGTGTCCGGCCAGCCGACCGTGGCGGCACCGCCGCGGGGGCCCGTGCCGTGGAGCGCCGGGCGGCTTGAGCGGTGGATCGAGCAGACGCGTGGAGATGCACCTGATGCGCCCGACCAGGCCCGGGTCCTGGCCATGCTGACCGGTCTCGACGATCCGGTGGATGACGCCCAGTGGCGCCTGCTGCCCGCAGGCGCACCGGAGATGGTCGTAATGCCGCCTCCGGGAATCCTGGAAGGTCTTTCCCGCGCGGCGGCGGCCGGGTTGCGCGGCGAGACCGCGCTCTATGCCCTACATGCACTCGGCGCATCGACAGAACCGCCCCATGCGAGCGTGGCCGCTGCCGTCGTTGCGGCGCTGGATGCGGCGGGACTTCATTCGGATGCGAAAGCCATCGCGCGCGAGGCCGTGGCGGGCGAGATTCCGGCACGTCCCGCGCCGTGAACCGGCGCCGCGAGCCGGTCACGGCCGAGCGGGTCAGCCGCTACCTCGAAGCCTATCTGGAACTCCTGATTGCCGAGCGCGGGGTCTCCCCGAACACGCTCGCGGCCTATCGCCGGGACCTGGAAGACACGGCTGCGTTCCTGGCGGGCCGGGACACCTCCGCGCGCGCCGTCCTCGACACCGCGAATACCGAAGACCTGCGGGGATACCTCCGGCATCTCGACGGGCAGGGTATGACCGCCCGCACGGCGGCACGCCGGCTGTCTGCGCTGCGCCAGTTTTACCGGTTCCTGTATTCCGACGGCCTGCGCGGCGACGACCCGACCGCGATCCTCGAAAGCCCGCGCCAGGGCCGCTCGCTGCCCAAGATATTGTCAGAGGAAGATGTGGGCCGCCTGCTGGACACCGTCGAAGGGCATGATGGCGCGGACGGTGCGCGGCTTCGTGCGCTGGTTGAGCTCTGCTACGCGACCGGCATGCGCGTGTCGGAGCTGGTGGGCCTGCCGCTGGCGGCTGTGCAGCGAGACCCGGAAGTCCTGATCGTGCGCGGGAAGGGCAACAAGGAACGCATGGTTCCGCTGAGCCTGCCTGCCCGTGTGGCCGTGCGGTCCTATCTGGATGTCCGCGAAGCCTTCCTGCCCGAAGGGGCCAGCAGCCCGCACCTGTTTCCGGGGCGCGGCGGCGGCCACCTGACGCGCCAGCGCTTCTTCCAGTTGCTCAAGCAGCTCGCGCGTGATGCCGGGCTCGACCCGCGCAAGGTCAGTCCGCATGTCCTGCGGCATGCCTTCGCGACACACCTGCTGCACCACGATGCCGACCTGCGCAGTGTCCAGCAGATGCTGGGCCATGCCGATATCTCGACCACCCAGATCTACACCCATGTCCTCGATGAGCGGATGCGCCGCCTCGTCGCCGAGCACCATCCGCTGGCGCGCCGCGCCGTGGGTTGAGCTTCATCGCAAGCGCGAAACCTTGTAGAAATCAGCCATGCCACATTTTCTGGATTTCGAAAAACCGATCGCGGATCTCGAGGGAAAGATCGAGGAGCTGCGCCACCTGTCGGACGGTGAGATCAATATCGCCGACGAGGTCGGCAAGCTGGAGGAGAAAGTCGACCGCCAGCTTCGCCAGACCTATGGCCGTCTCAGTGCCTGGCAGAAAGTGCAGGTCGCGCGCCATCCGGGCCGCCCGAAATGCGGGGACTACGTCTCCGCGCTGATCAGCGATTTCGTGCCGCTGGCCGGTGACCGGCTGTATGCTGAAGACGCGGCGCTGGTGGCGGGGCTGGGCCGTTTCCGGGGCCGCTCGGTCGCCGTGCTCGGCCATGAGAAGGGCAAGGATACGGAAAGCCGCATCGCCCATAATTTCGGGATGGCCCGGCCCGAGGGCTACCGCAAGGCCCAGCGGGTGATGGACCTCGCCAACCGGTTCAACCTGCCGGTGCTGTCCTTCGTGGACACCTCGGGTGCCTATCCGGGCGTCGGCGCGGAGGAACGCGGCCAGTCGGAAGCCATCGCGCGTTCGATCCAGACATGTCTCGGCCTGTCGGTGCCGTTCGTTTCTGTCATCATCGGCGAGGGCGGGTCGGGCGGTGCCATCGCGATCGCAACGGCCAATACGGTCCTCATGCTCGAACACGCGGTCTATTCGGTGATCTCGCCGGAAGGCTGCGCCTCGATTCTGTGGCGCGACGGCGAGCGGGCCCGGGATGCCGCAGAGGCCCTGCGGATCACCGCCCAGGACCTGATGCGTCTGAAACTGATCGACGGCGTGATCGAGGAACCGCTGGGCGGCGCCCAGCGCGAACCGGCGGTCGCCATCTCCTCGGTCGGCGCCGCGATGGATGCGGCGCTGGCGGAGCTTGCGGGCATGGACGGCCCTGCGCTGAAGGCGCACCGGCGCGACAAGTTCGCGAAACTGGGAACGGTCGGGCTGGCCTAGGCTGCGGCGAAGCGCGGCATCACGTCTTCGGCGAACCGTGCAAGCGAAGCCGAGGATTCCGCGAAGGTCAGGTCACCATAGGCGAACCGGCAGACGAAGTAGTTGAGGCCGGCCGCCTCGATCTGGCGCGCGATCTCTTCCGCCACCATGTCCGGCGTCCCGACGATGGCCGCATCGCGTTCGCGCGCCATGGCGAGGTCCGAGGCGTAGGCGCTGTCGACCACGCCGTGCTTGCGCCAGAGATTGATGAAGTTCTCGTACCAGGCGGCGTAGGCGCGCGCGCCGATCCGCTCGGCCTCCTCGGCCGTCTCCCCGATATAGACATGCCGCGCAGCGCCGAGTTTGGTCGTGAGCGGACCGCCGTGTTCGCGCGCCCAGGTGTCCCGGTACTGGTCGGTTGCCGACCGCGCAATCGGGCAGGGCGCATTGCTTATGACGTTGATCTTCTGCACCGCGGGCCAGGCCGCGCCGTCGGGGGTGGCGACTCCGTACCAGATGGGCGGGTGGGGTTTCTGGATGGTGTCCATAATCATGGGCACATCCGAATAGGAGAAATAGTCACCGTCGTAGGACAGGCTGTCCGAGGTCAGGCCCCGGATCAGCACCTCATAGGCCTCGACATAGGTCGGCAGCGCGTTCTCGCGGTTGATCCCGAAATAGGCGACCTCGAAAGGGGAGATGCCGCGCCCGACGCCGAACTCGAACCGGCCGCCCGACATGTGGTCGAGCATGCTGATCTCCTCGATCAGCCGTAGCGGTTCATAGAGCGGCAGGCAGTACACCATCGGGCCGAAATGGATTCGCTCGGTGCGCTGGGCGACGGCGGACAGGAACACACTGGGTGAAGGGGCCAGCCCCAGCGGTGTCGCGTGATGCTCGGCCAGGTGATACATCGCGATTCCCGCCTGGTCGTACTCTCCGATCAGCCGCAGCCGGTCTTCATAGATGTCGTGCGGGTTGGCACCGGCGCGCCGGTCGAGGTGGTCGAATACACCTAACGCAACCATCGCCAGCGCCGACTAGGCGACCCGGCCGTGGCAGTGCTTGTATTTCTTGCCCGATCCGCACGGGCAGGCGGCGTTGCGCGGCACCTTGCCCCAGGTCGTGGGGTCGTTCGGATCGATCTCCGCCACGGCCTGGCTGCGCGCCTGCGCGAGTGACGGCGACGGTGTTCTGTCGCTGAACTGTCCGGCCTCGGCGTGCTGGGGCTCCATCCGGCGGGGCACTTCCGGCTCCGGAACCGGGTTGGGTAAATCCATCTGGATTTCCAGGTGGCTGAGCATCATCGTCACACCCTCGCGCAACCGCGAGAGCATGTCCTGGAACATGTCGAAGGCTTCACGCTTGTATTCGTTCAGCGGATTCTTCTGGCCATAGGCGCGCAGGCCGATGCCCTGGCGCAAATGGTCCAGACGAAGAAGGTGATCCTTCCAGTACTGGTCGAGGATCTGCAGCAGCAGGTTCTTTTCCGCCATGCGCATGAGTTCGGCGCCGTAGTTGGCGGTCTTGGCCGCCATCTTTGCGTCGATCATCTTCTGCATGCGGTCGCGGATTTCCTCGTCCGCGATGCCTTCCTCGCGCGCCCATTCCTCGGCAGGGATGTCCAGACCGAAGACGCGCATCGCTTCCTCGTGCAGCAGGCTCGTGTCCCACTGTTCCGCGAAGGCCTTTTCCGGGATGGTCCGCGCAATCACGTCGTCGAGGACTTCCTCGCGCATCGCGTGGACCGTCTCCGATACGTCTTCGGTACGCATCAGTTCCTTGCGCTGCTCGTAGATGACCTTGCGCTGGTCATTCATCACGTCGTCGTACTGAAGCAGCTGCTTGCGGATTTCGAAGTTCCGCGCCTCGACCTTCTGCTGTGCCTTTTCCAGCGCCTTGTTGATCCACGGGTGGACGATGGCCTCGCCCTCCTCGATGCCGAGCTTCTGGAGCATGCCGTCCATGCGTTCGGAACCGAAGATGCGCATCAGGTCGTCTTCCAGCGACAGGAAGAAACGCGATGTGCCCGGATCGCCCTGGCGGCCGGAACGGCCGCGGAGCTGGTTGTCGATGCGCCGGCTTTCGTGGCGCTCGGTGCTGATGACCATCAGGCCGCCCGCTACGATGACCTGGTCATGCAGCTTTGCGACCTCGGCGCGGATCTCGGCTTCCTTGGCCGCGCGTAAGGCCTCGTCGTCGATACCGTCGAGTTCGTTGGCCAGCCGCATCTCGATATTGCCGCCAAGCTGGATGTCGGTGCCGCGGCCCGCCATGTTGGTCGCGATGGTGACCGCGCCCGGCACGCCGGCCTGGGAGATGATATACGCCTCGCGCTCGTGGTGGCGGGCATTCAGCACTTCGTGCGCGATCTTGCGCTGCTTGAGCGCTTCGGAGACCTGCTCGGATTTCTCGATGGAGACGGTGCCGACCAGCACCGGCTGGCCGCGCTTCACGGCATCCTCGATCAGGTCTATGATCGCGTTGTATTTCTCACCCAGCGTCCGGTAGACCTCGTCATTCTGGTCGTCGCGCACCATCGGGTTGTTGGTCGGGATATCCACGACCTCGAGCGAGTAGATTTCCGCAAACTCGGCCGACTCGGTCATCGCCGTGCCCGTCATGCCCGAGAGCTTCGGGTAGAGGCGGAAGTAGTTCTGGAAGGTGATCGAGGCGAGGGTCTGGTTCTCGTTCTGGATGAACGCGCCTTCCTTGGCCTCCAGCGCCTGATGCAGGCCGTCGGAATAACGACGGCCCTCCATCATGCGGCCTGTGAACTCGTCGATGATGACGACCCGGTTGTCCTTCACGATATAGTCGCGGTCGCGCTGGAACAGCTTGTGCGCGCGCAACGCCTGGTTGATGTGGTGCAGGATGGAGACGCTGGTGATGTCGTAGAGGCTGCCGCCTTCTTCGAGCAGGCCGGCGGCGATCAGAAGCTGCTCGGCATGCTCCACGCCTTCCTCGGTCAGGGTGACGCCGCGTGCCTTCTCGTCGAGTTCGAAGTCTTCCGCGGTGAGTTGGGGGATGATCGCATTGGCGGCAACATAGTTCTCGGATGAGTCCTCGACGGGACCGGAGATGATCAGGGGCGTCCGCGCCTCGTCGATCAGGATCGAGTCGACCTCGTCCACGATGGCGAAGTTGAAGTCGCGCTGCACCATCTCGTCGAGATGGAACTTCATGTTGTCGCGCAGGTAGTCGAAGCCGAACTCATTGTTGGTGCCGTAGGTCACGTCGGCGGCATAGGCCGCACGGCGTTCATCGTCCGACAGTCCGTTGACGATGCAGCCGCTTGTCAGGCCCAGGAATTCATAGACCTGGCCCATCCAGGCGGAGTCGCGCTGGGCCAGGTAGTCGTTGACGGTGACGACGTGGACGCCCTTGCCCTCAAGAGCGTTCAGGTAGACCGGCAGCGTGGCGACGAGGGTCTTGCCTTCACCGGTCTTCATCTCGGAGATCATGCCGTTGTGCAGGATCATGCCGCCGAGGAGCTGCACGTCGAAGTGGCGCTGTCCGAGGGTGCGCTTGGCGGCCTCCCGGACGGTGGCGAAGGCCTCGACGAGAAGATCGTCCAGCGTTTCGCCGTCAGCCAGGCGCTTGCGGAAGGAATCGGTGCGCGCGCGCAGTGCGGCGTCGTCGAGGGCTTCGAGTTCGGGCTCGAGCGCGTTGATGTCTTCGACTTTCTTGCCGAGGCGCTTCAGGTATCGGTCGTTGGCGGTGCCGAAGGCCTTGGTGACCAGACTGAGGACCATGGAGTCTCCTCAAAGCGTGCCAGACGCACGCGGGGGCGCCGTGCTCCGACGCGAACTCCCCTCAAGTGGGGCGTTTTCGCGCTTTGTCTAGGGGGCGTGCCGGAATGTGTCAACGCCGCGCCGCATCGCAGGCGAAAATGCCCACCTGTTGCCGCAATTGCGGGCCAAAACCGCGTGTAATGACAGCCCCGCGCGGCGGTCCGGGTTGTGCGCCCTTTGCGAACGCGGCAGTGTGCACCCGCACGGGCTATTCCCGGGCTCCCGGCGCCTTTTCCGCCGCGCGATTTCACAGGAGTTCTTCATGATCCGCACCATCCTTGCCGCCGGCGCGCTGGCGCTCATCGCGGCCGTACCGACCGGCGCCTATGCCCAGCAATCCGGGAACTCCCCGAAAGCCGCTGTGACCGAGGAACAGGACCCCGTCGTCGCGCGGGTGGACGACAAGGTCGTGCGGCAGTCGGACGTGGTCCGTGCCTATTCGCGCCTGCCGGCCCAGTTCCAGCAGGTCCCGATCAATGTGCTCTATGCCCAGATCGTCGAGCAGCTTGTGGACGGCGAATTGCTGGCCGAGGCGGGCCGCGCCGACAAGCTGCAGGACAGCGAGGATGTGAAGAAGCAGGTCGCGGAGTTCGAGAAGGTTGCCGTGCAGCGCGCCTATATGGACCAGATCGTCGACGCGGAGATGAGTGACGAAAAGGTGCGCGAGACCTACGACAGCACGGTCGCCAAGACCGAGGGCCCGCTGCAGGTGCGCGCCAGCCATATCCTGGTGGAGAGCGAGGAAGAGGCGAAGGAAATCCTCAAGGTGCTGGAGAAAGACGGGGACTTCGCAAAATTGGCGCGTGAGCGGTCGACCGGGCCGAGCGGGCCGCGCGGTGGCGACCTCGGCTATTTCGTCCGGAGCCAGATGGTCCAGCCCTTCTCCGATGCCGCTTTCGCGCTGGAACCGGGTGCCGTCAGCCCCGACCCGGTCAAGACCGAGTTCGGCTGGCATGTGATCAAGGTGGTCGACAAGCGCCGCCAGCCGCCACCCTCTTTTGAGGAATCGCGCGTGAGCATTGAAGAGCAGTTGACGCGCGATATCATCGCCGCGCATATGACGAAGCTGCGGGCCGACGCGAAAATCGAGATGTTCAACATAGATGGCTCGCCGATTGAGGACGCACCGAAGAAGTAGCGCGGGCCTGTTGCCCGTCCGGCGCGCCCCGTCGTCAGGCTTCTTTGGGGGGCACCATGGCCGGTACGTCTGAATCCAGTAAATCCGCGAAAGCCGACGCCGGCGCGCCGGCGAAAAAGAAGCTCGCCCGCTCGCCGCTGGCGCCCAAGAGGTTCATCACGCTTGAGCCGGTGGCTGGTGTGCGCCTGGCCGGGCGCGCGATGGGGCTGAAGAAGCACAAGGGCGTCAAGGACCTCATGGTCGCCGAACTGGCACCGGGTACCACCGTGGCCGGGTTGCTGACCCGCTCGAAATGCCCGTCGGCGCCGGTCGACTGGTGCCGGGCGATCCTGCCGCGCGGCAGCGCGCGGGTGCTGGTTGTCAATTCGGGCAACGCCAACGCGTTCACCGGCAATGCCGGCGACCTGCAGGTGGCGCAGACGGCGGGTGAGGCGGCCAACCTGTTCGGCTGTAGAGCCCAGGAGGTCTACATCGCTTCGACAGGCGTAATCGGCGAGCCGCGTTCGCCGGATTACATCGCCAGCAAGCTCCCGAAGATGAAGAAGGTCCTGTCGGATAAAGGTTGGCGCACCGCGGCCGAAGCCATCATGACCACTGACACCTTCCCCAAGATGGCCAGCCGCAAGGTGATGATTGGCAATGCTCAGGTCACCCTATCGGGCTTTGCCAAGGGCTCGGGCATGATCGCGCCGGATATGGCGACCATGCTCGGTTTCGTGTTCACGGACGCAAGGATTCCGGCCAAGGTCCTTCAGAGCCTGATCCGTTCGGCGAATGAGGATTCGTTTAACGCCATCACGGTGGACAGTGACACCTCGACGTCCGACACGGCGCTCCTCTTTGCCACGGGCCAGGTGAAAGGCCAGCCGCGCATCACGAGTGCGGGCGACAAGGCGCTGGCCGACTTCAAGGCAGCGCTCAAGGACATCTTCGTCGACCTCGCGCAGCAGATCGTGCGGGATGGCGAAGGCGCACAGAAGTTCGTGACCATCAATGTGCGCGGGGCCGAGTCCAAGCGCGCCGCACGCACGGTCGGTCTCGCAATAGCAAATTCGCCGCTGGTCAAGACGGCCATCGCGGGTGAGGACGCCAACTGGGGCCGTATCGTCATGGCGGTGGGCAAGTCCGGTGAGAAGGCTGACCGCGACAAGCTGTCGGTTGGCGTCGGCGGGGTGGAGATTACCCGCAATGGCCAGCTCGTCGCCGGATACGACGAGGCACCGGTGGCCGCGCACATGAAGGGGCAGGAGATCGTCATCGATGTCGATCTCGGCATCGGGCGCGGCCGCGGGACTGTCTGGACCTGCGACCTGACCCACGGCTACATCACGATCAACGCCGACTACCGGAGCTAGGCCCGTTGGCTGAAGCCGCATCCGGGAAACCCATCGTGCTTGTCAGCGCTGTTGCGCTGATCGATGCCGATGACAGGGTTCTCCTGGCGCAGCGGCCTGAAGGCAAGTCGATGGCCGGGCTATGGGAATTCCCGGGCGGGAAGGTCGATGCGGGCGAGACACCCGAAGTCGCGCTGATCCGCGAACTCCACGAGGAGCTGGGGATCGACACCCATGAAAGCTGCCTCGCGCCGATCGGCTTTGCCAGCCACGGCTATGAGGATTTCCACCTGCTGATGCCGCTGTTCGTCTGCCGCAAATGGCACGGCAACCCGGTGCGGCGTGAGGGGCAGCAACTCGCCTGGGTGCGTCCCAACCGGATGCGCGAGTACGACATGCCGCCCGCCGATGTGCCGCTTGTCGCCCAGCTACAGGACCTGCTCTAGTCGGGCGTCCCCGATTTTGGCGTTGGCTCGAGCGTTACGTTGTCCCGCAGGCGGCGATACATGATCGACAGCATCGACACGCCGATGGCGACCCCGAGGAAGTAAATCGCGTTGCTGATCAGGTTGAGGACCAGGCCGAACGAAAAGGACTGGTGGATGGTGTCTGCCGATTCTGGGTCCATCATTGCCATGATCCCGCCTCCGAGTGCGAGCGCGAGCAAGATCTGGATGATGAAAACCGGGATGAAGGCGCCGAACAGGTAGATGCCGACCATGCGCCAGCGATTGCCCGAGGCGATCCGCCAGCCGGAGCGGATGGTGAACTCTTCATCCTCGACCGCTGTGGCGGGGAAAACGAGCAGGGGCCCTGCCATCAACGCGAAGATAACGAGGGTCATGGCAATCCAGGCAATCCCGCCGAGAAAAAGTCCCGCGCCGGAGTTCCCGCCCGACGCCAGAATGCTGCCCACAATTCCCAGCACGATGGAGACCGCGAAACCAATCGCAAACGCGATCGCAAATGCCAGCAGCGCAACCAGAACCCCGCGCCACACAAATGCCCAGTGGCGGCGCTGCCAGGAGAAAAGTTCGCCTGCGGACGTGACATCCGGTCCCAGCAGGAAACGCCGGTGCCACGCGACGGCGAACGACACATAAATGACCAGCATCAGCAGCCATATAAGGGCCATCGCCGCCACAATGCTGCCGCCAGAGGTCTCGAAGTCGGGCATGCCGTTCGGCCCCAGGGGTAGCTGGAAGGTGCCAATGAAGGCCCACATCAGCAGGAGCGGGATTACGCTGATCGCCACCACGGGAGCGAGCACGTAGTCGAACCATGCGCGCCGTTCGGCCCAGATGAACCGGTAGCAGTCGCCGATCGTCTCCCAGACTTGCAGCGTGTACATCTCTGGCTCCTCCCGTTTTCCGCACGCGTACGAATTACACGTTAGCACGCCGGACGGTTGTGCCGAACCAGCGGGCAGGCAGAGGCCTTTATCGATCAGGGTTTGGCGCGGGGGGCCGACTGGTCAGGCAGTTTTTGTTCATCTGTGTCCAGCGCATCGGCGAGACGGGCGGACGCGCTGCCGGGTCGCAGTGGTTTGGGCTGGCTATTCGCAGGGGCCCAGCCGGTCAGGAAAAAGACCTGAAAGGTCGCGGGAATTCGCCCGTCTGGACCCGCGAATTGCTCCGTGTAGATTTCCGTTGCCCGCAGCAGCGTCGCCCGTCGTGTCGGGGTGCGACGGCGGTCGAGCCGGATATTCGCCTCGCCCATGCCCCGCAATTCGGCCATCAGCGCAAAGGCGTTCTCGTAGGTCACGTTGATGGTGTCCATGTCCGCGACTGGCAACGCAAAACCGGCGCGCTGGAGCAGGCCCGCCGCGTCGGCAAGTTCGGCGAAGGGCGCGACACGCGGGCTCGCGCCCCCCTCAATCTCGGCCTCGGCGGCGATCAGGGCATGGCGCAACTCGTGCAGCGTGTCACCGCCCAGCAGCGCCCCCAGGAACAGTCCGTCCGGCTTGAGCATCCGGCGCAGCTGGACAAGCGCTCCAGGAATATCGTTCACGGCATGGAGTACGCCGCAGCTTGCCACGAGGTCGAAGCTTGCGTCCGCGAATGGCAGGAACTCGTCATTGGCGGCGAGTGCCGGTGCGCCCGTCAAAGACCGGGCGATTCCCGCGAAGTCGGGCGACAGGTCGTATTGCACGATGTTTGCGATCTTGCCGGGGATGACCGCGGCGGCTTCCTGTGCGAACAGCCCGGTCCGGCATCCGGCATCGAGAGCCAGGTCGAAATCGTGCCGCACATCGCCCGCGCGCTCGGCCAGCCGGTATGCAATCTCCCGGAACAGGAAGTCATGCGCGCCGAACCGGTCCGCGATGCGCGCGCGGCGGCGGCGCAACAGGGTCCGGTCGAAGATGGGCTCGGGGCCGTTCATGGGCGATTTATGGCATGGGGCGCGGAGGACGAACAGGCGTCAGCCCGATTGACTCCGCGGCTTCGCGGCGGGCCAGATGCGCTTATGAGCGCCTTCGAGACGGTCTCGGCATCCCTGTCCCACGCCGCACGTGGCGTGCTTGATATCGTGCTGCCGCCGCAATGCCTGGCCTGCGATGAACTAGTGTCGGAACCTGGCGCGCTGTGTGCATCGTGCTGGGAGGGTGCGTCCTTTATCGCCGCGCCATTCTGCAAGTCCTGCGGCCTGCCGTTCGAGTTCGACCAGGGCCCCGAGGCGTTATGCGGGGCCTGTATCCGCGAGCGGCCGGCCTTCGAGCGCGCACGCGCCGTCTTCATCTACAACGATGTCAGCCGGGACCTTGTAACGGGGCTGAAGCACCGCGACCGCCTGCACGGCGCACCCGCATTCGGGCGCTGGCTCGCTCGCGCCGGGAGGGAGCTGGTGGCCGAAGCCGACATCATCGCGCCGGTGCCGCTCCACCGCCTGCGCCTGTGGCGGCGGCGGTTCAACCAGTCGGCGCTGCTGGCTAAGGCGCTGGCGCGCGAGGCCGGGAAGACCGGCGCGGTGGTGCCGGACCTGCTGGTCCGGACACGCGCCACGCCCACCCAGGGTGGCCTCAACGCGTCCCAGCGGCGACGCAATGTGCGCGGCGCGTTCGCGGTGAATGCGCGTCATGCAGACCGGGTCGAAGGCGCGCGGGTGTTGCTGATCGACGATGTCTACACGACTGGCGCGACGCTAGGGGCCTGCGCCCGGGCTCTTCGGTCGGCGAGGGCCCAGGGTGTGGACGCGCTGGTTCTTGCGCGAGTCGACCGGCCGGCTGCGTCCGGCGGGTGATGCCGCCGACTGCTGTTTACGGACCACTGGCGAAACAGACCCGGCGGGACTAGATAATGCGGAAATCAGAAAGGGGATCGTCCAAATGGCGAAGGTCGAAATCTATACCGGCATGCTCTGCGGCTACTGCGCCGCGGCCAAGCGTCTTCTCAAGGAGAAGGGCGTCGATTTCGAGGAAACCGACGTCACCATGGATTCCGGCAAGCGCAAGGAAATGATGCAGCGCGCGAATGGTGGCCACACGGTCCCGCAGATATTCATCGACGGCGAACATATCGGCGGGTGTGACGATCTTTATGCGCTCGATGCCGCCGGGCAGCTCGACGCCAAGCTGGGCCTGAACGCCTAGGTCAGCGTAACCGGAGCCTCGCTCCGTACCGCACATATCCGCTGGACCACCGACGGGGACGGCGTTTCGCCATGCTCATACACGACCACCTGTAATTGGCCGTAGACTGCGTCGAGCAGTTCGCCCGGCCGGAGCAGAAAATCCGGGTTCGAAGGCTTGCCGTATTTCTCATTGCCGACGGCGAAGGTTTCGTAGAGCAGCACCCCGCCCGGCGCGAGCGCCGCGACCAGCGCGGGCAGGAGGGGGCGCCACAGATAGTTGGCCACCACCACAGTGCCCCAGATACCCGGCTCGGGGCGCCAGGGGTCAGGCTCCGTTTCCAGGTCGGCCTCGAGCGCTCTGATGTTGGCGTGGTCGCGAAGATCGCCCAGCCGGGAGAGATCCCGGTCCACGGCCGTCACCTGAAATCCGAGCCCCGCGAACAGGGCGGCATGGCGGCCCGCGCCGCACGCCACATCCAGCACCGGCCCCTGCGTGAGGCCGGAAAGCCGGGATATCCAGGACGACGGTGCCTGATTTGTGATGTTGTGTCCGCGCATACGTGATCGGGTTCCGCTTGTAATTTTTCTGAAATAGCACCAATTCTTCCAACGCATGGCGATTGTCGCACGCGGATGTACGGGATGATCACGTTCAACCTTATCTGCAAGAACGAGCACGAGTTCGAGGGCTGGTTCCAGAACTCTGCCGATTTCGAGAAGCAGGCGAAAAAGCACCTTATCGAGTGCCCGGTGTGCGGTGACACAGGCGTCGAGAAGTCACTCATGGCGCCGGCTGTGGGGGCGAAGTCTGCCGTGCGCGCCCAGCGTGCCGAAAAGGCAGAGGCCGAAAAGAAGCTGCGCAAGATGCTGGGTGAGGTGCGCGACTACGTCGAAACCAACTTCGACGATGTCGGTGACAATTTCCCTGATGAAGCCCGCAAGATCTATTACGGCGAGTCCGAGGAACGTGGCATCTACGGCAATGCGAGTGACGAAGAGGCCAAGGACCTTGCTGAGGAAGGCGTGCCGGTCGGCCGTCTTCCCTGGCCGAAGCGGATGGACAGCTAGGCCGCCTTCCGGCCCACACCCATATAGTTCACGTCGAGGTCGCGCGGGTTGCGCGACCAGCCGCCTGTCAGCGGGTTGAAGACCACGCCGGTCAGTTCGACCATTTCGACACCGCCGGCCTGTAGCCCGTCCACCAGTTCGGACGGGCGGATGAACTTCCGCCAGTCATGGGTGCCGCGCGGTACCCAGCGCAGGACGTATTCGGCACCCACGACCGCAAGAGCGAAGGCCTTGGGCGTGCGGTTCAGAGTCGCCGCGAAAACCAGCCCTCCGGGTGCGACCAGCCGGCCGCAATTGGCAAGGAAGCCGAAGGGGTCCGAGACATGCTCCACGACTTCCATGTTGAGCACGATGTCGAAGGTCTCCCCACCTGCCAGTACGTCTTCGGCGGTCGTCGCCCTGTAATCAATTTCCAGATCGACCTGCCCGGCGTGAATGCGCGCGATCTCGATGTTGTCCGGAACGGCGTCAATGCCCGTCACCGTGGCGCCGAGGCGTGCCATCGGTTCGCACAGCAGGCCGCCCCCGCACCCCACATCGAGGATTTGCAGCTCCGCGAGGGGACGGATGTCGCGCTTGTCTCGGCCGAAATGTTCGCAGGCGCGCTCGCGGATATATTCCAGCCGCACCGGGTTGAAGCGATGGAGCGGGCGGAAAATGCCGTCCGGGTCCCACCACTCATCCGCCATGCGCCGGAACTTCTCCAGTTCATGGGGATCGCGTGAGCTGCCGGCGTTAAATTCTTCGGTTGCTGTCATCGCTGAGTGCTGCGCGTGCTTGCATGCGGGGTTCGGGCTGAGTATGGATACGCCGATTTTGCACGAAGGCCCGGTTTCGCCGGGCCGTTTCGTTGCCAAACAGCGCCTTCCAGCCCCATATGACTACTCCGGGCCAAGGGCGCAATGGAAGAGACCATGAGTCGCATCGTTGCCAAATTTGGCGGCACGTCCGTCGCCGACCTCGACCGAATCCGGGCTGTCGCTGCGCGCGTGAAGCGTGAATACGACGCCGGGCATGAAATCGCCGTTGTCGTCTCGGCCATGGCGGGCGTGACCAATGACCTGGTTGCGCTCACGCGGAACGCGCATTCGATGCACGATGCGCGCGAGTACGATGTGGTCGTGTCCACCGGCGAACAGGTGACCGCCGGCCTGCTGGCGATCTGCCTGCAGGAGCAGGGAATACCCGCTCGCTCGTGGATGGGCTGGCAGGTGCCGATCCGCACCTCCAATGCCCATGCCAAGGCGCGCATCGAGCATATCGAGACCGAGGAGATGGAGCGCCGCCTCGCTGACAAGCAGGTCTGCGTGCTTGCAGGCTTCCAGGGGCTCGGGCCGGACAACCGGATCACGACGCTGGGCCGCGGCGGCTCGGACACCACGGCGGTGGCGCTCGCCGCCGCCCTTAAGGCCGACCGTTGCGACATCTACACAGACGTCGACGGGGTCTACACCTCGGACCCGCGTATCGTGACGCGGGCCCGCAAGCTGGATAAAATCACCTACGAGGAGATGCTGGAAATGGCATCCCTTGGCGCCAAGGTGCTCCAGACACGATCGGTCGAGCTGGCTATGAACCACGGGGTGCCGGTCCAGGTGCTCTCGTCGTTCGATGACGCCATCGGCAGCGATCTGCCGGGAACCCTGGTCGTTGACGAGGAAAATATCGTGGAACATGAAATTGTCAGCGGCGTCACCTACAGCCGCGATGAAGCCAAGATCACACTGGTCCGCGTCGCGGACCGGCCCGGTGTTGCTGCAGCCATCTTTGGTCCGCTCGCGGACGCCAACGTCAACGTCGATATGATCGTGCAAAACGTGTCCGAGGACGGCACCAGCACGGACATGACCTTCACGGTGACGCGGGGTGATCTGGATCGCGCGATCCAGATCCTCCAGGACCGCAAGGACGAGCTGGAGTTCAAGGAACTCAAGCCCGATCCCGACGTGGTCAAGGTCTCGGTCGTCGGCGTCGGCATGCGCAGCCATGCCGGTGTCGCGCAGCGCATGTTCTCCTCGCTCGCCGAGCGCGGCATCAACATCCAGGTCATCTCGACCTCCGAGATCAAGATCAGTGTCCTGATCGGCGAGGAATTCACCGAGCTGGCACTGCGCGCGTTGCACACGGCCTACGGCCTGGACGCCGCCTGATAGCCCGTATGATCTCGCGCTTCGCCCTCTCTGAGCACGGTCGAAGCCGCGCTCCCGGGGCGCGGAGCGGGGATGGTGCGCGATGACCAACACCGCATCGGGCAACACCGAATGGGTCAGTTCGCGCCGCCTGTTGCGCAGCCTGCGCGACATCATGGCCGACCGGGGCTCGGCCCAGGAACGGCTTGACCGGATTACCGGCCTGATTGCGCGAGAACTTGTGGCCGAGGTGTGCTCCATCTATGTGCGCCGTGCGGGCGATGTGCTGGAACTATTCGCCACCCAGGGCCTGCGTCCCGACGCGGTCCACAACACTCGTCTGATGGTCGGCGAGGGGCTGGTCGGTTTCGTGGCCGCGCAGGCCATGCCGGTGGCGCTGGCCGACGCCCAGGCGCATCCGCTGTTCGCCTACCGGCCCGAGACCGGCGAGGAGCGCTATTCCTCACTGATGGGTGTGCCGATCCAGCGCGGCGGGCGTGTACTCGGTGTGCTGGTCATCCAGAACCAGACCCAGCGCAACTATTCCGACGAGGAGGTCGAGACCCTCGAGACGACTGCGATGGTCCTGGCCGAGATGATCGCCGGGGGCGAGGTGCTCGGCGCCGATGAGGCGCGTTTCGACAGCCAGACCGCCGCCCTGCCGATCCGCCTGGAAGGCACGCCGCTGAGTTCCGGCCTGGCCCGGGGAACGGCATGGATTCATCGTCGCCGGGTCACCATCGAGCGCATGCTGAGCGATGATGCCGAGGCGGAAGAGGAGCGCCTGCGGGTCGCGCTTAAGGCCCTTCAGGGCGAACTCGACGCATTCCTGGACCGCCCAGAGCTTGCCGCGGCGGGTGAACACCGCGACGTGCTGGAGACCTTCCGCATGTTCGCCGAGGACCGCGGCTGGATGCGGCGCATCTCCGAGGCGATCCGATCAGGCCTGTCTGCCGAGGCGGCCGTCCAGCGCGTGCAGGAGGAAACCCGCACCCGCATGGCGCAGGCGAGCACAGCGCTGATGCGCGAACGCCTCCTTGATTTCGAGGAACTCGCCAACCGCCTGTTGCGCCAGCTTGTCGAGGGCGACGAGGACGAGGGAATGATCTTTCCCGACGATATGGTGCTCGTCGCCCGTTCGCTCGGCCCGGCGGAACTCCTCAACTACGATTCCGATGCGCTCAAGGCGGTGCTGCTGGAGGAAGGGTCGGCCAACGCGCATGCCACGATCATCGCGCGTGCGCTGGGCATTCCGTTGCTCGGCCGTATTTCGGGCCTCATGTCGCGGGTCGAGACAGGCGATGAAGTGCTGATCGATGCAGAGAACGGTGTCGTCTATCTCAGGCCCGGCGAAGAGGTGGTGTCCAATTTTGAAACGGCATTGGCCACGCGCAGCGCGCGGTTAGAGGCCTATCGCAACCTGCGCGACGCCCCCGCTGTCACACGTGACGGAAAGCATGTCAGCTTGCTACTAAACGCCGGCCTGATCGCGGACATGACGCGGCTGGACGAGACCGGAGCGGACGGGATCGGCCTCTACCGGACGGAAATCCCGTTCATGGTGCGCGCGACCTATCCCGACGTTGCCGAGCAGACGGAATTTTACAGCCGGGTGCTGGAGGAGGCGGCGGACAAGCCGATCGTCTTCCGCACCCTCGATATCGGGGGGGACAAGGCGCTGCCCTACCTGCAGAGCGGTGCGGAGGAAAATCCCGCCATGGGCTGGCGCGCGTCACGGATTGCGCTCGACCGTCCGGCCATGCTGCGCCAACAGCTTCGTGCCCTGATCCACGCATCGGGCGGTCATGAACTGTCGGTGATGTTCCCGATGGTGGCCCAGGTATCGGAATACGATGCGCTGCGCCGGCTCTTCGATATGGAACTCGATAGGGCGGACAAGGCACGTGTCGCGATGCCGAAGGCTGTCCGCACCGGCGTGATGCTGGAAGTCCCGGCGCTCGCCATGCAACTCGACAACCTGCTGCCCCGTGTCGACTTCCTGTCGGTGGGGAGCAATGACCTCGTGCAGTTCCTGTTTGCGTCCGACCGGGGTAACGCCCGGCTTGAGAACCGCTACGACAATCTGGCCCCGGCGGTCCTGAACTTCCTCAAGGACATCCAGGATTCCTGCCGCGAGACCGGAACGCCGCTGACGGTCTGCGGCGAGATGGCGGGCGACCCGGTTTCGGCGATGGCCCTGCTGGGAATCGGGGTCGAAAGGTTGTCCATGTCGTCGGCAGGCGTCGGGCCGGTGAAGGCGATGGTGCGCTCGATCCACCTCGGGGACCTGGTCGCCTACCAGTCCCGATTGCTGGTTGGATCGGCGGCCAGCATCCGGCGCCATTTGCGCGGATTTGCCCGCGATCACGGGATCGAAGCCTAGAACTTCACCGGAATTGATTGCGGCGCCGAGTCGCTTTTGATACTAACGCAAGGAATTGCCGTGAATTGCGTTTGATTATCGTTACTTAACGACCAATTGGGCGTGGCGGCGGAACTTGGCGACTAATCGAGACTGAATTTACGCATCGCGTGAATTGCCGCGGAAGGCGGATTGGGGAATCGATGGTACGTTTGAACCCGCGATCGCTTCGCGTGCTCAATCAGGAAGTTGGGGCCGACTCCATGCAGTCGGTCGAGGGGGCTGATCATGTCGGCGCCTTCCTGCGTGAGGCGCGTGAGACCACCGGACGCACGGTGGCGGATGTCGCGCAGACCCTCCGTATCCGGCGGGTCTACCTCCAGGCAATCGAGGACGGCCGTTTCGACGAACTGCCCGGTGCAGCTTATGCGGTCGGCTTTGTGCGGTCCTATGCGACCTACCTTCGCCTGGATGTTCCTGAAGTCGTGGCCCGCTTCAAGGAAGAGGCCACCGGCATCCAGGCGCCGCAGGAACTCGACTTTCCGACCCCGGTTCCCGAGGGACGCTTTCCCGGCGGCACCATTGTCACAGCATGCATCGTGATCGCAGCCGCCGGCGCCGGCGGCTGGTACTGGTGGCAGAACCAGAAAAACATCGAGATCGCCCGTGTTCCTCCCCCGCCGGAGGTCTCCTCGGCATCGGTTGCAAGCATATCACCCGGTGCGGCGAATGCTTCGGCGCCGTTGGATTCGACCGCTCCATCTCCATTGGCGGAACCGGCTGCCGCAATGGAGAACGCTGCGGAAGCTGTTGCCGAATCCGCCCAAGCGGTGCCGTCGCAGGCCGCAATGCCCGTCGAGGACATGCGTGTCGCCCCGGTCGTCACCCCGCCGATGGCCGAGACGGAAACCGCCGATGCGCCAACCCCGGTTGAGAGTGCCGGCGCGGCTGAGCCGGAAGGTGTCGCGGCCGTGCCCCGGTCCTACCTGCAGCCTGCGGTAGACCCGCTGTCGTCTGCGGTGAATGTCCAGGCGGTTACGCCCGAGCCGCAGGCATCTCAACCGCAGGCGCCCGCGCAAGCGGCTCCCGAACCCCAGGCGCCCGTGCAAGCGGCTGTAGAGCCGACTGCGGTCGTTGCCGAGCCAGCACCGGTCGAGCCGCAATCGGCAGAAGCTCCCGCTACGGAGCCGACGGTCGAGCAGGCCGCCGAGGTGCCGGCAGTGACCGAGAGTCCGGCTGTTGAGCCTGCTGCACCTGCCGAAACCCAGACCGCGAGCCTACCTGCGGTGCCTGAACCGGCCGTTACGGCCTCAACTGGCAGTGACGGGCGGACCTATGGTCTGGTCAATCACGATGCCCGTATCATCCTGTCGGCCCTTGAGGACAACACCTGGGTCCAGGTGATGGACAGCCAGGAAAACACGCTGCTGACCCAGATGCTGCGCCCGGGGGACCGTTATCTGGTGCCCGACCGACCGGGCCTCAGCCTGCGAACCAACAATGCTGGCGGGCTCGAAATCTCCGTTGACGGCGCATCTGTGCCGCCGATCGGGAGCCAGGGCGACATCCGCCACGAGGTTCGGCTCGACCCGGATATGCTGAAATCGGGTAGCGCCGTCATCCGCTAGCCGTTAAACGGTGTCGCGGTTGAATTTGCCATCTTCCGCGCGCATTTTACGGCCAACTTCGGACTCGGTATTTCAAAGGCCTGAACACGACATGAGCGTTCGCCCCTATCGCGACATTGAACGCCGCAAGAGCCGCCAGATCATGGTGGGCGGCGTGCCCGTAGGCGGTGGCGCGCCGATCACCGTGCAGTCGATGACGAACACGCGCACGACCAATGTCGCCGCGACGATCGACCAGATTCGCTCCATGGAAGTCGCTGGTGCCGATATCGTCCGGGTGTCCTGTCCGGACGAGGAAAGCACGAAGGCGCTGCGCGAGATCCTGCCGGAAGTTACCGTTCCGGTCGTGGCGGACATTCACTTCCACTACAAGCGCGCCATTGAGGCCGCCGAGGCCGGCGCGGCCTGCCTGCGCCTGAATCCCGGCAACATCGGCTCGCGCGAGCGCGTCCGCGAGGTCGTGAAGGCCGCGAAGGACCATGGCTGCTCGATGCGCATCGGCGTCAACGGGGGCAGCTTGGAGAAGGAACTGCTCGAGAAGTACGGAGAGCCGTGCCCCGAGGCGCTCATCGAGAGCGCCTTGAATTCCGTGCGACTGCTGGAAGACGAGGACTTCTTCGAGTTCAAGATTTCGGTGAAGGCGTCGGACGTCTTCCTGGCCGTCGCCGCCTACCAGGGCCTCGCAGAGGCCTGTGACTATCCGCTGCACATCGGCATCACCGAGGCGGGTGGGCTGCGCTCTGGCACGGTGAAATCTTCGGTTGGGCTTGGCATGCTGCTGTGGTCCGGCATCGGCGACACGCTGCGGGTCTCGCTCTCGGCGGATCCGGTCGAGGAAGTGAAAGTGGGCTTCGACCTGCTCAAGACCCTCGGCCTGCGCCATCGCGGCGTCAACGTGGTGTCCTGCCCGTCCTGCGCGCGCCAGCAATTCGACGTGATCGAGACCGTGCGGGTGTTGGAAGAGCGCCTTGCCCATATCACCACGCCGATGACGGTGTCGGTGATCGGCTGCGTTGTGAACGGGCCGGGTGAGGCGACGATGACTGATATCGGCTTTACTGGCGGCGGGCGCGGCACCCATCAGGTCTATATTGCCGGCCAGCCTCATCACCGGCTTCAGGATGCGGGGATCGTCGACCACCTGGTCGGGCTCGTGGAAGCGAAGGCGGCTGAAATCGAGGCAGCAAAAGACGCCGGCGATGAGACTGACGGCGCGACGCTTCCGTCCGCCGCCGAATAGCGTCGACCGGCGAAGGCGTTTCCGTGGCTAAGCTTCAACCCGTGCGTGGCACCCATGACCTTCTCGGCGAGGAGGCGCGGGCGCATATCGCCATTGCCGAGACGGCACGCGAGATCGCCGGACGCTACGGCTACGGCCCGATGGCGACGCCGATTTTCGAATTCACCGATGTGTTCCAGCGCACCCTGGGTGACACGTCCGACATCGTGACGAAGGAGATGTACACCTTCGCCGACAAGGGCGGGGACAGTCTCACGCTGCGGCCGGAAGGCACCGCGGGCATTGCGCGGGCATTCATTTCCGGCGGCATGCAGAATGCCCTACCGGTCAAATGCTTCTATCACGGCCCCATGTTCCGCCATGAGCGACCGCAGAAGGGGCGGATGCGCCAGTTCCACCAGATCGGCGTGGAACTGATCGGCGTGGCCGAACCGGTGGGCGATGTCGAAGTGATCTCGATGGCCGCCGATATTCTCGACGCTCTCGGCATCCTTCCCGACACGACGCTTGAACTCAACACGCTGGGTGATATCGAGAGCCGCGAACGCTATCGCGACATTCTCGTCGAATATTTCCGGGATATGCGCGACTCGTTGTCCGAGGACAGCCTGGAGCGCCTGGAGCGCAATCCGCTGCGCATCCTCGATTCCAAGGACCCGGCGGATCGCGAGGCCGTTGCCAATGCGCCGGAATTCGGGGACTACCTGACCGACGAGGCTGCGGATTTCTTTGGTGCCGTGTGCCGGGGGCTTGATGATCTAGGGATCGGATACCGACTGAACTCGCGCCTTGTGCGGGGCCTCGACTACTACGGACACACCGCATTCGAGTTCACCACGGAAAAGCTCGGTGCGCAGGGCACCGTCCTCGCCGGCGGCCGCTATGACCGGCTGATCGGCACCATGGGCGGGCCGCAGACGCCTGGCGTCGGCTGGGCGGCCGGTGTCGAACGCCTGGCAATGATGGCGGATGAGCCAGTTGCCGCGCCGCGTCCCGTGGCCCTGATGGGGCTCGGCGATGCGGGCGAGCGCGAGGTGCTGCGCCTGTCGCGAGAGCTGCGCGGTGCGGGCCTCACCATCGAGCTGATCTACAAGGGTGGCCTGAAGCGGGGCCTCAAGCGCGCCGACCGGATCAATGCCGTGGCCGCCGTGATGATCGGCGACGATGAACTTGCCAACGCGACGGCGACCGTTCGCGACCTCGACAGCGGCGAGCAGAAGGGCGTTGCGCTCGCCGAGCTCAAGGACCACCTGGCAGCCTACCGCTAGCGACGAGACGATATGGGCCACCCTCCCGATTACCGGGCGGCGCCGGCCGACTTTTTCGTCGTGGGCGCCAGCCATAAATCATCAAGCGCGACACTCCGTGACCGGCTGTTTATCGAGCCGGGCGAGGAAGCTGCCGTGCTGGCGGAACTACGCTCGCAGGGCATCGCCGAGGCGGTGATCCTGTCTACCTGCGACCGGGTCGAGGTGCACGGCATCGCCCACGACCGGCCTGCTGCGATCCGCGCAACGCGTGTGCTCCTGGAATCAAGGCTGGGCGCATCGGCCGGAACGGATGGCGCGATCCTGGCGCATGAGGGTGACGACGCGATCCGGTACCTTTTCGCCATTGCCGCCAGCCTCGAAAGCGTCGTGATTGGTGAACCGGATGTGCTGGGGCAGGTGAAGGACGCCCATGCGCGCGCCCGCGCTGCCGGTGCGTCGGGGCCGACCCTCGAAGCGATCTTCGAGCGCGGCTACTCCGCGGCAAAGGAAGTGCGTTCGGACACGGCGGTGGCGGAAGGTCCGGTCTCGCTCGCCAATGCGGCGTTGCGCGCCATGCGCAACCTGTTCGGCGACTTGTCCGGCGTTCGCGCATTGCTCATCGGCCCCGGAGAGATGGGGCTCCTGATGCTGGAGCACCTGCGTGCGAACGGCTTGCACACGCTGACCGTCGCCGGGCCGACGCCTGAACGCGCCGCGTCCGCGGCCCATGCCTTCGGTGCGCACGCGATGACCTATGACGAGCTGGCCGAGAAGCTGCCCGGGATGGACCTGGTGATCTGTGCGGCCGGGACAGGGCGAATCCTGATCGATGCGGCAGGCATGCGGCCAGTGATCCGTGCGCGGCGCCGCAGGCCGGTCTTCATCCTCGACGTGGCCATCCCCGGGGATGCCGACCGGGATGTCTCGGAGCTGGAGGATGTCTTCCTCTACGACCTCGACGACCTGGAAACGGTCGCACGGGAGAACAGATCCTCGCGTGAAGCGGCTGCACGTGAGGCCTGGGCCATCGTCGAGCGTCACGTTGCAGAGTTCACCGGCGCCATGCAGGAGCGCGAGGCTGCCGGCACCGTAACCGACTTGCGCGATCATTTCGAGCGCATCCGCGCGGACGTCATAGCGCAGTCCGGTGGACAGGATGCCGAGGAAATTACCCGCCGCCTGATTAACAGGCTGCTGCATGAGCCGTCCGCCGTGCTGCGCGCGGCGGCGCGCGAAGGCGGCGCCGGCAACGATATCGAGGGCGCCGTGCGGCGCCTGTTCGACATGGATGACAACAGGTGATCACCCGAGGGTGATCCGGCGTCACGGAGCGAAGACAAATGAGTATCGAAGACAAGCTCGACCGGATGGTAGCTCGGCACGAACAGCTCTCGGAGTTGCTGGCAGGTACGGACGGCAGCGACCCGCAGGAGTATGTCCGGTTGTCGAAGGAATATGCCGAGTTGAACGAGGTGGTTGAAACCATCCGGGCGCTGCGCAGCGTGCGTAACGAGATCGACGGGCTGGCCGAGATCATCAGCGACCGCGGCACGGATGACGAGATGCGCGAGCTTGCGGAAGTCGAACTCGAGGAACTTCGAGAGCGCCTGCCGGAACTGGAGCAGAACGTGAAGGTCATGCTCCTGCCGAAAGACGAGGCCGATACAAAGAACGCCATCCTGGAAATCCGCGCGGGCACCGGCGGCGACGAGGCCGCCCTGTTCGCGGCCGACCTGTTCCGCATGTACCAGCGATACGCCGAGATCAAGGGCTGGAAGGTCGAGGTGATGGACGCCAGCGAGACCGAGATCGGCGGCTACAAGGAAATCATCTCCAGCATTTCCGGCAGCGACGTGTTCGCGCGCTTGAAATACGAGTCGGGCGTGCACCGCGTGCAGCGCGTCCCGGAGACCGAGAACAGCGGGCGCATCCATACCTCCGCGGCGACGGTGGCTGTGCTACCCGAGGCTGAAGAGGTGGATATAGAGATCAACGACGCCGACCTGCGCATCGATACCTACCGTTCGTCCGGGCCGGGCGGGCAGTCGGTGAATACAACCGACAGCGCCGTGCGAATCACCCATGTCCCGACCGGCATAGTCGTCACGCAGCAGGATGAGAAGTCGCAGCACAAGAACCGCGCGAAGGCGATGCGCGTGTTGCGCGCGCGGCTTTACGAGCACGAGCGCCAGCAGGTCGATGCTGAGCGCGCCGCGGCACGGCGCAGCCAGGTTGGTACGGGTGACCGGTCCGAACGTATCCGTACCTACAACTTTCCCCAGGGCCGCGTGACAGATCACCGGATCAACCTCACCCTGCACAAGCTGGAGCGCATTCTCGACGGCTCCGCGCTGGACGAACTGGTCGATGCGCTGGTGACCGAGGACCAGGCCGCGCAGCTCGCGGCGGATGAACTTGTCGACGCCTGATGCCGTGCCGCGCAGCGTGCGTGACCTGCTTTCCGATGCACGGGCGCGGCTGCTGGCGGCGGGAGTGGACACCGCATCCCTCGATGCCCGGCTGATACTCGGCCATGTCATCGGCAGGGACACGGCGTGGATTCTCGCAAACCCTGATGCCGAGCTCTCGGCTGCTGAAGCCGCGTCCTATGAGGCGGCCGTCACCCGGAGAGAGGCGCGCGAGCCGGTCTCGCATATTCTCGGGACACGCGAGTTCTGGTCCCTGGACTTTTTGACCGGGCCGGATGTGCTGACGCCGCGCCCCGACAGCGAGACCCTGATCGAGGCCGTGCTGGAGCACCGGAAGGATCGTGCGGCTGATTTGCGCTTCCTCGATCTCGGGACGGGCTCGGGCTGCCTGCTGCTCGCGCTGCTGTCGGAATATGCAGCTGCGTCGGGAGTGGGTGCAGATATTTCCGAACCGGCGCTTCGCATCGCCGGGGCGAACGCGCAGCGGCTGGGCCTTTCGGATCGGGTGTCGTGGACCATCTCGGACTGGTTGGCCTGCGTGGACGGCCGTTTCGATATCGTGGTCGCCAACCCACCCTATATCGAGACGTCCGAGATCGATGGGCTTGATCCTGAAGTGGCGCGCTACGAACCGCGCGGGGCGCTCGACGGCGGTGCCGACGGCTGCGATCCGTACCGGCTTCTGTTTGCCCAGTTGCCGCGCGTCTTGGCGAAGTCCGCGCTGGTGTTCCTGGAGCACGGGGCCGGACAGTCCGACGCGATCTGCGCACTGGGCGAGGGTGCTGGGTTTCGCGTCGTCCAGGTCTGTCGCGATCTGGCTGAGATCGACCGGGTGATCGTCTTCGAACTTCCCGCGGCGCGGTAAGATGGCAAAAAAATGCTTGGAAAAGCGTGACGTCCCCCCTAGTGTGCGCACATCAGATCGGGCGCACCCCGCTTCTTGGGATCACAATCCCTTAAGCTTTTTGCGGCACATCTGATCTCCCGGATCCGAAACTTGGAGCGTTCGTCCTAGCGGGCGGCGAACTTCGGAAAGATATGTGATCCACATGGGCCACATATCGTCGGACGGGTGTTGAACCGTAGTCAGTAACTCTGATCGACGGAAACAATGCGACAAAACGCGAATAACAGGCGGTCCCGGGGCCGCGGCGGGCGCAAGTCCGGCAATCCCCGCAATCAGACGTTTGACAGCAACGGCCCTGGCGCGCGTGTGCGCGGCAACGCGTCACAGATCTACGAGAAGTATCAGCAGCTCGCCCGCGATGCGGCATCGAGCGGCGACCGGATAGCCTCGGAGAACTATCTTCAGCACGCGGAGCATTACTTCCGCGTGATGAACGCCAATGGTCCCCGCCCCGAACAACGTGGTGGCGCGGATGATTCGCAGGACGATGGGTCGGATGACAACGGCATAGACCAGGAAGCTGCAAACGACAGCGACCAGGTCGAGGACGCTGTCGACGAGCAGGAAGAGGCGCGGCCCAAGCGAAACGGTGCCCGAGCGAACAGCCGCAGCCGTCGCCCGCGCAAGGCCGACCGCGACCAGGACGACGACTCCGGCAGCGACGATGCGCGTGTCGCATCGGACGACCGCGAGGACGAGGTCGAGGCCGCTTCGGCCTGATTGAAGGACCGGCCCGTGACCGGGCCGGTTTTCGCTTCCGGACAAACGGAATGCAAGATCCGCTGCAAGGTGCGGCGGGTTTTCGCATGCCGAATTTCACACCTGCATCTTGTGTTGCGCCTCCGCAACACCATATCTGGAGGGCGGAAATCTGCCGTTAAGGGGATGGCCGTAAACCTTTGGTGCGAATGCCGTAATCGGGTTCGCAATGTCGGTCTGCCTCGGTATGAGGGGACCCGTAACGGAGGAATAGATGAACTTCGAGAAATTCACAGAGCGTTCGCGCGGTTTCGTGCAGGCAGCGCAAGACCTTGCGCAACGCCAATCCCACCAGCGTCTCGCCCCCGAACATCTTCTGAAAGCCCTTCTAGACGATGTGGAAGGGCTCTGCGCGAACCTGATCCGCGCGGCCGGTGGCGACGCACGTCGGGCCGAACAGGCCGTCGACCTGGCCCTCGGTAAGATGCCCAAGGTCGAGGGCTCCGGCGCGGGCAGCCTTTACCTGGCGCCGGAAACCGGAAAGCTCTTCACCTCGGCCCAGGACATTGCCGAGAAGGCGGGTGACAGCTTCGTCACCGTCGAACGCCTCCTGCTGGCGCTGGCGCTGGCCACGGGCACTGATGCCGCCAAGATCCTGGCTGACGCGGGCGTGACGCCCCAGGGCTTGAACGAGGCCATCAACGCGCTGCGCAAGGGCCGCACGGCAGATTCCGCGACGGCGGAAAACGCTTATGAAGCCCTGAAGAAATATACGCGCGACCTGACCGAGGCCGCGCGCGAGGGCAAGATCGATCCTGTAATCGGACGCGATGAGGAAATCCGCCGGACGATCCAGGTCCTATCCCGCCGGACCAAGAACAACCCAGTCCTGATCGGTGAGCCGGGCGTCGGCAAGACCGCTATCGTGGAAGGTCTGGCCCAGCGCATCGTCAACGGCGATGTGCCCGAAAGCCTGCGTAACAAGCGCCTGCTGTCCCTCGACATGGGTGCCCTGATCGCCGGTGCGAAGTTCCGCGGCGAGTTCGAGGAGCGCCTGAAGTCGGTGCTCGGAGAAGTCAGCTCGGCGGCGGGCGAAATCGTCCTGTTCATCGACGAGATGCACACCATCGTCGGCGCCGGTGCTGCCGAGGGATCGATGGATGCGTCTAATATGCTCAAGCCGGCGCTGGCACGCGGCGAGCTCCACTGTGTGGGCGCGACGACCCTCGACGAATACCGCAAGCATGTCGAAAAGGACGCTGCACTGGCACGGCGCTTCCAGCCCGTCTTCGTGTCCGAGCCCACAGTGGCCGACACGATCTCGATCCTGCGCGGCCTGAAGGAGAAGTACGAGCTCCACCATGGCGTGCGCATCACCGACTCCGCGCTCGTGTCGGCGGCGACCCTGTCGAACCGCTACATCACCGACCGCTTCCTGCCCGACAAGGCCATCGACCTTGTTGATGAGGCGGCGTCACGGCTACGCATGGAAGTGGATTCCAAGCCGGAGGAGATCGACGAACTCGACCGCCGGATTATCCAGCTCAAGATCGAGCGCGAGGCACTCAATAAGGAAAGCGACCAGGCGTCCAAGGACCGCCTGGAGGCTCTGGAAGAGGAACTCGAGGATCTCGAGGCCCGTTCGGCCGACCTCACCTCGGTGTGGCAGGCGGAGAAGGAAAAGCTCGCCGGCACCCAGAAGGTGAAGGAAGAGCTCGATGCGGCCCGCATCGAGCTTGAGCAGGCGCAACGCGATGGCAACCTGCAGCGTGCGGGCGAGCTCGCCTATGGCGTGATCCCCGACCTTGAGCGCCGTATCGCGGAAGCCGATGAATCCTCCGAAGGCCACATGCTGGAGGAAGAGGTGACCGATGCCCATGTCGCGGGCGTGGTCTCGCGCTGGACCGGTGTGCCCGTCGACAAGATGCTCGAGGGTGAGCGCGAAAAGCTGCTCGACATGGAATCCGGTCTCGGAGCCCGGGTGATTGGCCAGCAAGAGGCGATCCATGCGATTTCCAACGCCGTGCGCCGTGCGCGCGCGGGCCTGCAGGACCCGAACCGGCCCATGGGCTCGTTTCTGTTCCTCGGCCCGACGGGTGTCGGCAAGACCGAACTGACCAAGGCACTCGCGGACTTCCTGTTCGACGACGAGCAGGCCATGGTCCGCATTGACATGTCGGAGTTCATGGAAAAGCACGCCGTCGCAAGACTGATCGGCGCGCCTCCGGGATATGTCGGTTACGAGGAAGGCGGCACGCTGACCGAGGCGGTCCGCCGCCGCCCGTACCAGGTTGTCCTGTTCGACGAGGTCGAGAAGGCGCATCCGGACGTGTTCAACGTGCTGCTGCAGGTGCTCGATGACGGGCGCCTGACAGACGGCCAGGGCCGGACGGTCGATTTCAAGAATACGATCATCATCATGACCTCAAACCTCGGCAGCGAGTTCCTGGCCGCCCAGGCGGACGATGAGGACACCGATGCCGTGCGCGAGCAGGTGATGGATGTCGTGCGCAGCGCGTTCCGGCCCGAATTCCTGAACCGGCTGGACGAGATCCTGCTGTTCCACGGTCTGACGCGCGAGCAGATGACGGGGATCGTGGCGATCCAGCTCGGCCACCTGCGCCGGCTGCTGGAGGACCGCAAGATCACGCTGGACATGGACGAGGCCGCGACCGAATGGCTGGCGAACGCCGGCTACGACCCGGTCTATGGCGCGCGTCCGCTAAAGCGCGTGATCCAGCGCCACCTGCAGAACCCGCTGGCGGAGAAGCTGCTGGAGGGCTCGATCGCGGACGGCGATGTCGTGAAGGTGACGGCGAACGCCGACGGCCTCGTGATCAACGGCGATGCTGTCCACGCGGAGGCGGCGTAATTTCCGAAAAAAGTTCGGGAATAAACGCCCGACCAACCTGTTCTTGGGTTGCCTAGGCAAGTAGGCGGTCGGATGACTGCGGCTGCGGGCACTTTCCGGACCATGCCGGGGGTGCCGGGCCCGGTCATCCGGCATTTCCCACACGGCGTTCGCAGCCAGGGGCGGAAAGGTCAGGCCGCAATTGATCCCGGAAGCCCTTGTCAAAAAGCACTGTGGCCGCTCATTCTTGCCGGCGATTACCCCCGATAGGCGGCGGGACGCGAAACAGCCTTCGAGTTTCGCGCCCGCCGCCGTTGGCGTGGAGCAGGGCATGGCGCGAGCAACATTCGATCTGGTCGAACCGCATATACCCAGTTTGCGGCGGTATGCGCTCGTCCTGCTGCGCCATGACGAGCAGCGCGCCGACGATCTGGTGCAGGACTGCCTGGTGCGTGCGCTGTCACGCTGGCACCTGTGGCGCAGGCCGGGAAACCTGCGCGCTTGGCTGTTCACCATCCTGCACAATATCTATGTGAACGATGTCGCGCGGGCGGCAGCCCGTCCCGATGTCGTCGAAATCCAGGACTACTTCCCCGCCATGGCGGTGCCGCCGAACCAGGCTGACCGTATTCAGCTGCTTGAGGTGGTGACGGCAATCCAGGGGCTGCCCGATGAGCAGCGCCAGACCCTGTTGCTCGTGACCATGGAAGGGTTCAGCTACGACGAAACGGCGGAAATCACCGGGGTACCCATCGGGACGGTGATGTCCCGCCTGTCGCGTGCGCGCGACAAGGTGCGCGGATCGGTGTCGGAGGACGCTCCCGCACGTGGACGGAGAGTAACGTGAGCGAAGTTGTGAATTCCCCCCTAGAGAACGAGATCCAGGCTCTCGTCGACGGCCGGCTCGATCCGGCAAGGCGCCTGGAGGTCGAAAAATGGCTGTCTGCGCATCCCGACGAGGCCGCGCGCGTGAGGGACCTGTCGGCCCAGCGGGCGAGCGTGGAAGATGCCTTCAGCGATCTGCTGGACCGCCCGGTGCCGGCGCGCCTGCGTAATGCCGTCGAGGCGCGCGTCCAGACCGGTCCCGTCTGGCGCATGGCCGCGATGGTTGCGCTGATCGTCGTCGGGGCTGCCGGTGGCTGGTTCGCCAATGAAACCCTCACCGCCCGCACGGCGGCGACGGTGGCGCTGACCAATGACGCCCTGCGCGCGCACAGCCTGTTCGTGCGGGAGAAACGACATGCCGTCGAAGTCACGGCGCAGGAAGAAGCCCATCTGGTGACGTGGCTGTCACGCCGCCTGCAGGCCGACCTGGTTGCGCCGAACCTCGAGAATGAAGGCTACCGGCTTGTCGGCGGACGCATCCTGCCTGCCAGTGATGCCGGCCCGGCGGCGCAGTTCATGTACGAAACCCCGGAAGGCGAACGGGTCACGCTCTATATCGAGCAGGACACGCTGGGCCGTGAGACCGGATTCCGCTTCACCGAGCATGACGGCCTGTCAGCCTTCTGGTGGAAGGACGGTCCGCTGGTCTACGTGTTGACGGGTGCTGCCCCGCGCGACGAACTTCTCGGTCTCGCGCGCGCCACAAAGGCCCAGTTTTCGAGTTGATCAGTCCCCGAGGGTCGTCGGGCCGTCGGAGCATTTACCGCCGGAGTTGTCGCCTTCTGGACAATCCGTGTGGGTATTCCGCGCGACAAGTGCGGGGTCCTGAAGCGCTGCGAAGCGCGCATCCAGCTCCCGCCGCCATGCCTGGAAGGTCTCGAGCGTCTTGCCTTTCAGCTTCTCGCCACTGGGAAGCTTGAGGCCCAGCGGGTTGATTTTCTGGCCTTCCCGGTGGACCTCGTAATGCAGGTGCGGCCCGGTCGAGCGGCCCGTTGTGCCCACATAGGCGATCACCTGGCCCTGTCTAACGCGCTTGCCCTTGCGCACGCCTCGCGCAAACGCATTCAGGTGTGCATAGGCGGTCGAGTAGGTGCCGTTGTGCCGGATTTGGACGTAGTTGCCGTAGGTGCCTTTGCGCCCGGCTTCCACGATCGTGCCGTCACCGGCCGCGTAGACGGGCGTGCCGGTCGGGGCCGCGAAATCAACGCCCGCGTGAACTTTCGTGTAGCCCAGGATCGGGTGCTTGCGCTTGCCGAAGCGTGAAGACAGGCGCGCGCCGTCGATGGGGGTTCTCATTAGCGCCTTGCGGACGCTCTCACCCTTGGCGTTGAAATAGTCGAGGTTTCCTTCCGGTGTCTCGAAGCGGTAGAGCGGCAGTTCGGTGCCGCGCAGGCTCAGCTTGGCATAGAGAATCTCGCCATTGTTGACCACGCGGCCCTCGTCGTTGCGCTGGCGCTCGTACATGACCTCGAAGGAATCCTCAGCCCAGATATCGCGCTGGAAGTCGACGTCGAAGCTGTAGATTCGGATCAGTTCGATCAGGACCGAGATCGGCACGCCGGCATCGCGTGCGTTCACGAAAAGGCTGGAATCGATCGTGCCTTCGGAACGTACATACTCAGTCTGGAGCGGAAGGATGACCTCGCGCGCAACGAACCCGCCGTCCTCGTTCCGGTCGACGATCACCTCGCGGTCGAAGGTCACCGGCAAACGCAGGCTTGAAAGCACGTAGCCCGGGCCGTCGCTGACATTTTCGGTGCTACCCGCATCGTTCTCCGTCACGGGGTCCAGTGTCACGGCCAGTTCGTCGCCCACGCGCAGGTCGCGGCGAGGGTTGTAGACCCCCTGCAGCGACTGGATCGCCACATGGGCGTCAAAGCGCTCGGCGCCCGCGGTCACGAGGACATCCATCAGGTTGTCGCCGCTCTGGATGGAGACCAGCCGGACCAGCGGCTGGGGAATTTCAGGCTCCGGCTCGGGCGCGGGTTCGGCCGCGATCATCGACACTTCGGATGTTTCCGCAGCTACTGATTCCGCATTGGATTCGGCGACGGTCGTGGTCACCTTCGCAGAGTCACGACTGGCCAGCGAACCTGCCAGATAGGCAAGGGCCGGAACCAACACCAAGGCCGCGATAATGGCGAGCAGTCGTCTTTCGCGGGTTTCGAGCTTCAAGCCAATCCCCTGTAAACACGGGCCAAAACCCGGTTCTCGAATCAAATGTCGGCGAATCTATGGTTGCGATCCACCGACAGGGCCAGAAGATGCGTTACGCCCCGATGACGTGTCAACATGACAATTGTGCGATGCGGCAAAATTTCTGTAGCGGTATCAGCGCCTTGTCAGGAATCCGCCAGCACTCGCTCGACCCGAGGGTAGAGCGCCAGAAGGGTCAGTGCGCGCACCGCCATGAACAGCATGACCGACGCCCACAGGCCGTGATTTCCGAGCAGGTCCGGCAGCGTGAACATCGAGGCGGTGTAGATGGCGACGGAGACAAGCATGGCGTTTCGCATTTCCGATGCGCGGGTGGCCCCGATGAAGATGCCGTCGAGCTGGTAGGCCCAGACCGAAAGCACCGGTGACAGTGCCATCCAGATTACATAGTCACGCGCAAAAGCCCGCAGTTCGGGAATATCGGTGAACGCGGCAATCAGGGAGTAGCCGAATACACCGTAGATAAAGGCATAACCGAGGGCGACGCAGGCGGCCATGAAGGTTGCCGCAACGACCGTGTCGCGCAGCATGCGCCGGTTTCGCGCGCCGACGGCCTCGCCGACGAGCGCCGAGGTTGCGTGCGCGAAGCCATCCAGGCCGTGGGCCAGGAATGACTGGAAGTTCATCAGGATCGCGTTGGCGGCCAGCACGGTCGTGCCCAGCTTCGCGCCGGTCCAGGTGAGCAGGGACCAGGCGAAGATCATGGCGAGGGTCCGCAGGAAGATATCGCGGCTGACCCGGAACAGGGCGGTCAGTTCCCGGACGTCCATGATGTCCTGCCAGGACCAGCCGCCCGCCGTGCCGCGCAGGCGCGAGGCGATGATCGCAAGGCCCAGCGCGGCCCCTGTGTACTGGGCAATCATCGTGGCCAGTGCCACGCCTTCGACACCCCAGCCGAGTTCGATAACGAACCAGAGGTCAAGGGCGGCATTCAGCCCGTTGATCACGATCTGGATGACAAGCGTGGCCCGCGCGTACTGCATGGCCAGCAGCCAGCCGATCACCGCGTAGTTTACCAGCGTGGCGGGGGCTCCCCAGACGCGCACATCGAAATAGGCACCGGCAAAACCCTCCACAGTGGGGGCAGCTTCGACGATGGACAGCGCCAATGCGCGCAACGGGACCTGGGTGAGCATCAGCAGGCACGCCGCGCACAGCCCGACCAGCAACGCGCGCGCCAGCGCGGCTCGGATCTCGTTCCCGTCCCCGCGCCCCCGCGCCTGTGCCACGAAACCCATCGTGCCCATGCGCAGGAAGCCGAAGCCCCAGTAGAGGAAGGAAAAGATCATGGCGCCGACGGCTACGCCGCCGACATAGGCCGGGTCGGGCAGGTGTCCCATCACCGCCGTATCCACCGCGCCGAGCATCGGCACGGTCAGGTTCGACAGGATCGACGGCCAGGAGAGCGCCCAGATTTGCCGGTAGGGCCCGCGCCGAAGCCGTTGGGCGAGCGCGCCCGGCGGGGCGGTGTCCGGGGACATCGTGGTGGCGTCTAGCGCCCGACCGCGTAGGCTTCCTGGAAGCGGGGATGGGCCGCGGCCTTCAGGAAGGTGCCGTTCGCCGTCTCCTCGCGCCCGACAGCGACCATGCGGCCAAGCGTCCAGTCCCCTACCACCTGCATTCGGTGACCGCGCCGGCGCAGTTCCTCGATGGTCGCGGCAGGCAGGCGGCTTTCCGCCTTGACCACCGCGGGCTGGAAGGTGCGCGGGTAGAAGCTCGACGGCAGGTGGTCGGTGTGGAAGTTCGGCGCGTCGATCGCTTCCTGCAGGTT
Organism: Alphaproteobacteria bacterium; assembly: GCA_038117045.1. Taxonomy (GTDB): domain Bacteria; phylum Pseudomonadota; class Alphaproteobacteria; order UBA6615; family UBA6615; genus JABJAG01. The sequence continues at coordinate 10,843 of JAYOFE010000019.1, read as the reverse complement.
GAAGCCGTGATGGACGTGCCGCAGGAACATGGTCAGGCCCCACTGGTCCTGGGCGTCGCCGCCGGGTGTGCCGAATGCCAGCGCCGGTTTGCCGTCGCGCAGCGCCATGGTGGGGCTGAGCGTGGTGCGCGGCCGGATGCCCGGGCGCAGCGTCGTCGGGAAGCCTTCCTGCAGCCAGAACATCTGCGCGCGGGTGCCGAGGCAGAAGCCGAGCGCCGGGATTGTCGGCGAGGATTGCAGCCAGCCGCCCGAGGGCATGCAGGCGACCATGTTGCCTTCGGCGTCCGCGGCATCGCAGTGCACCGTGTCCCCGTCGGAGTTGGAGGCTGCGTTGGGTTCGCCGACGCCTGCTCGTGCTGCATTGGGCTCCCCGGCGCCCGGAGCCGACTTCTCCTGTGCGTCGGGATCGAGGATTGCGAACTCTGCAAGGGCCGGGTTCCGGCCGTCCGGCGTGCCGGGAAGGAATTCCAGAGAGGCCGTCTCGCCGACCATGGCGCGGCGGGTCGCGTTGTAGTCGTCGGACAGCAACGTTTTCAGGGGCACGTCATTGACGACAGGATCGCCATACCAGGCTTCCCGGTCGGCCAGTGCCAGCTTGGCGCACTCGACCTGGGTGTGGATGAAGTCCGGCCCCATCGGGTCCATACCCGCAATGTCGAACCCTTTCAGCAGTGCCAGTTGCTGGAGGAAGACCGGCCCCTGGCTCCACACGCCCGGCTTGCACAGGGTGTAGCCCGCATAGTCGTAGGTCGCCGGGTCCTCGACGGACGCACGCCATTTGGCCATGTCGTCTCCGGTCAGCAGGCCGCCATGAACCTCGCCGGAGGCGTCCAGCCAGGCGGTCTCGCGGCAGAAGCGGTCGATTTCCTCGGCGATGAAGCCTTCGTAGAAGACCTTGCGGGCCGCCTCGACGGTGTCCTCGCGGTCACCGCCCGTGGCTTCCGCTTCGTCGAGGAGGCGCTGGTAGGTAGCGGCGACGACCGGGGTGCGGTGCATGTCGCCCACATTCGGCACGTTGCCGCCCGGAAGCCATGTCTCGGCGGAGGTCGGCCAGGCCGTGCGGAACAGGTCCGCAACGCCTTCGACGATGGTGCGCATCATCGGCACCACGGCGTAGCCGTCGCGTGCATAGCCGATGGCGGGAGAAATGACCTCGCGCAGCGGCAGGCGGCCATAGTCACGAAGCAGGAGCATCCATGCACCGAATGCGCCGGGCACGCAGGGCGCCAGCAGGCCCGTCCCTGGAACGAGGTCAAGGCCGAGGTCCTGGTATGCCTCAATGGTCGCGGCCTGAGGGGAGACGCCCTGTCCGCAGATCACTTGGGTCTTCTGTGATTTGGCGTCATAGAAGACGATGGGCAGGTCGCCGCCCGGCCCGTTCTGGTAGGGGTGCACCACCTGAAGCGCCAGCCCGGTCGCCACGGCGGCGTCAAAGGCGTTGCCGCCCAGTTCGAGCATTCGCCAGCCCGCCATCGTGGCCAGGTAATGCGTGGACGTGACCATGCCGTGGGTGCCACGGATTTCGGGCCGTGTGGTAAACATGAAGCGAGACCTCTGCGCTGATGAGGCTCGACAATAGCGGGCAGCCGGTCGCAGCAGCAACTGCGCCGGGAAAGAGGATTAAGAGATGCAGATCGAACAGCCTTACCTGATGTTTCTGGGCGACGCGGCGGACCAGCTTGCCGCCAAGACGGCCAGCGGTATCGTACACTGGCGGCGCGACTGGTGTTTGGGCCAGCTTCGCCTTGACGGCTGCAACGCCGATCTCGGCCTGCCGGATATGACGGTCGCCGCGGCGGCGGAAGCCGGCGTGCGCACGCTTGTGATCGGTGTGGCCAACCGGGGTGGCGTCATCGGTGAGAACTGGATCGCGACCATTGTGGAGGCTCTCGAGAGCGGCATGGACGTGGCCTCGGGCCTGCACGCGCGCATCGCTTCCCTGCCCGCGGCTGCGGATGCCGCGAAGGCCAACGGGCGCGCGATTTTCGATGTACGCCACCCCGACCGGACGTTCGATGTTGGAACCGGCGCGCGCCGCGCGGGCAAGCGCCTGCTCGCTGTCGGCACGGACTGTTCGGTCGGCAAGATGTACGCCGCACTGGCCATGGAGCGGGAACTGGCCGGTCGCGGTGTCGATTGCGATTTTCGCGCGACGGGTCAGACGGGGATTTTCATTGCCGGCAGCGGCGTGTCCGTGGATGCGGTTGTCTCCGACTTCATTTCGGGCGCGACGGAGTGGCTCGCTCCCGAGAACGATCCAAACCACTGGGACCTGGTCGAAGGGCAGGGCTCCCTGTTCCATCCCTCATATGCGGGCGTGACCATGGGACTGGTCCACGGTGCGCAGCCCGACGCGCTGATCCTGTGCCACGAGCCCACACGCACGCACATGCGCGGGCTACCGCATCAGGCCCTGCCGGACATCGGTGCATGCATCGACGGTCATCTGGCTGCGGCGCGCCTGACAAATCCGGACACGCGTTGCGTCGGGATTGCCGTGAACACATCGGGCATGAAGATTGAAGACGAACGCAAGGCGCTGCTCGACGAACTGTCGGACCGCTTCGGCCTGCCGGCCGTGGACCCGGTCCGTGACGGCGTCAGCCCGATCGCGGATGCGCTAGAGGCGATCTAGCGGATGCCCGAACTCTCCGCGTGTATTGAGACCTTCGCACTGCGTAACCATTTCACGATCTCGCGCGGTAGCAAGACCGAGACGATCGTTGTCATGGCGCGCGTTTCAGATGGGACTGTGACCGGATATGGGGAGTGCGGCCCGAACCTGCGCTATGGCGAAACGCCCGAATCCGTGCTCGCCGCGATTCTCGCATGCAGAACGGATATCGCGTCAGGACTCGACCGTCAGGGTCTTCTGGAGCGCATGCCGCCTGGGGCGGCACGCAACGCGATCGACTGCGCGCTCTGGGACTTTGAGGCGAAACTTTCCGGTCAACCGGTCTGGCGGCTCGCCGGTCTCGCTGTGCCCGGACCGCTCGATACGGCGTTCACCCTGAGTGTGGACACCCCCGAGGCCATGGCGCGTGCGGCTGCGGTGAACGCTTCACGGCCTGTCCTGAAGCTGAAGCTGACCGGTGAACACGATCTGGAGCGGGTGCGGGCGGTCAGGGATGCCGCGCCGGACCCGGCCCTGGTTGTCGATGCGAACGAGGCCTGGAATGTGGCCGCCTACGAGGCCTGTGTGCCGGCGTTCGTGGATCTTGGCGTCCGGCTGATTGAACAGCCCTTCGCTGCGGGTGACGACGGGGCACTGGATCGCCTGGAACGCCCGATACCGGTTTGTGCCGACGAATCCTTTCGCGACAGCGCAAGCCTTGAAGGCCTGGGCGGCCGTTATGACGTGGTCAACATCAAGCTCGACAAGACCGGGGGCCTGACCGCTGCGCTCGCTGCAGGGGCGGCGGCGCGCGCGGCGGGCTTCGACATCATGGTCGGGTGCATGGTCGGCACCAGCCTGGCGATGGCGCCGGCGTTTCTCGTTGCCCAGGACGCCCGTTTTGTCGACCTTGATGGCCCGCTCCTGCTGGCTGAGGATCGCACTCCGCCCTTGCATGCCGACGGCAGCCGATTGTCACCGCCTGACCGTGCGTTGTGGGGCTGACTTGCTTGCAGCCATATGATTCAATGGTTTGGCGATAGTTTGCGCAAAACATGTGCAAAAACATCCGTCGGAAAGCGCGAATGTTAGAAGCGGTGACGAGAACGCCGGAGCCCGGACCGGGGCATGATTTCCCGGACGAACTTGCACGCGCCCAGCTGATCGCCCTCAACAGGCAGGGGCGGGTCAGCAACTTCGTGCCGCCGGTCAACGCCCTGATCCTCATGGGCCTGCTCTGGAGCGAAGTCTCCGACGTCCTGCTCATGGGCTGGACTTCCTGCGTTTGGCTGAGTTCCGCGCTGCGCGTCTACCTTTACGGCCGGTTCGATGCCGCCCTGGAATGCGGCGGCGGAAGCGAACGCCGATGGCGCATGATCTGGATCGGCACCTACATGCTCTCCGGCGCGATCTGGGGCATCGGTGCGGTGGTGATGTTCCCGCAGGACGGCTTTCTGATCCAGGCCATCATGGTGATTTTCGTGCTCGGCATGGCTGCGGGCGGGGCGGCGAGCTTTGCGCCATATCTCCCGGCACTCGTTGCCTATGTCGTGCCGCTGACCATGCCGTTGGCGATCATGCTGATGTTCCAGGGATCGCCGCCGCACATGATTCTCGGCTTGGCCGGGATCGTGTTCTGCCTGGCACTCGTGTTCCTGGGCCGGGCCGGCCACCGCAGTTTTGCCGACAGTTTTCGGCTGGGGATCGAGAACCGCCAGCTTGCCGGAGATCTCAGTGCCGCGCAGGCGCGGCTGGAAGGCGCGCTGAACAGCATGTCGGAAGCGTTTGTGCTGTTTGATGCCGATGACCGGCTGGTCGAGTGCAACAGCAAACTGGAAGAGCTGATCCCCGAGATTCGCGGAGTGCGCAAGGAACGTCCTTCGTTCGAGGTGTTCGTTGTGCGTCTCGCCGAAAGTGGGCGCATGCGGGCATCCATCGGCCGGACCCGGGACTGGGCGAGTCAGGTCGTCCACCGCTGCCGTTCAGGCGAATTGCCGCTGGAAATCGAGCTGATCGGGGGGCGCTGGCTGATGTTGAACCGGGCCACCACGGCCGATGGCGGGTCGGTTGCGACATTCGCCGAAATTACGGAGATCAAACGGCACGAGGTCGAGATTTCCGAAAGCGAGCGGCGTTTCCGGGATTTCACCAGCGCCGCGTCGGACTGGACCTGGGAGTTGGATGCCAAGGGACGATTTACCCACGTGAGCGGAAGGTACACCGAGGTGTCGGGCCGTGATCCAGGGGAATATCTCGGGCAAAGGCTGGCGGACATGAACCCCAGCCAGAACCGAGCCGAGTGGGAGCGCCTGATGACAGCGCTCGACGAGCGCCAGCCATTTCGTAATGTCCGAATCCTGCGTGCGAGCGGTGACGGCGATGACTTCCATTTTCTTGTCAACGGCCTGCCCATATTCAGTGCTGACGGAACATTCCTCGGTTATCGCGGGACCGGGACCGACATCACCGCGGTGGTCCAGGCTGAAAGCCGCGCTCGGCTGGCGCAGTCGCAGTTGTTCGAGGCGATCGAGTCGATCCCTGCCGGCTTCGTGCTGTTCGATGAGGAAGGCCGCCTGACCCTCTGGAACTCGCGCGCGCCACAATTCCTCCCAGGTGCGGACCCGCTGATCGTTTCGGGCACACGGTTTGACGCGCTTATGGCGGGCTGCGCCGAAAGTGGCGCCATCCGCGATGCGCAGGGTCGCGTTGGCGAATGGCTCGAGGAACAGTCCAAGTGGTTCAACTCGCCGGACCAGCGGCGGGAATTCGCGCTCTCGGATGGCCGCAATATCCAGCTCCTCGGTCGGCGAACGGCCGACAGAGGCACGGTGTGCGTGTTGACCGACATTACCGACATTCGCCGCGGACAGGAGGAACTGGCGGAAAAATCCACGTTCCTGCAAGCGACGCTCGAAGGCATGGGTGAGGGGCTTGTGGTGCTGAATGCGGAGGGTGTCGCGGTCCTGTGCAATTCGCGCCTGGAGCGGCTGGCGGTCATGGAAGGACGGCGGGAAATCGAAGGCCTGTCGCTTCCCGAAATCCTGCGCGTGATCGGTGCGGACACCCAAAGTTTGCGCCCGGCGGTGCACGACACGGATACGCTTCGTGGCCTGGGTGAAAACCTGGCCGAGCGGATGCCCTTCCAGTTCGAGGTCGAACGCATCGGCCGGCAGGTCCTGCAGATGCGCGCGGACCCGATGGCCGATGGTGGCTGGGTCTGTATGTTTACCGACATCACTGCAGAACGCCGTGCTCTGGGTGCGCTAGCAGAGAGTGAGGATCGCTATCGTCGTCTGACGGAAGCCTCCCCGGACATGATTGCGGTCCATCGCGGCGGACGGTTCGTGTTCGTGAATGCCGCGGGTGCAAGCCTTCTCGGGGTGGCGTCGGCGTCAGACCTTGTCGATCGCCGGGTCCTCGATTTCGTGCATCCGAGTTACCACCAGGCGGCGCGGCGATCACGTCCCAATGCCCGGCTCGACGATCCGGTGAGCTTCGAGGAGTTTCGCGCGCTGCGCAGTGACGGACGCAGTTTTGATGCCGAGGCGCATGGCGCGGAGTTCCTGTATCAGGGTGAGCCGTCGGTCTTGGTTATCTGGCATGACATCACGGAACGGAAGCTGGCCCAGGCCCAGCTTGTGCAAACGTCCAAGCTCGCGCTGCTCGGTGAGATGGCGGCGAGCATGGCACATGAACTCAACCAGCCGCTCAACATCATCCGCATGGCTGCAGATTCGAGCCTCATCCTGATGGAAGAGGGGCAGGTCGATTTCGACAGCCATCGCGAGGAGTTCGAGCGCATCTCGAACCAGACCGGACGCATGGCAAGCATCATCAACCACTTGCGTGTCTTCAGTCGACAAGAGGATGCCGGCGACAGCCGCTTCGATCCGATTGCAAGCGTCGATGCTGCTGTCTCCATGGTTCGCGACCAGTACCTGCTCGACGGGGTCGAGATCAAAACCGCTCTTCCCAGGAGAGCGGTCCAGGTGCGCGGCCAGCCGATCCGCCTGGAACAGGTGGTGCTCAATCTGCTGACCAATGCCCGCGACGTCCTCAAGGATGCCCGCACCAGCCCCGCCCTGATCGAGGTGGCAGCTTTCGTTGCGGAACCCGAATCCGGTACAGAACGTCTGCATGGAAGTGACATCGTGGTGACGGTTTCCGACAACGGTGGTGGTGTTCCGAACGACATCATCGAGCATGTGTTTGAGCCCTTCTTCACGACCAAGAAGGCGGGCAAGGGTACCGGGTTGGGCCTGGCGATTGGGTACAGCATCGTCTCGTCGATGGGCGGTGTGATCTCAGTAACGAACGGCGCGAAGGGCGCGATTTTCGATATTCGCCTGCCGATTACCGGTGAGGCCGGGCATTCGGAGGAGGCACGGAACGGTACGGACGGAATGTCCTCAATGCAGGCCGGCGGGTAGGTCGGGGAGGTACGTATGTCCTTGAGGATATTGATCGTCGACGACGAGTTGGATGCGACCGTCACGCTTGCGAAATTTCTCAGGTCACGCGGTCACACAACCTCGACGGCAGCGAACGGCCACGAGGCGTATGAGGCGGTTATGTCAGAGGACTTCGATGTCGTGATGACGGACTTGCGCATGCCGGGCATGGATGGGGCGGATTTTCTTGCGAAACTACGCGTTGAACGGCCGGGTATCCCCATTATCGTCATGACCGGGTACACCGAGATCGACAGTTCCGACCGTATCTGGGCCGATGCAGGTGTCAGTGAGGTATTTCAGAAGCCATTGGATTTGCGGAAGATTTCGCAGATTTTGGACGTCTATTCCCGGTAGTCGGTACAACCGAAATCCGCATTCGCCTAAAATACGTCGCGACTGTCGAACTTTCCGGTTCTTGAATCCGGCTCATGGCGGTACGATAGCGTTCTTCTGATCATTCATACGGTTTGAACCTTCATGTCCGGCTTTGCCGCCAGATCGCCATCCAAGTCCTCGGGCCAGCAGCCGCTGGTCATGATTGTCGATGACGACCGCGAGCAGGCCGACCAGATCGGTTCCTTCCTTTCCAGGTTCGGGATCTCGGTCAAGCAGGAAGACAACGGCTTCGCGGCGGTGAACACGATGCGGCGCGACAAGCCGGCGGTCGTGATCATGGACGTGCGGATGCCCGGTCTCGACGGTATCAAGGCGGCCCAGCTTGCGGCCAATCTCGACTACAAGCCGAAGATCATCCTGATGTCCGGCTATGCGGACCAGGTCAAGCGTGCGACCGAGGAAGGCCTCGATGTCTTCGCGGTGGTCGACAAGCCGCTTCCGCTTCGCGTGCTGGTGCGCTTTGTCCAGAACGCGCTGAACAGCGTCAGCTAGCTCCGCAGCAAAATCAGCTTCTGTTGCTCCGGTTAGCCTGACCCGTCTGAAGGGTCCAGCCGACCAGTCGCTTTAGTGATGAACCGAGTGCGTCATCGAATGCCGCGATGACCGCGTCCATGGTGTCGGACTCTGCCGCGACCTTTGTGTCGAAACGTTCCGATCCGACGATGGCGCGCTGCGGCATCTTCACAAGCTTGGCGTTGATCTGGACATGGGCGGACGGAAGGCCAGCGTCGTTGTATTCGGCCTGAAACTCGCGCAACTCCAGCTTCAGGACAAAGTCCGCGCGCAGGCCAATGGATTCACGGCCAACGGCCACGATCTTCGCGGAGTTTTCGAAGGATTCGACCACAAGCGTATGCACCATCGCCGGTGCCCGGTCTGTCCAGTTTGCGCGGGCATAGTACTCAAGCTCAACCGCACGGCGGTGCAGCGGAATCCGCGTCGTGTTGAGGCCGGTTGGCGCGAGCGGCTCCTCGATCACGAGTTGCCAGTCCACGAGGGGAAGGTTTTCGGCAAAGGTGCTCTTGGGCGATAGCCGGAACAGGCGAGGCGGCGGCCCCTGGCCTGGCAGCTCCAAGCCACAGGCTGCCAACAGGGCGGTTGTCGAAAGGGCGCCCGCACCGCGCAATACATCGCGGCGGCGGGAGGCTTGAACTGGTATCGGATCAGTTTGGCGTTTCATAACCCTGCTGCTGGTTGCCGAACAGGAAACGGGCTGGGTCGCGCTCCACTTGCGTGGACACGCGCTTCAGGCTGTCCATCAGCGCGCGCGCCTCGACCATGAAATTTGTCAGTTCATACAGGCCATCCCCGGTGAAGTCGCGCAGCGGCGGCCGGTTTTCCGCAACGAGCGCCTGCATTTCCTTGGACATGGATTCCATCGACTGGGCGGTCTCACGCAGGTCGGAGAGCAGGGCCGTCACGTTGGCCCGGTTTTCCTCGACGGTGCCGGATACAGCTTTTGCGGTTGTCCCGAATGAATCGATGGTTGTCTCGGCGCGCGTCGCAAGCTGCGTCATGGCGGCGCTTGCCTCGCGCAGGTTGTTCATCGTGTGCGAGGCGTCGGACACAAGCGTCTGGATATCGTCACGGCGCTCGGCGAGTGCGCCGGAGATGGCCGAGATGTTGGCGAGCGTCTGCGAGAAGGAGTCCTGGTTCTCCGGTCCGAGGAGCAGTGCCGCGCGTGCAACGAGCGTCTGAAGGCTCTCCATCAGCTCCGGCGCGCCCTCAAGGAACTGTTCCAGCGCCGAAGCGCGCGATGCGATGACGGCACGGTCACGGCCGGGCGGGGGTGAGAGGGGGGGCGAATCCTGGGTGCCGCCCGACAGCTGGATCGTCATGCCGCCGGTAATGCCCTTGAGCTGCATGTTCGCCACGGTGTTCTCGCGAATGGGTGTCTGCGATGGGACCTCGACGGTGACCAGCACCTTTTCCACATCATCGGGGTCGATGGCGATGTCGATGACCTCGCCCACGGGAATGCCATTCAGCTCCACACTGCTGCCGACCTTCATGCCACTGACCGAGCCCTGAAACTCGATGTCATAGCGGGTGTACTGCTGGTCGAACTGGAACTTTGCCAGCCAGAGGACAAACGCGATGGCACCTGCGACGATCAGGATCACGAAACTTCCAACCAGTAGGTAGTTCGCGCGGGTTTCCATGGTTCAAGCGGTCTCTGTTTCGGACGCGGGCGAGATTGCGGCGCGGGCCCGGGGGCCGTGGAAGTAGTCTCGCAGCCACGGATGATCGTCCGCCATCAGTTCCTGCATTGTGCCGACCCTGATCCGTTTGTCGAGGAGCACGGCAATCCGGTCACAGATCGCGTGCAAGCTGTCGAGGTCGTGGGTCACCATCACGACTGTCAGGCCCAAGGCATTGCGCAGGTCGAGCACGAGCTGGTCGAAGCGTGCGGCACCGATAGGGTCCAGCCCCGCCGTGGGTTCGTCGAGGAACAGGATCTCCGGGTCGAGTGCGAGTGCGCGGGCAAGCCCTGCACGCTTGCGCATACCGCCGGAGAGCTCTGACGGGTACTTGTTCGCCGCGTCATGGGGGAGGCCGACCAGGTTGATCTTCAACTCGGCGATCTCCTCGCAAAGGGACGGCGAAAGGTCGGTGTGCTCGGCCAGGGGCACCATGATGTTCTGGGCGACCGTCATGGAACTGAACAGCGCGCCGTCCTGGAACAGAACTCCGATCCGGCTCAGCACGTGATTGCGTGCGGCATCGCTGCACGAGGTGATGTCTTCGCCGAACATATCGATCCGGCCCGCGGCAGGTTTGTTCAGCCCCACAATCGTCCGCAGCAACACCGACTTTCCGGTCCCCGACCCGCCGACGATACCCATGATCTCCCCAGGCAGCACAGCCAGGTCCAGCCCGTCATGGATCACTGCCGTGCCAAACTGTGTGCGCAGGCCCGTGATTTCGAGGATTGGTGCGTTCTCGGCGCGCGGGGCGGGTGTCATCACCTAGATCCCCAGGATTGCGAATAGGATCGAGAACAGGGCATCGAGCACGATCACGAGGAAAATGGATTCGACGACCGCGCGCGTGGTCATACGTCCGACGGATTCCGCGCTGCCGCTGACCCGCATCCCTTCGAAGCAGCCCACCAGTCCGATAATGAAGCCGAAGACTGGTGCCTTGATGAGGCCAATCCAGAACGTCCACAGGGTGACGGCATCGCTCAGCTGGCGCGCGAACTGGAAGAAGGTCACGTCGAGGACAACCGTGGCCATGATGGCGCCGCCGAGCAGGCCCATCACATTGGCGAAGAAGGTGAGCAGAGGCAGGCTGATCACCAGTGCCCACAACCGTGGCAGGACGAGGATTTCCATCGGGTCCAGCCCGATCGTGCGCATAGCGTCGATTTCCTCGC
>JAYOFE010000018.1:46594-74275 GCA_038117045.1 Alphaproteobacteria bacterium | reverse complement strand
ACCTCGCCATGGGCGGCGATCAGTTCGGCGTCCACATCGCGCGGATGGCTGGTCGTGTAGCGGATACGCGCCAGGCCGTCGATCTCCGCCAGCCGGCGCGCCAGCGTGCCGAGCCCGATCTCGCGGCCGTCCGAATCGAGGCCGTGATAGGCGTTGACGTTCTGGCCCAGCAAGGTGAGCTCGCGAACGCCGCCGGCGACCAGCGACCGCGCCTCGTCCATCACCTGTGCCACCGCGCGCGAATACTCGGCGCCGCGCGTGTACGGCACGACGCAGAAGGTGCAGAACTTGTCGCAGCCCTCCTGGATCGACAGGAACGCCGAGACCGCGCTTTCGCTGCGCGCGGCGGGCATGTGGTCGAACTTGCTCTCGACCGGGAAGTCGGTGTCCAGCACGCCGCCCTGGTGGCCTGCGCGGTGAACGCGCGCGACCATCTCCGGCAGGCGGTGATAGGTCTGCGGGCCGAGCACCATGTCGACGAAGGGCGCGCGGCGCAGCATCTCCTCGCCCTCGGCCTGGGCAACGCAGCCCGCCACCGCGATGACCATGCGCCCGCCTTCCCCGGCGCGCGCCTCCTTGATGACGCGCATGCGGCCGAGTTCGGAATAGACCTTCTCGCTCGCCTTCTCGCGGATGTGGCAGGTGTTGAGGATGACCATGTCGGCATCCTCGGGACTGTCGCCCGGGGCATAGCCAAGCGGCGCCAGAACCTCCGCCATACGCGCGGAGTCGTAGACGTTCATCTGGCAGCCATAGGTTTTGATGAAGAGTTTTTTGGCCAAGGGCCTTGAACCGTCTGTCATGCCGGTCAGCCCCGAAGCCCCTGATTTCCGGGCCCGCCTACAGCCAACACGTTGTTATCGCGAAACAATCGCACACCTAAGCTTTTGCCCTGTTTGAGTCAACCCGGCGTTCCGCGCGCTTCTCGCGCGGGGTGGCGAAGCCCCGCTTGGACCGCCGCAGTCCTTTCAGATCGCGCAGGCGCGGGCGCAGCCGCCAGCGGATCCAGTCCCAGCGGCCTGCGGTCCCCGCCATCGGCTGGATCCGTCCCGCGAGCGCGTCGGAATGGCCGGAGACGATACGCTCTTGGCAGTACTCGGTGAGCTCCTTGCGCGAGGCAAACTGCTCAATGGTCACCGGCTCGTGGAACGAGACCGTGACGGTGAGCCGGCCGAGCCCGATCAGCTCGCCCGCATGGCCGACCAGGTCCATGTCGCCGTACCACGCATAGAAGGGCCGCATATGCCGGCCGATGGGGATGCCGTCGACACGCGAATAGGTGAGGGAGACCGGCTGGACGGTCAGCGGCTCACCCTTGACGCGGAACTCCGCGACAGACAGCAGCGCGCTCTTGAACGGCAGGATGCGGTTGCCGTCATCGCTGGTCCCTTCCGGAAACAGGATCATGCTGTCGCCCGCCTCGAGGCGCTGGCCCAGCGCCGTGGCCTGGAGGTGCGAGGTCCGAACGCGGCGGTCGACGAAGACCGAACGCTGCAGCTTGGCGAGCAGGCCGAAGAACGGCCACTCGCCGACCTCGGATTTGGCGACAAAGGACCCCGGGATCAGCGCGCCGTAGATCGGGATGTCCAGGTAGGACGAATGATTGGCGATAAACAGGGTCGGTCTGGCCTTCGACCGCCGGCCGAACACCTCCAGCCGAATACCCAGCAGCCGGCAGCAGATGCGGTGGTACCAGAGCGGGATGCGCTTCGACAGCGGCAGGCGCAGCAGCAGGGCCACCGCCTGCACCGGAATCATGAAGAGGGTGAAGGTGGCATAGACCGCCGCGCGGCAGATGGCGGTAACCGGCGAGTGATACACCGTCGGCTCGATCAAGACGCGCGCTCCGCCTGGCCGTCATCCCTTCCACGCCTACGTTCGGCCCAGTCGTCAGGCGCGTCCCGGCCATAATGCCTGTAGTACCGGTCGTGGACCTCGTCGGTCTTCACCACGATGCAGACATCCGTGGTGTTGAACTGCCGGTCGACCACCGCACCGTCGCCCACGAAACCGCCGAGCCGCAGGTAGCCCTTCACCAGCGGCGGCAGGGCGGCGAGCGCCGCCTTCCGGTCGATCTCGTCCGCGGGCATGAAATCCATATCGACATACAGGTCCGGCAAGGCGCGCGGGCATAGCTCGTCGGGGGCCTGGTGGAAGTGCTTGAGGTAACTCAGCGGCAGGGCGAGCCCCTCGGGCTCAACGCCGTGCAGGCTGGCGCAACCGAACATCAGGCCAACCTTGTGATGGAACACGAACTGCGCGATCGCGCCCCAGAGCAACTGCATGGTGGGCCGCCCGCGATAGTCCGCGTCGACGCAGCTTCGCCCCAGTTCCAGCACCTCGCCCGGCTGGTCCTCCAGCATCGAGATGTCGTATTCGCCCGATGTATAGAAGTGCCGGTTGTGTTTGCGCGCGCGTGAGCCGCGCAGCAGCCGGTATGTCGCCACGATCCCATCCGGGCCCTCGCCGCGTTCATTGTCGAAGACGAGCAGGTGTTCGCAGACCTCGTCGAAGGGATCGACATCGCGCCGGGCCGCCTTTGTCGCGGCGTCCGGCACGGCTTTCATTTCTTCGTAGAAGACGCGGTAACGCAGCGCCTGTGCGGCTTCAATGTCGGCCTCATCACGCGCCAGGCGTGCCCCGAGCCTGCCAGAACCCAATTCCGCAAGCGCGGCTTCCAGATCGCGCCCGTTTCCGGGCGGTTTATCAGCGTCGGGGGTTTCGGTCATTCAGCCCGCAATTGCGCGTTGCTCCGGTGCCGCTACTCGGCGCCGCCTTCATCGGACGAACTGATCGGCTTGCCGAACAATTCGAGGCGGTGATCGATCAATTCATATCCGAGTTCCCGGGCGATTCGCTTTTTCATCGCCTCCATTTCCTCGTTGAAGAACTCGATCACTTTGCCGGTCTTGATGTCGATCAGGTGATCGTGGTGATCGTCCTGAACTTCCTCGTAACGCGCGCGCCCGTCACCGAAATCGTGCTTCTCGAGGATGTTGGCCTCTTCGAACAGGCGCACGGTGCGATAGACGGTGGCAATGGAAATACGCGAATCGAGCTGCGTGGCGCGGCGATACACCTGATCCACGTCGGGATGGTCGTCCGATTCAGACAGCACACGTGCGATCGTGCGACGCTGGTCCGTCATTTTCAGACCGTTGTCGATGCACAATTGCTCGATGCGTGATGGCGCCTGCGAAGCCAAGCCGGCCTCCCCGATAAAGGCGGAATTCCCCGCCTGCCCAATTCTACAGGCACAATATAGGACAGATTCGGCGCCGGGGCGACTACCCCGGCCACAGCCTCCTGCAGGGCGTTCTAGCTCTTGGCGCGCTTGCCCAGGCCGATTTTCTTCGCCAGCTGACTGCGCTTCTTGGCGTAGTTCGGTGCCACCATCGGGTAATCCGCCGGCAACCCCCAACGCTCGCGATACTGCTCGGGCGTCATGTCATACGACGTCTTGAGATGGCGCTTGAGCATTTTCAGCTTCTTCCCGTCCTCCAGACACACAATGTGGTCCGGCATCACCGACTTCTTGATCGGAACCGCCGGGGACGGGCGCGGCGCGGCGCTCGTCACGCCGTCCGTGTCGCTGAGACTCGCATGTACCTGCGCAATAAGCTGCGGAAGCTCGGCAGCTGACAGTTTGTTGTTGGAGACGTGCGCGGCAACAATGTCGGCCGTCAATTTCAACAAATCTGCGGAACTCACCTGTTCACTCATTAACCTTTTCCCATATGCGAAAAGAATAGGACCTCTATTCGCCATTTATTTAGTGAATTCGTGTGAATTGTCCAGAGCATTTCATGTCAATTCCTTTTCATACCGCCTTTTCTCGCGGCAAACGCGCCAGGATCAGCGCATCGACACGCCCTCTCTCCGCGCTATCCCCGGCGTAATAGCCGGGCCGGCGGCCGACGGGCTGAAACCCGAATGCCCGGTACAGCGCAATGGCCGGATCGTTATCGACGGCGACTTCCAGGACGATATTTGCGTCATCACCGGCAAAAGCGAGAAACTCCGCAAACAGGGTGCGAGCAATTCCGCCCCGCCATGCGCGCGGATCGACACATATAGTGAGAACCTCCCAGTCGCCGGCAAGTTCACGCACCATCAGCAGGCCCTGGATCTGCCCCTCATGAGGCCCTTCGCCGGGTCCTGCCACCCAGGCATGGGTGGTCGGGATGTTCAGGAGCGTCCGGAACGCCGTCTCGGACCAGGGCGTCTCGGGCAGGGGCGCGAAGCAATCGGCGTGCAGAACCGCCAGAGCCGCGATCATCCCGTCATCGTTTCCGCTGGCGGCGCCGTTCCCGGCGATCCTGACGACCGCAGCGGAGCTCATCGCAGGCGCTGCCGGTCGGCGCGCGGCGGTGTGGTGTCTGGGGGTCGCAGGTAGACAGGGCTGGGTGGCGGCGCATCCGGAACCGCCGGCATGCGGGCCGCGATCTCCGCCAGGATCGCCGCATCGGCATGACCGGCATGCGTACCCGAAACGCCCGGCGCATCGGGAACCTCGGTCATGAAGCGCGCGACCGCGTCGCCGGCCAGAAACGCCGGTTGCATAGCCAGCCGGGCGGAAAGCGTCGCTGCATCGAGCACGTCCGCCGCACCTGCGGGCGCGTCATCCGCCTCGAAGCGCCGGACATAGAACTCCGCACGACGGGTTTCCAGGATCACCGCGAGCGGGCCCTGCGCACCCTGCCGGCGGGCCGCAAGGGCATGCATCGCGAAGTTCTCGATTCCGAGCGCCTGAATTCCGGTCGCGAGCGCAAGACCCCGTGCGGCCGAGATCGCGATGCGAAGCCCGGTATAGGCGCCCGGTCCCGTCCCCACGCAGATCAGGTCGAGCGCGCCGTAGCCCTCCGGCCCGACAACCTCCTCGACCATGGGCATCAGGGCCTGGGCGTGGCCGTAATCCATTTCCTCGAAGCACGAATGCGCCAGCGCGCCGTCGCGCCACAGCGCGGCCGAACACGCCGATCCCGCCGCGTCGAGCGCCAGGATCATCCGATTGCCGTCAGCCGGCATGCCGGGGATTTTTCATGCGAATCATGCGCCCGCTCTAGCATCGCGCACGGCAAACGGCAAAGCTGCCACGTGCACAACAGGAAATACGGACGCACCCGCCATGGACTATGTGGAGATCGAACCCGCGACCCGCGACGTCGACATAGCGCTCGCCTACGCTACCGCGGACAACTTCACAGGCACGCCGGTCTACGCCAACGCCCAGTGCTATCTGCACCCGGCGGCGGCGAAATGTCTCGACCACGCAATCGAGCTGGCCGCGCGGCACGGCTACCGGATGCGCATCTTCGACGCGCTGCGGCC
Organism: Alphaproteobacteria bacterium; assembly: GCA_038117045.1. Taxonomy (GTDB): domain Bacteria; phylum Pseudomonadota; class Alphaproteobacteria; order UBA6615; family UBA6615; genus JABJAG01. The sequence goes on along the minus strand of JAYOFE010000018.1, from coordinate 68,944 downwards.
CAGCGAGGCCCAGTGGGTGCTTTGGAACCACACGCCCGACCCGGACTTCCTGGCAGATCCCCGCAAGGGCTCACCCCACAGCCGGGGGGTGGCGGTCGACCTGACCCTGCTCGATGCGGACGGGTCCGAACTCGACATGGGCACGGCCTTCGATGCCTTCACCCCACGCTCGTTTCACGGCGACGGGGAAATTTCCGTCGAAGCGCAGCACAACCGGCTCCTGCTGCTGGGAATCATGACGACGGCCGGCTGGGACTTTTATTCAAAGGAATGGTGGCACTACCAGCTGTTCGATTCGCGCAGCTACCCGCTGGTCAGCGATGACATGCTCGACCCGCCGATGATGGCCTGAGCGACGGCCGCCGCCAGTCTTGCGGCGCGAAAGGCCGCAAAGGTAACGTCACCGAAACATTTTCTGCCGTTTTGCGTTACCCTTTGTTTCAATGCGGTTTGTTTCAGGAGGATGCTCCGGTGACCCTCGCGACATCTGGCCGGCGAATGGCTTCACACTCCCGAATTCCCGTCCGCGCCACCGCCCGTAACCTGGCGCGCGGCCTCGTCCTTTCGGCTCTCGCCGCGTTCGGCCTGGCCGGCGAGACTGCCCCGGCCCTTGCCGCGGATTCAGCCGTCATCCTGATTTACCACCGGTTCGGAGAGGACACGTTCCCCTCAACGAACATCCGGCTTGAGCAGTTCGAGGCACACATCGCCGAACTGAAGTCGGGTCGCTACACCGTCCTGCCCGTGCCCGAGATCGTCGCGGCGATCCGTGAAGGCCGCGACCTGCCCGACCGGACTGTGGGGATCACGATCGATGACGGCTATGCCTCGATCTACACCGAGGCCTTTCCGCGCCTGCGCGATGCCGGGTTCCCGTTCACGGTCTTCGTTTCCACCGATCCGGTCGACCGGAAATTCGGGGGCTTCATGACCTGGGACCAGATTCGCGAGATGCGCGGGGCGGGCGCCACCATCGGGGCACACACGGCGTCCCACCTGCACATGCCCGCCAACACCATGGACCGCAATCGCGAGGACATGATGCGGGCCAACGAACGTATGAAAGCGGAACTCGGCGAGGTACCGGACCTGTTTGCCTATCCCTTCGGGGAGGCCAGCGACGAGATCAAGGCTCTGGTACAGGAGCTGGGACACGGGACGGCCTTCGGCCAGCATTCCGCACCGTTACAGAAGGCGTCCGACCCGTTCTACCTGCCGCGCTTTGCATTGAACGAGGCGTTCGGCAGCATGGACCGGTTCCGCCTTGTGGCCAACGCCCTGCCGATCCCGTACGCGGACATGACGCCGTCCGATCCGACCCTGTCGGAAAACCCGCCGCGCTTCGGTTTCACACGGACCGACCCGTCCCTGCAGCTGAACGGGCTGGCCTGCTACGCCGCGGATCAGGGGAAGGTTGCCGTAGAAGAACTGGGTCCGCGGATCGAGGTGCGCATGAGCGGACCTTTCCCCATCGGCCGCGCACGCATCAACTGCACGGCGCTGGGTGCAGACAACCGCTGGCGCTGGCTGGGAACGCTCTACTACGTTCCGCGCACTTAGGAGTGTGGAGGCCGCGCGCGCAGACTAGCGCGACGCAATCTGCGTATCGTCGATGGTGACGGGTGCGGTGTCGAGGCGCGCATTCTCGAACTGCTCGAGACGGTTGCTCGCAATCAGCTTGCGGATCGCCTCGACATAGTCCTGCCGGCGCTCAGAGTAGTTGACCAGCGTCTCGGTCAGGCGAACCCCGTCCAGCTCCGTCTCGTTTGCACGCATCTGCGCGCGCATGTGCCGGTAGTCGGCATAGGTGCTATGACGGTTCAGGTTCAGGACATAGCCGCGCACACTGTCGAGCAGGGTGTCGAAGGCCCGCACCTCGAAGGTTTCTCCCTCGGCACGTTCTTCCGGCACAAACCCGCCGCCTTCGTTCCACACGCGCTGGCCGAACAGTGCATTGCCCATCCTTGCGAAACGCGAACGGCCCCAGCCGCTCTCCTCGATCGACTGGGCGAGGGCCACGGTCGGGGATACAGCATCGACGCGGCGCAGCAGTGTCGCGAAGTCATTCGGGGCAACGCGATACTTTTCCGCCAGCCCCTCGAGCCAGAACTGATCCGTCGGATGAACATCACGGCCCGAGGAAAGCTGCTCCTCGATGGAGACAAGGCGACGGCGTTCCACCATCACCTCTTCATTGGCTTTCAGGATCAGGGGGAGGACGGTGCGGATGAACACGCGCTTGCGGTTGTCCACGACCATGCGCTTGTCGAAATCCTGCGGCAGGCTTTCGACAAAGAAGCGCGGCACGCGCGCGTTGTCGCGACGGATCGGCTTCAGCGCGTAATCTGCGGCCTCGAGCGTATGGCCGAGGGCCGCCGCCGATGCGACCGTGATCATCGAATCGTCGATCAGCGATTCCTCGATCTCGGTCGCACGAATCACTTCGGCCTTCGGCGTGACCTGCGGCAGGGCCACCCAGTACTGCTCCGCCTGCTCAGGACGGTCGACCGGGTACGCGATTGCAGCCCCGCAAAGCGCGACAGCGCTCAGGCCCAGCAGCGCCAAAGCGCCACGCTTATAATCACGAAAGATGGAAATACTGCCCCACATCTCGACACGCTCCCCCCGAAAGTGTCGCTGGCCAGGGACGCGTCGATTTTTAGTTGTGTTTTAGGTGTTCGGCAAGCCGCCGCTTTTGCCGCCTTCTACCTCTTGCTTTTGTTGGTAAGCGGGCGTCAGGCGACCGCCTGGACTTCCTCGACTTCCGGGATGTAGTGCCGGAGCAGGTTCTCGATGCCCATCTTAAGGGTCGCCGTCGAACTCGGGCACCCGGCGCAGGCGCCCTGCATCGTCAGGAAAACAATACCGTCCTCGAAGCCGTGGAAGACGATGTCACCGCCGTCCATCGCCACCGCCGGGCGTACACGTGTGTCCAGCAGCTCGACAATCTGGGAGACGACCTCGTCGTTCTCGCCGTCGCCGGCGGCATGGGCCGGGCCTGCGGCCTTGCTCATGACCGGATCGCCGGAGGTGAAGTGCTCCATGATCGCGCCGAGGACCGCGGGCTTGAGCACCTGCCAGTCCGCCATCGGCGACTTGGTCACGGTGACGAAGTCACCCCCGAGAAACACGGCCGCCACGTCCTGGACGTCGAACAGCCGGCGCGCCAGCGGCGAGTCTCCCGCCGCGTCGCGATTCGGAAAATCTGCGGTGCCCGCCTCCATGACCGCACGGCCGGGGAGAAACTTGAGGGTGACCGGATTGGGAGTCTCCTCGGTCTGAATAAACATCCCGAAACCTCTCTCAAACTTTTGATGCCCTGGTGCGGAATCGATTCTCGACTTTCCGCGCGTGCGCCCCAATTAACCACTGGCCGTTGATTCGTTAACGAATTCGCTCGACAGGACGCGTTTGTTGACGGGAAAATTGGTCGAAAATCGGCGGAAATCAAGCCCGAAATAAGGCTTCGTTGGTTAATTCGATTTTTCGAAATAGTTAACAGATCTGCCCCCATGGTGGCGGGCGGGCCGCGAAATTCCTATGATTTTAAGGACATCCGTCGCAGCTTCAGCGCGGATCATGGCAGGACGGGCCTGTGGATAGCGAAACTCTCGTTCCCGAAAATCACATGTACAGCTCCGACGCGGCGAGTCTGCCGCGCCCGGAGTACGACTGTCCGGTCTTCGAATGGACAGAAAACTTCGGGCGTTTCGTCGACACGATCCCGAACCTGATCGCGGAAGTCGGGTCGCGGTTCCGGACCTGCGGCCTGCCCGTGACGCGCATCGGCGTGATCGTGCGGACGCTGCACCCGCAGATCGCTGTGACGGGATATTCGTGGCACAGCAGCACGGGAAACGTCCGCGAGTTCACGGGCGACCACGAATCGCAGTCACGCGAATCCTACCAGCGCAGTCCCGTCCGCCAGATCTTCGAGGGTTCACCCGGAATCCGCCGCCGCCTGCTCGACCCGGACTGCCCACGCGACTACCCGATTCTCGACGACCTCGCGGGCGAAGGCGTCACCGACTATGTGATGCTGCCGCTGCCGTTCTCCGACGGGAAAACCTATGCCAGCTCCTGGGCGACCCGCTATCCCGCCGGGTTCTCGGACATGCATATCGCGCGGATCATGCAATTGATGCCGGCCTTCTCACTGGTGCTGGAAATCCCGGCCATGCGCGCCATCGCGCGGAACCTGATGGACACCTACCTGGGACACAGCGCGGGCGAGCGTGTGCTCGACGGACAGATCTACCGGGGCGTCAACGAGACCATCGAGGCAGTGATCTGGATTTCCGACCTGCGCGGTTCCACCCGCCTGGCCGACGAGTTCGCGCCGGCGGTGGTCCTCGGCGTGCTCAACGACCATTTCGAACGCGTGGTCGGCGCCATCACGGCCCATGACGGAGAGGTCCTGAAATTCATGGGCGACTTGGTGCTGGCCATTTTCCCGATCTCGACCTTCGGCACGCCGCGGGCCGCGGCCGATGCCGCACTGGCAGCCGCCGCCGACGCGGAAGAGCGGATCGCCGAAGGGAACCGTACGCGCGTCAGCAAGGGCCTTGCGGAAATCGGGTACGGGATCGCCCTTCACCTGGGCGAGGTCGTCTACGGCAATATCGGCTCACCCGACCGGCTGGACTTCACTGTCGTCGGGCCCGCCGTTAACCAGACATCCCGGATCGAGGCGCTATGCCGTGCATTGTCGCGCAACATCCTGATGTCCGCCTCGCTGGCCGAGGCTGCCGGAAGCCCGATGCAGTCGGTCGGCTTCCATGCCCTGCGCGGCGTGCGCGAGGCGCAGGAGATCTTCACGCTGCCGGACCGCCGGCAGGCCATACAGGCCCGACCCGAACCCGCACAGGACTGACGCCTTGTCGAAAGCAGAATCCGTCATCGCCTGGATGCTGGGCGAAGGCCGCGGGACCCATCACGACATGCGGAGCTATGGCGAGGTGCTGTGCCGGCATATCGCCGATGCCGGCATCCCGGTCGCGCGCGTGTTCTGTGGCGTACGCACATTGCATCCGCTGGTCGGTGCGACCGGCTACATCTGGCGGCGCGGCGAGGGGGTCGAGCAGGTCTCCGCCTCCTGGGACCAGACCCGCACCGATGCCTTCGTCAACAGTCCGATGACGATCACAGCGACCACGGGCAAGCCCTATCGCCGGAAGCTGGAGAGCGGCATGCCGCTGGACCATACCGTCCTGGAGGAGTTTCGCGCCGAAGGCATGACCGACTACCTGGCACTGCCGATGGTGTTTTCCGACGGCACCCGCAACCCGATGTCCTACCAGACCGATGCCCCGGGCGGTTTCGACGACGACGACATCATTGCGCTGGAACGGATCACCGAGGCCATGTCGCTGGTGGTCGAGGCCGAAACCCGCACTCGCGTCGCGTGCCAGGTGCTCGACACCTATGTCGGCAAGCGCACGGGCCAACGGGTCCTGGACGGCGGCATCCGGCGCGGCTTCGCCGAGACCATCCGTGCGGTTGTGTGGATCAGCGACCTGCGTGGTTTCACAGCCACGACAGAAAGCATGCCGCGCGACGCGTTTCTCCACCTGCTCGATGTCCATTTCGAACATCTTGTCGGCGCGATCGAGGAGGCCGGCGGCGAAGTCCTGAAGTTTCTAGGCGACGGCGTCCTCGCGATATTCGAGATCGCGGAAGGGCAGGACGGGCAGGAGGCCTGCAGCGCGGCGATGCGGGCCATGGACTCGGCTCGTACCCTCACCGCCGACGAGAGCGCCACCGGCGACGCGCCGCGACTGCCCTGGTCACTGGCGCTGGATCTGGGCGAGGTGTCCTATGGCAATATCGGCGGGGCGACCCGGCTCGATTTCACGGTGATCGGCCCCGCGGTCAACCATGCAGCACGGCTGGAGGCACTGGCTGGCGAACTGGGCGAACCGGTGGTGATCTCGCAGGCCTTTGCGGATGCGGCGGACCTGCCGCTGCGCAGCCTAGGCACCCACACGCTCAGGGGCGTTGCCGCGCCGCAGCCGGTCTACGCGCCGGCCCCGACACCAGCCGCGACACCCGCCACCTGACGCGCCGTCCAGGCGCGCGGGCGACGCGCACTAGCGCAGGAAGCCGACGATCTCGTGCACGTCGTGCAGGATCGGCTCGGCAATCGCCGCCGCCCGCTCCCCGCCTTCGGCCAGCACGGAATCGACATAGCCCGGGTCGGCCATCAACCGCTGCATCTCCGCGCCGATCGGCCCCAGCTTCTCGACCGACAGGTCAGCCAGCTCACCCTTGAAGGCGCTGAACTGGGAGCCTGCGAACTGTTCCAGCGTCATAGCCATGCTCTGGCCGGACAGCGCCGCATAGATCGAGAGCAGGTTGAACGCCTCGGGCCGTTCCTTCACCGCTTCGCCGCGCAACGACGTGCCGTCCTCGTCCAGCGCTTCCACGCCCGGCAGCTCGGCCGGGTCGGTGCGCGCCTTGCGAATCTTGTTGGCGATGTCATCGGCGCCGTCAGTCAGGTTGATGCGCGAATACTCCGACGGGTCGGACTTCGACATCTTCTTGGTGCCGTCGCGCAGGCTCATCACCCGCGTCGCCTCGCCGAAGATCAGCGGCTCGGTGATCGGGAAGAACTCGGTCCCAAAGTCATTGTTGAACTTGATCGCGATGTCGCGGGTCAGCTCCAGGTGCTGCTTCTGGTCCTCACCGACGGGCACATGCGTCGCCTTGTAGGCGAGGATGTCGGCGGCCATCAGGTTCGGATAGACGTAAAGGCCGACGCTCGCGTTCTCGCGGTGCTTGCCGGCCTTCTCCTTGAACTGGGTCATCCGGTTCAGCCAGCCCATGCGGGCTACGCAGTTGAAGATCCACGCCAGCTCGGCATGGGCGGACACGCGCGACTGGTTAAAGATGATCGAGGTCTTCGGATCGATGCCCGAGGCGAGGAAGGCCGAAGCGACCTCACGTGTGTGGGGCCCGAGGCTCGCCGGGTCCTGCCACACCGTGATCGCGTGCATGTCGACCACGCAGTAGATGCACTCATGGTCATCCTGCAGGCCGACGAAGTTGCGGATCGCGCCGAGGTAGTTGCCGAGGTGAAGGTCGCCCGTGGGCTGGACGCCGGAGAATACGCGGCTCATGGATTGCTCCTGGGGGTTTGGACGCCCGAGGGTGTCTGTCGATGATAACGGCCGCGAGACCCTGCTCGCGGGTGGCGCGGGTTATGGCCGCGCGCGCTGCGGAAATCAAGCTGCGGGTCGGGTGTCCGAAGACGGTGCAGGATTTCTCCGCAGCATGGTGCGCAATTCACCCAGCGAGGCGGCGCGCAGCACCTGCGCAAACAGGCCGAACGCCACCACCCCGGTGACGACAAGCGCCACCAGTGCGGCCATGCCCCGGAGGTCGCTGCGCAGGAGGTACCCGTCCAGAAGATATGCTACGCCCCACAGCACCCCGGCCATCAGCAGGGCGGCGGCGAGGATCCGTACCAGCCGGGAGATCAACCGCGCGTCGGGGTCGAGCAGCCGGCGGCGATAGAGCAGTAAGGCGAGCAGGCCGGCGTTGAACCAGGACGAGATGGCCGTCGCGAGCGCGATGCCGACATGGGCGAGGAACGGCATCAGCGCCAGCGCGACACCGACATTCAGGATCAGCGCGGCGGCGGCCACCTTCACCGGGGTCGATGTGTCCTCCCGCGCGAAGAAGCCCGGTGCCAGCGCCTTGATGAGGACATAGGCCGGCAGGCCCAGCGCAAAGGCCGACAGCGCGGCGGCCGTGGCCAGCGCGTCCGATGCCTCGAACGCGCCACGCTGGAACAGCACGGTGATGATCGGCTGGGCCGTCACGACCAGCGCTGCCGCCGCGGGCACCGTGAGCAGCATTGCGAACTCGATCGCGCGGTTCTGGCTCTCGCGCGCGCCGTCCGTGTCGCCCGCCTTCAACTGGCGCGACAGCATCGGCAGCAGGGCCACGCCGACCGCCGCGCCGACCACGCCCAGCGGCAACTGGTTCACGCGGTCCGCGAAATACAGGAACGAAACTGAACCCTCCGGCAGTTCGGAGGCGAGGCGCACCCCGATCAACACATTGATCTGGTACACACCCGCACCCAGGATACCCGGCCCCATCAGCGCGAACAGGCGGCGCACCCTGGGCCCCATGACAAAACGCGGCACGCGCGGCAGCAGGTCCGCGCGCGCGCAGGCCACGGCCAGCCAGATAAACTGGCCGACGCCCGCGATCAGCACGCCCCAGCTTAGCGCCCGGCCCGGATCGGGAAACCAGTTGAGCGACACACCGACCAGCGCGGCGATCAGGACCACGTTGAGCAGGATCGGCGCGGCGGCAGCGGCCACGAAGCGTTCCAGCGTGTTCAGAATCCCCGACATCATGGCCGCCAGCGAGACAAACAGCAGGTAGGGGAATGTCAGCCGGGCGAAGTCGACGGCCAGCGCGAACTTCGCCGTGTCGTCGCGGAACCCGCCCGCGACCACACTCATCACCTCGGCCATGAAGAGTTCGACGAGGAAAGTCAGCACCAGCAGGAGGACCAGCATCACCCCGAAGACCCGTTCGGCGAATTCGCGCGCGGCATCACGCCCGTGCTGTGTCATTTCCCCGGCGAACAGGGGCACGAAGGCGGCATTGAACGCGCCCTCGGCGAACAGCCGGCGGAAGATGTTCGGGAACTGCAGCGCCACAAAAAAGGCGTCACTGACCTGGCCGGCGCCGAGAAAGCCCGCAATGAAGAGGTCGCGCACAAACCCGAGTACGCGGCTGCCCATGGTCCAGCCGCCGACAGTCGCAATGGCACGAATGAGAGGCATGCCCGGCTCTTAGCCGGAAACCGGGGCGAAGAAAAGGCGGAGCGCGCGCTCCATCACGCCAGCTCGATATCCTCGGGGTCGATGCGGGGATCCATGACCGGTGTCACCGGTGCCGGCGAGACCGGTTCGAAGGCCATCTGCTCCGATGCCGGGCTCGGTTCCCGCTTGCTCAGCCGATACACGGCGAACAGGACGAACGCGACCGCGACGCTCGCCATATAAAGGTAAAGCGACAACGGCCCGAACGCGTCCATGACGAGGCCCCCGGCGAGCGGCCCGGCCGCCGCACCCACACCGAGCACCAGGAGCAGGGCCCCGTTTGCCTGGATCACGTCTTCCTGGGTAATCCGGTCATTGATGTGGGCCGCGCACAGCGGATAGATCACGAGGTTCATGCCCCCCAGCAGGAACGCCAGCAACAGGGCGACGGCCTTGTCGCCGGATACGAGGAAGTACAGGGCCCCGCTCACCGCGCACATGACCATGCCGGCCATAATGATGACGTGGCGCCGGTCGAGCATGTCGGATAGCCGGCCGACCGGCCACTGCAGGGCCACGCCGCCCAGCACCACGACCGTCATGAAGGTCGCGATATCGGCCGTGGTGTAGCCGGTCTGGATCCCGGCGAGCGGGATAAGGCCCCACATCGCGCCATTGGCCAGGCCGATGGAAAAGGCGCCGACCACGGCCAGCGGCGAATTTGTGTAGAGCTCGGCGAGCGACATCCGGTCGGTCCGCACCGGCGACGGGGCCTGGGACGTCGACAGGGACACGGGCACAAGGGCCAGCGACACGAGCACGGACGACAGCGCAAAAAGGATAAACCCGCCCGGATCGGCAAGCTTCAGCAACTGCTGCGCACCGGCGATCGAGCCGAGGTTCACGATCATGTAGACCGCCAGCAGACGGCCCCTGTTCTCGTTGGGAATGCGTCCGTTGAGCCAGCTCTCGATCGCCATGTAGAGGATCGCGAAGCAGGCCCCCGCAAGCACACGCAGCACAAGCCAGGCATAGGGCTCCACGAACACCGGGAACACGATGGTCGCCGCCGAGGCCAGCGACGCGAAGGCCGAGAATGCGCGGACATGACCCACCCGCTCGATCACGCGGGCACCCCAGTAGCAGCCAGCAGCAAACCCGACGTAGTAGGCCGTCATGATCAGGCCGATGAAAATCGGGGAGAACGCCTCGATGGCACCGCGAATGCCGAGCAGCGTGCCCTGAAGGCCGCTGCCCAGAAGAAGCAGCGATACCCCCAGGAGCAGGGAGGTGATGGAAAGAAGTACGGAACGCATAACAGTTTATCCGGTGGAGCAAGGGCCTATTCGGCCGCGGCGCGCACCGACCCGCTGTCGTCTTCGCGGATCGCCTCAAGCAGGGTCTCGCGAATCTTGGCCAGCCGGGATTCGTGGGTGACCTTCATCCCGAAGCCGTCCTTGACGTAGAACACGTCGACCGCCCGCTCACCGAATGTCGAGATCTTCGCAGAGGAGATCTGCAGCGACAGGCTGAACAGGGCGTGTGTGACGCGAAAGAGGAAACCGGGCCGGTCGCGCCCGTTTACCTCGATAACCGTGTGGGTCGCGCTCGCCTGGTTGTCGATGATCACGCGCGGCGGCACCTTGAAGACCTTGATCCGCTCGGGAACGAAGGTGCGCTGGACCTGGGTTTCGGCGTGTTTCATCTGGCCCGCCAGGGCCCGCTCGATCTGGACCGTCAGCTTGGCGAGTGTCCCGGATGCAGACAGGGCCGAATCCGAGTTGTCCTGGAGCCAGAACGTGTCCAGCGCCATGCCCTGGGGCGTGGTGAAGACCTTGGCGTCCACGATATTGGCATCCACCGCCGAGATCGCGCCGGCGACCCGCGAGAACAGGCCCGGATGGTCCTGGGTGTAGATCGTCAGCTCGGTGACATCGATGTCGTTGTGCACGCGCGTGCGGATGGTCAGCGGCTGCTTGTCCTGGTCGGCCTCGCGCATCATCCGCGCCTGGTGCACCAGCGTGTCGGTAGCGAAGGACAGCCAGTAGCCGGGATAGCCCCGCTCGAAATGCGCCTCGATATCGGCCTCGGGCCATTCCGACAGGGCCTGGCGCACATGCTCCTTGGCGATCTGGACGCGCTCGGCGCGTGCATTGGTGAGCTGGCCGCCGGACATAAGGTCGCCGGCCGAGTGATAGAGTTCGCGCAGCAGTTCGGCCTTCCAACCGTTCCAGACATTCGGGCCCGTCGCGCGCATGTCGACCACGGTCAGGCACAGGAGCAGCCGGAGCCGCTCCGGCGACTGCACGATCTCCACGAAATCGTGGATGGTTTTTGAATCGTCCAAGTCGCGCTTCTGGGCCACATTGCTCATGACCAGATGCTCGTGCACCAACCACTCGACGGTCTCGCTCTCCTCCTCATCGAGGCCGAGCTGGGGGCAGACCCGCTTGGCAACCCGCGCGCCGAGGACCGAATGGTCGCCGCCGCGCCCCTTGGCGATGTCGTGGAACAGCACACTCATATACAGGGCCCGGCGCGAGCTGATCTTGTGGATCGCCTCGCTGGCGACAGGATGTTCGCGCTTGAGCTCGCCGCGCTCGATCTTGGCCAACAGTCCGATCGCCTGGATCGTGTGCTCGTCGACCGTATAGACATGGTACATGTCGTGCTGGGTCTGGCCGACGACGCGCCCGAAATCGCGCAGGAAGCGGCCGAACACGCCGGCCTCGTTCATGCGGGTCAGTATCCGCTCAGGCGAATTGATCGAGCTCGCCATTTCCACGAACATGCGGCATGCGTCCGGATCGGTCCGCACGCTCTTGTCGATGTGCTTGAGGTTCTGCGTGACCAGCCGCAGGGCGTGGGGGTGAATGTCCAGCCCTTCATTGTGCGAGACGTAGAACAGCCGGATCATCGCCACCGGGTCGTCGGCGAACTGGGTGTCGCCGGCGACATTGAGGCGGTCGCGATCGAGCGTGAAACCCATCAGGTCGCGCGCCTTGGCGAAGCGCGGCATGCGGATGATCGGCCGACTCATGTTCTCGGCCTCGATGGCCGCACAGAAAATCCGTGTCAGGTCGCCGATGTCCTTTGCGACGATGTAGTAGTGCTTCATGAAACGCTCGACATCGGACGACCCGGCGCGCTCGGCATAACCCATGCGCTCGGCAATGCGGGTCTGGACGTCGAAGGTCAGGCGCTCCTCGGGACGGCCGGCGATGTAGTGCAGGTGGAACCGCACCGTCCACAGGAAGTTCTGGTCCTTGGCAAAATTACGCGCTTCCGCGCGGGTCAGGACGCCACGGTCCACGAGGTCGGCGACGCTGTCGACCTCATAGGCGTACTTGGCGATCCAGTAGAGCGTCTGCAGGTCGCGAAGGCCGCCCTTTCCGTCCTTGATGTTGGGTTCGACGTAGTATCGGCTGTCGCCCATCTTCGCGTGACGTTCGTCGCGCTCTGCCAGCTTGCCGGTCACGAACTCCATCGCGGTGCCGGCCTTCACCTTGTCGTTGAAGGTCTTGCGCATCTCCAGGAACAGGTCCTGGTCTCCCCAAAGGTAGCGCGCCTCCAACAAGGCCGTACGGATCGTCAGGTCGCTCTTGGCCAGGCGGACGCAGTCATCGACCGAGCGTGTGGAATGCCCGACTTTCAGGCCAAGGTCCCACAGCATGTAGAGCATGTATTCGACGACCTGCTCGCCATGGGCCGTCTGTTTCCACGGGAACAGGAACAGCAGGTCGATATCCGAAAACGGCGCCAGTTCGCCCCGCCCGTATCCGCCGACCGCGACCACGGCCATGCGGTCGCCCGCGGTCGGATTGGCGGCGGGATAGGCCTCGGCGGCGCGGTCGTGGACGATCCGGATGACCTGGTCGAACAGGAAGGCAAGCTCGCCCTTGGCCGTGTTGCCGTCGATGTCCCCGTTCTCGAACCGCGCGCGAACCCTTTCCCGGCCGCTCTCGATCGCGGCGCGCATGCGCTCGAGCACGATCTTGCGGCGGTCAACGGCGGAATCGGCATCGGCGCAGGCCGCGGCGATCTCGCTTTCAATCTTCGCGCGGTCAATCAGATCACGGTTGCGTTTACGGTCGGGCATCTCGGCGTCGTTTTACACGTTTGCCCATGAATTGAACACGGCAGGCCGGTTAGCGGGCCGGCCGGATTTCGGTTTCAGGCGCGGACCCGTCAACCGGCATCTCCCCGGCTTCGGTCGCAGGCGCGACCGGCGCGGGAGCTTCCACCTCGCGCGGCGTTTCCAGTGCCTCGCGCAGGGCCCGACGCCGCGACATCGCGAATACGAAGACCGAAAGCCCAACACACGCGCCGGCCAGGACCGGCCAGGTCAGGCCGACGGCATCGCCGATCCGGCCCATCACGAGCGCCCCGAGGGCGGGTCCGGACCGGAAGACCATGCCGAACAGGCCCAGCACACGCCCGCGCATCTCGTCAGGCACGGCGAACTGGATGACCTGCTGAGTGGCGATGCCGCCCGCCGTCATCGAGAAGCCGAGCACCGCCAGGCAGAGGAGTGCAAAGGGAAACCAGGCGACCGCGACAACCAGCAGCGAGGCCGAACCGCCCGCCAGCCCCGCATAGAGCGCGATATCGGTGGAGTTTTCCGCATCGCCCCGGCGCAGCATCCAGACAGCACCGCACATGGCGCCAATGCCGACCGACGAGGCCATCATGGAAAACCCGCCGACATCCTGCAGGAACACCGAACCGGCCACTGCGGAAAGAAGTTCGGTGAGCGGGCGGATCATCGTGCCCAGCACGAACAGCAGGACCAGCATCGGCCCGATGCCGGGATGCGAGGCGCCATAGCGGATGCCCGCCAGGGCGTCCTCGACGAAGGATGTCTTCGGGCCCGACCGTTCGGCCCGGGGCGGCAGCTTGACCAGCGCAAGTGTCCAGACCATCACGGCAGCAGCCAGAACATTGAAAGCAAAGGCGAGTTCCGCCCCACCCAGTGTCAGCAGGACGGCCGCCAGCGCCGGCCCCACGAACTGCGCCGCATTGAAGGTCGACGAATTCAGCGCGATGGCCGTGCGCAAATGCTCGCGCGGAACGAGGTTCGGCATCAGCGCGAGACGCACCGGCTGCCAGAATGAGAAGGTCATGCCGCGGGCCAGCGCGAAGCCGAACAGGAGCCAGATGTCGATCACCCCGGACACCGTCGCGGCGGTCAGCACGATCGCGATCACGGTCAGGATCGCCTGGGTGAGCATGGCGATGAACTTGCGGTCGAACCGGTCGGCCAGCACCCCGCCCACGGGGCCGAGCAGCAACACCGGCATCGCATCCGCCGCGGCCACGGCACCGACCCAGAAACCCGAATGGGTCAGTTCCCAAGCCAGCCAGCCAATGGCGATTCGGACCACCCAGATACCGACCACATTGGGGATGTGGCCGTAGAGATAGATGCGGAAGTTGCGCAGCCGCATGATGTCGCCGACCGAGCCAAAACCGGCAAACGCCATCACCTCGCGGAGGACCTCACGCATCAAGGGCCGCCTTCAGGCGGTACAGCCAGTCCAGCGCCTCGCGCGGGGTGAGACTGTCCGGATCGGCATCGCGCAGCAGTTCGCGCAGCGGGTCACCCGGTGCCGGGGTCGTAGCCTCCGGTTCATGCAGGGCAGCGGCCTGGAACAGCGGCAGGTCGTCAGCCAGCCGTGACAACGCCCCGGCCTGGTCGCCGGCCTCCAGCAACCGCAGCACTTCGCCGGCGCGCGCGACCACAGCGGGCGGCAGGCCCGCCAGCTTGCCCACATGGATGCCGTAGGAGCGGTCCGCCGCGCCCGGCCCGACCTCGTGCAGAAAGACGATGTCGTCCTGCCATTCTTTCACCCGCATGGTGTGGCAGGAGAGCTGGTCGAGCCGTGTTGCAAGCTTGGTCAGCTCATGGAAATGCGTCGCGAACAGCGTGCGGCACCCGTTGACGTCGTGAAGGTGTTCCACCGTCGCCCAGGCGATCGACAGTCCGTCGAAGGTCGCGGTGCCGCGCCCGATCTCGTCGAGGATCACCAGCGCGCGCGGTCCTGCCTGGTTGAGAATCGCGGCGGCCTCGACCATCTCGACCATGAAGGTGGACCGGCCGCGCGCAAGATCGTCCGCCGCGCCGACGCGCGAGAACAGCCGATCGACGATGCCGAGCTCCGCCGCCTCTGCGGGCACGAAGGAGCCCATCTGGGCGAGGATCGCGATCAGGGCGTTCTGGCGCAGGAAGGTCGACTTGCCCGCCATGTTGGGGCCGGTCACGAGCCAGAGCCGGCCCGCGGTAGCCGCATCACCCGACAGGTCGCAGTCATTGGCGACAAAGGTCCCCGGCCCGTCTTCCAGCATCGCCTCGACCACCGGGTGGCGCCCGCCCGTCACGCGGAACTCCGGCTCCTCGCTCAGGCGCGGGCGGGCATAACGGGCCCGCACCGCAAGCTCCCCGAGCCCCGCCAGCACATCGAGCTCGGCAAGTGCGCGGGCCGCGCGCGCCACCGGTTCGGCCTGCGCGAGCACGAGTGCGGCCAGCTGCGCGAACAGCTCCAGTTCGATTGCCAACGCGCGTTCGCCGGCGCGCGCAATCTTGTCATCCAGCTCCGAAAGCTCGACCGTCGTGAACCGCACCGCGTTCGCCATGGTCTGGCGATGGATCAGGCCGAACTGCTCGGCCGCCGCCTCCTTGCCCCCATCCATCAGGCGCTCGGCGTGCGCCGCGCTGACCTCCACGAAATAGCCGAGCACGTTGTTGTGGCGCACCTTCAGTGCCGCCACGCCCGTGGCCTCGGCATACTTGGTCTGCAGGCCTGCGATGAGCCGGCGGCTGCTGTCGCGCAGCGCGCGCTGTTCATCGAGGTTTTCCGAATAGCCTGCGGCGATGAACCCGCCGTCGCGCGCCGCCAGCGGAAGGTCGCCCGCCAGAGCCCGCGACAGCTCGCCGGTCAGTGCGTCGTGCTCGCCGAAATCCTCGCGAACCTCGTTGAGGATCGGCGGCAGGTCCGTGACCGCATCAAGCGCGCCCCGCAACGCCTGCGCGCCTTCGAGGCCGGTACGGATCGCGGCAAGGTCGCGCGGCCCCGCACGCTGCAGAGATATCCGTGACAATGCGCGCGCCACGTCGGGCACGGCGCGCAAGGCCTCACGCACATGGCTGCGGCGCGAACTCTCGTCCGCAAAGAACGCCACGCCGTCGAGCCGCGCCTCGATCGCCGCGACATCCGTCAGGGGCGCGGCGAGCCGTTCGGCCAGTAGCCGTGCGCCCGGTCCGGTCACCGTCCGGTCGATGACGGACAGCAGCGATCCGCGTCGCTCGCCCGACAGGGTTTGTGAGAGTTCGAGATTGCGGCGCGTCGCGGCGTCGATCTCCATCACCGCGCCGGCGGCGCCAGGCGCCGGCAACCGCCGCGGCCGGGCCAGGCGCGGCATGCGGTCGACCTGGGTCAGCGCCAGGTAGTCAAGCAGCGCACCGGCGGCCGCGATTTCCGCGCGTCCAGGATCACCAAAGGCCTCCAGTGCGCCGACACCGTAGGTATCATGCAGGCGCTTGCGGGCATTCTCGGAATCGAACCGGCTTGCGGGCAGTGGCGTCAGGATGTCCTCGAACTCACCGCGCAGTGCCGCCATGTCGTCACGGCCCAGGAAGGCTTCCGGCAGTAGCAGTTCGCCTGGCGCGATGCGCGCCAGCGCGGCGGCCAGAAGCCCCGGGGCTGCAGCCAGAGGCTGCATCCAGACCTCGCCGGTCGACATGTCCAGCCAGGCCAGGCCGAACTCGTCACGCACATTTGCACAGGCTGCGAGATAGTTGTGGCGGCGCGCGTCGAGCAGCGTGTCCTCGCTGAGCGTGCCGGGCGTGATCACCCGGACCACCTCCCGCCGGACAACGGATTTCGAGCCGCGCTTCTTCGCTTCGGCCGGGTCCTCCATCTGCTCGCACACGGCAACCCGGTGTCCCGCCCGGATGAGGCGCGGCAGGTATTGCTCGGCCGCGTGGACCGGGACACCAGCCATTGGCACAGGCTCACCCTGGTGCTGGCCGCGTGTCGTCAGCGCGATATCGAGGGACCCGGCGGCCGCGACCGCGTCTTCGAAGAAGAGCTCGTAGAAGTCGCCCATCCGGAAGAACAGCAGGCAGTCGGAATACGCCGCCTTGGCCTCCTGCCACTGGGCGAGCATGGGCGAGGCGCCGTCTGAGGACGCTGCGGCCGGGTTCGAGCTGGTTCGGGAAACGTTCATGGCGAACCCTCATCATATACGCCCGGCCACGCGGCGCTGAAACCCTGTGCACATGTCATCGCAACGCACGAATTGCAGGCGTAAATACACCCGCACAGCTTGACGGACACAGGCGTGCGGGGCCACGCTTCGTCAAAGGAAACCCTGGCGCCACGAGAGGCAATAAATCCGATGGCTGAGAAATCCCAAAACGGCCAGAAAAAGCTGTCCCAGCTCGATATCGATTCGTTGCACATGCACCGCACGGGCAAGCCCGGCAAGATCGAGATTAATGCCACGAAGCCCCTGACGACCCAGCGCGATCTGGCGCTCGCCTATTCGCCCGGCGTCGCGGCACCATGCATGGAAATCTACCACAACCCGAACGACGCCTATGACTATACGGCGCGCGGCAACCTGGTGGCCGTGGTTTCCAACGGCACTGCGGTTCTCGGGCTCGGCAACATCGGTGCGCTGGCCTCCAAGCCGGTCATGGAAGGCAAGTCGGTCCTGTTCAAGCGTTTCGCGGACATCGACGCCATCGACCTCGAAGTCGACAGCGAGGACGTCGACGAGATCGTGAACTGCATCCGTTTCCTCGGTCCGACCTTCGGTGGCATCAACCTTGAGGACATCAAGGCGCCGGAATGCTTCATCATCGAGCAGCGCCTGCGCGAGGCGATGGACATTCCTGTCTTCCATGACGACCAGCACGGCACCGCCATCGTGTCGCTGGCCGGCATGATCAACGCCCTCGACCTGACCGGGCGCGACATCAAGGACATCACCATCGTCGTGAACGGCGCAGGCTCGGCCGCCATTGCCTGCATCGAGCTGATGAAGGCAATGGGCCTGCCCCACGACCAGGCCATCCTGTGCGACAGCCGCGGCGTGATCTATCAGGGCCGTACCGACGGCATGAACCAGTGGAAGTCCGCCCACGCGGCGAAGACCAAGGCCCGCACGCTGGAAGAGGCAATGAAGGGTGCGGATGTGTTCTTCGGCCTTTCGGTCGCCGGTGCGGTGACCAAGAAGATGGTCAAGTCGATGGCCAAGAACCCGATCATCTTCGCCATGGCGAACCCGGACCCGGAAATCACGCCGGAGGACATCCGCTCCGTCCGCGATGACGCCATCATCGCGACAGGCCGTTCGGACTACCCGAACCAGGTGAACAACGTACTCGGCTTTCCCTACATTTTCCGCGGGGCGCTGGACGTGCGGGCCACCACGATCAATGACGAGATGAAGATCGCATGCGCCCAGGCGCTGGCCGAACTCGCGCGCGAGGACGTACCCGACGAGGTCGATGCCGCCTATGCCGGTGAGCACCTGGTCTACGGGCCCGACTACATCATCCCCGTGCCCTTCGATCCGCGCCTGATGAGCTATATCCCGCCGCGCATCGCCCAGGCGGCGATGGACAGCGGCGTTGCGCGCCAGCCCATCGAGGATATGGAAGAGTACCGCCGCTCGCTCGCGATGCGTCTCGACCCGACCTCGTCCTTGGTCGAGGCGACTTTCGAGGCCGTGCGCACCCATCCACGCACCGTCGTCTTCGCCGAGGGCGAGTCCGAACGTGTCATCCGCGCGGCGATCTCGTTCCGCAACCAGGGCCTCGGTGAGCCGATCCTGATCGGGCGCGAGGACGTGGTGCGCGCCCGCATCGAGGAGCTCGGCCTGTCGAATGCGGGAGAGGTGCGAATCCACAATGCGGCCATCGCGACCGACAAGGAACGCGAGCGGTATATCGAGTTTCTCTACGAGCGCCAGCAGCGCAAGGGCATGATGTACCGGGACTGCGCGCGGGTGGTGAACCGTAATCGCAACGTCTTCGCGGCCTCCATGGTCGCGGCCGGCGACGCGGACGCCATGGTCACCGGCCTGACGCGACGGTTCTATACCTGCCTGAACGACGTGCGCCGGGTGTTCGACGCTAATCCGGACGAGCAGATTTTCGGCCTGTCCGTCCATGTGATGCGCAACCGGACGCTGTTCATCGCAGACTCCTCGGTGCACGAACGCCCCGAGCCGGAAATCATGGTCCAGATTGCCAAGCAGGCCGCCGCCAAGGCGCGCCAGCTCGGCCACGAACCGCGGGTCGCGTTCCTCAGCTACTCGAACTTCGGCAACCCGCCCATCGCCGTGGCTGAACGCACCCGCGAAGCCGTACGCCTGCTCGACGAGCAGGGAGGCGCGGACTTCGAGTATGAAGGCGAGATGGCACCGGATGTCGCGCTCGATGCGACGGTGCGCGACCGCTACTACCCGTTCTCGCGCCTGAGCGGACCGGCCAATGTGCTGATCATGCCCGGCCTGCACTCCGCCCATATCACCTCGCGGATGCTCAGCTCACTGAATGTCGGCACCGTTCTTGGACCGATGCTCATGGGCCTCGAGAAGCCGGTCCAGATCGTGCACATGAACTCCAACGTGGCCGACCTCGTGAACGCATCGGCCTTCGCGGCGCATGACGCGATCCCCCAGAAGGGCGCTTCCAAGACGTCAGGCAAGCGCAAGGGCCGGGCCACCGCAAAAAAAGCGGCGAAGTAACCCGGGTCAGATGGGCAAACCCCGGCGGCTCGCCGCCGGGGCCGGAATGGACTAGGGTGCGCACGCTTGTTTTCCGATTGCGTGCGGTCCCAGGATGACACCCAAACCATCCCAGCTGTTCACGACGGCCCTGATCGTGGCCGGACCCGCGGTGGCGATCTTCGTGATCCTTGTTGTTGCGGACGACCTGAGTCCGGCGACCGGCATCGTGGCGAGCCTCATGACGATCGCGGCGGCGGCAATCATGGCGCACCACCCGCTGATGCGCCTGCGCGATCTGGAGAACCGGATCGACGGCCTCGTCGACCGTGCGCCGGACACACTTCCGGACTCGGCACCACCACATGAGGGCGGGCCGATCGGGGATGTCGCGGTGTCACTCCACCGCCTTGAGCGTATCTGGGGACGTGACCGCCTGCAGCTTCGCGACAGCGTGAAGGCCGCCCAGATCCTTTTCGACGCCCTGCCCGACCCGCTCGTCACTATCGACGGCCAGTCACGCATCGTTTACGCAAACGCCGCCGCGCGCGAACTGCTGGAAGGCCGGCACGGGGTCACCGAGCTTTCCGGCCGCGACCTGTCCGCCGTGATCCGGCAGCCCGCGATCCTTGGCGCGGTCGAACAGGTGCTGGGCGGCACCTCCATGCGCACGGTCGAATTCACCTTTACCGACCGTGTCGACCAGACCTTAGAGGCCCGCGTCGAGCCTATCCGTTCCGGCACCGCCGGCGCGGACGACGCCCGTGCGCTGATCATGATGCGTGACGTGACTGCGCTGCGCCGCGGTGAGCAGATGCGCGCAGACTTTGTTGCAAATGTCAGCCACGAGTTGCGCACACCGCTAACGTCGCTGGTCGGATTTATCGAGACCCTCCGCGGCCCGGCCAAGGGCGATGTGGAGGCCCAGGACCGTTTCCTCGACCTGATGGAAAGCCAGTCCACCCGGATGACCCGGATCGTCAACGACCTGCTGTCGCTCTCGCGCATCGAGATGAACGAACACACGCCGCCGCGCGCCGAAGTCCCGCTGCGCCAGATCATCGGCACCGTGGCCGACCTTCTGGCACCGCAGGCGCGGAGCCGGAACGTGACGATCGAGCTAAATCTCGAAGCGCTCGACCGTCCGGTCATCGGTCAGCCGGACGAATTGACGCAGCTCTTCCAGAACCTGATCGAGAACGCCATCAAGTACGGCCGCACCGGCAGCCAGGTCCGTGTGGTGGCGTCCGTATCCGGGCTGGTCGCCTCAATCTCGGTGATAGACCAGGGCGAGGGCATTGCGCGCGAGCACATCCCGCGGCTGACCGAACGTTTTTACCGGGTCGACACGGCCCGTTCGCGCGAGCTTGGCGGCACCGGCCTTGGACTGGCCATAGTCAAGCACATCGCAAACCGCCATCGCGGTGAACTGACGATCCAGAGCACGCCCGGCGAGGGCAGCACCTTTACGGTCACTCTCCGCCTCGCCTGAACGCCGCCGGGTGCCCAGCACCGCTGCCGGATCGGGTTATCCACCGGCCGGGGCGCCCATGTCACAGAACTGAAACATAATTGTCATAGAGCTATCGCGCGCCGGACATAGGTTCACGCCCGCGAACGTGATCGGCCCGTGAAAGAGGGCGGGCGCGATCGTTTAGAACCACGCCATTCCCACTCCACGAAGAGAGGCATCCGTGAAAATCAAGACTTTGACCCTCGCAGCAGCGGTCGCAGTGGGTGTCGTCGGCGCCGCTGAGGCCCGCGACCAGATCCGTATCGTCGGATCGTCCACCGTTTTCCCGTTCTCGACCGCCGTTGCGGAGCAGTTCGGCAAGACCACCAGCTTCGCGACCCCGGTCGTCGAGAGCACCGGCTCCGGCGGCGGCATGAAGCTGTTCTGTGCCGGCGTCGGCGAAGACCACCCGGACATGACGAATTCGTCGCGCCGGATGAAGAAGTCCGAATTCGAGACCTGCACGAAGAACGGCATCGGCATCACCGAAGTGAAGATCGGCTTCGACGGTATCGTGATCGCCAACGCCAAGGCCGGCCCGGACATGAACCTGACCCTTGAGCAGGTCTTCCTGGCGCTCGCCAAGGAAGTCCCGGTGGGCGGCAAGCTGGTCGCCAACCCGAACACGATGTGGTCCGATATCGACCCGTCCCTGCCGAAGACCAAGATCGAGGTTCTCGGACCGCCGCCGACCAGCGGCACCCGTGACGCCTTCGTCGAGATCGCGATGGAAGGCGGCTGTGAGAAAATCGCTGGCGCCAAGGAACTCAAGCTGAAGGGCAAGGCCTGCCACGAAATCCGTGAGGATGGCGCGTTCATCGAGGCCGGTGAAAACGACAACCTCATCGTGCAGAAGCTGGAAGCCAACCCGGCTGCCTTCGGCATCTTCGGTTTCAGCTTCCTGGACCAGAACTCCGACAAGGTGAAGGGCGCCAAGATCAACGGCACCACGCCTGAGTTCGAGAAGATCGCCGCCGGCGAATATCCGATCTCGCGTTCGCTGTTCTTCTACGTGAAGCAGCAGCATGTCGGGGTGATCCCCGGCATCAAGGAATTTGTCACCGAGTTCACCAGCGAGAACGCCTGGGGCCCGGACGGCTACCTTGTTGACAAGGGCCTGATCCCGCTCCCCGACGATGCACGTTCGGCCATGATGAAGCAGGCCCAGGGCCTCTCCGCACTGGCTATGTAGTCCGGTATCCGGCGGCCGGTCCCGCAACGGGACCCGCCGCCGGACCAACACCCCAAAACGCAAATACCCACCAACGCCGGTGGCCCCAAGAACACCCAGCTCATAGTTGCCGTTCTTTTGCTGCT
>JAYOFE010000018.1:0-46584 GCA_038117045.1 Alphaproteobacteria bacterium | reverse complement strand
CGTCGCGGGTGGGGCTTTTCTCCCGCGGCCCGGGGCCCCCACCCCAGGGTTTTTTTTGCCGGTTCGCGGGGGGCGGCCCCCCCCCGGGCCCCGCCCGCCGGACCAACTCCCCAAACCGCAATTCCCCTCCATCGCCGGTGCCGACATGAACTCCCTGCTCTTCGTTGCCGTTCTGTTGCTGCTCTCGGCCCTGGGTTATCATTTCGGACGCAAGCGCGCCCTCGCCGGAGCCGGCGGGGATATTCGCGGCCTGCACTCCCTTCCCAGTTATTACGGCGCCTATGTCGCGCTCTGGTGCGGCCTGCCCGCCCTCCTTCTGGTGGGCCTGTGGCTCGGGCTGCAGACCAGCATCATCGAAAGCCTCGTCGTCTCGGGCCTCCCTGCCGATGCGCAGGCCTTGCCTTCCGGCGAACTGAACCTTCTCCTCCACGATATCCGTGCCCTGGCGCTGGGCGACATCACGACCGGCGAGCCGAGCCCGACCGTCCTCGCCGCGGCGGATCACTACAATTCCCTGCGCACCATCGGCCTTGCCATGATGGTCGTACTGGGCCTCGTCCTGTGCATCGGCAGCCTCACCTATAGCTGGCGCACCGTCAACCCGGTCTTCCGCGCCCGTCCGCGCGTCGAGCGCATTATCCACTGGGTCCTGATTGTCGCATCAGGTATCGCGATCCTGACGACCATCGGCATCGTGATGTCGCTGCTGTTCGAATCGATCCGCTTCTTCAGCCATGTCTCGCCGATAGAATTCCTGTTCGGTCTCGAATGGAGCCCGCAGACGGCGCTGCGCGCGGACCAGGTCGGCTCGACCGGCGCCTTCGGTGCCGTGCCGATCTTCGCCGGCACCCTGCTGATCACCATCATCGCCATGCTGGTCGCCGTGCCCATCGGACTGTTCTCGGCGATCTACATGGCCGAGTACGCCAGCCCACGCTTTCGCGCCTGGATCAAGCCGGTTCTGGAAATCCTCGCGGGCATCCCCACCGTGGTCTACGGCTTCTTCGCGGCGCTCACGATTGCGCCGGCCTTCCGCGGCTTCGGCGAAAGCATCGGGCTCGACGTCGCGTCGGAAAGCGCGCTGGCTGCCGGCGTGGTCATGGGTATCATGATCATCCCGTTCGTATCCTCGCTGTCCGACGACGTGATCAACGCCGTGCCTCAGTCACTGCGCGACGGCTCCTTCGCCATGGGCGCGACCCATTCCGAGACAATCAAGCAGGTCATCATTCCAGCGGCGCTGCCGGGCATTGTCGGCAGCGTGCTGCTGGCCACGAGCCGGGCCATCGGCGAGACGATGATCGTGGTGATGGCCGCCGGCCTGGCCGCGAACCTGACCGCGAACCCGCTCGAGGCCGTGACGACGGTGACCGTCCAGATCGTCACCCTGCTGACCGGCGACCAGGAATTCGACAGCGCCAAGACCCTCGCCGCGTTCGCGCTGGGCCTGGTGCTGTTCATCATCACCCTCTGCCTGAACATCATCGCACTGCGGGTCGTACGCAAGTACCGAGAAAAATATGACTGATCTTCCCGCCAACGACGCCGTCAAGCCGTCGCGCAACCGCAACGAGGCGCTTGTGCGCAAGCGCTACCGGGCCGAACGCCGGTTCCGGATGTACGGGCTGGCCGCCATCATGGCAGCCCTGGCGATGCTGACTGTCCTCCTCGTCAGCATCGTGTCGGCGGGCCTGCCCGCCTTCACCACGACGGAAGTCGCGATCGACATCCAGTTCAAGGCCGAGGATATCAACCCGACCGGCTCTTCGGATCCCGCGGCGCTCGCCGACGGCAACTATCGCGGGGCGCTGCTCGATTCCCTGCGCGACGAGTTTCCCGGGGCCGAGTCCCGCCAGGGCCGCCGCGACGTGCAGAACATGATCAGCAAGAACGTCACCTTTGTGATGCGCGAAATGGTGATGGCCGACCCGTCGATCATCGGCACCACCCAGCGGGTGTGGGTAAAATCGTCGGCGGATATCGATCAGCTCGCCAAGGGGTCCATCGACCGCACGCTGCCGGAATCCGACCGCCGCGTGAACGACCGGCAACTCGGCTGGTATCAAAAGCTGGAAGCCGAGGACAGGGTCCGCACCACCTTCAACACGACCTTCTTCTCGACCGCGGACAGCCGCGAGCCCGAACAGGCCGGTATCCTGGGTGCCGTGATTGGCTCCGCGCTGACGCTTGTGATCACGCTGATCCTGTCCTTCCCGGTCGGTGTCATGGCCGCGCTCTATCTGGAAGAGTTCGCGCCCAAGAACCGCTGGACCGACCTGATCGAGGTCAACATCAACAACCTGGCTGCTGTGCCGTCGATCGTCTTCGGCCTGCTGGGCCTGGCGGTCTTCCTGGGCTTCTTCGGGCTGCCACGCTCCGCGCCGCTCGTCGGCGGCATGGTGCTGGCGCTGATGACTTTGCCCACGATCATTATCGCCGCGCGTGCCGCGCTGAAGGCGGTTCCGCCGTCGATCCGCGAGGCCGCGCTGGGCATGGGGGCCTCACCGCTCCAGACCGTTGTCCACCATGTGCTGCCGCTGGCCATGCCCGGCATCCTGACCGGCACGATCATCGGCATGGCCCAGGCGCTCGGCGAGACCGCGCCGCTGCTGATGATTGGCATGGTCGCGTTTATTGCCGATATCCCCGGCGGATTCACGGACTCGGCCACTGTCCTGCCGGTCCAGATTTTCCTGTGGGCGGATGCGCCCGAACGTGCGTTCGTCGAACGCACCTCGGCAGCCATCATGGTCCTGCTGACTTTCCTGATCATCATGAACTTTCTTGCGGTACTCTTGCGCAAGAAGTTCGAGAGGCGCTGGTAAATGACGGATCCCGCGATGTCTGAAGAACAGAATGTAATTCCCGCCCAGGACCCGGGCGGCTCGCCCGCCCCGGCCCCCCGGAAAATCGCCACCAAGGTGAACGCGACCGATGTCGATGTCTTCTACGGCGACAAGCAGGCGCTGGAGAAAGTCTCGATCGAGATTCCCCAGAACCAGGTGACCGCATTCATCGGCCCGTCGGGCTGTGGCAAGTCGACCTTCCTGCGCTGCATCAACCGCATGAACGACACCATCGACATCTGCCGCGTCGAGGGCACCATCGCCATCGACGGCCGCGACATCTACGACCGCGACATCGACGTGGTGCAGCTGCGCGCACAGGTCGGCATGGTGTTCCAGAAGCCGAACCCCTTCCCGAAGTCGATCTACGACAATATCGCCTACGGTCCGCGCATCCACGGCATGGTGGCCGGCAAGGCCGACACGGACGACCTTGTCGAATCGAGCCTGCGCCGCGCCAGCCTGTGGGAAGAGGTGAAGGACCGCCTCGAGCAGCCCGGCACCGGCCTGTCCGGCGGCCAGCAGCAGCGCCTGTGCATCGCACGCGCCATTGCGGTCAGCCCGGAAGTCATTCTGATGGACGAGCCCTGTTCGGCGCTGGACCCGATCGCCACCGCGCGTATCGAGGAACTGATCGACGAACTGCGCCAGAACTTCACCATCGTGATCGTGACCCATTCGATGCAGCAGGCGGCCCGCGTGAGCCAAAAGACCGCGTTCTTCCACCTGGGCGTCCTGGTCGAGCAGGGCGCGACCGAGAAGATCTTCACGAATCCCGAAGACAAGCGGACCCAGGACTACATCACGGGCCGTTTCGGCTGATCGAACGCATTTCCGGAAAGGCGGAACCAATCCGATGACCACGGACCATATCGTCAAATCCTTCGACGACGAGCTGAACAAGCTCAGCGATCTCGTCAGCCGCATGGGCGGGCTCGCGGAAGAACAGATCGAGTGCGCCATCGAGGCGCTCCAGAAACGCGACGCCGTCGGCGCCACCGAAGCGATCGAGAACGACCGGAAGATCGATGCGCTGCAGCTCGAGGTCGAGGAACTGGCAATCCAGATGATCGTGCGCCGGCAGCCGCTGGCCGCCGACCTGCGGCATACGGTGGCCGCGCTGAAGATCGCCCCGCTGATCGAGCGCATCGGCGACTACGCCAAGAAC
Source organism: Alphaproteobacteria bacterium (assembly GCA_038117045.1). Classification (GTDB taxonomy): domain Bacteria; phylum Pseudomonadota; class Alphaproteobacteria; order UBA6615; family UBA6615; genus JABJAG01. The sequence continues at coordinate 42,570 of JAYOFE010000018.1, read as the reverse complement.
ATCGGACGCCGCACCCTGGCGCTGAACCAGTCGCCGCCGATCAAGCCGTTGTTCACCATCCCGCGCATGGGCCGCATGGCGCGCACCATGGTCCAGGACGTGCTCGACGCGTTCTCCAACAACGACGTCGAGAAGGCCCGCGCCGTGTGGGTGCGCGACGCCGAACTTGACGACATGTACGACAGCCTGTTCCGCGAACTGCTGACCTACATGATGGAAGACCCGCGCAGCATCACCGCGTGCACGCACCTGCTGTTCGTCGCGCGCAACATCGAGCGCATCGGCGACATCGCCACCAACATTGCCGAGGTCGTCCACTACCAGGTGGAAGGCCAGACCCTCTCCGAAGACCGTCCGAAGGCCGACGAGGCCAGCGTCACGGTCGTTGAACCCCACTGATCGCAGAGACCCGAAGACACATGAGCAATCTGCAGCCCAAGGTCCTGATTGTCGAAGACGAACCGCCCCTCGTCGAATTGCTCTCCTACAATCTCGAGAAGGCCGGGTTCCGCCCGCAGATCGCCCGTGACGGTGATGAGGCGGTTCTGGCCGTCGAGGAAGGCAAGCCCGACCTGGTGCTGCTCGACTGGATGCTGCCCTATGTGTCGGGCATCGAGATCTGCCGCCGCATCCGGCGCAATCCGGAAACCCGCGACCTGCCGATCATCATCCTCACCGCGCGCGGCGAGGAGGATGACCGGATCCGAGGCCTCGATGCCGGCGCCGACGACTACGTGGTCAAGCCGTTCTCGCCCAGCGAGCTGATCGCGCGCGTGCGCGCAGTGCTGCGCCGCACCCGCCCGGCCTTCGACAAGGACACGCTGACCTACGGCGACATCTCGATGGACCTCACGACCCACCGGGTCAGCCGCGCGGAAGCCCCGGTCGACCTGGGTCCCACCGAGTTCCGCCTGCTTCGCTTCCTCATGGAGCATCCGGGCCGCGTCTTCTCGCGCGAGCAGTTGCTCGATTCCGTCTGGGGCCATGACGCCTATATCGAGCCGCGCACGGTCGACGTGCATATCCGCCGCCTGCGCAAGGCGATGAACCTGCCGGGCACCGACGACCTGATCCGCACGGTCCGCTCAGCCGGCTACGCTCTCGATCTCAACGAACAGGCCGCCTGACAGCCGCCTGTCGCGCCACGGCTGCTGCGTAGAGACGCGTCGCCTCTTCCCCAAACGTGGCGAACACGACGCGCCGGATGGTCGGTGTGTGCGTGAGCGTCTCTACGACCGTATCGACGGCGATGCCGGTCGCCTCTGCCAGGGGGAAACCGTAGATGCCGGTCGAGATGGCCGGAAAGGCGATCGATGCCAGGTTCCTCGCGCCGGCCAGCCGGAGCGAATAGCGGTAGGCTTCCGACAACAGGTGCGCCTCGCGTGACTGCCCGCCCTGCCAGACGGGGCCTACGGCATGGATCACCCATCGAGCCCTGAGGCTGTGTCCGGGCGTGATCCGCGCCTTGCCCGTCGGGCACGACCCCAGTTCCGCCACGGCACCTGCGCAGTCCGCCGCCAGCCCCGGACCGGCGGCGTGATGGATCGCTCCGCACACACCTCCGCCCGGCAGGAGTTGCTCGTTGGCCGCGTTGACGATCGCATCGACATCCAGCTGCGTGATGTCGGCCTCCAGCACCTCCAGCGTTGCGGTCATCGACAGGTCACGTCCGGAGCGCGTCTTCCGCGTTGCGATAATCCATCGCGAGCGCCTGGGCCACGACCGGATGCGTGATCGCGCCGGCGTGCACGTTGAGGCCGTCGCGGAAATGCGCGTTGGCCCGCAGCGCCGCCGCGCAACCCTTGTCGGCCAGCGCCACCACATAGGGCAGGGTCGCGTTGTTCAGCGCCGCCGTCGAAGAGCGCGCCACCGCCGCGGGCATGTTGGCCACGCAGTAGTGCACAACCTCGTCGACAATGAAGGTGGGCGCATTGTGGGTGGTCGGCCGCGAGGTCTCGAAACACCCGCCCTGGTCGATGGCGATATCGACCAGCACAGCCCCCCGGCGCATCGCCTTCACCATCTCCGCCGAGACCAGCTTCGGGGCCGCGGCGCCCGGCACCAGCACCGCGCCGACCACCAGGTCTGAATCCAGCACGTAACGTTCCACCGCATCGACGGTCGAGTAGATGGTGTTCAGCGTGGGGCCGAACTGCATGTCCAGTTCACGCAGCCGGTCGAGCGAGCGGTCGAGCACCGTCACCCGGGCTTCCATCCCCATCGCCATGCGCACCGCATTGGTGCCCGCGACACCGCCGCCGATGACCAGCACATTGGCCGCCTCGACCCCGGGCACACCGCCCAGCAGTACGCCGCGCCCACCCGCTTCCTTTTCCAGGCAATGAGCACCGACCTGGATCGACAGGCGCCCGGCGACTTCGGACATGGGTGCCAGCAGGGGCAGGCCGCCATGGGCATCGGTGACGGTCTCGTAGGCAATCGCCGTGCAGCCCGACGCGATCAGGGCCTCAGCCACGTCGCGCGCGGCGGCCAGGTGCAGGTAGGTGAACAGGATCTGGCCTTCGCGCAAAAGGCCGAATTCGGCCGGTTGCGGCTCCTTCACCTTGACGATCATGTCGGCCGTGGCGAACACGTCAGCCGCACTGCCGGCGATCCCCGCGCCAGCGCCGCGGTAGTCATCATCGTCGAAATTCGCGCCCAGTCCGGCCCCGGTCTCGACCGTCACAGTGTGGCCGTGATGGACCAGTTCACGGACCGAGGATGGGGTCAGCCCGACCCTGTGCTCTTCCGTCTTGATCTCGCGCGGGACTCCGATGTGCATGGCGCTCTCCTCGGTTTGGCCTATGTCCCCCGGATTTCACATGCCCGTCCGGGTTTTCGACTCATTTGCGACAGTATAGTTGGCGGACCATGCTCGCGTCCGCCCGAAACTCCCGCACCGACCCGCCCGCACCGACAAAGCGGGGCCGGTTCGCCGGCGTCGCGCTTATGGCGCTCCTGTCCGCCCTGGCCGCCGCCCCCGCGGCCGCCACACCCGAGCACGCCATTGCCATGCTCGGGGCACCCAGATACGCCGCGAATTTCACCCATTTCGACTATGTGAACCCTGAAGCGCCCAAGGGCGGCACCCTGCGCCTGCATGCGCTGGGCAGTTTCGATTCCCTGAACCCCTACATCGTGCGCGGCAAGAAAGCCGCGGGCATTCACCACGGCTCGGGCATGTATTTCGAGACGCTCGCCGCCCGCGCGCGCGACGAGCCCTTCACGCTCTACGGGCTGATCGCGGAAACCATCGAGACTCCCGACGACAGGAGCTGGGTGGAGTTCACGCTTCGGCCCGAGGCGGCCTTCTCTGACGGCACGCAGATCACCGTCGCCGACGTAATCTTCAGCTGGGAGATCCTGAAGGAAAAAAGCCTGCCCAACGCCCGTGCCACCTGGTCGCGCATTGCCGAAGTCACCGAGACCGGGCCGCGTCGGGTGCGTTTCACCTTTGCCAGCGACACCGACCGCGAGCTGCCGCTGCTTGTCGCGGGCTTCATGCCGATCATGTCGAAGGCTTGGTGGTCCACCCGCAATTTCGACGACACGACCCTGGAGCCGCCGCTGGCCAGCGGACCGTTCACCATCGCGGAAATCGATCCGGGCCGCTCGCTCTCCTTCCAGCGCAACCCGGACTACTGGGGCCGGGACCTGCCCGTGAACGTGGGCCGACACAATTTCGAGACCATCCGCTACGACTATTTCCGCGACGCCTCGGTGGCGCTGGAGGCGTTCAAGGCCGGGGATTACGACCTGCGTTTCGAGGGAGACGCCACACGCTGGGCGACCCAGTACGACTTCCCCGCTGTGCGCGACGGGCAGGTCGTGCGCGACGTGATCGAGACCGGCGTGCCGTCGGGCCTCGACGCGCTGACCTTCAACCTGCGCAAGGCGAAGTTTTCCGACATCCGGGTGCGCGAGGCGCTGACGCTCGCCTTCGACTTCGAGTGGATCAACAAGTCGCTGCTGCATGACGGCTATGCCCGCACCGCCAGCATGTTCACCGGGTCCGACATGGCACCGTCCGGCCCGCCGGAAGGTACGGAACTCGCCCTACTGGAGCCCTGGCGCGGCAAGATCCCCGACGAGGTGTTCGGTCCGCCCTACCAGCCACCGGCCACCGACGGCCGCGGACGGCCGCGCGAAGACCTGAAACGCGCCGCCGATCTCTTGGAGGCGGCAGGCTGGAGCGTGGCGGACGGCAAGCGGGTGAACGCAAACGGCACACCGTTGCAGATCGAAATCACGATCCGACGCCCGTCCAACGAGAAGATCGCACTGGCCTTCACGCGCAACCTCGAACGCCTGGGCATCGCGGCCAGCGTGCGGCTGGTCGAATCTGCCCAGTTCCAGGGACTGATCGACACCTACGATTTCGACATGGTGTTCGGTTTCTGGGGCGTGTCCCTGTCACCCGGCAACGAGCAGCAGAACTACTGGGGCGCCCAGACCGCGAATGTCCCGGGCGGGCGCAACTGGGCGGGGGTCGCTGACCCGGCGATCGACGCCATGATCGACGCCCTGGGCGCGGCCCGCACCCGCGAAGAACTGGTCGCCGCCGCGCGCGCGATCGACCGCATCCTGATGTGGAGCCACTACGTCCTGCCGCTCTACCACGATCCCGGCCAGCGGATCGCCCACTGGCGGCATGTCGCGCGGCCTTCGGTGGTCCCTGTCTACGGTCTGCAGATTGAGACCCTTTGGGACGCCCCGGGCCACTGACAGAGCCTTCTTCAGGCCCTCAGCCGCCGAGGTTCGCTGCTACGAGGTCGGCCAGCTTCACCTGCGGGCGCGGGCCGACATGGGCGATCACCTCTGCCGCGGCGAGGCCGCCGATATGGGCGCAGGTCGCGAGATCCTTGCCGCGTGTCAGCCCGGCCAGGAACCCAGCGGCGAACTGGTCGCCGGCCCCCGTGGTGTCGACCACCTTGTCCACCGGTGCGGCATCGACGACATGCACCTCGTCGCCGGAGACCACCACCGAGCCTTTCTCGGAGCGGGTCAGCGCGGCAATACGGCAGTCCTGGCGGACATGTTGTAGCGCCTCGTCGAATTCCGAGACCTGGTAGAGCGAGGCGATCTCGTCCTCGTTGGCGAACAGGATGTCGACATGGGCCGAGATAAAGTCCCGAAAGGAGTCCCGGTGCCGGTCCACGCAGAACGGGTCCGACAGGCTGAGCGAAACCATCCGGTTCTTCGCTGCCGCCATCGTGGAGGCACGCAGAAAGGCCTGCTTGGCCTCGTCGCGGTCCCACAGATAGCCCTCGAGATAGGTCACCTTGGCGCGGGCCACCAAGTCCTCGTCGATGTCCTCCGGCCCCAGGTTCACGCAGGCGCCGAGGAAGGTGTTCATGGTGCGCTGGGCGTCCGGCGTGATGAAGATCAGGCAGCGCGCCGTCGGCGGGCCGCTGGTCACCGCCGGTGTCGAGAACTCGACGCCGATGGAGCGGATGTCATGGGTGAAGATGTCGCCGAGCTGGTCGTTGCGGACGCGGCCAATGAAGGCACATTTCGCGTCCAGCGAGGCCAGCCCCGCCGCCGTGTTGCCCGCCGAGCCGCCAGAGGTCTCGACCCCAGGCGACATGCGCGCATACAGCGCCTCGGCCTGCTTGGCGTCGATCAGCGCCATGGTCCCCTTGACCATGCCCAGCTCGTTGATGGTCGCATCGTCGGTCTGGCTCAGGACGTCAACGATGGCATTGCCGACGCACAGGACGTCGAGTTCGCCATTCTGGGGCGCGGTTTCGGTCATGGGAACTCCGGATTTCGGGTGGATCTTGGTGGATGTTTCCGCGCGCGAGTATAACGGGCCCGTTTCGCGATACAACGTGGCGCAGGATCGCGTTTCAGAGGCCGGATTTTCCTCCCTTTTCCATGGCCAATTGACCCCACAGCAAGTAAGACTGCGGGCCATGATTTCCGCATTCTTCAAGGCACTCGGCGATCTGGGTAGCCCGCGATTCCGCGCCGTGCTGTGGCAGACAGTTGGCCTGAGCCTCGGCACCGCTGTCATCCTGTGGGCCAGCATCAGCTGGCTGCTGTTCAGCACCCAGTTCATCGGCAACATCCCCTGGATCGGCAGCGGACTCGACACATTTGCCAATATTTTCGGCTCGATCGCCGCATTCCTGCTGATGATCCTGATTTTTCCAGCGTTTCTAGGACTTTACGCCAGTTTTTTCATCGAAACCATCTGCCGTGCGGTCGAGGCGCGCCATTTCCCGCAACTGGCGCCGCCGCGTGAACAGCGCATCAGCGAGGCCATCTGGGTCGGCGTGAAGTTCGGTATCCTGTTGATCGTCCTGAACCTGCTGCTGCTCGTTTTCCTGATCTTCCCGCCGATCTATTTCATCGCCGGCTGGGCCATCAACGGCTACCTGCTGGGCCGGGAATACCTAGAAATGGTGGGTTTCCGGCGCATGACACCCGCCGAACTGCGTGATTTCCGGCTGAAGAACCGTGGTTCTATCTACTTCGCCGGGCTGATCTTTGCGCTGATCGCCAGCGTCCCGGTGCTCAACCTCCTGCTGCCGCTCTTCGGCACGGCGATGATCCTGCACATCTATGAACGGCTGCGCCCGAGTGGAGCCGGATAAATTGTTCAATTACAGTAATTTGATTAAATTTGTAGACATTTCAGTATAAATGACCTACCCAAATGCTTGAGGATGCGCGACGAAGCATGGTCGGACGGCTTGAAATCCGCCTGACACGCAGTATCCGGGGGCGACAGCGGGGGCAAAACCATGGCCGGTGATGCGAAGGGGCGCGAAGAGCGCCGCGATCTCGATCTCAGTTTTCTCGACCGTCAGCCGGTGCGCGCCGCTGATATTCCCAATCTGGGCGGGCGTTCCGACCGCTCCGACGATTCCGACCATCGCATCGGCGGAGGCGGCGGCAAGGAAGCTAAAACCCTCACGGTGGGCCGGGATATCGCACTCAAGGGCGATATCACCGAATGTGATTCACTTATTGTCGAGGGCCGCATCGACGCGACCCTGAACACGGCGCGGGCGCTGGAAGTGGTGCGCGGCGGCCGGTTCGTCGGCAAGGCGAAGGTCGAAACTGCCACGATCAGCGGGCGTTTCGACGGCGATCTTGAAGTGGCGCGCGAACTGCGGATCACCGCATCGGGCAAGGTTACAGGCAGTGTTGTTTACGGCCGGCTTGAGATCGAGCGCGGCGGAGAGGTTTTCGGGGATGTCAAAGTTCACCAGTAATGTCCGTGGCGACGGCCCGTCCCGCCTCGCGATCCTGCTCGCCGCCACCATCACCGTGCTGGTGAGCGTGTTCATCCTGTCGGCCTAGGGTGGCCATGACGGGAATGACCGGCAGCGTAAGCACCGCCATTGCGGCAGCATCCCTGCTGCTGCTCGCGGCCTGTTCGGGGCTGCAGGGCCAGTCAGGGTCCTCCGGCTCAGATGTATCGGGACACACACAGGCGACGCCGCCATCACGCGCAACGGCCGCGCCGAATGCGCGGCCGCAGCGCACCTGGACGGTTGCCGACCTGATGGACGCCGACACAACAAAGGTCGATGGCATCATGGGCCCGCCGGACATCGTCCGCCGGGAAGGCGCTGGCGAGATGCGCATCTACCGCAACTCATCCTGCGTGGTGCACGTCTTCCTGTTCCCGCGCGCGGACCAGCTCTACACGACCCACGTGGAGGCGCGCGCCAATGCGGCGCGCCTCGACGAGCGCCAGGCCGGAGCCTGCATCTCCAGTTTCTCCTGACCGCCTGAAGCTGTCCGAAGCGGCTATTCCGCCGTCGTCTTCGCCTTGTAGGTGCAAAGATCCGACACGATGCAGGCCGGGCAGTCCGGCTTGCGCGCCTTGCAGACATAGCGTCCGTGCAGGATCAACCAGTGATGGGCATCGCGCATGTAATGCGCGGGGATCCTCTTCACCAGCTTGTCTTCCACCGCGCGCACCGTCTTGCAGGGCGCAAGGCCGGTGCGGTTGCCCAGCCGGAAGATATGCGTGTCGACCGCCATTGTCGGTTCGCCGAACGCCGTGTTCATCACGACATTCGCAGTCTTGCGCCCGACGCCGGGCAGTGCCTCCAGCGATTCCCGGGCGCGCGGCACCTCGCCGCCGTGTTCGGCGACGAGTTTTTCACTGAGCGCGATCACGTTCTTCGCCTTGTTGCGGAACAGGCCGATGGTGCGGATGTGCTTTATGAGACCGTCCTCGCCCAGCGCCAGCATCTTCCGGGGCGTGTCGACTGTCTTGAACAGCTCTGCCGTCGCCTTGTTCACACCCGTGTCCGTCGCCTGGGCCGAAAGCACGACGGCCACCAGCAGGGTATAGGTGTTCGTGTAGTGGAGCTCGGTCCGCGGGTCCGGATTGGCCTCAGACAGCCGCCGGAAGAACTCCTCGATCTGGTCTTTTTTCATCTGCGCCATGACGGCGGCAAATCTAGCGTCTGGCCACGCGGCAACAAAGTGCTGCGACAAAGGGCGGCTTTCCGCCGGGATACGACCCGTTCTAGAATTCCGCAATGGATCAGTCCGAGCCCCTGTTCGACGCGGTGCTCTATCCGCACCGCAGCCTGTCGCCGCGCGGCGTGCGGTTCCTCATCGCCGGCATCTGCGGTGTGCTGGGCCTCGTCGCCCTGTTCTTCACGGCGATGGGGGCCTGGCCGGTGCTGCCGTTTTTCGGCGGCGAGGTGCTGCTGATCTGGTGGGCCTTCCGCACCAATGCACGCGACGGGCGGATGTTCGAACGCCTGCTCCTGACACGCGAAGCCATGACCGTCGCGCGCGTGCGCCCGTCCGGGCGCGAGACGCAGACACGTTTCGCCCCGCCGCACTGGCTGTCGGTGAACCTGACGCCGCGTCCCGGCGGCGACAATGAACTGCGGCTGGCGAGCCATGGCCGCTCGCTTACGATCGGCGGCTTCCTGACACCGGACGAGCGCGGCGAACTGGCCGACGCGTTGCGCAGTGCGCTGCAGAGCCTGCGCGGCGCGGCCTAGCTTTCCACCCCCAGCACGTCCGCCATGGCGTAGAAGCCCGGCGCGCGACCCTGCGTCCAGAGCGCGGCCCGCACCGCGCCGCGCGCAAAGATGCCCCGGTCGGTCGCGCGATGGGTGAGCTCGATCCGCTCTCCCGCCCCGGCAAAGATCACCGTGTGCTCGCCGACCACGTCACCGCCGCGCAGGCTGGCGAAGCCGATCTTCCCGCGTCCGCGTGCGCCCGTGATGCCTTCGCGCGAGAGGATCTTTTCCTTGTCAAAATCGACGCCGCGCCCGCGCGCTGCTGCCTCGCCCAGGCTCAACGCGGTGCCGGACGGCGCATCGACCTTGTGCCTGTGGTGCATCTCGACGATCTCGATGTCGAAGTCGGGATCGAGCGCGCGCGCCACCCGCTCGGCCAGCGCGAACATCAGGTTCACGCCGCTGGACATGTTCGACGCCCAGATGACCGGCACCTTCGCCGCGGCAGCTTCCAGCGCCGCGCGGTGCGTGTCCTCCAGCCCTGTCGTCCCGGCGATCAACGCACAGCCAGCCTCGGCTGCCAGCGCAGCATGGGCCGCCGTCGCGGCGGGTGCTGTGAAGTCGATCACGGCGTCCACACTGGCGAACATCGCTGAGGTGTCATCGGTGATAGTGACGCCGGCAGCATCGATCCCGGCGAGCGTGCCAGCATCCTTGCCGAGATTGTCCGAGCCCGGCGCCTCGCTGGCACCGGCCAGCACGCAGCCTTCGGTCTCGGCCACGACCTGCACGAGCATGCGGCCCATGCGCCCGCCCGCGCCGACAATTCCGATTCTTAGATGATCCGTCATGGCCCTATCCGCCGAAGCCCGTTTTCTGAGGGGGCGGAAGATACCACTTCACGCGCCGAGGCCAATGGCCTTGGCACTGCGGCCCGAATGCTATTCCTTCAGGTCGTCCCAGAACTCCTTCACCTTGGTGAAGAAGCCTTCGGATTCCGGCGAGTGCTTGGGCGCACCGCCGCCGGCATCCTCGAACTTCTTGAGCAGGTCGCGCTGTTCCTTGGTGAGGTGCACCGGGGTCTCGATCTGCGCCTGGACATACATGTCGCCGCGCGCGTTCGAGCGCAGGACCGACATGCCCTTGCTGCGCAGGCGGAACTGCTGGCCCGTCTGGGTGCCCGCAGGAATGTTCACCCGGGCGCGCGATCCGTCGATGGACGGCACCTCGATGGACCCGCCGAGCGCGGCGGTGGTCATCGGGATCGGGACCCGACAGTAGATGTCCGCGCCCTCGCGCCGGAAGAACCGGTGCGGGCGAATGGTCACGAAGATATAGAGGTCGCCCGGCGGCCCGCCGCGCAGCCCCGCCTCGCCCTCACCGGCGACACGGATGCGCGTGCCGTCCTCGATCCCCGCGGGGATGTTGACCGAGAGGGTCTTTTCCTTGTTGGTCCGGCCCGCGCCGTTACAGGCGTTGCACGGATTGTCGATCACCCGGCCCGCGCCGTGGCAGGTCGGGCAGGTGCGCTCCACCGTAAAGAAGCCCTGCTGCGCACGGATCTTGCCGGCGCCCTGGCAGGACGGGCAGGTGTTGGGGCTGGAGCCGCCGGCCGCGCCGGAGCCGTGGCACTCGTCGCAGGCGGCTGATGCGTTGACGCGCACACGCGCCTGCTTGCCCTTGAAGGCATCTTCCAGGCTGACGTCCAGATTGTAGCGCAGGTCCGAGCCGCGGGTGCTGGTGCGCCGGCGGCCGCCGCCGCGCCCGCCCATGAATTCGCCGAACATTTCGTCGAAGATGTCGGCGAAGCCGCCGCCGGAGAAATCGAAGCCGCCCGCCTGCGGGCCACCGCCATTCTCGAAGGCGGCATGGCCGAAGCGGTCATAGGCCGCGCGCTTTTCGTCGTCCTTCAGGACGTCGTAGGCCTGGTTGATTTCCTTGAAACGCTGCTCGGCGGTCGCATCGCCGGGATTGCGGTCGGGATGGAGCTCCTTCGCGAGACGGCGATAGGCACTCTTGATCGCGGCCGCATCCGCGCCGCGTTCGACCCCCAGTGTCTCGTAGTAGTCCCTATCCGCCATCGACGCTCCCCTCGCTGCGAGTGGCCCGGCCCGGACGAGCGGCGCGCAACGGGACTGGCCGTGCGCACCGCATCGTTATACGGGCCGTACGCTTACGAGGCCGAAGACTGACCCTTGGGCTCGTCTTCGTCATCGACTTCCTCGAAGTCGGCATCGACGATCGTCTCGTCCGACTCGCCGGACATGTCGGCATCCGCTGCTTCCGCCGCATCGCCACCGTCCGCCTGCTCGGACTTGTAGATCGCCTCGCCCAGCTTCATGGAAGAGGTCGCGAGCGCTTCCAGCTTCGACTGGATGTCCTCGAGGTTGTCCGATTCCATGGCCGTCTTGAGGGCCTCGATATCGGATTCGATCACGGACTTCTCGTCGCCGGAAATCTTGTCCCCGTGTTCGGACAGGCTCTTCTCGGTCTGGTGCACCAGGGCTTCCGCCTGGTTCTTCACCTCGACCGATTCGCGCCGCTTCTTGTCCTCTTCGGCGTGCTCCTCGGCGTCCTTGACCATCTTCTCGATGTCGTCGTCCGAGAGACCCCCGGAGGCCTGGATGCGGATCTGCTGTTCCTTTCCGGTGCCCTTGTCCTTCGCCGAGACGTTGACGATGCCGTTGGCATCGATGTCGAATGTGACCTCGATCTGCGGCACGCCGCGCGGTGCGGAAGGAATGCCCACAAGATCGAACTGGCCGAGCAGCTTGTTGTCGGCCGCCATCTCGCGTTCGCCCTGGAAGACCCGGATCGTCACCGCGGACTGGTTGTCCTCGGCGGTCGAGAAGACCTGGCTCTTCTTGGTCGGGATCGTCGTGTTGCGGTCGATCAGGCGGGTGAACACGCCGCCCAGCGTCTCGATGCCCAGCGACAGCGGGGTCACGTCGAGCAGCAGCACGTCCTTGACGTCGCCCGCGAGAACGCCGGCCTGGATCGCCGCACCGATGGCGACAACCTCGTCCGGGTTCACGCCGCGATGCGGCTCACGTCCGAAGAAGTTCTTCACCGTCTCCTGGATCTTCGGCATGCGGGTCATGCCACCGACCAGGATGACCTCGTCGATCTCGTTCGGCTTCAGGCCCGCATCCTTCAGCGCGGCCTCGCACGGCTTGACCGTGCGCTGGACGAGGTCCTCGACCAGTGCTTCCAGCTTGGCGCGCGTCAGCTTGACGTTGAGATGCTTCGGACCCGATGCGTCCGCCGTGATGAACGGCAGGTTCACTTCCGTCTGGGTCGAGGAGGACAGCTCGATCTTGGCCTTCTCTGCCGCCTCTTTCAGGCGCTGGAGGGCGAGCTTGTCGGAACGCAGGTCGATGCCCTGGTCCTTTTTGAACTCGTCGGCCAGGTACTCGATGATGCGGGCGTCGAAGTCCTCACCGCCAAGGAAGGTGTCGCCGTTGGTCGACTTCACCTCGAACACGCCGTCGCCGATTTCCAACACCGATACGTCGAAGGTGCCGCCGCCAAGGTCATAGACCGCGATAGTGCCGGCTTCCTTCTTGTCGAGGCCGTAGGCGAGCGCGGCCGCGGTCGGCTCGTTGATGATGCGCAGCACTTCAAGGCCGGCAATCTTGCCTGCGTCCTTGGTGGCCTGGCGCTGGGAGTCGTTGAAGTAGGCCGGAACCGTAATCACAGCCTGCTCGACGGTCTCGCCGAGGAAGGATTCCGCCGTCTCCTTCATCTTCTGCAGGATGAAGGCACTGATCTGGGACGGGCTGTACTTGTCGCCATTCGCCTCGACGAAGGCATCGCCGTTGTCCCCCGCGACGATCTTGAAGGGGACGAGATCCTTGTCCTTCTCCGTCAGCGGGTCGTCATACCGGCGCCCGATCAGGCGCTTGACTGCAAAAATCGTGTTTTCCGGGTTAGTGACTGCCTGGCGCTTCGCCGCCTGGCCCACCAGACGCTCATCGCCGTTGGTGAAGGCCACCATCGAGGGCGTCGTGCGGGCGCCTTCGGAGTTCTCGATCACCTTACCCTGGTTGCCGTCCATGACCGCCACACAGGAGTTGGTCGTCCCGAGATCGATACCAATTACTTTCGCCATGATTTCCTCGCTTTTTCAGCAGATCCGCCCGGCCCAGTCGGCACCGTGGTGGATCCCCGTTCATGCGTTAGATGGCCCTATATCGGACCAGAAGTGTTCGGGCGACATATAGGGTGCAGTCCGAGCCGGTGCAACCACCCTGGAGCCTGCCCCCGATGCGCAATTTCCGGGTCGTCCCGGCAGGTTAGCACGCTAACATGAACAGATGATTATCTCGGCCAGCTACAAGACGGACATCCCCGCCTTCTACGGCGCGTGGTTCCGCGCGCGCCGGGAAGCCGGGTTCTGCACGGTGCGCAATGTCTGGAACAACCGGGATTTCCGGGTTTCGCTCCGCGATGAGGATTGCAGCGCCTTCGTGTTCTGGACCCGCAATTCGCGACCCTTCCGCGACGAGCTCGAGCGCACCGCGCGCACCCATCCCTTCACCATCCAGTACACGCTCACCGGCTATCCGCGTTGGCTGGAGCGCGCGGTCCCGCAACCCGCCGACGCCATCGACGATATTCGCGAAATCGCCCGGAATTTCGGGCCTCACGCCGCCGTCTGGCGGTATGACCCGGTGCTGGTCAGTGACGACACGCCGGAAGGCTGGCATGCCGAAAATGCAAGGCATATCGCTGGCGCACTGGCCGGGTCGGTCGACGAAATGGTCGTCAGTTTCGCCCAGATCTACCGGAAGACCGCCCGGAATCTTGCCGTCGCCGCCGAACGGCAGTCGGTCGGCTGGCGGGCCCCGGATGCCGATGCCAAACGGGACCTGCTTGAAAGTCTCCGCGACATTGCCGGAGAGCACGCCATGAAGCTGACGGTGTGCACCCAGCCGGAGGTGGCGGACGGCGTTGCAGAGGCGGCTCGTTGCATCGACACGGTCCGGCTCAACCGCATGGCCGCGCATCTCGGCCATCCGCCCGTCACGGCGCGCACGAAAGGGCCGCGGCCGGGCTGCATGTGCGCCGAATCCCGCGATATCGGGTCCTATGAGACCTGTCCGCACGGCTGCGTTTACTGCTATGCCGTCTCCCGCCCGGACGTCACGCGCCGCAACCAACGCATGCACGTCCCTTCGGCCGAGACCCTTGCCCCGCAGATGGTGAAACCCGCATGACCACACCGCCACGCCCCGTCGATATCCTCGATTTCCTCGCATCCGAGGGCGTGTCCGCGCCTGCAATCCGCATTGTCGATGTGGGGGCGATGGATGTGGGCGAGGCCGAACCTTGGGCGCGCCTCGTCGCAACGGGTGCCGCGGACCTGATCGGTTTCGAGCCGAACACGGCCGAATGCGAAAAGCTCAACGCGGGCGCAAAGTCCAATTGCCGCTACCTGCCCCACGCGCTGGGCGACGGGAATATCCACATTCTGCATATCGGCACCGCGCCCATGACCTCGTCGCTTTTCCCGCCCGATCCGGACGTGATGCAACGCTTCCACAGCCTCTGGGAGCTCTGCGAGACCGTACGCGAGGAAACACTTGAGACCGTGCGCCTCGACGACATGGCCGAGGCGCGGCCCGCCGAATTCCTCAAGCTGGACGTCCAGGGCGCGGAACTGCTGGTACTCGAGGGCGCGACGGACGCGCTGGCCGACACGCTGGCGATCCAGAGCGAGGTCAACTTCCTGCCCATCTACAAGGGCCAGGCGCTGTTTGCCGATGTGGACCAATTCCTGCGGCAGCGAGGCTTCTCTTTCCACACCATGGTCGGTGTCGGATCACGGCCCTACCGGCCGCTGATCAAGGACGGCAACCCGAACCGCGGCTTTGCGCAGGTGATCTGGTCCAACGCGTTGTATTTCCGCGACCCGGCCGGGTTCGCGGAAATGGCGGAGCGCGCGCCGGACAGTCTCCTGAAGATCGCGATCCTCGCGCACGAACTCTACGGTGCGTTCGACTTCGCCACGGTCGCGCTGCAGCACTACGGAGCCGCGCAGAAACCCGGCCTCGCGACAGCCTATATCCGCGCCCTGATGGCCGCGGACCCCGCGATCACCGCACGGAAATAAAACCAAACAAAGCTGTCAGGCGGTCGTGTCGACCTTGGCCTCGCCGGCATCTATCGACTTCGCGACGCCGACTCGGGCCGGGCGCAACAGCCGGTCGTGCAGCTTGTAGCCGGGCTGGACCACCTGGGCGACGGTGCCGTTCGGCAGGTCCGTGCCCGGCACTTCGAACATCGCTTCATGCATGTTCGGGTCGAAGGGCTCACCCGCGGGGTCGATGCGCTCGATGTGGTTTGCTGCCATCACCTGCACGAAGGCGGCCTGAACGGCCTGCACACCCTCGGCCAGCACGCCGAGCAGCTCGTGCTCGCCGCGGCGTTCTTCCGGCACCGCGTCGAGCGCACGCTCGAGGTTGTCGGCTACCTGCAGGATGTCGCGCGCAAACTGGGTCACGGCGAACTTGTGGGCATCCTGAACATGCCGCTCGCTGCGCTTGCGCATGTTCTCGGTCTCGGCCATGGCGCGCAGGACCTGGTCGCGCAGATCGGCAACCTGGGCTTCCAGTTCGGCGACGCGGCCATCACCGGCCGCATCATTGGCGGCCTCACCGGCCTGCGGTGCGTCCGGAGTTTCGTTCTCGGGATTCGTATCGTTGTCGTTCATGTCCTGCTTCCTGCCGCAACATGCGCGCCACGGCAATACCCGTGTCGTTAACCCATAAGGCGGCTCACCACCTTGGCCGTGTAGTCCACGACCGGGATGATCCGCGCATAGTTGATCCGTGTCGGCCCGATGACGCCCACCGCGCCGACAATCTCCTGTTCGCTGTTCCGGTAGGGCGCGACCACCACCGAACAGCCGGCGACGGAAAACAGCTCATTCTCCGCCCCGATGAATATCTGGACGCCTTCGCCGTCGCGCGCGGCGTCCAGCAACCTGATCCAGGATTCCTTGGTCTCGAGCGCGCCGTAGAGCGAGCGCACCCGGTCCAGGTCCTCGACGGCCTGCACGTCTGCCAGCAGGCGCTCGGTGCCGCTGACGATGAGCGCGCCCTCGCCACCTTCGCCGCTGGCTGTTGCGAGACCCGCCTCGACCAGCTTCCGGGTCAGGTCGTCCAGGTCGCGCCGGTGCGCTTCCAGTTCCACCGCGATCTGGCGTTGTGCCTCGCCGATGGTCTTGCCCACCATGCGGGCCGACAGGAAGTTCGTCGCCTCGATCATCGCGGAGGACGGCATGCCCGGCGGGACCTCGACGATGCGGTTCTCGACCCCGCCGTCTTCCATCACCAGCACGACCAGCGCACGGCCCGGCGCCAGCGAGACAAATTCGATATGGCGCAGCGGGGAATCCTTCTTCGGGACCACCACCAGTCCCGCGCAGTTGCTCAGGCCCGACAGCACGCGCGAGGCCTCATTCAGTGTCTGCTGCACGCTGCGGCCCTGGGCCGTGCACTGGGCCTCGATCTCCTTGCGCTCCGCCTCGGTCAGGCGGCCCACCTCCAGCAGCCCGTCGACAAACAGGCGCAGGCCAGCCTCGGTCGGGATGCGGCCTGCCGAGGTGTGCGGCGAGAACAGCAGCCCGGCATCCTGCAGGTCGGCCATGACGTTGCGGATCGTGGCCGGCGACAGGTTGAGGTCGGTGTTGCGCGAAATGGTGCGCGAGCCCACCGGCTCACCCGTCGTCAGGTAGCCGTCGATGATCTGCCGGAGAATCTCCGAACTACGCGCATTCAACTGTGGAATCGAGCGGCTCATCAGTGTGGTGTCCGTTTTCCCCGTTCGCGGGATTTCTGTCCCCGAACGCCCGGTCAACTTAGGCATCGCCCCGGCCACGATCAAGGAGCCGCCTGCTGTGCCCGGCGGTGGTGGCGCAGCCCGGGCGAAACGACTAGGTTGCCCGCAACATCTTCCCGACACTCCGGATATCCTCATGGCTGCCAAATCGAACCGCCCGTCCCGCCGCGCTCCCGACCAGATGCGCAAGATCCAGCTCAAGACCGGCGCGGCGAAATATGCCGAGGGTTCGTGCCTTGCCATGTTTGGCAACACCCATGTGCTGTGCGCGGCCTCGGTCGAGGAACGGGTGCCGCCGTGGATGCGCGGCACCGGCACCGGCTGGGTGACCGCGGAATACGGCATGCTGCCGCGCTCCACCCATGAGCGCACGGGTCGCGAGGCCGCACGGGGCAAGCAGTCCGGCCGCACCCAGGAAATCCAGCGCCTGATCGGCCGTTCGCTGCGCGCGGTCACCGACATGGAGATGCTGGGTGAGCGGCAGATCCGGCTCGACTGCGACGTGCTGCAGGCTGACGGCGGCACGCGCACGGCGTCGATCACCGGCGCCTGCGTGGCGCTGCACATCGCCTGCCAAGGGCTGGTCAAGTCCGGCGCCATCGAGAAGAACCCGGTGACCGAACTGGTCGCGGCGGTGTCGTGCGGCATCTATCAGGGCGAGCTGGTGCTCGACCTCGACTACCCGGAAGACTCCAACGCCCAGGCCGATGCCAACTTCGTGCTGACCGAACGCGGCGGCATCGTCGAGATCCAGGGCACAGCCGAGGACAAGCCGTTCTCCCGCGCCCAGTTCGTGAAGCTGCTCGATCTCGCCCGCTCGGGCATCGACGACCTTGTCGTCCACCAGCGCAAGGCGCTGGGCCTGAAGTAGCGGGAAGCCATGGCGCGACAGTTCGACGGCAACCGGCTGGTTATCGCCAGCCACAATGAGGGCAAGGTCCGCGAGATCGCCGACCTGCTCGCGCCCTATGCCATCGATGTGGTGAGCGCCGGGGAACTCGGCCTGCCCGAGCCCGAGGAGACCGGGGCGACCTTTGCCGAAAACGCGGCCCTGAAGGCGCGCGCGTCCGTCGCGGGCAGCGGCCTGCCGGCACTGGCCGACGATTCCGGTTTCTCCGTCGCGGCCCTGGACGGCGCACCGGGCATCCACGCCGCCCGCTTCGCCACGCGAGAGGACGGCATGCGTGATTTCGACTGGGCCATGGAGCGCGTGCACGAGGCTGCGGACGGCTCCGGCGACGAGACCTGCTGGTTCACCTGCGCCCTGGCGCTGGCCTGGCCGGACGATCACGTGGAAATCTTCGAGGGCCGGGTCGAAGGCACGCTCGCCTGGCCGCCCCGCGGCAAGCTGGGCTTCGGCTACGACCCGATCTTCGTGCCGAACGGCTATGCCGAGACCTTCGCGGAGATGTCCCCAGCGGCCAAGCACGCCATATCGCACCGGGCCATCGCGTTCGAGAAAATGATCGCGGCCTGCTTCGCGCACACCGATGGCTGAGACGCCGGACGACCTCGCGCTTTACGTCCACTGGCCGTTCTGCCGCGCGCTCTGCCCCTACTGCGACTTCAACAGCCATGTGCGCGCCGATGTCGACCACGCGCGCTGGCGCGATGCGCTGCTCGCTGAACTGGAACACTATGCGGTCCGGGTGCCGGGACGGCGGCTGACCAGCATCTTCTTCGGTGGCGGCACGCCGTCGCTGATGGCGCCGGAGACGGCCTGCGCCGTCATCGCGCGCGCACGAGAACTGTTCATTCCCGACCCCGACCTGGAAATCACGCTTGAGGCCAACCCGACCTCTGCCGAGGCGGCAGTGCTAGACGGCTTTGCCGCAGCCGGGGTGAACCGGGTGAGCCTGGGCGTGCAGTCCCTCGACGAGGCTGCGCTGTCGGCACTGGGGCGGACCCATGGCACCGCGGATGCACGCGAGGCCATCGCCGAGGCGCAGGCGCGCTTCCCGCACATGTCCTTCGACCTGATCTATGCCCGCCCCGGCCAGACACCCGAGGCCTGGGAAGCCGAGCTTGCCGACGCAATCGGGATGGCGCGCGGGCACCTGTCTGCCTACCAGCTCACCATCGAGCCCGGCACACCCTTCTATCTTGCCGCCGCGCGCGGCGCACTCGAATTGCCGGACGAGGACGACAGCACCCGCATGTTCGAGATCACGCAGGAGCTGCTCGACGACGCCGGCATGCCTGCCTATGAGATATCCAACCACGCCGCACCCGGTGAGGAATCCCGCCATAATCTCGCCTACTGGCGTCACCGCGACTATCTGGGTATCGGGCCCGGCGCACATGGCAGGGTTACATCCGGCGGGACGGTCCACGCGACCCGGCAGCACCGCGCACCGGACATCTGGCTGGCGCGCGTGGGGGAACACGGTCACGCCACCCAGCAGGACGACCCGCTGTCCGATCAGGACCTGGTGGAGGAAGTCACGATGATGGGGCTGCGCCTCGCCGAGGGGCTCAACGCCGCCCGCTTCAAGGCGCGTACCGGCGTCCATCTTGAGGACGCATTTGAACCAGCCGCGCGCGACCGCCTCGTCGAGGCAGGCTATCTCGAAACAGATTCCAACGGGCTGCGCGCCACCGCCGAGGGACGCCAGCGGCTCAACGCCGTCGTGGCGTCGCTGCTCGGCTCCTGACTAGTTCGTCGCCGGATCGCGGAAGCTGAGAGGCGCCGGGTCGATTTCCTGCGGCCCGTCACGCTGAACCTCAAGGACCGACAGGCCCCGCTCCACCTCACCGTTTGAATGCAGGCGGAAAATGCCATCGACACCGGCGAAGCCGTCGGCGTTTTCCAGCCGTTCGCGCGCGTAGGGCGCAGTGCCGGGCGCAGCGGTCTGGGCCAGGACGGCGGCGAGCGCCACACCGTCATAGGCCAGCGTGGCCAGCCGGTCGGGCTTACGGCCATAGGCCTGGCGGAACCGTTCCTCGAAGCGCAGGCGCGAGGCACGCGGCGGCGCGGCGAACCACGCGCCCAGCATGGAGGGCTCCTTGCCCAGCACCGGGTCATCCCAGATCCACAGCCCCATCAGCTTCACCTGCACCGGGTCGATGTCAAAAAATGCCAGCAGCGGCGCCAGCTGCAGCACCTGTTCGCCGCCTTCGGGCACCATCAGCGCCTCGAAACCGACATCACCTAAGGTATCGAGCGTGTCGAGGCGTTCGAGCGCCCGCTTCGAGATCGGGTCGTCCTTGCCGGCGAGCAGCGCCTTTTCCCGTTTGAGCTCCGCCGCGCGTTCGTCATAGCGCGCCAGCGAGCGCACGGTCTCCGTCATCCCGTCGTTGTCCGGCGGGTAGAAGCGCCCATCCACGACCTGGCCACCGGCATCGAAGACCGCATCGGAAAATGCGGTGTTCATGCGGTTGCCGTAGGCGTCGTTGGGCACCAGCGCTGCGAAGCGGTAAAGCCCCCGGCGGGCGGCGAAGTCGACCACGCGTGCCACCTGCGCTTCCGGGAAGAAGCCGGCGACATAGACGCCGTCCCCCGCGACCAGCCGGTCACTGGAGAATGCATAGACGGGTATGCCCGCAGGCCGCACCGCATTGGCGGTGGCGGATACGGCGTCGGCGAACAGCGGACCGAGGAACAGGCTCACGCCGTCCTGCTGGGCGCGCTGGGCGGCCGAGGCGGCGACAGCCGGGTTGCCGCCCGTGTCATAGATACGAAGCTCGAAATTCTCGGGCCGGAAATCGAACAGGGCGAGCTGGGCCGCGTCCAGAAGGTCCCGGCCAACACCCGCCGCCGGCCCCGAGAGCGGAACGGCGATGGCGACACGGACACCGGGCAGCGATGCCGGATCGGGCGTGACAGGTGCGGCAGGGGCCGCCTGCGCCGGGGCAGGTGCAGCCTGCTGCGCGGGTTGCGTTTCAGCCGGGGGCGCCGCTACGTTGGATTGCGCGCACGCCGCGAGGGCGAACACGGCCGCGGCCAGGACGGCGCGCGGTGACATCTGGAAAACCGGTCGTGGCACGAAACGATACCTCTTCATCCTCTTCGCCGGTCGGGACGAACGGCGACCCTAGCGGGCACGCCGGGCCCGAACAAGCATCACCCGGCCCGCTGGCGCCGGGCCTTTATGTGGTGGCCACCCCGATCGGCAACCTGCGCGATATCAGCCTGCGCGCGCTTGATGTGCTGCGCGGCGCGGACCGCATCGCCTGCGAGGACACGCGCGTCACCGCGAAGCTCCTGTCGCGCTACGCGATCACCGCCCGGACCACTCCCTATAACGACCACAACGCCCAGAAGGTCCTTCCCGATCTGATCAGGCGCCTGAAAGATGGCGAATCTCTGGCGCTTGTCAGCGACGCAGGAACCCCGCTGATTTCCGATCCCGGCTACAGGCTGGTGACCGCCGCGCGTGACGCGGATATTCCCGTCCACGCCATTCCCGGCGCCAGCGCCGTGCTGGCCGGCCTTGCCGTGGCGGGGCTGCCGACAGACGCCTTCTTCTTTGCAGGGTTCCTGCCCCCCAGGCAGGCCGCCCGGAAGCGGCGTCTGGGCGAACTGGCTGCCGTGCCCGGCACGCTTGTCTTCTACGAGACCGGACCCCGCCTGGCCGAAAGCCTCGCCGACATGGCCGAGGTACTGGGCCCGCGCGAGGCGGCCGTCACGCGCGAACTCACCAAGATGCACGAGGAAGTTTTGCGCGGCACGCTCGTCCATCTGGCGAACGAGCGCGCGGACGCCCCGCAGCTGCGGGGCGAAATCGTCGTGATTGTGGGCCCACCCGCCGAAGAGGACGCGGATGACGACACGGTTCGCGCAGAGCTGCGCGACACTTTGGGACGCATGTCGGTGCGCGACGCCGCCAGCGAGGTTGCCTCAAGGACCGGCCGCGCCCGGCGGGAGGTCTACCGTATGGCGCTGGAACTGTCCGGCGACGGCGAGCCCGAATGACGTCCCGGCCGGTTCCGGGGCGTCAGGCGTCGGAGAGACGGGCCTCCGAACACAGGGGACGGCGCGCGGAACGCCTTGCCGCACTGATGTTGCGCCTGAAAGGCTACGCCATCCTCTCGCGCCGCTACCGGTGCCCGGTCGGCGAAATCGATCTCGTGGCACGACGTGGCCGCACCCTGGCGATGGTCGAGGTCAAGGCACGCGCCAACGCCGAGGACGCGGCTTTCGCTGTTACACCAACCCAGCGCCAGCGGATTGCCCGGACAGCCGAACACTTTCTTGCCGCAAACCCGCACTACACAAACCACCAGGTGCGATTTGACGCGATCCTTTCGGTGCCTGGCCGGTGGCCCCAGCACGTGCCCGACGCGTGGCGAATCGACTAATCTGCGGTCCGTTCCCGGAGCCTGACCATGATGCATTTCCCTGATCCGCTTTCCCGCCCCCTTCGCCTCGCCGTGCTGGGCGTGGCTGCCGCCCTGACGCTCGCTGCATGTTCGCCCACAGGCATGGCCGTCGGTGCCGGCGCGACGGCCGGCGTTGCCGCCGCCGAGGAGCGAGGCCTGAAAGGTGCGGGTAATGACGCGCTGATCCGGGTCGAGATCAACGAAGCCTGGATCACCGAGGATTTCGACACCTTCAACCGGCTCAACCTGCAGATCTACGAAGGCCGGGTGCTGATCTCCGGCCGGGTGCCGAACCAGGCCAACGCCGACCGTGCTGTCGAACTGGCATGGAAGGCCGAGGACGTGCGCGAGGTCATCAACGAGATCGAGATTGCCGAGGGCGGCGGACTGGAAGATTTCGCCAATGACGCTCTGATCAACGCGCGGCTCGATTCCGAACTGCTGTTCGACAGCGAGATCAGTTCGATCAACTACTCGACCCGCTCCGTCGCGGGCACGGTCTATCTGCTGGGCGTGGCGCAGGATCGCGAGGAGCTCGACCGGGTGTTCCGCGTCGCGCGCGCCGTGCCCAACGTGAAGCGGGTGGTCAGCCATGTTATCCTGAAGGACGACCCGCGCCGCATCGCCGCACCGCCCGGGAAACCTGCCGCGGAAACCACCCCCGCCCGATGAGGCGGCATTTGCCTGAACCGCGAAAACCCCTAGATTGCATCCCGGTCAAACCCGCCGGAGTACACCTCACATGAGTCTTGCCGTCGCCATCCAGATGGACCCGATCGAGGCGATCGACATCAATGCCGATTCGACCTTCGCACTGGCGCTGGAAGCCCAGGCGCGCGGCCACGGCCTGTTCCATTACCTGCCGCAGGACCTCGCCCTGCGGGAAGGACGCGTGGTCGCAAAGGCACGCCCCATCGAGGTGCGCCGCGAGATCGGCAACCACTTCACCTTTGGACCGGCCGACACGCTGGACCTGGCAGGCGTCGACGTGGTGCTGATGCGCCAGGACCCGCCATTCGACATGGCCTACATCACGGCCACGCACATCCTGGAGCATGTCCATCCGCAGACGCTGGTGGTGAACGACCCGGTGTC
Organism: Alphaproteobacteria bacterium; assembly: GCA_038117045.1. GTDB lineage: Bacteria > Pseudomonadota > Alphaproteobacteria > UBA6615 > UBA6615 > JABJAG01. Next base: position 19,363 of record JAYOFE010000018.1, on the reverse strand, counting down.
CGTGCGCAACGCACCGGAAAAGTTGTTCGTCACCCATTTCGAGGGCCTGATGCCGCCGACGCTCATCAGCTCCTCGCCGTCGGAGATCGCGGCGTTCCGCGCCAAGCACAAGGACATCATCGTCAAGCCGCTCTACGGCAATGGCGGTGCGGGCGTGTTCCACATCACGCCGGGCGACGAGAACCTGAACTCGCTCCTTGAAATGTTCACCCAGATGTTCCGCGAGCCGGTGATCGTCCAGCGCTACCTGCCCGAGGTGCGCCAGGGCGACAAGCGCATCATCCTGGTGGACGGTGAGCCGGTCGGCGCGATCAACCGTGTCCCCACCGAAGGCGAGGCGCGCTCCAACATGCATGTGGGCGGGCGCGCGGAGAAAAGCGCGCTGACCGAGCGCGAGAAGGAAATCTGTGCGGCGATCGGCCCGGCGCTGCGCGATCAGGGGCTGATCTTCGTCGGCATCGACGTGATCGGCGACTACCTGACCGAGATCAACGTCACCTCACCGACGGGCATCCAGGAGATCGACCGCTATGACGGCTCGAACCTCTCCGCCCTGGTCTGGGACGCCATCGAAAAACGCCGCGTGGACGTGTCGGACTGAACCGGGCGCGCATACTCCAAAAAACCGAAGGGCCCCGAAGGGCCCTTCTTTTTCGATCTAGTTGACCGGGAACTCGCGCAGGTCCGGAGGCGTGCCGTCCGGGCGCTTGAGCAGCGCCTCCTCGGACTCGCCCGCCTTCAGGCGCGCCGTCATCTCGTCCGGGTCGAACTTGATGCCGATCGGATTGTCGGTGAACTCGCCGTTGTCGAAATATTCTGCGAACTTCTCTTCCGGCACGTTATCGACCTGCAGCTCGATCTGGTTCTTGTCCGGATCGAAGTAGTACATCGACGTGGTCGGGCCGTGGTTGATGCAGAACTCCGGCGTGATGCCGTGGTCGTCCTTCAGCCGGTTATAGGTGTGCATCAGGTCGTGGAGGTTCTCGTAGGTGAACGCCACATGATGCAGGCCGCAGGTCATGTCCACATGGTCCTGGACGCCCGGCAGCGCCAGCACGGCGATGCGGTGATGCTCGTCGTCATAGGTGACGAAACCGATCATCGGATTCTCGTACATCGGCTCACCCTCGAGCACGACCTTGTACCAGTTCAGCAGGTTCTGGACGTTGCCTTCCTTGGTGCGCAGCACGACATGGGCAAGCTTCTTCGGCGCGACCTTCCCGCGCTCCTTCGCCGTCTTCGGCATTTTCGCGATAGCGTTCATTTCTTTCCTTCCCCGTCTAAGCGGTTGGCGTTTGAATCGACGCACTGTTGTGGCGCGCATTATTGCGCCGAATGTCAAAAGATTCAATCGTGACCGGAACAAACAACAGGGGGAAACAACATGGCCGAACGCAAGAAGTCGCCGCCGCCGCACCGCGACACCAAGACGCCGAAGCTCAAGACGCCGCCCGGCGCCACCGATACCCACTTCCACATCTACGGACCGGGCAAACGCTTTCCGTATCACCCGGACTCGCCGCTGGAGGTCGAGGACTCGACGCTGGAGGACATGCTCCGGATGCACGACACGCTGGGAATCGAGCGCGGCGTGATCGTGCACTCGGTCGTGCAGGGCAACACCTACGAGTACCTGATCAACGCCCTGTCGCGCGAGCCCGAGCGGCTGCGCGGCATCGCCATGCCGGCACCCGACATTACGGACAACGAGCTGGAGATCCTGACAAAGGTCGGAGTCGTCGGCGCGCGCTTCGCCTACCGCGCCAACCCGGAAATCAATACGGACCTCGTCGCGCGCATCCACGAATTCGGCTGGCATCCGCAGTACTGGTTCCGCGGGCCCGAGGAGGCGGCGGCCTGGCGCGACACGATCCTCGCCTCACCGGGCAATTTCGTGATCGACCACATGGGATGGCAGCCCACCGAACTGGGCATCGACGCACCGGGCTTCCGCTTCGTGCTGGAATGCCTGGATACGGGCCGCTGCTGGGTGAAGCTGTCGGGCCCGATGCGCTTCACCGCCGAGCACACACTTCCCTACAGGGACACCTGGCCGTTTGCGAATGCGTTGATCGAGCGCAACCCCGACCGGCTGCTCTGGGGGTCGGACTGGCCCCACCCGGACCATTTCGAGGAGATGCCGAATGACGGCGACCTGCTCGACCTCATGCTGGAATGGGCGCCGGACGAAGCATTGCGCAAGAAAATTCTAACGGACAACCCGGCGGAACTGTTCGGCTTCCCGCCGGCCTGACGCCTCACATAGAGGAGATCAGGCCGCCAGTGCGGCGCGCGCCTTGCCCGCCAGCCGGCGGACCGGCGCGCGACGCAGTGCCATCAGGACATCGCCGGCTTCGGCACACGCGACGCTCGTCAGGTCGAGTGCACGGATATCCAGCGGCAGGGCCGCCGCAACCGGCCGGATTCGCGTGAGCAGCCCGCAGCCGCCGGATCGCACCTCATGCGATGTGCGGGGCGAGACCGAGGGTGCATAGCACAGCACCCCGACGGTCTGTGCGTCGATGGCCGCGATTTCGCACTCGGGCTCCAGGACCATGCGAAGCCGCATCGCCAGCGCCGCAGCGCCGGTACCCTCGGGCGTGCGGATGAGTTCGAGACGCATGGGGCCGTACGACCCGACGCGCGCGCGGACCTTCTCGACCAGGGACGGCAGGTCAGGGCCTGGCAGGAATCCCTCGATCAGCGAGCGGCGCGGGTCGGTCTTGCGCACATGTAAGAGCGCATGGCCGAAGACAAACTCGGTCAGCTGCCGGCCATAGGGCCCCTCGCCCATCTTCGACCGGCAGACGATGACCCCGCCGCGCGCCTCGGCGGCAGCGGCGAATTCCGGCCAGCTCTGGGGCGCGATCATCGTCGAGACGATGGAGTGGCCCTCCGGCACCAGCGGGGCGAAGGCCGCGATGCGGGACGGCGTCGGCCATTCCTGCACCGACATCACCTTCTTCACGATGCCCGGCGCATTCGCCATGTCGAAGGCGAAGCGCAGCACATCCATGTATTCGGGGAAGGCGACGATGGTCTCCCACCAGTCCCAGGCGGGTGCCGTCGGCATCCCGATCTCGGTGATGATCCCGGTCGCGCCATAGGTGTGATAGATGCGCGACGCCTCGCGGCCCTCGAGTTCAAGCACCCGAGGCTCGTCCTCCATGGTCACGATCTGGGCTGACAGGATGTTGCCCGGCTCCTCGAGCTGGCCGTAGGCGACCGAACCGGGGCCGCCGGACCCGCCGGCGATGAACCCGCCGATGGTCGCCTCCAGCTTGGTGGTCGGGTGCATCCGCAGTTCCCAGCCGGTCGCGCGGGCCGCGACCTCGATCTCCTCAACAATCGTTCCGGCTCGCGCGCGCACCAGTCCCGGCTCCACCGAGACCACGCCGGTATAACCGGTCATATCCAGCATGATGCCGCCGCGCAGGGGCACGCTCTGTCCGTAATTGGCGGTGCCGCCGCCGCGCGCTGTGATCGGGATACGGTATTTCACGGCGGCCCGGGCGACGGACAGCACATCATCCAGAGTGCGCGGCGTGACCACCACATCCGCCTTCTTGTCTTTCAGCATCTGGCGCAGCAGCGGGCTGATGCCGTAACGGTCGTGACTCTTGCTACGGATGATCTTCGGGTCGTCGGAGACCTCGACATCGCCGATCTCACGCATGAATTCCGTAATGGGATAGGTAGGGGTCGTCATGTCCGGCTCCGGTTGGTCACCGGAATATTGCAATCTCCGTACCAGCCCGGACGCCCGGAAAACCGGGCGCGCGACCCCTTGAGCGAAGCCCGGATGCCCTAATTTTGGGCACCGCGCACCGAATCGTTCGGCAGCCGCCTCGCATCACCTCTTTGTCACTTCATCGTCGATGGGAGCCAGGTGACGATTTCCGGCACCAGGACGATCAACACCACCATCAACAGCGTGACGCCAACAAACGGCCCGCAGCCGCGGAAGATGTCCATCAGCTCCACATCCGGTGTCACATTCTTCATGACATAGACGTTGAGACCGATGGGCGGCGTGATCAGCGCCAGCTCGATCATCACCGTCAGGTAGATGCCGAACCAGACCGGGTCGTAGCCCAGGGACAGGACGATCGGAAAGACGAAGGGCAGTGTCAGGATGATCATCGCGAAGGTGTCGAGGATCGCGCCCAGAAACAGGTACATGATGGCGAACAGCGCCAGCACCAGAAGCCCGTCGAGGCCAAGCCCGCCGATGACCCCGACAAGGCCGGGCGTCACATCGGTCTGCACAAGGAAGCGGCTGATCAGGATGCAGTCTGCTCGTCGCGCGGCACGATGGGTCGGATCTCCGCATCCCGGCCATGCAGGGCCTTGTAGATTTCCATCACCGACCCGCCGGGCATCCCGAAGAAATGGTCGATCCCCGCCTCGACAAGGCAATCGACGATCCGCTCGGCGGCGTTCCTGTCTTCACTCATGTGCTTTTCCCGCGATCGCCGCCACTCTGTGACACCGGCGGTGGACGCGATAGACTAGGCGCAGAGTGCAAGCCTTGAAAGATGCACCGGGAGGGAAGCCCCATGGCCAGCAGCGACATCTACATTGTCGGCGTCGGAATGACGCCATTCGGAAAGTTCCTCAACCGCTCGGTCAAGGAACTGACCCGCGAGGCCGTCACGGCCGCGCTGTCCGACGCGGGCGCACAGGTCTCCGACATCGAGGCCGCGTGGTTCGCCAACGCCGCGCAATCGACGCTGGAAGGCCAGGGCTCGATCCCCGGCGAGATCGCGCTGCGCAGCATGGGCATCCAGGAGATCCCCGTGACCAATGTGGAGAATGCCTGCGCGAGCGCCTCGACCGCGCTGGACCAGGCGGCCACCTGGCTTGAAGCCGGGCGTGGCGGCGTCGCACTGGCGGTCGGCGCGGAGAAGATGTTCCATGAGGACCGGGCGAAGATGTTCTCCGTCTTCGACGGCGGCTGGGACGTGCATGAATCGAAGGCGACGACGAAGCGCCTGCTGGCGTTGGGCGACGGCATGTCCGATCCCGACGGCGAGGAAGACACCGGACAGCGCAGCGTGTTCATGGATATCTATGGCGCGCTGGCCAAGTTCCACATGAAGGCCTTCGGCACCACCCAGCAGCAGCTGGCTGCCGTCGCGGCCAAGAACCACGTCCACTCCCAGTACAACCCGCTGTCCCAGTACCGCGAGCCCATGTCCGTCGACGAAGTCATGGCCGCGCGCAAGGTGAGCTGGCCGCTGACGCTTCCGATGTGCTCGCCGATCTCCGACGGTGCCGCCGCCGCCGTGCTATGCCGCGAGGAAGAACTGGGCCGCTTCGACCGCTCACGCGCGGTGAAGATCCACGCCACGGCCTTGCGAACCGGCTCCGACCGGGCCGCGGAGGAATTCAGCCGCCACGTCACACATCTCGCTGCGATGGACGCCTATGCCCGTGCCGGGCTGGGCCCGGATGATATGGACGTCGCGGAAGTCCATGACGCGACGGCGTTCGCGGAAATCCAGCAGGTGGAGAACCTCGGCTTCTGCGGGTTCGGCGAGGGCGGTCCGTTGACCGAATCCGGCGCCACCTCGCTGGGAGGAAAGATTCCCGTAAACCCGTCGGGTGGCCTGGAATCCAAGGGTCACCCGGTCGGTGCAACAGGTCTCGCCCAGGTTTTCGAGCTGACCACCCAGTTGCGCGGCGAGGCCGGCGGCCGGCAGGTCGAGGGCGCGCGCTTTGCCATTGCCGAGAATGGCGGCGGTTTCCACGGCATCGAGGAGGCCGTGGCCTGCGTGACGATCCTCGGGCGGGCCTAGCACCGCCCCGGGCGATAAGCCGCCGCTGAGAAACTTGATGCAGTGCTGGGTGACCTGACCACCGGCGGCTTCGCCGATTTTCTGGGGATCACCCGAGATTGATCCACTGGTCACCAGGGCCACAGTCGCCTTGGTCACGGCCGGGCGAATGCTCGCCTCGCGCCCGCCGCAGAGCGCCTTCATGTCCGGATTGTCGGCCAGGGTCTTCGCGACCACCTTCTCCACATCGCCGTCCGCCGCCATTGCGGGAACCGCGAATGCCGCCAGCGCGGCGCAGATTGTCAGAGCAGAAACCGCTTTCAGCATGGTCGAGCACCCCCGTGTCACTCTTGAATTCACCTGAATTGCCGGTAGATTTTTCCACAAGGGCCGCTCCCTCTCAATGTTTGGTCCATGACAGCCATGTGTCTGCAGCAGGGGCCGGGACTTGCTTATTGTGCAACGCACAACTAGCGTGCGCGCTGAAAACGGCAATAAAAGCCGGACGGGAAACGAAACCATGAGCACGACGTCTCAGACCCGGCGCATTGGTGTGCCGGATTTGCGCGCCCGCAAGGGCGGCGAGCCCATCGTCAGCCTGACCGCCTACACCGCGCCCATGGCGCGGATGCTGGACCCTCATGTGGACTTTCTGCTGGTCGGGGATTCCCTCGGCATGGTCGTCTACGGCTTCGACAGCACCCTGCCGGTTACGCTGGACATGATGATCGCCCATGGCGCGGCGGTCGTGCGCGGCAGCAGCAAGGCCTGCATCGTCGTCGACATGCCGTTCTCGACCTATGAGGAATCCCCCGAGGTAGCCTACCGCGCCGCCGCGCGCATCCTGGCGGAAACCGGTTGCGCCGCGGTGAAGCTGGAAGGCGGCGTTTCCCAGGAATCGACCATCGCCTTCCTGACGCGGCGCGGCATTCCGGTGCTCGCCCATATCGGGCTCACACCACAGTCGGTGAATGCTTTTGGCGGCTTCCGTGTACAGGGCCGGGACGACGACCGGGCCGAAGACATCCGGGCCGATGCGAAGGCCGTCGAGCGCGCAGGCGCCTTCGGAATCGTCATCGAGGGCGTGCCGGAGCCCCTCGCCCGCGAGATCACGGCGGACGTCTCCATTCCAACCATCGGGATCGGCGCGTCCCCTGCCTGTGACGGGCAGGTGCTGGTCACCGAGGACATGATCGGCATGTTCGGCACCTTCACGCCGAAATTTGCCAAGCAATACGCGGATCTCGGCGAGGAAGTCTCGACCGTGGCCGCCCGTTACGCCGGGGAAGTGCGCGCCCGCGCCTTCCCGGGTCCCGAACATTGTTTCGATCCGGCGCCCACGAAACTCGCCAGCGACTGAGCACAACCGGCCCATGTCAGAACTGACCGTCGTCCGCTCCGTCGGCGAACTGCGCGCCACCATTGCGGCCTGGCGCGCGGACGGCCAGACCATCGGGCTGGTCCCCACTATGGGTGCGCTGCACGACGCCCATATGAGCCTCATGCGCACGGCGGCGATCCGCACTGACCGCGTGGTCGCGACCATCTTCGTAAACCCGACCCAGTTTGGGCCCAATGAGGATCTGGGCTCCTATCCGCGCCGCGAGGCCCAGGATATCGAGACCCTGCGGGCCGGCGGTGTCGACCTGCTATTCGCCCCCGACGTGACGGAGATGTACCCCGACGGCTTTAGCACCACGGTCACCGTCGCCGGGATCAGCGAAGGCCTGTGCGGTGAGTTCCGGCCCGGCCACTTCGCCGGTGTGGCCACAATCGTCACCAAGCTGTTGCTCCAGTCCCTGCCCGACATCGCGTTCTTCGGCGAGAAGGACTACCAGCAGCTCCAAGTCATCCGGCGTCTGGCCCGCGACCTGGACATTCCGGTGGAGATTGCCGGCCTGCCGACCGTACGGGAAGCCGACGGGCTGGCCATGTCCTCACGCAACCTGCGCCTCGACCCGGAATGGCGCCGGATCGCGCCACGCCTGCACGGGGTCCTGAATGACGTCGCGGACCGAATTGCGTCCGGCACGCCGGTCCCGGATGCCTGCACGGCAGGACGCGAAGCGCTGGCCGCGGCAGGCTTCGGCCCGGTCGAGTATCTTGAGGTCCGCGACAGTGAGACCCTCCTGCCGCCGGGGGCGCACCCGGACCCGGCCCGCAGCTACCGCGTGCTGGCCGCCGCATGGCTCGGCGACGTCCGCCTGATCGACAACATCGCCGCCGTCTAGCTCGTTACCGCGCCCGGCCTTTGCCCACTGCGCCTGCGCGAATCCGCACAGTTGCACAATCAACATTTGTGCATTGCACAATTTGCAGGTGGAAATCGGCAGAATCCGCTCTATTCCCTCATTGTGCAACGCAGCATAAAAACCTAGCAGGAGGTGACGCCGTCACCCAAGACGGAGTCAACCATGAACACCTCAACCCATCAGACGCGCTCACGAGTGCAGGAAGACATGCTCTATCCGGGCATCTCGAGCGAAGAAATCCGGGCCGCCATCCGCGAAGGCGAGCGGCTGCGGGCCGAAGCGATGTTCAAGGCGTTTGCCGCGGCGTTTCGTTTTATCAAGCAGGTGCCCTCCCGCCTGCTTCCCAGCGGAACCCACCGCCACGCCTGACGCGCGCAGTATCCCGTCCTCTCTCCCAGGGATGCGCGCAAAAGAGAACGGGGCCGGCTTTCCAGCCGGCCCCGCTTTTCATGCGCGCAAGGTCTATGCCTAGGCGTAGGGCTCATCGCCGCGGATAATGATGCGGTGCATCAGGCGGTGTTCGGTGTAGTCGAACAGCGCGTAGTGCAGCGACGTCCGGTTGTCCCAGATCGCCAGGTCGTTCTCGCGCCACTTGTGGCGGTACTGGAACTCCGGCGTGCGTAGGTGATCGAACAGGTAACGCAGGATGTAGTCGCTCTCGCGCCGGTCCATGTCCTTGATAAAGGTGGTCATGGATTCGTTGACGAACAGCCCACGCTTGCCTGAATCCGGGTTGGTGCGCACCACCGGGTGAAGCGCGGGCACGTAGGCGGCGCGCTTTTCGCGCATGTAGTCGGTGCCCTTGTCGCCCTCATACATTTCGGGGCGCACGTGCTCGCCATAGGGCCGGTAGGAATCGTGGTAGGCCCACAGACCCTCGATATGGGCCTTCATCCGGTCCGAAAGCCCCTCATAGGCCGCCACGGCATTCACCCAGATCGTGTCGCCGCCGCCTTCGGGAATGTCGCGCGCATAGAGTAGCGTGCCCCAGGTCGGGCGTTCGGTGCCGGCGAAGTCCGTGTGCCAGAGGTCACGGGTCACATGGGGCGGGTTGTCCGCATCGTATTCGAGGATGTCGATTTCCGGATATTCGGCGCTCTTCTCGAAAGCCGACACCTCGGCGGGCTGGACCTCGCCAAAACGGCGCGATAGCGAGATCTGCGCTTCCGGTGACATGTCCTGGTCGCGGAACACGACCACGACACGGTCCACGACCGCGCGATGGATTTCATCGAACTCGCGATTGGTCAGTTCCCTGGAGAGGTCTATCCCCTCGACGATGGCGCCGCAGGCCGGCGACATCTCCTGCACGTTGATGGTCTCGTAGGACATTATTTTACCTCCCCGTTGTGTAAAACTATCACGCAACAGGGCAGGAGCGGCAACCCGCCGGGCGCGCAACCCGGCTAGTCGCGGGGCGCAAGCATGCGGCCTAGACGATGCCCGCCGCAGATATGCACATGGTAGTGCGGCACTTCCTGGCCGCCATCAGTGGCGTGGTTGGCAATCAGGCGATAGCCCGGTGCCGAAAGGCCGAGTTTGCGCGCGACCAGCCCGACCGCCCGCGTAAAGCCGACGATCTCTGCCTCGCTCGCCTTCTCCGAAAAATCGTCGTGGGAGACATACGCCCCCTTCGGGATCACCAGCACATGCACCGGCGCCTGGGGTGCGATGTCGTGGAACGCGAGCGCGTGCTCGTCCTCATAGACCTTGTTGCAGGGAATCTCGCCGCGCAGGATTTTCGCGAAGATGTTCTTTGGGTCGTAGGATGTATCGGGGAACATGGCGCGCTGCCTATTTCTTCCGGTTGGCTTTCTCGGTGAGGCCGGACACACCCTCGCGCTCGGCCAGCTTCGCCCAGACATCTTCCGGGCGTACGCCCGCCTCAGCCCACAAAACACAAAGGTGGTACATGAGGTCCGCGCTCTCGCTCGCAAGCGCGTCGGGGCCTTCCTGAAGGGCGGCGATCATGGTCTCGACCGCCTCCTCGCCAAACTTCTGGGCGATCTTGTTGGCGCCGCGCGAGAACAATTTGGCCGTGTAGGATTCCGACGCATCGCCGCCGCGGCGTGATTCCACCGCCGCATACAGGGCGTCGATCACCTCGGCTGTCGGCTTTGCGCTCATTCACCCGGTCTCCCCGAAGCGGCGTCCGCATCCGGCAGCAGCCGGACCGGCACGCCGGCTGCATCCATGTGCATCTTAGCATCGCCGATCGAGTGTTCACCGAAATGGAAGATCGAGGCGGCGAGCACCGCCGACGCGCCGCCGTCGCGCGCGCCTTCCACCAGGTGGTCGAGATTGCCGACGCCGCCCGACGCGATCACGGGGATGCGCACCGCGTCCGAGATGGCGCGGGTCAGGCCGATGTCGAAGCCCGACTTGGTGCCGTCCCTGTCCATGGATGTCAGCAGGATCTCACCCGCGCCATAGGCCGCCATGCGCTGTGCCCATTCGATGGCATCGATGCCTGTGTCGTTGCGGCCGCCATGGGTGAAAACCTCCCACTTGCCGAGGCCGGTCGCCTTGGCGTCGATGGCAACGACAATGCATTGGCTGCCGAATTTCTCTGCGGCCTCGCGGACGAATTCCGGGTTGTGGACGGCCGCCGTGTTGATCGAGACCTTGTCGGCACCCGCCAGCAGCAGCTTGCGGATGTCCTCGACCGTGCGCACCCCGCCGCCGACGGTCAGCGGCATGAAGCAGGCCTCCGCCGTGCGCGAGACCACGTCGAAGATGATGTCGCGGTCCTCGTGGCTGGCAGTGATATCGAGGAAGCAGAGCTCGTCGGCACCGGCGCGGTCATACACCTGGGCCTGCTCGACCGGGTCACCCGCGTCACGCAGGCCGACAAAATTGACGCCTTTCACGACGCGGCCGTCCTTCACATCGAGGCACGGGATGATGCGGACCTTGAGCACCTTAAGCGCCTTTCAAACGTTTGATCGCGGTTTTCAGATCGAGGCGGCCGTCATAGATGGCGCGGCCGGAGATGACGCCCTCGATGCCGTCGCCACCATAGGGCAGGAAGGCTTCCACATCGGCGAGCGACGACACGCCGCCCGAGGCGATGACGGGGATGTCGATGGCGCGCGCCAGCGCGACCGTGGCCTCAACATTGGGACCCTGCATCGCGCCGTCGCGGTCGATATCGGTGTAGATGATGGCGGCAACGCCCGCGTCCTCGAACCGCGCCGCGAGATCGTCCGCCGCGAGGTCGGAGGTCTCGGCCCAGCCCTCGACGGCGACACGCCCGCCGCGCGCGTCGATGCCCACGGCCACGCGGCCCGGATGGGCGGCGCAGGACGCGATCACCAGGTCAGGGTCCTTTACCGCCGCGGTGCCGAGGATTACCCGGTCGATCCCGGCCTCCAGCCAGGAGGCGACATGCTCGCGGGTGCGGATGCCGCCGCCCAGTTCGGTGCGCATACCAGCGGCCTTCGTCACCTCGAGGATGCCGCGCACGGCATCACCGTTCACGGACTTGCCGTCGAAGGCGCCGTTCAGGTCGACGATGTGCAGCCATTCGGCGCCAGCCGCAGCAAACGCGCGCGCCTGGTCCGCGGGGTCGTCGTTGAACACCGTTGCGGCATCCATATCGCCGCGCAGGAGACGCACACACGCCCCGCCTTTCAGGTCGATGGCCGGAAACAGGATCACGGCGATACCCCTACAAGTCCTTCATGAAATAATAGCCCTCGATGTACTCGCCGGCGGCGCGCTCGTACTTCGGGTGGATGCCCCAGCGCACATAGCCGCTCTCCTCGAAAATCTGGATCGCGCGCTCCTGGGTCGAGGTCACCGAGAGGTTGAGGACCGTATAGGCCTCCCGCCGCGCCAGGTCCTCGCAGGCCGCCAGGATGTCCGGTGCCAGCCCGTGCCCGCGCGCCCAGGGTGCGAGAAAGAAGGTCGAGACCTGCACGGCGAAGGACTGGGCTTCCGCGTTCGGGCGCGGACGATTGAGCTGGGCCGCCCCGGCAATCACCCCGTCGAGCCGTCCGATAAACACCGTGCGCCCCGGTACCAGCAGGGTGCCGCGCCAGTAGGCTTCCATGACGTCGCGGCGCGGCGGCTTTAGCCAGCCGAACCCGCCGCCGGCCACGATCGCCGCCTCGGCGGCGTCGCAGAGATCGGCGAGGTCGTTGCCGCGAAACTCGTTCAGGCGTTCGACGAGCGTATCGGTCACGGCATCCACCGCAGGAAGGCCGAGATCAGCGCAAGGCCGGTGGCCTGGCTTTTCTCCGGATGGAACTGGGTGCCGAACATGTTGTCGCGCCCCACCGCCGCGGTGATCGTGCCGCCATACTCGACGGTGGCCAGCACGTCGCCCGGGTTCTTGGCCACAAGCTGGTAGCTGTGCACGAAATAGGCGTGCGGGTTCGGCCCGTCGAGATCACGCAGCAGCGGATGCGGGTCGGCCGGGATGACCAGTTCGTTCCAGCCCATATGGGGGATTTTGAGCCCCGGATCGGCAGGCTCGATCGCGCGCACTTCGCCGGGGATCCAGCCAAAGCCGTCGGTCTCCCCGTGCTCCAGCCCGCGCGTCGCCATGAACTGCATGCCGACACAGATGCCGAAGAACGGCTGCGCACGCGCCTGCACGGCCTCATGGAGCGCATCCAGTAGGCCGTCCCGCGCGGAAAGCCCATCCCGGCAGTCTCGGAACGCGCCGACACCCGGCAGCACCACCCGGTCCGCCGCCGCCACGATCTCGGGATCGTCGGTGACACAGATATCCCGGTCCAGCCCGGCTTCCCGGGCCGACCGCTCGAAGGCCTTGGCGGCGGAGCGCAGATTGCCCGAGCCGTAATCGATGATGGCGACGATTTCCACGGGATCAGGCCCTTCCCGCAAAGTAGTGTGCCTCGGCATCGGCGAGATTGCGGCCCGAGACCACCGCGCGTTCCCGGTAATCCCGGCGTGCGAGCGCATAACGGCGCCAGTCATTGGCCCACAGGCCGATCGCCACCTGGACGGCGATGGAAAGGGTCATGTCGACGGCATCTGTCATGCCCGCCGCGAAAACGGCGCCAGACAGGCCCAGCGAGATCACCAGAAGTGCAATCGCAGTGCGCCACATGCCGTGCCACAGGGCCCAGAGCGGGCCGAAGAAGAAGGCAGCCCAGTTGAAGCCCTCGGGCACGAGAACGGCGTCGGCGTCAGCCGCCGGCGACCATCCGGGTGCGTGCACGGTGTAGATACGGCGTCCCACGGTTCAGCCCCCGGCCTCGTCCTCGCGCGCCATGCGCAACTTCAGTTCGGTTGTGCCGAAGATGCGCAGGTCGGGCAAGAAGAACTCTTTCTTCAGGAAGCGGACGTCATCCTGGGTGACCGGACCGACGAACATCAGCTTGTGACTGACGCTGTAACGTGCGAGCGCCACCCCGAACACCTTCTGGAGGATGTAGAATGTCAGGTAGTGGTTGTCTACAACCCCGAAAACCGGGGTTTTCGAGCGCACTACCACGTGGATGAGGTCCAGGTTGAACAGCTTGTCGCCGTGCACCGGGGAATGCCGGTCCGGCCCGTCGGAGAACACGAAATCATAGGTCCGATCCGGTACTGATTCGTACTGGACTCCCCGGAAGCACTTGTAAAACCCGTCTTTTTTCGGGCTGTAGACCATATCGACGACCCCGGCGACCTCCTCCGGCAGCCGGGAACAGGCCACATCATACCAATCCCTGTCATCTTCCATGGAGGTGACCCGCCCCGGCGCGGTCCCGTCCTCTGCCGCGTTCTCCATCAGCGCGTATGCCAGGACGACAGTGGTAATACCGGTCCCGCACTCCAGAATCTCGCGCGGACGGCGGGTTCTGACCTGTTCGTAGAGCGTCAGGTAGTCCGAGTATGACGCGCCGGTGACCGCCGTTCCGGCCGCCGCGCGGGTCATCAGGGCCCAAAGATCGGGTTTTGCCTCCAGATAGGCCCTTGCGGCCTTCGAGCGCCGCGAAACCATGGGATCGACGAGCCATTTTCGCGCACGCAAAAGCGGGCTGTGCCCGGCGAGCGCGACCATGGTCGGCACCGCGCCGGGGCTCGCATCTGCCCTGCGATCCGCCCCGGCGGCGGTATTGTTGCCGGTATGACTCAAAGTAAAAACACCTTGGTTAACAAGCGTTTAACCAAAAAGTAGGGCTGGACTACTCGGGTAGCGATCCACCCAGGACGCCCTTGGTGGACGGCACGTCACCGGCCCTGCGGGGGTCGATTTCGACCGCCGTGCGGAGCGCGCGCGCGAGGCCCTTGTAGCAGGACTCGATCATGTGGTGATTGTTCTCGCCATAGATCGTCTCGACGTGCAGGGTCAGGCCGGCCGACTGCGCGAAGGCGCGGTACCACTCCTGGAAGAGTTCGGTGTCCATTTCGCCCAGTTTGGGGCGTGTGAACGGCACCTTCCACACCAGGAACGGCCGGTTGGACGCATCCAGCGCCACGCGGGTCAGGGTCTCGTCCATGGGGATCAGCGCATCGCCGTAGCGGCGGATGCCTCGCCGGTCGCCCAGCGCGTTGCTGATCGCCTCGCCGACGGCGTAGCCGGAATCCTCGGTCGTGTGGTGGAAATCGATGTGCAGGTCGCCTTTCGCGCGCACCTTGAGGTCAATCAGGCTGTGGCGCGAGAGCTGCTCGAGCATGTGGTCGAGGAAACCGATGCCGGTGTCCACGTCATAGATGCCGTCGCCGTCGAGATTCACGGAGACGGAAATGTCGGTTTCCTTCGTCGTGCGGACAACCTCGGCCACCCTGGCCTCGCCGTTGCCGCGCGCGGGAAGTTCCTGAACGCTCATGTTTTTCTCCTGCGTGCCGGGGCTTGTCCCGGGCACGGGCGCCTAGATAGCAGGGAGTGGGACCCGGCGCCATCCTGCATATTGCCACCACGTGATTGGCGAAGCAGTGAGTTTTGGTCATCATATTCACGACCTTCATCCTGTTACGGTTGAATCCGCGATGGATATGAGCAACCTGCCCGCACGAACGCGCGTCTTCGCCGATGGCGACGTGCTACTCCACGCCGGCTCCGACCACGCGATGGGCTTCGTGGTCTTGTCCGGATATGTACGCCTGCATGACGAACTCGGCTCGGCGGTGCAGACCCTTGGTGAGGGCGACGTGATCGGTGCGATGAGCCTGCTGTTCGGCGGGGCCCAGGACATGACAGCAGTGGCCAGCAGACCCGTCGAGGCCACTGCGATCGACCGGTCCATCGTCACGGCGGCGTTCGACCGCAATCCGGACATGGTGCGCGATGCCGCCATGAGCCTGCTGTCGCGCCTCGACCTCGTGCCACTTGATGCGCATCAGACCGCCTCCGACCGTCGTGACGCACCGTCCGGCCCGGTCGCAGCCCCGGGCCAGTGGCGCGAGGTGCGGGTGAAGCCGCTGACGCCGGAGACCCGCGGCAGCATGCCGCGCCGGGGTATCGTGGTGAAGGAGTTCCCCTTCGGGATCGGGCGCAAGCCGCTGCGCCACGAACACACGCCGCGCACAGAAATGTCGCTGATGCTGATCGACAGCAAGCCCTACAACCTGTCACGCAGCCATTTCATGATCGAGCACGGACCGGACGGACTTATGGTCCGTGATGTCGGCAGCCATCTGGGCACCGAGGTCAACGGCCAGCGGATCGGGGTCGACAACATGCTCAACGCAGCGACGCTGCACATCGGCGAGAACGAGGTCGCCGCGGGCGGCCACAACACGCCCTTCCGGTTCATCATCGAAATATTGCCCTGATTGCCGCGCTTGACCGTGCGGCGCGCCGCCCCACATGGAGCGGGCGCACGACATTTCCCCTGCGTCCCGTTGTGTCCGCGTTGCTTCCCCGTTGCCTCAGGGGTCCGGATGCGGCAGGACTCGGCCTTCAACACGCGCGCAGCACAAGCGGAAGACCAAGATGTCGAACAGCAACGAGTCCCATCCCTCCTGGCACGGCACCACCATCCTGTCGGTCCGCAAGGGCGGCACGGTGGTGGTCGCGGGCGATGGCCAGGTTTCGCTGGGCCCGACCATCATCAAGGCGGGGGCGCGCAAGGTTCGCCCGCTGGGCAACGGCAGCGTGATCGCCGGCTTTGCCGGTGCGACGGCGGACGCCATGACCCTGTTCGAACGACTGGAAGCCAAGCTGGAGACCTATCCGGGCCAGCTCACCCGGGCTTGCGTGGAACTGGCGAAGGACTGGCGGACCGACCGATACCTGCGCCGGCTGGAGGCCATGATGGCCGTGGCCAGCAAGGACACCTCGCTGGTGCTGACCGGTACGGGCGATGTGCTCGAGCCCGACGACGGCATCATCGCCATAGGGTCGGGCGGCAACTACGCGCTGGCCGCCGCGCGCGCGCTGATCGACCGCGATGACCTGGACGCCCGCGCCATCGCCGAGAAGGCGATGGGGATCGCAGCCGACATCTGCGTCTACACGAACAACAACCTGACGATTGAATCGCTCTAGGCGATTCCCCCTGATCGAATCCTTCTGGACCCGGCAAGACCATGACCAATTTTTCCCCGCGCGAGATCGTCTCCGAACTCGACCGTTTCATCGTCGGCCAGCATGACGCCAAGCGTGCCGTCGCCATCGCGCTGCGCAACCGCTGGCGCCGCCAGCAGCTTTCCGACGATTTGCGCGAGGAGGTGCTGCCCAAGAACATCCTGATGATCGGCCCGACCGGCGTCGGCAAGACGGAGATCTCGCGCCGCCTGGCGAAGCTCGCCAACGCGCCCTTCATCAAGATCGAGGCGACCAAGTTCACGGAAGTCGGCTATGTCGGCCGTGACGTCGAATCCATCGTGCGCGACCTGGTCGAGCAGGCGATCCTGATGACCCGGGAGAAGCGCCGCAAGGAAGTGACAGCGCAGGCGGAGGTGAACGCCGAGCGCCGCGTCCTGGATGCACTGGTGGGCGAGGGGGCCAGCGAGGGCACGCGCGCCTCGTTCCGCGACAAGCTGCGCGCGGGCGAGCTGGACGACAAGGAAGTCGAGATCGAGGTGTCGGACGCCGGCGGCCCGCAGCTTCCGACCATGGACATACCGGGTATGCCCGGCGCCCAGATGGGCATGATCAACCTGAACGACATGCTCGGAAAGGCCTTCGGCCAGCAGACCAAGAAGCGCCGGATGAGCGTCGCCGACAGCTACAACGTGCTGATCTCCGACGAGGCCGACAAGCTGCTGGATGACGAGAAGGTGGTGCAGGAGGCGCTGCACGCCGTGGAGAATGACGGCATCGTCTTCCTCGACGAGATCGACAAGATCACCGCGCGCTCCGACAGGCAGGGCGCCGATGTCAGCCGCGAGGGTGTGCAGCGCGACCTGCTGCCGCTGATCGAGGGGACGACCGTTGCCACCAAGCACGGCGCGGTGAAGACCGACCATATCCTATTCATTGCCTCGGGCGCGTTCCACCTGGCCAAGCCGTCGGACCTGCTGCCGGAACTTCAAGGCCGCCTGCCGATCCGCGTCGAGCTGAACGCGCTGACGCGGGAGGATTTCGGCCGCATCCTGCGCGAGCCCGAGAACTCGCTGATCCGCCAGTACACCGCGCTGCTCAAGACCGAGGGCGTGACACTGAACTTCACCGAGTGCGCCATCGACACGCTCGCCGAGCTGTCGGCGGAGATCAACCAGTCGGTCGAGAACATCGGCGCGCGCCGCCTGCACACGGTAATGGAGCGCCTGCTGGACGAAATCAGCTTCACCGCGCCCGACCGCGACGGCGAGGAAATCGAGATCGACGAGGCGATGGTCCGCGAGCGGCTGGAAGAGCTGACGAAGAACGCCGACCTTTCGAAGTTTATTCTCTGACCTACGGTCGTCACCCCTGCGAAGGCAGGGGTCCATTAACGCCGATGAACGACCAGGCCACTGCCTGCGTTAATGGATGCCTGCCTACGCAGGCATGACGAATGTGCGCGGCATAACCGTTCCTTTTCACAGCACGGCACCGTAAAATCGCGCGCAACAACCACATGTTCCAACAGGGGGAAACCGTTCCATGAAAATGCCGTCCAAGATCATCGACATCTCGATGCCGCTCGACAACGAAACCGTCGTCGATCCCGAGATCATGCGGCCGAAGATCCAGTACGTCAGCCAGTCCGAGAACGCGGAAGCGATGTCGGACTTCTTCGACGGCATGCGCCCGGTGGACCTGCCGGACGGCGAGGGCTGGGCGTGGGAAATCGTCACGCTGACGACCCACAACGGAACCCATATCGACGCGCCGTGGCACTACCATTCCCACGACAAGGACGGGAACCCGATGCAGACCATCGACGAGCTGCCGCTCGAATGGTTCTTCCGTCCCGGCGTGAAGCTGGATTTCCGCGACATGCCCGACGGCTACATCGTGCAGCCGGAGGACATCGAGGCCGAGCTGAAGCGCATCAACTACGAGCTGCAGCCGCTTGACATCGTGCTCGTGAACTCCAAGGCCAGCGAATACTACGGCACCGACGAGTACCTGACCCGCGGCATCGGCATGGGCAAGGAAGCGACGCTCTACCTGACACGCGACCACGGCGTGCGGGTGACCGGCATCGATGCCTGGGGCTGGGACGCGCCGTTCAAGTTTGCCCAGGAGCGCTGGGCGAAGGACCATGACCCGATGGCCATCTGGCAGGGGCACTGGGCCGGCATCGAGCAGCCCTATTGCCACATGGAGAAGCTGTTCAACCTGGAGCAGCTTCCCGACCACGGCTTCATCGTGAGCTGCTTCCCCTACAAGATCAAAGGGGCGTCCGGCGGCTGGATCCGCGCTGTCGCGATGATCGACTAGGCCCGACCAAACCGAAACCGCGCGATGCCCGGGCCCGGCCCGGGCATTTCGTTTTGCCCTTACGGGATGAACATCGCCACGGCCCAGACGACCTGGATCCCGGCGATGAACTTGCGGAACCCCATGCTCCCCGCGAAACGTTCGGGATCGTGACGGTCACGCACCAGCCAGGTGCCGTAGCCCGCGTCGAACAGGCCCTCGCGCACCGCGCCCTTCCAGAGCAGGTACTCGATCCAGACATAGGCCGCGATCGGCAGCACCAGCGCCACAACGTTGAACGGCGACGGGATCGCGTCGAAGATCGTGCCGTATTCCTCACCACCCATTCTTCACTCCTCCTTCCGCAGCGCGTCCAGCATCGCCGTGGCCTCGTCCTCGGACAGGCCGCGGATGCGTTCGGCGAGCGTGTTCGCCAGCTCCGTGTGGGCCGGGCTAAGGCCCGAGGTATCGACTGTCACCTTCGGGTGGGAGAGCTGCGCAAGGCGGTGCATCTCCTCATAGTCGTCCCAGATCAGGTGGAAGTATTCGCAGATCTGCACCACCAGCGCCTCGGACGG
>JAYOFE010000017.1:0-83501 GCA_038117045.1 Alphaproteobacteria bacterium | reverse complement strand
GCCCAGTCGAGCGACATCGCCCAGGGCGTGGACGCCGCGGGCAACAAGGACGAGGGCGCGGGCGACCAGGGCCTGATGTTCGGCTATGCCTGCCGTGAGACCGATGTGCTGATGCCGGCGCCGATCCAGTATTCCCACGAGATCCTGAAGTCGATGGCCGATGCGCGCCACTCCGGCGCGGACTCCGGCCTCGGCCCGGACTCCAAGAGCCAGGTCACGCTGCGCTACGTCGGCGGCAAGCCGGTCGGCGCGACCTCGGTCGTGGTCTCGACCCAGCATGACGAGGCGCTGAGTCAGGACGATGTGCGCGAGATCGTGCGCCCCCACGTACTCAAGGTCCTGCCGGAAGGCTGGATGTGCCCGGAAGACGAGTTCTACGTGAACCCGACCGGCCGCTTCGTGATCGGCGGTCCCGACGGCGACGCCGGCCTGACCGGCCGCAAGATCATCGTCGACACCTATGGCGGTGCTGCGCCCCATGGTGGCGGTGCGTTCTCGGGCAAGGACCCGACGAAGGTGGACCGTTCGGCCGCCTATGCCACGCGCTACGTCGCCAAGAATGTGGTCGCCGCCGAACTGGCCGACCGCTGCACCATCCAGGTGGCCTACGCCATCGGCGTGTCGAAGCCCCTGTCGGTCTATGTCGAGACCTACGGCACCGGCAAGGTCGATGACGAGAAGATCGCCGAGGCGGTGCAGAAGGCCATGGACCTGAGCCCGCGCGGTATCCGTCAGCATCTCGGCCTCAACAAGCCGATCTATGCCCGCACCTCGGCCTACGGCCATTTCGGCCGCACGCCCGATGCCGATGGCGGCTTCTCCTGGGAGAAGACCGACCTCGTGGACGCCATCCACAACGCACTCTAGCCGCCCGAAAGGGCGGCACCCGTGGCGCCCCATGGAAGATACCCCGGACGACGACCGGCGCTTTCATGGCCGCCGCCGCGGGCGCAAGCTGCGCCCCGGCCTCGAACACCTGCTGGAAACAGTCCTGCCGGACGTCACGGTCCGCCTGCCGGAAGGTGACGGGCCGGTCGACCAGCACTCGCTGTTCGACCGCGATGTTGATGACATCTGGCTGGAGATCGGCTTCGGCGCGGGCGAACACCTTGCCTGGCAGGCTGCGCACCATCCTCATGTCGGCCTGATCGGGGCCGAGCCCTACCTGAACGGCGTGGCCCGCCTGCTGGCCGTGATGGAACGGGACGGGCTGGGCAACATCCGCATCCTGCCCGACGATGTGCGCCCGCTGCTGGACCGACTGGCGGATGCGAGCCTGGGCCGCGTCTTTGTCCTGTTTCCCGACCCCTGGCCGAAACGGCGGCACAACCGCCGGCGCATCGTCAATCCGGCGATGCTCGACGTGCTGGCCCGGGTGATGAAGGACGGCGCGGAACTGCGCCTTGCCACCGACGACCAGGACTACCTGGTCTGGATGTTGCGGCATATGGCGGCCCATCCGTCCTTCGACTGGCTCGCCGAACGCGCCGACGACTGGCGGATGCGCCCTGGCGACTGGCCCGACACGCGGTATGAGGGCAAGAACCGCTCCGGAGGACCCGGCTCGACATTTTTGCGCTACCGGCGGCGTTCACGCGGCGGCGAGTAGAGGCCACCCGAAACGCTTGCCTTTTCTCCGTTTTCCCCTATATTCCGCCGCAACTAAGGCCCAACGGTCCTGATAAGGACAGTTAAGGGGTGGCCCGGGTGAAAACCGGCGCCGCCTTTTTTGTTACCCGCAGCCCGCCTGCGCGGGCGGCAAGTGTGAGGACGAACGAGCGTTGAACCTCGTGAGTGAGAATGCACGCACCGACCAGGTCGTCTCGATCATCGAGCCGTCGCTGGCCGATCTCGGCTATGAGCTGGTGCGTGTGCATTTCGGTGGCAACGGACGCCCGGTGCTGCAGATCATGCTGGACCGCACCGATGGTGAGGAAATCACCATCGACGACTGCACGCTGGCCAGCCGCACGATTTCAGCGTTGCTCGATGTGGCCGACCCGATCCCGGAAGCCTATGAGCTGGAAGTCGGCTCGGCGGGGATCGACCGGCCCCTCACGCGGGAAAAGGATTTCGACAGCTTTGCCGGTTTCGAGGCGAAGGTCGAACTGAAGCAGGCCCGGGACGGCCGCCGGCGTTTTCGCGGGCGTCTGCTGGGTTTGGATAACGGCATGGTGCGCCTGGAGGTTGAGGACGGGGAGGACGACACGGTCGAACTTCCGTTCGCCGACGTGTCCCGGGCAAAGCTCGTGCTGACCGATGAACTGATTGACGCGGCCCAGAAGGGCCGGCTGAACGAAGGATAGAGATCATGGAGTCTGGTGGTCCCAGCCGTATTGAGATGCTTGCCGTCGCCGACGCTGTCGCGCGCGAGAAGGGCATCGAACGCGAGGAAGTCATCACTGCAATGGAGCAGGCCATCCAGAAGGCCGGCCGCAACAAGTACGGCCCGGAGCACGACATCCGCGCCATCATCGACCGCGACGGCGGCCACATCTCGCTGGCCCGCTACCGCGAGGTCGTCGAGGAGGTCGAGGACGAGCACACCCAGCTCACCCTCGCGCAGGCGCAGGCCGAAAAGCCGGACGCCCAGATCGGCGAGTTCCTGGTCGACGAACTGCCGCCAATCGACTTCGGCCGCATTGCCGCCCAGACCGCCAAGCAGGTGATCGTCCAGCGCGTACGTGACGCCGAGCGCGAGCGCCAATTCGAGGAATACAAGGATCGCGTTGGCGAGGTCGTGAACGGCCTGGTCAAGCGCGTCGAGTATGGCAACGTCACCGTCGATCTCGGCCGCGCCGAGGGCGTGATGCGCCGCGACGAGTCGCTGCCGCGCGAGAACCACCGCCCGGGCGACCGTATCCGCGCCTTTATCTATGACGTGCGCCGCGAGCAGCGTGGCCCGCAGATTTTCCTGACCCGGGCCAAGCCGGAATTCATGAAGTCGCTCTTCGCGCAGGAAGTGCCCGAAATCTATGACGGCATCATCGAGATCCGCGCCGCTGCGCGCGATCCGGGAAGCCGCGCGAAGATCGCCGTCATCTCCAAGGATTCATCCATCGATCCGGTCGGCGCGTGCGTCGGCATGCGCGGCAGCCGCGTCCAGGCGGTTGTCGGCGAGTTGCAGGGCGAGAAGATCGACATCATTCCGTGGTCGCCCGATCCCGCGACCTTCGTCGTGAACGCGCTGGCCCCGGCCGAGGTGACCAAGGTCGTCCTCGACGAGGACGCCAACAAGATCGAGGTTGTGGTGCCCGACGAGCAGCTTTCGCTCGCCATCGGCCGCCGCGGCCAGAACGTGCGCCTCGCGTCCATGCTGTCGGGCTGGGACATCGACATCCTCACCGAGGAAGAAGAGTCGCAGCGCCGCCAGGACGAGTTCAACTCGCGCTCCGAGGCGTTCATCGAAGCGCTGGACGTCGAGGACGTCATCGCCCACCTGCTGGTGACCGAGGGCTTCGCCACGGTCGAGGAAGTGGCCTTCGTGCCGCTCGACGACCTGACGGTGATCGAGGGTTTCGACGAGGATATCGCCGAGGAACTCCAGGCCCGTGCCCAGAACTGGCTGGAAGAGCGTGACGCGAAGCTGGACATCGAGCGCAAGAAGCTCGGCGTCGAGGACAACATGCTCGAGGTCGAGGGTGTGACGCTGGAGAAGGCCGTCCGCCTTGGCAAGAACGGCGTGCGCAGCGCCGAGGACCTTGCCGGCCTGTTGCCGGATGAGTACCGCTTCATCTTCATGGATGTGGAGACCGAGGTGAAACTGGACGACCTGTTCGACATGGCCGACCACGAGATCGGGCGCCTGGTGCGCCAGAGCCCGGTCACGGCAGATGAGGCGAACCAGGTGATCATGGCCGCGCGCGTCGCGGTCTATGGCGAGGACGTGATCGCGCCGGAGCCTGAGGTCGAGGAGACCGAAGAAGCCGCTCCGCCGACCCCCGCTGACGTCCGTTCGGCCGGTCTCGCAGAGGCGGAAGCGGTGTTCGCACCGCAGCCGACCCCCGCGGACGCGGGCGAGTAGGCGTCGGGGAACGAGGGAGACACCGCGCAGGTGATGAGCGTCGAGGTCACGAACCGGCCGGACAACCGGCCCCGAAGCAAGGCCGCGCCGGAACGGCGCTGCCTGGTGACGGGCGAGGTTCATCCGCGCGACGCGCTCATGCGCTTTGCCGTTGGCCCTGACGACCTTGTGGTCCCCGACCTCGATGCGCGCCTTCCGGGGCGCGGATTGTGGTTGCTGGGGCGCCGCGATATAGTCTCCGCGGCCTGCGAAAAGCGGGCATTTGCGCGCGGTGCCCGACGGAACGTGACGCCGATGACGGGTCCCGGCGGTGAAAGCCTTGCGGACTTCGTCGAGGGACAGCTCCACGATCGCGCGGTCAACGCGCTGGCGCTGGCCCGCAAGTCCGGCGACTTTCTGTCCGGTTTTGAAAAGGTCCGCGGTGCGCTGTCGGGCCTGCTCTCCGCACCGTCCGGCGCGGCCGGTGCGGTTCTGTTGTGCGCCAGCGATGCCGGCGCCGACGGGCGGGAAAAGATCGCGCGGCTGGCAGGCCACGCGGAAGATGTTGTGCGGCTCGATCTGTTCGATGCCGCAACGCTGGGACGCGTGGCGGGGCGTGATCACGCCGTGCATGCATTCGTGCTTCCCGGCGGTCCGGCACGCCAGGTACGCGATGCCGCGGTCCGGCTGATGGCCTATCGCGGTGACAATGTGCAGACGCAAGCCGGCACCGATTTTGATGTGATGGAATGATGAAGATGGCGAATACGACCGAGAACGACGACAAGAAGAAGAAAAAGCCGCTGACACTGTCGAAGCCGGGCAAGCTCGAGCTCAAGAAGACGGTCGAGGGTGGCCAGGTGCGCCAGAGCTTCAGCCATGGCCGGTCCAAGACCGTGGCGGTCGAGGTCAAGAAGAAGCGGACCTTCCAGGCCGGCCAGTCGGGCCGCATGACCGAGGTCAAGGATGCCCCTGCCGAGGATGTCCAGGAGCAGCAGGCCCCCGCGCCCGTCGAGACATCGGCGGAGCCGACCCGTGCGCACACACTGACAGACGCCGAACAGGCGGCCCGCGCCCGCGCGCTGGACGAGGCACGCAAGGCGGCCGAGGTGGCTGCGCGCGAGAGCGAAGCTGCGCAGGCCGCGCTGGAAGAGGCCCGCAAGATGGGCGAGGAAGAGGCCGCCCGCCGCGCCGCCGAGGAAGAGGCTGCGGCCAAGGCGCGCGAGGCCGAGCAGAAGGCCGCCGAGGCCGAGCAGGCCAAGGAAAAGGGCGAGGAAGGCCAGGCGCAGGTTGCTGCCCGGCCGCAGGCTGCGCCGGAACCCGAGCGCAAGACCCGCCGACAGATCGAGGAAGAGGCCCGCCGCGCCGCGGAGGCCGAGGCCCAGCGCATGGCCGATGAGGCCGCGCAGCGTGCCGCCGCGGCCGAACGCAAGCGTGTCGAGCTGGAAGAGGAAATTACCGATGACGGAGGCGAGCGCCGTCGCGGCAGCCGGAGTGCCGGAGCACCGGCTACCGGTGATGCCCAGCAGGCCCGAACGCCGGGCCGTTCGCGCGGAGAGCGCAAGCGGCGCAGCGGCAAGCTGACCATCTCCGAGGCGCTGGACGACGAAAGCGGTGCGCGCCAGCGTTCCGTCGCGGCGTTCCGCCGCAAGCAGGAACGCGAACGCCAGCAGCGCTCGCGCGACGGCGGCGGTGCCGGCGGTTCAGCCAAGGTCGTCCGTGAGGTTTCCATCCCCGACGCGATAACCGTCAGCGAGCTGGCCAACCGCATGGCCGAGCGCGGTGCGGAAGTCATCAAGTCGCTGATGAAGCTCGGCGTGATGGCGACCATCAACCAGACAATCGACCAGGAGACGGCCCAGCTCGTCGTCGAGGAATTCGGCCATACGCCGAAGCTCACCTCGGCCGCGGATGTGGAGCTCAACCTCGGTGCCGGGATCGAGGACGTCGAAGGCGATCGCAAGCCGCGTCCGCCGGTCGTCACGGTCATGGGCCATGTCGACCACGGCAAGACCTCGCTGCTGGATGCGCTGCGCTCCACCGATGTGGTGCGCGGTGAGGCCGGTGGCATCACCCAGCATATCGGCGCCTACCAGGTCGAGCTGGAAGGCGGCCAGAAGATCAGCTTCATCGACACGCCGGGCCATGCGGCCTTCACCTCGATGCGCCAGCGCGGCGCGAACGTCACCGATATCGTGATCCTGGTGGTCGCGGCGGATGACGGTGTGCAGCCGCAGACGGTCGAGGCGATCAACCACGCCAAGGCGGCCAAGGTGCCGATCATTGTCGCCATCAACAAGATGGATGTCCCCGGCGCCGAGCCGGCACGGGTGAAGACCGAGCTTCTGTCTCACGAGATCGTGCCGGAAGAGATGGGCGGCGACACCCAGGTGATCGAGATTTCCGCGCTGAAGAAGCAGGGCCTCGACACGCTGACCGAGGCGATCCTGCTGCAGGCCGAAGTGCTGGAGCTGACTGCCAACCCCGACCGCAACGCCTTCGGCGCGGTGATCGAGGCGCAGCTCGAGGCCGGGCGCGGCGCCGTCGCGACCGTGCTGATCCAGGGCGGCACCCTCAAGGTGGGCGACATCTTCGTTGCCGGCGCCGAGTGGGGCCGAGTGCGTGCGCTGGTCAACGAGCGTGGCGAGAACCTGACCGAGGCGGGCCCGTCCCAGCCGGTCGAGGTGCTCGGCCTTAACGGCGCACCGCAGGCCGGTGACGAGTTCGCGGTGGTCGAGAACGAGGCGCGTGCGCGTGAGATCGTCGAATATCGCCAGGGCATCATCCGCGACCAGCGGGCAGCCGCCGGTACGCGCGGATCGCTGGACGAGATGTTCATGCAGATCAAGGCGGGCGAGGCGGCCCAGGTCCCGGTCGTCATCAAGGGTGACGTGCAGGGTTCTGTCGAGGCCATCGTCGGCGCGCTGGAGAACATGTCGACCGACGAGGTCAAGGTGCAGGTCCTGCACGCCGGTGTCGGCGGCATCACCGAATCCGATGTCTCGCTGGCCAGCGTCAACGGCGGTCTCGTGATCGGCTTCAATGTCCGTGCGATCCCGCAGGCCCGCGACCAGGCCAAGCGCGACCAGGTGGAGATCCGCTACTACAGCGTCATCTACAACGTGGTCGACGATGTGCGCACCATGCTCGAAGGCGAGCTGTCGCCGAACATCGAGGAGAACGTGCTCGGCCAGGCCCAGATTCGCGAGGTCTTCTCGGTCTCGCGCGTCGGCAAGGTGGCCGGTTGCATGGTCACCGAAGGCCTCATCCGGCGCGATTCGAAGGTGCGCCTGATGCGTGACAACGTGGTGATCCACACCGGCGACCTCGGCACGCTGCGCCGCTTCAAGGACGATGTCCGCGAGGTGCAGAACGGCTACGAATGCGGTATCGCGCTGGAGAAGTACAACGACATCCAGGTCGGTGACGTGATCGAGTGCTTCGAGGTCCAGGAGGTCGCCCGCAAGCTGGGCGCCTAGCGGCGCCGGCGCGGACGAGATTGCGGGCGGCCGGTCCGATACCGGCGTCCGCAGGATTGGAAGACGTGGCAAGACACAAGCAAAACCCCCGTGCCGGCAAGGCGCCGTCACAGCGCCAGCTTCGCGTTGGCGAGGAAATCCGCCATGCGCTGTCGGAGATCCTGCGGCGCTCGGAATTCCGCGATCCTGACCTGATCGGCCGGTCCATCACCGTGACCGAGGTGCGGATCAGCCCGGACCTGCGCAACGCCACCGCCTTCGTGCTGCCGCTGGGCGGCGAGGCGGGGCCTGTCGTCAAGGCGCTCAACCGCGCCTCGGCCTTCCTGCGCGGCCAGCTTTCTTCCGCGATCCGCCTGCGCCACATGCCGTCGGTGAACTTCGTCCACGACGAGAGCTTCGACGAGGCGAACAGGATCGACGAGATCATTCACCGGCCGGCCGTCGCGCGCGACCTCGTGCGCGACCAGACAGAGGACTCCGCGCGGGACCTTGTGCATGCGCCTGATGAAGCCGACGAGGACGAAGACTGATGGGCCGGCGCCGCAAGGGCCTGCCGATCAACGGCTGGATCAACCTCGACAAGCCGGCGGGGATGACGTCCTCCGACTGCGTCAATGCCGTACGTCGGATCACCGGTGCCGCCAAGCTGGGCCATGCGGGCACTCTGGACCCGTCGGCGACCGGAATCCTACCGATTGCGCTGGGCGAGGCCACCAAGACCATGCCCTACGTGACCGACAGCACGAAGAAGTACGCGTTCACCATTCACTGGGGTGTACGCACGTCCACCGACGACGCCGAGGGCGAGACGGTCGAGACCAGCGACGTGCGCCCGGACGAGGCCGCGATCCGCGCCGCGCTGCCGCAGTTCATCGGCGCGATCTCCCAGGTGCCGCCCGCCTATTCGGCGATCAAGGTGGCCGGTGAGCGCGCCTATGCGAAGGCCCGCGCCGGCGAGGAATTCGAGCTCGCGGCCCGCATCATCGACATCCACGCCTTCGAGCTGCTGGAGATCCTCGATTCCAGCGCCGCGCGCTTCGCCGTCACCTCCGGCAAGGGCGCCTATATGCGCGCGCTGGCCCGTGACCTCGCGGCCGCGCTGGGCACCTGCGGGCACCTGTCCGGACTGCGCCGCACGGCCGTCGGACCCTTTGCCGAAGGGGCTGCGATTTCGCTGGAAATGCTTCAGGAACTTAGCCATAGTGCCGCCGCCTCACCCCATATGTTACCGGTTGAGACCGCGCTGGACGGCATCCCGGCGCTGGCCCTATCGGATCGCGAGGCCGAAAGGCTTCGCAATGGGCAGGCAGTTCCCGTTCTGCGACCGCAGGACCGGGAACGGATCGCGATGGCGGGCGACTATGGAATCGTCCTCGCCCTGGACGCCGAAACCCCCGTGGCGCTTGCCCGGGTCGACGGCATCCAGATCAGACCGGTCCGCGTGTTGAACCTCTCGATGCCGGGAGAAGACGATCATGTCGATTACGCC
The DNA here is from genome assembly GCA_038117045.1 of Alphaproteobacteria bacterium. GTDB lineage: Bacteria > Pseudomonadota > Alphaproteobacteria > UBA6615 > UBA6615 > JABJAG01. Next base: position 74,530 of record JAYOFE010000017.1, on the reverse strand, counting down.
TGAGCGTAAGGCTGAACTTATCAAGGAATTCCAGTCCAAGGACGGGGACACCGGCTCGCCGGAAGTCCAGGTCGCGATCCTCACAGAGCGGATCAGCAACCTGACGGCACATTTCCAGTCCCACGCCAAGGACCATCACTCGCGCCGCGGGCTCCTGCTTATGGTGGGCCAGCGTCGCCGGTTGCTCGACTATGTGAAGCGTAAGGATGAAGCGCGCTATCGCAGCCTGATCGAGCGCCTGGGTATCCGCCGCTAGGGTGGAGCCGAATTCGGACGCGGCGCGGGCAAACCCGCGCCGTTTCCACAAGGGCCGTAGGGGGACGCAATCCGGCGTCCCGCGGCCTCGCCCGCACGGAAGGTCCGTGCACTCGCCGTCAAAACTGCTTACTGCGTGGCGGCGCGATGACCCCGAGGGCACGGGGCGTCCGGTCCGGGATAGGCCCGGAAGGACGACGCAGGTTGGAGATAGACGATGTTTGACATTGTCCGTAAGGAAATCGAATGGGGTGGGCGCACGCTCACCATCGAGACGGGCCGCATTGCCCGTCAGGCAGACGGGGCCGTTCTCGTCAGCTACGGCGAATCCTCGGTCCTGTGCACCGCGGTCGGCGAAAAGCAGCCGAAGGTCGGGATCGATTTCTTCCCGCTGACGGTTCACTACCAGGAAAAGACGTTTGCCGCGGGCAAGATCCCCGGCGGCTTCTTCAAGCGCGAAGGGCGCCCGACGGAGAAGGAGGTCCTGACCTCCCGCCTGATCGACCGCCCGATCCGCCCGCTCTTCCACAAGAGCTACCGCAACGAAACCCAGGTGATCTGCACCACGGTCAGCCATGACCTTGAGAACGATCCCGACATACCCGCGATGATCGGCGCTTCTGCTGCGCTGACCATTTCAGGCATCCCGTTCCTCGGCCCGATCGCCGCGGCGCGCGTCGGCTACATCGACGGCGAATACGTCCTGAACCCGACGGCCGACCAGTTGAAGGAATCGGAACTCGACCTCGTCGTCGCCGGCACGTCCGAAGGCGTACTGATGGTGGAATCGGAAGCCCATCAGCTGTCTGAGGACATCATGCTGGGCGCGGTCATGTTCGGTCACGAGGCCTACCAGGACGTGATCGATCTGATCATCTCCGTCGCCGAGCGTGCGGCCAAGGAGCCGCGCGACGTGTCCGAGCCGTCCCAGGAAGAGCTGGATCTGAAGGCGAAGGTCCGCGAACTCGGCGAGGCCGCCATCCGCGAGGCCTACACCGAGAAGGACAAGCTCACCCGTCAGGACAAGGTGGCGGCCGCCAAGGCCGCCGTCATCGAGCAGCTCTCCGAAGAGGAGCAGGCTGGTGCCGGTTCCGCGCTGAAGGCGCTGGAATCCGACGTCGTCCGCCGCTCGATCCTGGATACCGGCAACCGCATCGACGGCCGCGACACCAAGACGGTCCGCCCGATCGACTGCCAGATCTCGGTCCTGCCGCGTTCGCACGGCTCGGCCCTGTTCACCCGGGGCGAGACCCAGGGCCTGGTGGTCGCCACGCTGGGCACCGGCCAGGATGAGCAGATCATCGACGCGCTGGAAGGCGAGTACCGGCAGCACTTCCTGCTGCACTACAACTTCCCGCCGTTCAGTGTGGGTGAGACGGGCCGCATCGGCTTCACCGGGCGCCGCGAAATCGGCCACGGCAAGCTGGCATGGCGCGCCCTGCGTCCGCTGCTCCCGGCCAAGGAAGACTTCCCCTACACGATCCGCGTGGTCTCCGAGATCACCGAATCCAACGGGTCGTCCTCCATGGCCACGGTCTGCGGTTCCTCGCTTGCGATGATGGATGCCGGTGTGCCGCTCAAGGCGCCGGTGGCCGGTATCGCCATGGGCCTCATCAAGGAAGATGACGGCTTCGCGGTGCTGTCCGACATCCTCGGCGACGAGGATCATCTCGGCGACATGGACTTCAAGGTCGCCGGCACGACGGAGGGCATCACCTCGCTCCAGATGGACATCAAGATCACGTCCATCACCAAGGAGATCATGGAGATCGCGCTCGACCAGGCGAAGGATGGACGTATCCACATCCTGGGCGAGATGGCCAAGGCCATCGACACCTCGCGCAACGAGCTGTCGCAGCACGCCCCGCGTATCACCACGATGACCATCCCCACCGACAAGATCCGTGAAGTGATCGGCACCGGCGGCAAGGTCATCCGTGAGATCTGCGAGGTCACGGGCTGTAAGGTCGATATCGACGACGAAGGCCTGATCAAGGTCGCGTCCTCCGATGGCGAAGCCGCCCAGAAGGCGATCGACTGGATCACCTCCATCGTGGCAGAGCCGGAAGTCGGCAAGATCTACACCGGCAAGGTCGTGAAGGTCGTCGATTTCGGTGCCTTCGTGAACTTCTTCGGGTCGCGCGACGGCCTCGTCCACATCTCCGAGCTCAAGAACGAACGCGTCGGCCAGGTGACCGACGTGATCAACGAGGGCGAGGAGGTGAAGGTCAAGGTGCTGGGCATCGACGACCGCGGCAAGGTCAAGCTGTCCATGCGCGTGGTCGATCAGGAGACCGGCGAAGAGCTGGAGGACACCCGTCCGCCGCGCGAGGAGCGCTCGCGTGACGGGGACGGCGATGGCGACGACCGCCCGCGCCGCCGCCGCCCGCGCCGTGACCGCGACGCCGCCGAGTAACCCTCGGTCTCAGATACGGCCCGCCGTTCGCGGGTCCGCCATGAAGCGAAGCGGCCCCGGAGAAATCCGGGGCCGTTTTGTCTAGATGCCCTGCGCCTAAATTACCGCCGCATATGGCGAAATTTTATCAACGGTCTTTGACAGTGATTGAGCTCGGAGAGTTTCTAGGTAGCGTTGAGGCTCGATAGGTGGATTTTTAAGCCGTGTACGGCAGTTTCTCGCTGCAATTAGCAACTGAGCATTATTTAAATCGAATTGGTAAAGAATGAAGTCGTCTGGGTGTATCGCTTCCAGATTATATTTAGCCAAAACGTTGGCCGGAAAGTCTTTTAGATTGAAAGTTACGATCGCATCTGCCCTAGCTTGAATGGCGGCAGCCACGACGTGGCGATTATCTTGGTCCGGAAGTTCTATAGTAGGTATCAGATACTCATAACCATCCACCAAGCAGTCCTCGACCGCTGAGTTCATCAGTAATTTGGTTCGCTCAAGGTGCTCTCGAGATAGGTCAGTTCTCTGCTCTAGGAGATTTGATATCCACTCTTGGTGAATTTTTTCAGTCCATCTTGCTTGGAATAACTGCGCTGCTGCGAGTTCCACTAGGAGATCTCGAAGCGGCGCTGGGTACAGGACACAAGCGTCATAGATGACTTAAAATCGTGACAATTATTCGTATCCTAGTTGAAGCTCTTGAGCTTGTTTGGCCAGTTCATCTCTGGCTCGTTTCCCCTTATCTAAAATTTTGTTTTTATATTCATTCACATCCTGAAATTTGATGCGCCTGTGGGTGCCCACCATGTGGAAGTTCATTTCACCTCGTTCCAATAATCCGATGAGATAAGGACGAGAGACATTCAAAAATTCTGCTGCCTCTTGAGTCGTCATTTCAGCATGTACTGGAATGATTGTGACGGCATTCCCATAGGACATTTCGGTTAGAATATGTGTAAGCAGTCGAGTGGCAGATTTTGGAAGCAGAAGTTCTTCATCGTTATCTAGACGTACTTTTAGCATGTGGTCGGGCGAGAGCCGCGCTAACAAGCGACTGGATTCAGTAGCGATTTGTGCGTCCTCTTTGCTCGGAACAGCTGTGTCAGGTCTTTCAAGAAGGGTGGTCATGAATTTCTCCCTTAGCGCTTTCACGCTTTATATGGTGATGCAACCTACTATTCGAAATATCCGAAAATGCATATAAACGCAATAAGTGAAATGCATATGTCTGGTGTGCTCTAACGTGTAGGAAAACTTCTCCACATTGCGGCGCACGGCGCGCGCTGTCATAAATTTGTAACAAAAAAACAAAAGCGCCGGTTTCTCCTTGTTTTTCAATATCTCGACCATCCAGCAGGCAGCCGCGTTGCCGCTGCGCGCCGTTGACGGCGAGCTGCGCGTGCTGCTCGTCACCGCGCGCAGCGACGGGCGCTGGCTGTTGCCCAAGGGCTGGATCGAGGACGGGGAAACCCCGGCGCGCAGCGCCGCGCGCGAGGCCTTCGAGGAGGCGGGTGTCACCGGCAGGCTGGACCCGCGCCCTGTCGGCGCCTTCCGCTACGCCAAGTCGATGCCACAGGGCTATGCGCTGAAGAGCCATGTCACGGTCTTCCCGCTGGTGGTGCACGAGGAACTGGACGACTGGCCCGAGGAGGCCGAACGGACCCGCAAGTGGTTCGCGTTCGAGACGGCGCGCGAAGCGGTGGGCGACCGCGGGCTGGCGCGGCTGCTGAAACGGCTGCACCGGCGCGAGGCGGACACGCTGCGCCTCGTGGTCGAGAGCCATATGCCGGCCTGACGGCCTTCAACTTCAGGGGGAGAAGCAGAAATGGCGGGCGTCAAACGGTCCCTCGACAAGGACCTCGAAAAGATCGTCCATGTGGAAGCGGCGACCCGCTCGCTCGCGGGCAGTGTCGGCTCCCACGGGCTAGCGCTGGTCTTCCTCGGCCTGTCCGCCCTGCTGGCGGGTGTCTATGCCGGGGTGACCGCCGACACGGCGCTGGTCGTCGTCGCGGCGATCCTCGGCGGCTACATGGCGCTGAACATCGGCGCCAACGACGTTGCCAACAATGTCGGCCCCGCCGTCGGCTCGCGCGCCATGACCATGGTCGGCGCGCTCGTCATCGCCGCCGTGTTCGAGAGCGCGGGCGCGCTGCTGGCCGGCGGCGATGTGGTGAACACCATTTCCAAGGGCATCATCGACCCGGCCCAGGTGCCGGACGCCGCCATCTTCATGCTGGCGATGATGGCCGCGCTTGTGTCCTCCGCCCTCTGGGTGAACCTCGCCACTTATATCGGTGCGCCCGTGTCGACCACCCATGCGGTGGTTGGCGGCGTGATGGGCGCGGGCATCGCCGCGGTCGGGTTCCAGCTCGTCAACTGGGGCACCATGAGCGCCATCGCCGCGAGCTGGGTGATCTCGCCCGTGCTGGGCGGCGTGATCGCGGCCGGCTTCCTCGCCTTCATCAAGGTCAACCTGATCTACCAGGAGGACAAGATCGCCGCCGCCCGGCGTTGGGTGCCCATGCTGGTGGCGATCATGGCGGGCGCGTTTGCCTGCTACCTGTCCATCAAGGGTTTCAAGCGTATCTGGAAGCCCGACATCACCACCGTGCTGATCCTCACCGGCGTGGTTTTCGCGCTCACCTGGGCGGTGCTGCACCCGCTGATCCGCCGCCAGTCGCAGGGGATGGAGAACCGCAACCAGTCCCTGCGGAGCCTGTTCCGCATTCCGCTCATTTGTTCGGCCGCGCTGCTCTCCTTTGCCCATGGCGCGAACGACGTCGCCAACGCCATCGGCCCGCTGGCGGCCATCCTGCGCGCCGCCGAGTCCGGCGATGTGGCGGGCAAGGTGCATGTGCCGGTCTGGATCATGATGATCGGCGCCTTCGGCATCTCGCTGGGCCTCTTCCTCTACGGGCCGAAGCTCATCCGCATGGTCGGCGACCAGATCACCAAGATGAACCCGATGCGCGCCTATTGCGTGGCGCTGTCGGCGGCGATCACGGTGATCATCGCCTCATGGCTGGGCCTGCCGGTCAGTTCCACCCACATCGCCGTCGGCGCGGTGTTCGGCGTCGGCTTCTTCCGCGAGTACTACACGAAGCGCAGCCGGAAACGCCGCGAGATGGTGACGCGCGGGCGCGGTGATGTTTCCGACGACGAAGACAGCCTCGCGCCCGAGGTGCTGCAGCATCGCAAGCTGGTACGCCGGTCGCACTTCCTGACGATCATTGCCGCCTGGGTGATCACAGTGCCTGCGACGGCTTTGCTGTCGGCCCTGGTGTTCTTCGCCCTGTCGATGGTGGTTTAGGGGCAGTCCCTTCATTTCCATCGTGTCATGCCCGCACTTGTTGCGGGCATCCACGTCCATCGGCCCCACGAACACCACGGCGCGAAACGCCGACATGGATGGCCGGAACTAGTCCGGCCATGTCGGCGGAGGGACAGACCAGTCCGATTTTCCAGGCCCTGAAACAATTCTGTCGCGCCGGTGCGCTATGATGGGCGTTCGTGTCCACCCCGGACCGGCAGCCCGTCATTCCGAAAAACTCCTACATGCAACAGGCGGCTGCCCTGCCCGTGAAACGCAGCGGATCGCGCCTGCGCGTGCTGCTCGTCACCTCGCGGCAGGACGGGCGGTGGATCCTGCCCAAGGGCCAGATCGAGGACGATGAGTCAGCGGCCGAGGGCGCGGCGCGCGAGGCCTTCGAGGAGGCCGGGGTGAAAGGCCGGGCGGGGAATGAGGCGCTGGGCACTTACCGCTACCTCAAGCAGGTGGACCACCATCGCGCGGTCAGCTCGCAGGTGACAGTCTTCCCGCTTCTGGTCCGCAAGGAGCTCCAGAAATGGCCGGAGGCCAGGGAGCGCAAGCGCCGCTGGTTTCCGCTCGAGACGGCGGCGGAGAAGGTGGGCGACCGGGAACTCGGGCTGCTGCTCAAGCGGTTCAGCGGATCGGGCACCAAGGCGCTTCGCGAAATCCTCGACGCACTGGACTAGGTTGAAAAGTAAACGGCCCCGGATTGCTCCGGGGCCGCTTCGCGTTTCGGTGTGAAGGAGTGCCCTATTCGGCGGCCTGCTTCATCTCGCCCATTGCCGCCAGCACGCGCGGCGGCGACAGCGGCAGGTCGTTGAACCGGATGCCCAGCGCGTCATAGACCGCGTTGCGTACGGCGGAAAGGCCCGGCACCAGCGGCACCTCGCCCACGCCGCGCACGCCCTGCGGGTGCTTCGGGTTGGGAATCTCGATGATGTAGGTGTCGATCATCGGCAGGTCCGAGGCGACCGGCATGCGGTAGTCGAGGAAGCTCGGGTTATCGACCTTGCCGTCCTTGTCGTAGACGTATTCCTCGTTCAGCGCCCAGCCGATAGCCTGCACCGCGCCGCCCTGCATCTGCCCCTCGACATAGGCGGGGTGGATGGCCCGGCCCACATCCATCAGGACCGTGTAGCGCAGCACCCGGACGATGCCGAGTTCGGTGTCGACCTCCACGTCACAGATATGGGTGCCGAAGCCACCCTCCGCGCCCGTGGTGTTGAGCTGGGTGCCCGCGCCGATCGGCCCGCCGGATTCATTGGCCCGCGAGGCCAGCTCCTCCAGCGACAGCGGATCGAACTGGCCGGCGTTGTCGCCCGCCGGGCGCGCCTCGCCGTCTTCCCAGATGACCGCATCGGGGTCGATGTCCCAGATCTTCGCGGCCAGCTCGCACAGGGTGCGGATCACCTTTCGGGTGGATTCCGTCACCACCATGGACGAGGCGAACAGCACGCGGCTGCCGCCGGTCAGGTTGGAGAAGCCGATGGTCGCCGTGTCGCCGATCAGCACGGAGACGCGGTTGTAGTCGATCCCCAGCAGCTCGGCGCAGATGTTGGCGATGCCCGCGCGCGAGCCGCCGATATCCGGATGGCCGGTCGTGACCACCACGTTGCCGTCCTCGGTGATGTTCACCTGGGCGGAGGATTCGCCGCCCGCGTTGAACCAGAAGCCGGACGCGACGCCGCGGCCCTGGAACTTGGTGCGGTCCAGCGGCGCCTTGTAGTGGTCGTGGGCCTTGGCGGCCTCCAGCGATTCCACATAGCCCATCAGCGGGTAGGTCGGGCCGTGCACGGCCTTGGTGCCTTCCTGGGCCGCGTTTTTAAGCCGCAGGTCCAGCGGGTCCATCTCCAGCTTCTCGGCCAACTCGTCGAGCAGGCACTCGACGCCGAAGGCGCCGATGGGCGCACCCGGCGCGCGGTAGGCCGCGACCTTGGAGCGGTTGCACACCACGTCATAGCCGAACGTGTGGCCGTTGGGGATGTCGTAGGGTGCGAGCGCGCAGCCGACCGCGCCGCGAACCGGTGCACCCGGCAGCCCGCCGGCCTGCAGCCAGTACAGGCCCTCGATCGCGGTGATCGAGCCGTCCTTCTTGGCGCCGATCTTGATCTTCGACTTGGAGCCGGAGGTCGGGCCGGAGGCGCGCATCACCTCCTCGCGTGTCATCGCCATCTTCACCGGGCGGCCGGACTTCTTCGACAGCACGGCAGCCAGCGGCTCGAGGTAGATGATGGTCTTGCCGCCGAAGCCGCCGCCGATCTCGGCGGGGATCGCGCGGATATCCGACTGCGGGATGCCCGTCAGCAGCGACGTCATGGCGCGGACCATGAACTGGCCCTGGCTGGACGACCAGATGGTCATCTTGCCGTCCGCCGCCGTCGAGACCAGGCAGGCATGGGGCTCGATATAGCCCTGGTGGACGGGCCGCGTGGTGAACTCGCCCTCGACGATCACGTCGGCTTCGGCGAAACCGGCCTCCACGTCGCCCTTGGTGTGTTCCAGCGTGCCCGCGATGTTCGACGGCTTGCCGTTGAACTCCATCCACGGATGCAGGATCGGTGCGTCGTCGGCCAGCGCGTCGTCGATCTCGATGGCATGGGGCAGGACCTCATACTCCACCTCGATCAGCGCGCAGGCTTCCTCCGCGATCGCCTCCGACATGGCCGCGACCGCGGCGATGGCATGGCCGTGCCACAGGGCACGTTCACGTGCCATCACGTTGCGGCACATCCAGCGCATGTCCTGGATGCCCAGCGGGTAGGGCGTGTCGACCGGGAAGTCCACGATGTCCGCCGCCGTGACCACCGCCTTCACGCCTTGCAGGGCCTCGGCCTTGGAGGTGTCGATCGACTTGATGATCGCGTGGGCGTGCGGCGAACGCAGCACCTTGCCCCAGATCATGCCGGGCATGGTGGTGTCCGCGGCGAAGGCCGCGCGGCCTGTCACCTTGTCGACGCCGTCGGGGCGGATGGTCCGCTTGCCGATCCACTTGTTGGACATCTCGTTCATTGTGCTGCCTCCCGCATCTCGGCCGCGGTGTCCATCACCGCGCGGATAATCTTGTCATAGCCCGTGCAGCGGCACAGGTTGCCCGCCAGCCAGAAGCGCACTTCCGTCTCGGTCGGGTCGGGGTTCTCTTCCAGCAGCGCCTTGGCCGCGATCAGGAAGCCCGGTGTGCAGATGCCGCACTGCAGGGCCGCCATCTCCAGGAATTTCTGCTGCAGCGGGTGCAGGTGGTCGCCGTCCGCCATGCCCTCGATGGTGCCGATCTCGTGGCCCTCGGCCTCGGCGGCCAGCATCAGGCAGGAGCACACAAGCGTGCCGTCCAGCGTGATCGAGCAGGCGCCGCAGTCGCCGGTCGCACAGCCTTCCTTCGCGCCGGTCAGGCCCAGGCGGTTGCGCAGGACGTCCAGCATGGTCTCGGCGGGATCACAGAGGAATTCCTCCGGTTCGCCGTTGATGGTCGTGGTGACGTGGATCTTCGCCATGTCCGATCCTCCTCTAGGCTTTTGCGCGTTCGGCGGCGATGGCCGTCGTGCGCTTCAGCAACACGCCCGCTACCTGGGTGCGGTAGGCGATGGTGCCGCGCTTGTCATTGATGGGGCTGCACGCCGCGCAGCAGGCCGCCGCGGCGGCCTCGATGGCCGCGTCATCCAGCGTGGAGCCGATGAGCGCCGCTTCCGCGTCGGGCACCCGGCGCACGGTCGGGGCCACCGCGCCCAGCGCCACGCGGGCCGCCGTGCAGGTGTTGCCGTCCATGGTCAGGTTCACGCCGCAGCCGACCACCGCGATGTCCATTTCCGTGCGCGGGATCATGCGCAGGTAGGCATCACCCGAATGCGCGGGGCGCGGCGGGAAGGTGAAGCTGACGACGATCTCGCCCGGGGCGAGGTTGGTCTTGCCCGGGCCGGCGGGGATGTCCTCGACCGGCATTTCGCGGCGCCCGTTCGGGCCCTGGATGGTGGCGACGGCGCCTGCGGCGACGAGGCCCGGCACGCTGTCGGCAGCGGGTGAGCCGTTGCACAGGTTCCCGCCGAAGGATGCGCGGCCCTGCACCTGGGTGGAGCCGATCAGGTTCAGTCCTTCCAGCGCGCCCGGCCAGACCCTGCCGAAATTCGGGTGCTTCTCCAGCTTTGCGCCGGAGACGGCTGCGCCCACGATGAAGCCGCCATCGGCGGTCTCCTCAACCGAGGTCAGCTCGCCGATCTTCTTCACATCGACGATCAGGCCCGGCTTGACCACGCCGGCCTGCATCTGGACCAGCAGGTCCGTGCCGCCCGCCAGGATGCGTGCCGCGCCGTTTGCCGAGGCGAAGGCGCTGACCGCCTCGTCGAGCGTTGCCGGCGCAAGGTATTGTGTGTCCGTCATTGTATTGTCCGGTTTGTTTCCCCAACCCGCCCCCAGGCCGCCGCCGTTTTCATGCGGTCACAGGCCATGTATCGGGCGGTTAAAGGCTACATGTCCGGGGGCGTTTGGAACAGCCCCCGGGGCATGGAATTCAGGCAGAAAAATGCGGGTGGCGGCGCGGAGCTATTCCGCGTCGGCTTTCGGTGCTGCCGGGTCCGGCATGCCGATGGCGTTGAAGCCGCAGTCGACATAGTGGATCTCGCCGGTCACGGCCTTGGACAGTTCGGACAGCAGGTAAAGGCCCGCGCCGCCCACATCGTCCAGCACCACGTTGCGGCGCAAGGGCGCGACCTCGCGGTTGTAGTTGTAGACCTGCCGGGCCGAGCCGACCGCTGAGCCCGCCAGCGTGCGCATCGGGCCGGCGGAGATCGCGTTGACCCGCACCCCGTCGGGGCCGAGGTCCGAAGCGAGGTAGCGCACGGAGGCTTCAAGCGCAGCCTTGGCGACACCCATGACGTTGTAGTTTGGCATGACGGCCTGGGCGCCGTGATAGGTCAGCGTCAGCAGTGAGCCTGTGCCGTTCATCATCGCGGCGGCGCGCTGGGCGACGGCGGTGAAGGAGTAGCAGGAGATGTTCATCGTCCGCAGGAAGTTCTCCTGGGTCGTGTTCATGTACCGGCCCTTCAGCTCTTCCTTGTCGGAATAGGCGATCGCGTGGACCACGAAGTCCAGCGAGTCCCAGGTCTTGGCGATCGCGTCAAAGGCGGTGTCGAGGCTCGCCATGTCGGCGGCGTCGCACTGGACCATGGTCGAGGCGCCGACGGATTCGGCCAGCGGGCCGACCCTGCGCGCGAAGGAATCTGCCTGGTAGGTGAAGGCCAGTTCCGCGCCCTGGGCGGCCGCGGCGCGCGCGATGCCCCAGGCGATGGAGTGGTCGTTCGCTACCCCCATGATGAGGCCGCGCTTGCCGGCCATCAGGGTGCCGGACACCGGTGCGGCGTCGTCGGCGGGATCGGTGATCGTGGGTTGCCGGGTCACGGGGCGGGGCTCCGGAGAGGGTGCACGTGCGTCTGCCATGGGGTTATCCGTCAAAGCGCTGGAAAGCGAGACATGCGTTGGTGCCGCCGAAGCCGAAGCTGTTCGACATGACGCAGTTGAGGCCGGCGTTGTCGATCCGCTCGGTCACGATGGCCGCGTCTCCGGCCTCGGGGTCGAGGGTCTCGATATTGGCCGAAGCCGCGACGAAGTCGTTGTCCAGCATAAGCAACGAATAGATCGCTTCATGGGCGCCGGTGGCGCCCTGCGAGTGGCCGGTGAGCGACTTTGTGGACGAGACCTTCGGGCGCTCGTCACCGAAGACCTCGCGGATCGCGCCGAGTTCCACCATGTCCCCGACCGGGGTCGAGGTGCCGTGGGCGTTGATGTAGTCGACCGACCGGTTGCCCAGCCCGGCCATCGCCATTTTCATGCAGCGCACCGCGCCCTCGCCCGAGGGGGCGACCATGTCGACGCCGTCCGAGGTGGCGCCGTAGCCCACCAGTTCGGCATAGATCTTCGCGCCGCGCGCCTTGGCGTGCTCAAGCTCCTCGAGGACCACCATGCCGCCGCCGCCGGCGATCACGAAGCCGTCGCGGTTGGCGTCATAGGGACGCGAGGCGCGCTCGGGCGTGTCGTTGTAGTTGGACGACAGCGCGCCCATCGCGTCGAACAGGACGGACAGCGACCAGTGGAGTTCCTCCGCGCCGCCCGCGAAGACGATGTCCTGCTTGCCCATCTGGATCAGTTCTGCGCCGTTGCCGATGCAGTGCGCGCTCGTCGAGCAGGCGGAGCTGATCGAGTAGCTGAGGCCGCGCATGCCGAAGGCGGTCGAAAGATTGGCCGACAGGGTCGAGCACATGGCCTTGGGCACCGCATAGGGGCCGACGCGCTTCGGGCCCTTCTCGCGGGCCGTGTCGGCCGCGGCGACTTGGGCCGAGGTGGACGGGCCGCCCGTGCCGGCCACGAGGCCGGTGCGTTCGGACCGGATTTCGGCGTCGGACAGGCCCGAATCGGCGATGGCCTCCTGCATGGCAATGTAGCCATAGGCCGCGCCGTCGCCCATGAAGCGGCGCAGCTTGCGGTCAATATGTTCCTCGAAATCGACATTCGGCGCGCCGTGGACATGGGAACGGAAGCCCATTTCCTCATAGACGTCGCTCTTGACGATGCCCGAGCGCCCGGCGCGCAGGCTCTCGATCACTTCACCGGCGTTCGAGCCGATGGGGGAGACGATGCCGAGTCCCGTAACGGCGACCCGGCGCAGGCCGTTGGCGCTCATTTGGCCTCCTTGTCAGAGGGCGGGAACAGGCCGACGCGCAGGCCGGCGGTGGTGTAGACGGTCTCGCCGTCCAGTTCGGCCTTGCCGTCGGCGACCGCGATCGCGAAGCCGCGCTTGAGAACCTTCTGCACATCCACCTGGTAGCGCAGCAGGGTGCCCGACGGCTTGACCTCGCCGGCGAATTTCACCTCGCCGACGCCCAGCGCGCGGCCGGGGCCCGGCAGGCCGAGCCAGCCGAGGTAGAAGCCCAGCATCTGCCACAGGGCGTCCAGACCGAGGCAGCCCGGCATGATCGGGTCGCCCTCGAAGTGGCAGGGGTAGAACCAGAGGTCTTCCTTGATATCGAGCTCGGCCACGATGAGGCCCTTGCCGTGCGCGCCGCCGTCGTCGGAAATCTCGGTGATCCGGTCGAACATCAGCATCGGCGGCAGCGGCAACTGCGCGTTGCCGGGGCCGAACAACTTGCCGTGTCCGCACTCGATCAGGTCTTCGAAGGAGAAGCTCGACTTTTGCGTGAAACCGTCCATACCCGCTATTCTCGCCACCAGATGCCGCCGGCGGGGCGGCCGTTATCTTGTTTTATTGCCGGAACGTTCTATCAGGTGTTCGCGGCTCTGTCCGCAATTTGGCGAGAATACATGATTGCGCAATGATTCCCTGCATATGGCATGCATAACGGCCCGGATTTCCACGCAGATCGGCTGTGGTACAGCCTTATGCGAGTACAACATTGTTTGTTTGATTTCATGGCGTTGTGAATTTTCTTCGAGAGATTCATCTTTACATTTGGACGCGATGCGCCATATTTGTGCCATGAGCAATGTACGTCCCGAGGGGTCGGACCGGCCCTTTTCACAGACACTGCGACGTTTAAAGGATGCGGGCCTGCGGCCGACGCGCCAGCGTCTGGCGCTGGGCAAGCTCCTGTTTGACGCGGGCGACCGCCATGTAACGGCTGAACAGCTGCATGACGAGGCTATCTCGCACGGCATCAAGGTGTCCCTGGCGACGGTCTACAACACCCTCAACCAGTTCACCGACACCGGCCTGCTGCGCGAGGTCGTGGTCTCGCCCGGCCGGTCCTATTTCGACACGAATATCGATGAGCACCACCACTTCTTCTATGAGGAGGACGGTGCGCTGAAGGATATCCCGCGCGATGCGATCGAGCTGGCAACCCTGCCCGACGCGCCGGTGGATGCGGAAGTCACACGGGTCGACGTGATCGTGCGCCTGCGGCGTGCGGGTGATAATCGTTCTCAATAAATCCAATTGTCACAATGACCTTTGAGTAAGTTTGGAATTTTTCCAAACTGTTGACTCGTGTCTTTTGCATGGGCCATATTGTGCTTGTGACACTGGCCCGAGGTTCCACCAAGGGTTCCAAGGTATGCAAACTCAAACAGCCCGAACAGGGGCACAAGGAGACGTGTGATGGCGCTCAAGGGATCCAAGACCGAAGACAACCTGAAGGAAGCGTTCGCGGGCGAAAGCCAGGCGAACCGCCGCTACCTCTATTTCGCCCAGAAGGCGGACGTTGAGGGCTACAACGACGTCGCCGCCGTTTTCCGCTCCACCGCGGAAGGTGAGACCGGCCACGCCCACGGCCATCTCGAGTTCCTTGAGGAAAGCGGCGACCCGGCCACCGGCCTGCCGATCGGCGGCACCTCCGCGAACCTCGCCGCCGCCGTTGCCGGTGAGACCCACGAGTACACCGACATGTACCCGGGCATGGCCCGCACGGCGCGTGACGAAGGCTTCGACGAGATCGCCGACTGGTTCGAGACGCTCGCGAAGGCCGAGAAGAGCCACGCCGGCCGCTTCCAGAAGGCGCTCGACGACCTCGACTAAACGGGTTTCCGGGGCCGCATCGCGCATCCCGTTCGCGGATGCCGCGGCCCCGGCTTCGTTTGATGACATTTTGTTCCGGAAGGCCCGGCCGGACACGGCAGTGCCGGGCGTCAGGGAAGATGCATCCGGCGTGCGAAGGAAAGGGCGGTGAAGATGAGCGACTCCAGCCAGGGAAACCCCGAAACTCCGCGTGAAGGCAGCCTCGATGCGCCGACACGCCATCCCATCGCGTGGCATGAGGCCGATTTCTACGACGAGGCGAAGCTCGACGAGGAATTGCGCCGGGTCTTCGACATCTGCCACGGCTGCCGCCGCTGCTTCAATCTCTGCGATTCCTTCCCCCGCCTGTTCGACCTGATCGACGAATCGGACACGGGCGAACTCGATTCCGTCTCCAGCGCCGATTTCAAGCCGGTCGTGGATGCCTGCACGCTCTGCGACATGTGCTTCATGACCAAGTGCCCCTATGTGCCGCCGCACGAGTTCGACCTGGATTTCCCGCACCTGATGCTGCGTTACCGCGCCGTCGAGGCGAAGCGCGACGGGGTGCCGTGGAACGAAAAGCAGTTGATTCAGACGGACCGCAACGGCCGGCTCGCCGGCAAGGTGGCGGGGCTAGCCAACTGGGCGTCGAAATGCGGCAACGGCCTGACACGCCCGGTGATGGAATCCGTCGCCGGGATTCACCGCGACGCCGACCTGCCGGAATTCGTGCCGACGTCGAAGACGTTTGTCGCGCAGGCGGACAACCACCCGCCGACGGTGAACGCCTCGGCGCCGGCCTATGGCCGCAAGGCGGTGCTCTATGCCACCTGCTTCGTGAACTACAACAAGCCCGACACCGGCGTCCTGGCCCAGCGAATCCTGGCGCAGAACGGTGTCGAGACCACGGCGATGCATCCCCATTGCTGCGGCATGCCGCAACTGGAGCAGGGCCTGCTCGAGGATGTGGCCGAATATGCAAAGACCGTCGCCAAGGCATTTCGCCCCAGGATCGACGAGGGCCACGACATCATCGCACTGACACCGTCCTGCGCCCTGATGATGAAGTTCGAATGGCCTCTGATCGTGCCGGACGATGAGGATGTCGCCGCCCTCTCGCGCGCAACCCGCGATGTCACCGAATACATCGTCGACATCGCGAAAAAGGAAGGCCTGGCCGACGGGCTGGGCGCACTGCCGGATCCGGTCGCGCTGCATCTTGCCTGCCATGCGCGGGCACAGAATATGGGCCAGAAAGCCGCGGAAATGCTGCGTTTGATCCCCGGCGCCGACCTGAAGGTGATCGAGCGTTGCTCGGGACATGGCGGCTCATGGGGCGTGATGAAGGAGAACTTCGACGTCGCCATTAAGGTGGGGCGTCCGGTCGCACGCCAGGCCAAGGAGGCACGTTACATCGCGTCCGAATGCCCGCTGGCCGCCGACCACATCCTGCAGGGGATCGAGAAGCAGCTTGATGAAGGCGAGCGCGCACCGGCGCGTACCTATCATCCGGTCGAGTTGTTTGCGATGGCCTACGGCCTGGCCCCCGAGATCACCACCTGATCCTGCCCAAAGGAAGAAAGTCGGATCACATGTCTGCAAAACGCGAAATCACCCGCGACGACATCCTCGATATGGCGGAGTACAACAGCACCCGGAAGGCGCGGCGTTCCGAAATTGTCGCCCGCAAGAGAAACCGCCGGGTCGATATCGGCCCCTACGCAACCGCCTATTTCGAGTGCTACGAGACCATGTGGCACCAGGTGCACGAGATGCTGTTCATCGAGCGCGGGGGCGAGGAGCAGATCGCCGACGAACTGTCAGCCTACAATCCACTCATCCCGAACGGTCGCGAGCTTGTCGCGACAGTCATGTTCGAGATCGATGACGAGGTGCGTCGCAAGATGGTGCTGGCAAAGCTGGGCGGGGTCGAGGAGACCGCGTTCATGAAGTTCGCCGGCGAGACGGTTACCGGCGTGCCGGAAGCCGATGTCGACCGCACGAATGCGGATGGCAAAGCCAGTTCCGTGCAGTTCATCCATTTTCCCTTCACCGATGAACAGGCCGCGAAATTTTCTGCCGAAGGAACCGAGGTCACGCTCGGGTTCACGCACCCGGCATACGGCCACATGACCCTGCTGCCCGAGGCGGTTCGGGCCGAACTCTCGGGTGATTTCGACGCCTGAGGCCTGAATTATTCGGAATCAATACCTTACGGGTGTGCGCGAAGATGTGGAAAATAATGTGAATCATGGGGATAACTAGATAACCCCCTGATTTATGGTGAATGAAAGATGAGCGCCCGAGCCCGGCGTTTCACCGGCGGCCAGAGTTCCGTGCCTAGCGTTCCAGGACTTCGCCGTCATGCAGGCCCCAGAGGGCGGCCCGGGGAATCCAACCCTTCACGCCGTGGGTCGGGATCGCCACATCGCACCAGTCGGCCTCACAGGATTCAAGCATTACCGTCACGCCCTCCTCGACAAAAGCAGCAACCGGTGCGCGCGATTCCGGCCCGGACAGGATACGGGCCCGCGCCACGGTCACGGTTGCGGTCCGCTGGCCCGACAGCATCGACTTGTGGACCCAGCCTTCCGTGTTGTCGCGGGCGCGGATCTTGCGCCAGTTCTCGAATTCCCCCACGACCTCGACAGGCAGGCTCTTGCGTTGCAGGACCCAGTCGATGGGGTAGCGCGCGCCGGGACCCGTTCGCAGGTTCACCTCCGCGGCGCGGATGCTGACCCAGCGGGGAATCGGCAGGCCCGACGGGTTGGGTGCGGCGGCCGCGTCGTTGACCTGGGCGGAGGCCGGTACTGCGCCGGCGATGCTTGCGAGAAGCACGGCGAGGACCATCAACGGCGTGAGGAAACGCGAGGCGGGCATGTCCCGCCGTCTATCGAACGCCGGGGCGGGGGTCAAGCGTGACAAGCTGATTGCGGCGCTTGCGCGCGCATGGCCAACCGCGATAATCGAAGACGTCGGCGTGCCCCTGATGCGCCTTCGGTATCTTCGATTTCCGGGCGGATCATGAACAGCCAGAAACCGGTCGTCTTTGTGACACGCAAGCTTCCCGAGGCGATCGAGGCCCGGATGATGGAGCTGTTCGATGCGCGCTTCAACTTCGACGACGTCAAGATGGACAACGACGCGCTGGTGGCTGCGATGCAGGCATGCGATGTCCTCGTGCCGACGGTCACCGACCACATCACGGCCGACCTGATTGCCCGGGCTGGTGACCGCCTGAAGCTGATCGCCAACTACGGCAACGGAGTCGACAACATCGACCTTCCGGCGGCCCGCGAACGCGGCATCACCGTCACCAACACCCCGGGTGTCCTGACTGAGGACACGGCGGACATGACCATGGCGCTGATTCTTGCTGTGCCCCGCCGTCTGCCCGAGGGTGAGCGTCTGATCCGTTCGGGCGACTGGGCCGGATGGTCACCGACCCAGCTTCCCGGGCGGCGCATCTGGGGCAAGCGCCTCGGGATTGTCGGCATGGGCCGGATCGGCACCGCGCTGGCGCGCCGCGCACGAGGCTTCGGGCTGCACGTTCACTATCACAACCGGCGTCCGGTCCATCCGGACATCGAGAGCGAACTGGAAGCAACTTACTGGGAATCGCTCGACCAGATGCTTGCGCGGGTCGACATCGTCTCCGTAAACTGCCCGCGCACACCGGCAACCTTCCATCTGCTCTCGCGCCGCCGGCTCGAATTGATGCAGCCCCATGCCTACCTGGTGAACACCTCGCGCGGCGAGGTGATCGACGAGGCCGCGCTGGGTGACCTGATCGAGGCCGGCAGGATCGCCGGCGCCGGCCTGGACGTATTCGAGCACGAACCCGCCGTGGACCCGCGCCTGATGGCTGCCGACAATGTCGTACTGTTGCCGCACCTCGGCTCCGCCACGGTCGAGGGCCGGCAGGAAATGGGTGAGAAGGTGCTGGTCAATATTCGCACCTTCGTCGACGGCCATACACCGCCCGACCGGGTGCTGGAGTTGATGTTCTAGCTGCCGGTTCCGGCCCCGGCGGCCTAGAGCCGCCAATCACAGCCGGGTCCGGCGTTGGCCGTGTTCCCGGAAGCAAGCCGCTGCTGGATCTCCGCTTCCGTCGTCTTGCCGCTGCGCCCCAGAACCTCCGCAAACCGGACCCGGAAACACTGCATGTCTTCCTTGGTGATGTCGCGCGAGCGTTCGGCGAGCGTGAAGGCGTGGCGGAATTCGGCCTCGGCCTTTGCATCGTTCGCCGCGTCGGCGTGTACAAGGGCCATGTAGAGCGACAGCGCCGCGCGCTCGAAATCATCAAACCAGAACGCGCCCGACAGGTCGATCTGCACCCGTTCCAGCGCGGCCAGAGCCCGGTCATGGGCACCTGCTGCATGCCAGAGCCGGGCCACCCCGGTGTACAGCGACCACTGGATCGACTGGCTCGGGCCCCAGACCTGCCGGATCCGGTAACTGAGACGCCAGGTCATGTCGACGGCCTGGTCGGTCTGGCCGGCGCGCTCGGCATGCTTGCGCCGGAATTCCATCTCGTCGGCCATCCGGTCGTCGAAGACCCGTAAATGTCCCGGCGGCGGATAGGCGGGCGGAGAATATGCTGGCGGACCATCGGCAGGTGCCGCGCAGGCGAATGACGCCGGTCCGCACAGGAGCGCGATCAGCAGGGCGCAACGCCGGAGATGCGTCATGGCCGGAACAATCGCCGCGGCCAACGTGCGGTTCACGCCGCGACCCCGGGTGCCGCCACCGACAGGATCGAGGGATTGTCGCCGCACAATTCGCAGCCCGGGTTGTGGGGCACCGCGATGGTGTGGAAGCCGGTGGCGAGGGAATCGTACATCAGCATCCGCCCGGCCATGCTGTCGCCGAGGCCCAACAGCTCTTTCAGGACTTCGGAGGCCTGGAGCGATCCCATGACACCGGCCAGCGCGCCGAGGATGCCCGCTTCTTCGCAGCGCGGCACCATGTCCGGCGGCGGGATTTCCGGAAAGATGCACCGGTAGCAGGCCGTTGGCGCCGCATCATTGCGCCGGAACGTGAAGAGCTGGCCCTCGAAACGCAGCATGGCGGCCGCAACCAGAGGGATTCCAGAGAGATAGCAGGCGTCGTTGAGGGCGTACCGCGTCTCGAAGTTGTCGGAACCATCGGCGACGAGGTCATACCCTGAAGTCAGGTCCGCGACATTTTTGCGATCGAGTCGAGCATCATGCAGAACGACATTGATGCCGGGGTTCAGAGAGGCGAGCGTAGCCTTTGCAGATTCGGTCTTTTTCCGCCCAACTGCATCCGTTGCATGAACGATCTGGCGCTGCAGGTTGGTCAAGTCGACCTCGTCGTCGTCGACGATGCCGAGTGTCCCCACCCCGGCTGCGGCGAGATACATGAGCAAGGGCGCACCAAGCCCGCCCGCGCCGACCACGAGGACGCGCGAGGACAGGAGTTTTTCCTGCCCCTCATCCCCGACCTCGTCGAGAATGAGGTGGCGGGCATAGCGGTGAAACTGTTCCTCGCTGAGTTCCATTGCAGCGACACTATTCCGATAAGCGCCCACATGTGTCAAAGGAATGGCGGCAGTGGCCGGAACCGTACTCCGGACAGGTGCCGCGCACGGACTTGCGGATTGCCATGCGGTTTCCGGATTTTGTCCCAGTTTTCCTGATTGTCGGCTTGCTCGTCATGGGCGAAGCAATGCTGGCCGGGCTGTTCGCGCTGGTGGACTGGAGCATCGGCGCGGGCAATGCGGATGCGTTCCTGCTGGCCGCACTGCTTTCGATCTTCGTGGGCGGCCTGGCAGTCGTGTCCAACTGACGCCCGATCAGCAATCTGGACGTGCGCCAGGGGTTCCTGCTGACGACCTGCGCGTGGACGATCATTCCGGCCTTTGCCGCCCTGCCGCTGTTCTTTTCCGATCTCGATATCAGCTACACGGACGCCTATTTCGAATCCCTGTCCGGCATGAGCACGACCGGCTCGACCGTGCTGGCCGGCCTCGATTCCATGGACCCTGTGCTGCTCATGTGGCGTGCGGTGCTGCAGTGGATCGGGGGCATCGGCATCATCGTGACGGCCATCGCGGTCCTGCCGATCCTGCGGGTTGGCGGCATGCAGCTCTTCCAGACGGAATCCTCCGAACAATCGGAAAAGATGTTGCCCCGGGCGAGCCAGGTCGCCCGCACGGTCTCGCTTGTCTATCTCAGCCTCACCATTGCCTGCGCCATTTGCTACACGCTGGCCGGAATGAGCGTTTTCGACGCACTGGCCCATGCCATGACAACCATCCCGACCGCGGGCTATTCCACGAGCGACGGTTCCATGGGGGCCTTCAGCGCAGGCGCGCAATGGGCCGGGACCGTGTTCATGATCAGCGGCGCCCTCCCGTTCGTGCTGTATATCCGGGCCTGCGGCGGGCATTTCCGTGAATTCTTCTAAAGCGCCCAGCTGTGCCTCTTGCTGGCGATCCTCGGGGTCTCAACCCTCGTGCTCACGGCCTGGCTTGCCGTGCGCGCCGATATGCCCCTGTTGGATGCCCTGCGGCACACCGCGTTCAACGTCACCTCCGTGGTGACCACCACGGGCTTCGCCTCCGACGACTATGCCGCATGGGGCGGGTTCGCCGTCTCGATGTTCTTCCTGCTGACCTTTGTGGGCGGCTGCACCGGCTCAACATCGGGCGGGCTGAAGATGTTCCGGTTCATCGTGCTGTTCCGGATTTTCCGGGCGCAGATGATCAACCTGCTCTCGCCCAATGCCGTGGTGCCGATGCTGTATGACGGCAAGCCCATCCCCGAGGACGTTCCCCAGTCGGTGATCGCCTTCTCGTTCCTCTACTTCCTCGCGGCGGCGATTATCGCGCTGGTGCTGACCGAGCTTGGCCTCGATCCGGTGACCGCCATTTCGTCGGCGGCCACGGCGATCGCCAATGTCGGCCCGGGACTGGGCAACATCGTCGGGCCGGCCGGGAATTTCTCCAGCCTGCCCGACGCCGCAAAATGGGTGCTGTGCGTCGGAATGCTGCTGGGCCGGCTCGAGCTGTTCACCGTGCTCGTGCTGCTGACCCCACGCTTCTGGCGCTCCTAGATTCCCTCGAAAAGCGCCGTCGACAGGTAGCGTTCGGCGAAGGACGGCACGATGATGACAATCTGCTTGCTGGCCATCTCGTCACGCGCGCCGACCTCCAGCGCCGCCGCGATCGCCGCGCCAGAGGAGATGCCCACCGGAATGCCCTCGACGCGCGCCAACTTGCGCGCGGTCTCCAGCGAGGTCTCGTTGGCAATGCCCAGGATCTCGTCATAGACCTCGACGTTCAGGGTCTCGGGAATAAAGCCCGCTCCGATGCCCTGGATCATGTGCGGGCCCGCCGGGCCGCCCTGCAGGACGGCGCTGTCCTCGGGCTCGACCGCCACCACGTGGACGCTCGGCTTGCGCGCCTTCAGGACCTCGCCGACGCCCGTGATCGTGCCACCGGTGCCGACACCTGAGACCAGCACATCGACGCCGCCGTCGGTGTCGATCCAGATTTCCTCGGCAGTGGTGTTGCGATGGACTTCCGGGTTCGCAGGGTTCTGGAACTGCTGCAGCATGATCGCGCCTTCGGTCGAATCCACGATCTCCTGCGCCTTGGCGATTGAGCCCGGCATGCGTTCGGCAGCCGGGGTCAGCACCAGTTCCGCACCCAGCAGGGCCAGCATCTTGCGGCGCTCCTGGGACATGGAGTCCGGCATCACGAGGATGCAGCGGTAACCGCGCGCGGCGCAGACAAAGGCCAGCGCAATGCCCGTGTTGCCCGACGTTGGCTCAACGATGACGGAGCCCGGCCCGATCCTGCCTTCTGCCTCGGCGGCGGCGATCATCGCATTGCCTATGCGGTCCTTGACCGAGGCGAGCGGATTGAAAAATTCCAGCTTGGCGAGCAGGTCGGCCTTGCAGCCCTCGCTCTCGGCAAGGCGGCCCAGCCGGACGAGCGGTGTTGCGCCGATGGTGTCGACGACGGAATCGTAGATTTTCCCTCGGAATTCCAAGTTTATATCGTTGGACATTTCGGGTCTCGTTTTTGTTTTGGGCGTTTCAGATTGTGTAGTCGTGACGACCGGCTTCCTCGCTCTCGATCCCGGACTCCCGCGCCTGGGCGCAAAGGTCCTGGATTGTGGTCTCCGCGAGACGTGCCATGCAGTCTTCCGAGAGTTGCCGCCACAGAGGGCGGACAACATTTATACCGAGCGGTGAGCCGTCGGTCTCCTCGATCGGGTCCGAGCGCGCTTCCATCTCATCGATCACCTCGACGATATCTGCCAGCGTGATGCGCCGGCGTTCGCGCGCCAGCCTGTAGCCGCCGCGCGGCCCGCGCACGCCTGTCAGCACGCCCGAACGCACGAGGTTCTGCAGCACCTGTTCGAGATAGCGCCGGGGAATGCCCTGGCGGCGCGTGATCTCTCTGCTTTGCACCGGACTGGCCGAGGAGTGGTAGGCGATATCGAGCACCGCCTCGATGGCAAAGAGGGTCTTTCGCGACAGCCGGAACATGAAACTACGCGCCTCGCTTTGCGGTGTCGGTGCCGGTCGAGCCGAAGCCGCCCGCGCCGCGCGCGGTGTCAGGCAACGTGTCGACTTCCAGCCATGCGGCCTGGGTCACCGGGGCGACAACCATCTGGGCGATCCGCATGCCCCGGGTGACGGTGAAAGGCTCATCCCCGTGGTTGATAACAATCACGCCCACCTCGCCGCGGTAATCGGCGTCGATCGTGCCGGGGCTGTTGACCAGCGAGATGCCATTGCGCAGCGCCAGGCCGGAACGGGGGCGAACCTGCGCCTCGTATCCGGAGGGGAGCGCAATGGCGAGCCCGGTCGGGACCAGTGCCCGTGCGCCGGGCGCAATCTCCATGTCGGCCTCGACGGCGGCGCGCAGGTCCATGCCTGCGGCATCATCGGTCTCATATCCCGGGAGTTCGAGGTCGGCACCATGGGGCAGGCGGGTGACGGAAACGGACACTGTCATTCTGCGGCTCCCAGCGCGGCGGTGATGCGGTCGGCCAGCCGTTCTGCAACGTCCGACTTGGACATGCGCGGCCAGTCTTCCACGCCATCCGCGGAGACGAGGTGGATGGTGTTGTCGCTCCCGCCGAAGGTGCCGGTCTCGGGAGAGACGTCATTGGCGAGAATCCAGTCGCATCCCTTGCGGGCCAGCTTGGCGCGGGCGTACTCGACCACATTCTCGGTTTCGGCCGCGAAACCGATGACCAGCGCCGGGCGGGTGTTCGCCGTCGCGGAGAGGGTGGCCAGGATGTCCGGGTTTTCCGCCATTTCGAGCGCCGGTGGCACGGCGCCGTTCTTCTTCAGCTTCTCGCTGGCTTCCTTCGCCACGCGCCAGTCTGCGACGGCGGCTGCGCAGACGGCGACATCGGCTGGCAACGCGCGTTCGCACGCGGCCAGCATGTCACGCGCGCTCTCGATATGGATCACCTCGACACCAGCCGGATCGGGCAGGTTGGTCGGGCCCGAGACGAGGGTCGTCCTGGCGCCGCGCCGTGCGAGCGCCGTCGCGATGGCATGGCCCTGTCGGCCGGAAGACCGGTTGGCGATATAGCGCACGGGGTCGATGGCTTCGTGGGTCGGGCCGCTGGTGACGAGCGCCCGGCGGCCCGCAAGCGGCGCGCTCAAGTCAAAAAAATCCGCAACTGCGTCGGCAATCTCGCTCGGCTCGGCCATGCGGCCCGGCCCGAACTCGCCGCAGGCCATGTCGCCCTCGTTGGGGCCGACGAAATGGACACCGCGCGACCGCAGGGTCTCGATGTTCGCCCGGGTTGCGGGATGGGTCCACATGCGCACATTCATGGCCGGGGCAGCCATCACCGCCTTGTCCGTGGCCAGCAGCGCCGTGGTGGCCAGGTCGTCGGCCAGCCCTTGGGCCATCTTGGCCAGGATATCCGCCGATGCGGGGACGACCAGCAGCAGGTCCGCGTCGCGCGAGAGCTGGATGTGCCCCATTTCCGCTTCGTCGGTCAGGGAGAAGATGTCCGTATAGACCTTGTTCTCGCTCAACGCCGACAGGGACAGCGGCGTGACGAATTGTGTGCCTGCGCGCGTCAGCACGCAGCGCACCGCCGCGCCGCGCTCACGCAGGCGCCGGATCAAATCCAGACTCTTGTACGCGGCAATGCCGCCGCTGACGATCAGCAGGATCCTTTTGCCGTGCAGCATTGGGAATACTCCACAATGTTGCGCCCGTTTCCGGGGCGATACCGTAATCTACGGATAATTCCTGTAATTAGATAGTCCCGAACACGCGTTCGGCCAGCCCGCGCCGAACCCTCAGTCGAGGATCGCAGCCAGCGCCAGCGCCGCAGTGACCGTAATGGCCAGCCAGATCGGCCAGCGTGGCCGTGCGTTGTGGCGCAAATCCAGCGAAAGGCGGCCTTCGGCCAGGGTCGTGGCGGCCCGTTCGACGGCGCGGGCCGCCTCAGGGAGACGCTGGAGGCCGAGAATGGCATCCGCCGTGATCTCGGCGAGCCGGGCCTCCGGCCCGCGATGCTCGCGCATCCATCCCTCGATCAGCGGCAGGGCGAGCTGCCACATGTTGAGTTCAGGCGCGAGGCGGCGGCCCACGCCTTCCGCGACCAGCATGGTCTTCTGCAGCAGCAGGAGTTGGGGCTGGGCCTCCATGTGGAAGCGTTCGGAGACCTGGAACATCTGGGCGAGCAGGCGGGCGATCGAGATCTGGTTCGGCGGGCGATCGAGGATGGGCTCACCGATGGCGCGGATCGCCTGCTGGAACATGTCCCGGTCGGTGCCCGGCGGGATGTAGCCCGCCTGGAAGTGCACGTCGGCAACGCGCGCATAGTCGCCGGTGATGAAGCCCAGCAGCATGTCGGCCAGGAAATAGCGTGTCGGGCGGTCGATTCGCCCCACGATCCCGAAATCGACCACACACAGCGCTCCGTCGGCGCGCACGAAGGCGTTCCCGGGGTGCATGTCGGCATGGAAGAAACCGTCACGAAACACCTGAAGGAAAAAGGATTCCGACGCCTTGGTGACGATGGCCTCGAGGTCGTGACCGGCAGCGATCAGGTCGTCCACATCGTGGATCCGGATGCCGTCGATCCATTCGGTGGTCAGCACCCGCTGGCCTGTGCGCTTCCAGTCGACGGCCGGGACGACATAAAGCGGGTCGTCCTCGAAGTTGCCGCGCAGTTCGGAGGCCGCTGCGCCTTCCATGCGCAGGTCCATCTCCCAGCTCAGGCTGTTCGCGAAGGTCTCGACTGCCGCGACCGGCTTCAGGCGGCGCAGGCGCGGCTGGGTCTGCTCGGCGACCTCGGCGATCCAGCGGAACAGCTCCAGGTCGCGCGCGACGGCCCTCTCGATGCCCGGCCTCAGGATCTTCACGGCGACGGTGGCGGTCTCCCAGCGGTCTGTTGCTTCACCGGCGTCTTCACCTTCCCCGGGCGGGACGGGTTGCAGCACGCGGGCCTTGTGCACCTGGGCGATCGATGCGGCGGCCACGGGCGTGTCGTCGAAACTCTCGAACAGGTCGTCGACGGACCGGCCGAATTCCGCTTCCAGCGCGGAACGAGCTTCGCTGCTGGAAAAGGGCGGCAGGCGGTCTTGCAGCGAGGACATGTCATTGGCGATGGTCTCGCCCACGAGGTCGGGCCGGGTGCTCAGCATCTGGCCGAACTTGATGAAGCTGGGCCCCAGCGCCCTGAGCGCGTGGGCAAGGCGCTCGCCAGGCCGCAGGCCGCGCACTTCCGGCGCGGTTCGGAAGCCGGAAAGGAGCTTCGCCGCGAACACCAGCCCGCCGGTGGCCGGGAACCACTGGGCCGGGAACAGCGCGTCATATCGCGCAAGCGTGCGCGCGATTCCGATCAGGCGGAAGACGTTGCGGACCGGGCGCAGCATGGATTCAGATCCGGCGCGCGGAGTGGATTGCCGCGATGCCGCCCGACAGGTTCTGGACCTTCACCTGTTCCAGCCCGGCCTCGGCGATCATCCCGGCCAGCGTGTCCTGGTCGGGGAACTTGCGGATGCTTTCGGCGAGGTAGCGGTAGGCGGCCTCGTCCCGCGCGACCCAGCGGCCGAGCTGGGGCAGGACCGAGAAGGAATAGCGGTCGTAGATCTCGTCGAGGACCGGAAGCACGACCCGGCTGAACTCCAGGCACAGAAACTGCCCGCCCGGCCGCAGCACCCGGCACGCCTCCGACAGGGCCGCCGGGATGTTGGTGACGTTGCGCAGGCCGAAGGCGATCGTATAGGCGTCGAAGGTGGAATCCGGGGCCGGGATCGCTTCCGCGTCACCGCAGATCCAGCGGATGCCGCCATCGTGCTCGAGGATGCCCTTGTCGGCGGCGCGTGCCTTGCCGACCCGCAGCATGTCGGCATTGATGTCGCAGACGGTGATGCGGGTGTCCGCCGGCGCTGCGTCGCGGATGCGGAAGGCGATATCCCCCGTCCCGCCGGCCACGTCCAGAAAGGACATGCCCGGGCGCATGGAGATGCGGTTGACGAACGCGGCCTTCCAAGCGCGGTGGACGCCCAGGCTCATCAGGTCGTTCATCAGGTCGTAATTGCGGGCCACAGACGAAAATACGTCACGCACGCGCGCGCTCTTTTCGGCGACGGGGACGTCCTCGAAGCCGAAATGGGTGGTGTCTTGCGCCGATGTGGAGCCAGGTTCGGGCATAGCGCAGGGAACATATCGGAGGAGGGGCGGGCGCGCCAAAAGAAAAGCCGCCTGTTCCCAAGCGCTTATCGTCGCATGTGAAAATGGTGTGAAAGAGGGCTTGAGCGGCTTTGCGGATCGTCGCACAAGATTGCGGTCATGCCCGAACTCCCCGAAGTCGAAACCGTCGTCCGCGGCCTGCGCCCCGCGCTGGAAGGCAAGCGGATCGCGCGCGCCGAGGCGCGCCGGCCGGACCTGCGATTCCCGTTGCCCGAGGGTTTCGCCGAGCGCCTGACCGGGCGCACCGTGCGCGAGGTGGCGCGGCGCGCCAAATACGTCCTGATCCGGCTCGATTCCGGCGAGACCTGGCTGGCACATCTGGGAATGACCGGCCGGTTCACGGTCACCCCCGGCGCCCGTGCAAGTTCTGGACAGGCGGGGCACAACTCGGGCTGGGCGATGGTCGAAAAGCACGATCATGTGCTGGTCGAGACCGAGGACGGCGGCCGCGTGGTGTTCAACGATGCCCGCCGGTTCGGGTACATGGACCTGATCGCGCCGGGCGGCGAGGCGGCTAGCACGCATCTGGCCGCGTTGGGCCCCGAGCCGATGTCGGAGGACTTTTCCGCCGAATATCTCGCGGCCGCGCTCAAGGGGCGGCAGACCCCGGTGAAATCGGCCCTGCTGGACCAGCATCTGGTGGCCGGCATCGGGAATATCTACGCTAGCGAGGCGCTGTGGCGGGCCGGGATCAGCCCTCGCCGGTCGGCCCACACCATCGCGGGCGGACGCGCGGTGCGGCTGGTCGAAGGGGTCAAGTCCGTGCTGTCGGATGCAATCGAGGCGGGCGGTTCCTCTCTGCGCGATTATGTCCACACCGATGGCGAACTGGGTTATTTCCAGCACAACTGGGCGGTCTACGGCCGCGAGGGGGAGAGCTGTCCGGCCTGCCGGGAGGCCGGTCATGCGCACTGCACGATCCGCCGGATCGTGCAGTCGGGCCGCTCGACTTTCTATTGCCCTTCACGCCAGCGCTGAGCTAAGAGCCGTCGGATGTTGCTGCGCACAAAATTCTTCGCGATCGCAATATGGTGTATTCTGGCGGTGTTTGCCGGCGGCGCGGCGGCGGATTCGGGCTTTCTGGCCGATGTCGACGACCTGCCGCTGCCACCCGGCCTGAGCGAGGATGAAAGCGCACGTGTGGTGTTCGACAAACCCGAGGGACGCATTGTCGAGGCGCGGGCGATCGGGCCCGGCACGACGGCGGACGTCGAGGCATTCTATACCGGCACCCTTCCCGCACTCGGCTGGCAGGGCCGGGGAAACGGCACCTGGCTGCGAGGTGATGAAATGCTGCAGCTGACCCTTTCCCAAGATGGGCCGCAGGTCGCGGTCCGTTATCTGGTTACGCCGGCAGCGCGCTGACGCGACCGCGGCAATCCAAAAAACAGAACTTCAATCGGGGAGGCCCACCATGGCCTATGAAAACATTGAGATCGAAACCCGCGGGCATGTGGGTATCGTGCGGCTCAACCGGCCGAAGGCGCTGAATGCGCTCTGCGATGCGCTGATCGAGGAGTTGGGCCGTGCGCTCGACGACTTCGAGTCCGACGACAACATCGGCTGCATCGTCCTGACCGGCTCCGAGAAGGCCTTCGCGGCCGGCGCCGACATCAAGGAGATGGCCGAGAAATCCTACATGGATGCCTACCTCTCCGACTTCATCACCTCGGGCTGGGAGCGGGTGACCACCTGCCGCAAGCCGGTGATCGCGGCGGTGGCCGGCTATGCGCTGGGCGGCGGCTGCGAACTGGCGATGATGTGTGACTTCATCATCGCCGCCGAGAATGCGCGCTTCGGCCAGCCCGAGATCACCATCGGCACGATCCCGGGTGCGGGCGGCACCCAGCGCCTGACGCGCTTTGTCGGCAAGTCGAAGGCGATGGAGATGGTCCTGACCGGGCGCATGATGGACGCCGAGGAGGCCGAACGGGCCGGCCTTGTGAGCCGTGTCGTTCCCGTGGAGGAGCTGCTGGACGAGGCCGTGAAGGTCGCCGACACCATCTGCGATCTGTCACGCCCGATCGTGATGCTGGCCAAGGAGTCCGTGAACCGTGCCTATGAGACGACCCTGAACGAGGGCGTGCGCTTCGAGCGGCGGCTGTTCCACTCGACCTTTGCGACCCATGACCAGAAGGAAGGCATGGCGGCCTTCGTCGAGAAGCGCCAGCCAGATTTCCGCAACAGCTGACGGCGGCCGTCCGGGGCCCGTTTCGGCCTCCGGAATTCGTTGGAATTCCGGGTGCTTGCGCCCTTGACGCTCCCGGTCAGCGGGTCTATACACCGCGGCCAATCACGAACGAATTTGAGACAGAACATGGCGAACCATCACTCTGCCAAGGTGCGCATCCGCCGCAATGCCCGCCGCGCCGCGATCAACGGCGACCGGCTCAACCGCGTGCGCACCTATGTGAAAAAGGTCGAGACGGCCATCGCATCCGGTGACAAGTCGGCGGCCCAGGATGCCCTGCGCGCGGCCCAGCCGGAGATTCAGCGCGGCGCCCAGAAGGGTGTCATGCACGGCAACACCGCCTCGCGGAAAATCTCGCGCCTGTCAGCACGCATCAAGGCAATGTCCTAAGCGACCAGCGTGTAAGAGTTTTTCGAACCGCGCCCTTCGGGGCGCGGTTTTCGTTTGCCTGTACGGTGCCTGTGGCCACGAGAAATTTTCGTGTTTTTTTCCTGATTCCGACTTTTGACCGGTTGCGGCCTTGGACCTCTCACGCTATCTTCTGTCTCACCTTCCGGGTCTGAAAAACAGTAAAACAAAATACTCGGTCGGCCGAATTGTCATCCATAGCGAGTGAGGACTTCAAGGGGATTGGGAATTACTGAACTTCCTGGTCTCAGGGAAAGATTTTGCGTCTAGACAAAGTAAAACCGATATAATTATGAATAAAAATAAGTAAAAAACCATATCTGGTTCTGGTCGGTTTCTGGGTCTCCTTCGTAATCTTTCTGTCCTCGATTTGTCATTCTGACGCTTTCGTTTGGATCGGTTCGCCGGCATCTCCGGACGGTGGGGGTGGACAGTGGCGTGTCTGTCGGGTGATCGGCCCATGACATCGAAATGTCCTGAGGGAGTTGTCTGACAAGGCCACTCTGGGTGGTTTTGAGCTGTTTATCTGAACGCATGTGTACGACCTGGCGGCGCCACATGTTCGAGTAAATTTTTTTCGTTCATGGAGAGTAACGCCAGATGGCTGAACAATGGGGGCAGGCCGACGGTTCCTTGACCGAACAATGGGCGCGGGTGCGGGCGCGGTTGCGTGCCGATGTTGGAGATGCCGCGTTCAACAGTTGGCTCAAGCCGTTGACCCTTGGAGACTTTAATCGCGGGCGCCTGCGCGTCGCCGTGCCGACACGTTTCATGCGGGACTGGATCGAGCAGAACTATGCCGCGCAGCTCGCCGAGTTCTGGACAGAGGAAAACGCGGGCGTCGAGACAGTCGAGATCATCGTCGAGCCGACCCAGACGGTTGTGCAGCCGGCCGGTGCGCCGCCGCGCCAGCCGATTGCCCAGCGCATCGAGTCCGAGGCTGCGCCGCGCGGCGCAAACAGTGGCACCGCCCCGGCCGGAATCCATGACGGCGGGGAGCCGTCCCTTGAAGATGTCCGCGCGTTCATCGACGAGCGGTTCAAGTTCGCTAATTTCGTGGTCGGCCGTTCGAACGAGCTGGGCCATGCCGCAGCGCGCCGCGTTGCCGAGGCCAAGGCCGTGCCGTTCAATCCGCTGTTCCTGTACGGCGGCGTCGGGCTGGGTAAGACCCACCTCATGCACGCGATTGCCTGGCACATCTCCGAGCGCGATCCGAAGCGGCGTGTTCTCTATATGTCGGCCGAGAAGTTCATGTACCAGTTCATCCGCGCCCTGCGGTACCGGACGATCATGGACTTCAAGGAACAGTTCCGCTCCGTCGACGTGCTGATGATTGACGACATACAGTTCATCGCGGGCAAGGATTCCACCCAGGAAGAGTTCTTCCACACCTTCAATGCGCTGGTGGACCAGAACCGTCAGATCATCGTTTCCGCGGACAAGTCGCCGTCGGACCTGGAAGGCATGGAAGAACGGCTGAAATCACGCCTCGGCTGCGGCCTGGTGGCCGATATCCACCCGACGGACTACGAACTCCGCCTCGGGATCCTGCAGGCGAAGGCCGAGCAGATCGGTGCCGAGATCCCCGACAAGGTGATGGAGTTCCTTGCTCACAAGATCACGTCGAACGTGCGTGAACTTGAAGGCGCGCTGAACCGCATCGTCGCCCATGCGACGCTGGTGGGCCGCCCGGTGACGCTGGAGACCACCCAGGACGTGCTGCACGACCTGCTGCGGGCGAACGACCGCCGGGTGACCATCGAGGAAATCCAGAAGCGCGTGGCCGAGCATTTCAACATCCGCCTCGCAGACATGCATTCTGCACGCCGTGCCCGGGCCGTGGCCCGGCCGCGCCAGGTGGCGATGTACCTCGCCAAGCAGCTGACCTCGCGGTCCCTGCCGGAAATCGGCCGGAAGTTCGGCGGGCGCGATCACACAACGGTCATGCATGCGGTGCGCAAGGTCGAGGAATTGCGCTCGACCGATGCCGGATTCAACGAGGATGTGGAGCTGCTGCGCCGCATGCTGGAGATTTGATCCACCGGCTTGCCGGGGTGCGCCGCTAAGTCACTGTAATTTCGGCTTGTTTTGTCCCGCGAATCGGTCGGTTCGCGGGCTGAAAGGCGTGCCGAATCAAGACCGGTCTGCTATATTATCCGACACCGTTTTTCCCACGGAATCCGCGCGATTCCGGGCCTTCGAGAAACAAGCTCCGGAGCGGGCGTGACGCGCGCATTGAGGCGCCGCCACCGCATCATCCGGGGACGACGAGGAACGTAGAAGAAATGAAGCTGACCATCGAGCGCGCGACACTGCTGAAGGCGCTGGCCCACGTGCAGAGCGTCGTCGAACGCCGCAACACCATCCCGATCCTGGCCAATGTGCTGCTCGACGGCCAGGACGGTGCGCTGACCCTGACCGCCACCGACATGGATCTCGCGATCACCGAGACCGTTCCGGCGGAGATTTCCCAGGCCGGCGCCACCACAGCGCCCGCGCACACGCTGTACGATATCGTGCGCAAGCTGCCCGACGGCGCGCAGGTGGAAATCGAGACCGATGCGGCGGCGGCCCAGATGCTGATCCGCGCCGGACGCTCACGCTTCAACCTCGCGACCCTGCCGGTCGAGGACTTCCCGACGATGAGCGGCGGCGACCTGCCCAACACCTTCTCTCTGGAAGCCGAGGACCTGCGTACCCTGATCGACCGGACGCGGTTCGCGGTCTCGACCGAGGAGACCCGCTACTACCTCAACGGCATCTTCCTTCATGGCGCCGAGGACAGCGGTGCGATGATGCTGCGCGCCGTTGCAACCGATGGACACCGGCTCGCCCGGGTGCAGTTGCCGATGCCCGACGGTGGCGACGGCATGCCCGGCGTGATCGTGCCGCGCAAGGCGATTGCCGAGCTGCGCAAACTCATTGAGGAAACCTCAGATCCGGTGGAAATCTCCCTGTCGGATACGCGCATTCGCGTGACCTTTGATGAGGCCGTGCTGACGTCGAAGCTGATCGACGGCACCTTCCCGGATTACGAGCGGGTCATTCCGACCGGGAACGACAAGGTCCTCACGGTTGACCGCAACAGCTTCGCCCAGGCCGTGGACCGGGTCTCCACCATCTCGTCGGAAAAGAGCCGGGCCATCAAGCTCGCGGTCGGCAAGGGCATGCTGACGCTTTCGGCCACCAGTGCAGAGAATGGCAGCGCGACCGAGGAGCTCGAGGTCGGTTTCGATCACGACGCGATCGAGATCGGTTTCAATTCGCGCTACCTGCTGGATATCACCTCGCAGATCGACAGCGACGGCGCGGAATTCGTGCTGGCTGACGCCTCGTCGCCGACCATCGTGCGCGACGGCGAGGATCCGAGCGCGCTCTACGTGCTGATGCCGATGCGCGTCTAGGCGCACCGGCCCCGCATATGACCACGCACGCGACCAGCGGCCCCCAGACATCCACCCGGGCGGACATGTGCCCGGCGGAAACTCCGGGGACCCGGCCGGGTGCGCATGTCCGCCGCCTCGACCTATCGACCTTCCGCAACTATGCGGCGCTGCGCCTCGACGTCGATGCCGTGCCGGTGGTGCTGGCGGGGGCGAACGGCGCCGGCAAGACGAACATGCTGGAGGCGTTGTCGTTCCTTTCGCCGGGGCGCGGCCTTCGCCGGGCCTCGCTCGCCGAGGTGGCAAGGCTGTCCGGCGGTGCGGCATGCCCTGGCTGGGCGGTTGCCGCACAGGCGGTCGGCGTACAGGGGCTCGTGGCGCTCGGGACCGGGATGGAAGCGCGCAATGATTCCGTCTCCGGGCGTGGACCGGCCCGGCGGGCCGTGCGCATCGACGGTGAGCCCGCACGCGGACAGGCGGCCTTCGCCGAACACCTGAGTGTCGTCTGGCTGGCGCCCGACATGGACAGGCTGTTCATGGAAGGCGGCACGGCACGGCGGCAGTTCGTGGATCGCATGGTCTTCGGCTTCGATGCCGAACATGCGCAACGCCTGTCGGCCTACGAGACTGCGATGCGCGGGCGCCAGCGCCTGCTGCGTGATGGGGTGGGCGACACGGCCTGGCTGGCGGCGGAGGAAGAGACCATGGCCGCGATGGGGGTCGCGATCGCGGCCGCCCGGCGCGAGGTGGTGGCGCGGCTGGACGCGGCAATCGCCGCGGAAGACGGCGCGCGCGAGGAACCCTTCCCGCGCGCGGGCCTGGCCTTCGCGGGAGAGGTCGAGAGCTGGCTCGACAGCGAACCGGCCCTGGCGGCCGAGGACCGGCTGCGAGACGCGCTGGCGGCGGGCCGCGCACGCGACGCCGAGGCGGGACGTGCCCTGCGCGGGGCACATCGCAGTGATCTGGCAGTCCACCACCGGACGAAGGACATGCCCGCCGCGCTTTGCTCGACGGGCGAGCAGAAGGCGCTGCTGATCGCGATCGTGCTCGCCCATGCGCGACTGCTCGGCCTGGCGCGCGGCGCCGCCCCGCTGATCCTGCTGGACGAGGTGGCGGCACATCTGGACGAGGGTCGGCGCGCGGCTCTGGCCGAACGCATTCTGGCGCTGGGCGCGCAGGCCTGGATGACGGGCACCGACCGCAACCTGTTCGAGGCATTTGCGGGCCGGGCGCAGGTATTCGAAGTGGCCTCCGGCCGTGTCGAACGGATTTGACACGGCAGGGGCGGAGGAGATGAGTGATGAGTGACACACCCGAAGAACCGGAAGTCGTCGTGAGCGAGCCCGGTGAGTACGGCGCGGACTCCATCAAGGTACTGCGCGGGCTCGACGCCGTGCGCAAGCGCCCGGGCATGTATATCGGTGACACCGATGACGGCTCTGGCCTGCACCACATGGTCTACGAGGTCGTGGATAACGCCATCGACGAGGCGCTGGCCGGCCATTGCGACACCGTGAAGGTCACCCTCAACCCCGACGGTTCGGTCACCGTGGTCGACAACGGACGTGGGATCCCCGTCGATATCCATGAGGAGGAGGGCGTTTCGGCCGCGCAGGTCATCATGACCCAGCTCCATGCGGGTGGGAAATTCGACCAGAACTCCTACAAGGTCTCCGGCGGCCTGCACGGCGTGGGCGTGTCCGTGGTCAATGCGTTGTCGCAGTGGCTCGAGATGCGCATCTGGCGCAACGGCAAGGAACACAAGCTGCGTTTCATTCATGGCGTTGCGGAGGGAGACCTGCAGGTCTCTGGCGAGGCGCCGGATGCCGGCGGCAAGCCACTGACGGGCACGGAAGTGACCTTCCTGCCGTCGACCGAGACTTTCACCATGACCGAGTTTGATCGCGAGACGCTCGAACACCGCCTACGTGAACTGGCCTTCCTGAATTCCGGCGTGACCCTGGTGTTGACCGATGCGCGCGGCGTTGAGCCGGTCGAGGTCGAGATGTTCTACGAGGGCGGGCTGAAGGCCTTCGTCGAATATGTGGACCGCAACCGCCAGGGCATCATGGGTGAGGTGATCCACGTCACCGATGAGAAGGAAGGCATCACCGTCGAGGTCGCGCTGCAGTGGAACGACAGCTATCACGAGACGATGCTGTGTTTCACGAACAACATTCCCCAGCGCGACGGCGGCACCCATCTGGCGGGTTTCCGCGGGGCGCTCACCCGCACGATCAACAGCTATGCCAATGAAAGCGGCATGGCGAAGAAGGCCAAGATCGCGATTTCCGGCGATGATGCGCGAGAAGGCCTGACGTGCATCCTGTCGGTGAAGGTGCCCGACCCGAAATTCTCCTCCCAGACCAAGGACAAGCTGGTCTCTTCCGAGGTTCGACCGGTGGTCGAATCCATCGTCGGCGATCGTCTGGGCCAGTGGTTCGAGGAACACCCGAACGAGGCGCGCACGGTGATCGAGAAAATCATCGAGGCCGCGGCTGCCCGTGAAGCGGCGCGCAAGGCGCGCGAACTGACCCGGCGCAAGGGCGCGCTGGATGTTGCCTCGCTTCCCGGAAAGCTCGCCGACTGCCAGGAGCGCGACCCTTCCAAGGCCGAGTTGTTCATCGTCGAGGGTGACAGCGCCGGCGGTTCGGCCAAGCAGGGCCGCGATCGCAAGACTCAGGCCGTACTGCCGCTGCGGGGCAAGATCCTGAACGTGGAGCGCGCGCGCTTCGACAAGATGTTGTCCTCGGCGGAAATCGGCACGCTGATCACGGCGTTGGGCACCGGCATCCGCGACGACTTCAACCTCGAGAAGCTGCGCTACCACAAGATCATCATCATGACCGACGCGGATGTGGATGGCTCGCACATCCGCACACTGCTGCTGACCTTCTTCTATCGGCAGATGCCGGAGATCATCGAGCACGGCCACCTGTACATCGCCCAGCCGCCGCTCTACCGGCTCCAACGCGGTAATTCGGCCGTCTACCTGAAGGACGACCCCGCGCTGGAGGATTCTCTGATCGACAGCGGTCTCGTGGATGCGGTGCTGCACATGTCCGACGGCAGCCAGCGCTCGGGCGCGGATTTGCGCGCCATGCTGCAGACTGCCCGCGATGTGCGCCGCCTGACCGAGCCGCTGACGCTCCACCTGCCCAATGCCACGGTGGTTGAACAGGCTGCGATAGCCGGTGCACTCAATCCGGAAATTGTCGCGGATTCCCAGCGGGCCAGTGAGGCGGTGGGTGCCATCGCATGGATGCTCGACCGGCTGTCGCCTCCGCTGGAGCGGGGCTGGAACGGCGAAGTGCGTGAGGATGACGGAGCCTTGGTGTTTGCGCGTACCCTGCGCGGCGTGACCGAGACCCTTGTTCTCGACCAGCGCATCATCAATTCGTCCGAGGCGCGCCGCCTCAACGACCGCTGGCAGGAACTGCGTGATTCCTATCTCGAGCATTCCAGGCTGGTGGCCAAGGATACGGAGTTCCAGATCACCGGGCCGCTGTCGCTGCTGCAGGCGGTGTTTGAGGTGGGCCGCAAGGGTATCTCGATCCAGCGCTACAAAGGCCTGGGCGAGATGAATCCGGACCAGCTCTGGGAGACCACGCTGGATGCCAATGCGCGCGCGCTCTTGCAGGTGCGGGTGGCGCAGGCGGATGCGGCCGGCAATATCTTCGAGACCCTGATGGGCGATGACGTGGCACCACGCCGCGAGTTCATCCAGGAAAACGCGCTGAAGGTGGCGAATCTCGACGTCTAGCGCCGCGCTTCGCCATATTTCCGCCCTGCCCGTGGACCAGTCTGCGCGCCCATGAGTCCGAAGCCCAAAGGCGCCAGCCCGAAACAGCGCAAGCCTGCCACCCGGAAATCCCCGGCGAAGAATGCGGAATCGCGCGTGCCGGACGGCGAACGCCGTTCGTCACTGCTGTGGCGGCTGACCAAGTGGTCGCTTGTCGCGGCCATCTGGGGTGGCCTTGCGGTCGGTGCGACCCTCGTCTGGTTCGCCTGGGACCTGCCGCCGATCGAAGACCTGGGCGAGGCCGCTGAAAAATCGCGCCGCCCGGGCATCACCATCGCGGCGCGTGACGGCTCGCTGATCGCGGGATACGGCGATCTCTATGGTGCGCGGCTGGGCGTGAACGAGTTGCCACCCGAACTGATCCAGGCTGTGGTCGCAGTCGAGGACCGGCGTTTCTTTGAACACCGCGGCGTAGATTTTCGCGGGCTGGCCCGTGCCATGATGGCCAACCTGCGGGCGGGCGGGATCGTGCAGGGCGGCTCGACCCTGTCCCAGCAGCTGGCGAAGAACCTGTTCCTGACGCCCGAACGCTCCTACACCCGAAAGATCAAGGAACTGCTGCTTGCGCTTGCGCTTGAGAACCGCTTCCAGAAGGACGAGCTCCTCACCATCTACCTCAACCGGGTCTACCTCGGAGCCGGGACCTATGGTGTCGAGGCGGCGTCGCAACGCTATTTCGGTGTGTCGGCACGCGAGATCGACAGTTACCAGGCGGCGGTTCTGGCCGGTCTGCTGCGCGCGCCCTCGCGCCTCAATCCGGATACCGACCCGCAGGCGGCGCACAAACGCGCGTTGACGGTTCTGGCCGCGATGGTCGATGCGGGCTACCTGCGGCCTGAAGAAGCCAAGCGCATCGCCGATACTGAAAGCCCGGGACGCGGGGACTCCGCCCGGCCGATCCCCCGGGTGACGGGACAGACGCGGCGGTATTTCTCTGACTGGGTGCTCGAGCGCGCTGCGGGTTACGCGGGCAACACCAGCGGCGACCTCGCGGTCGAGACGACACTGGACCCTCGCCTGCAGCGCCTTGCGGAGGAGGCGGTCGCCGGCGCCGATACGAAGGGCGCGGAAGTGGCGCTGGTGGCACTGCGCGACGACGGTGCCGTGCTGGCCATGGTCGGCGGGCGCAGCTATTCCTCCAGCCAGTTCAACCGCGTGACGAGCGCGCTGCGCCAGCCCGGGTCGGCCTTCAAACCGGTCGTTTACCTGCCCGCGCTGGAAGCGGGGATGACGCCGGATTCGCGGGTGCTCGACGGGCCGATCACGGTCGAGGGCTGGACGCCGAAGAATTTTTCCGGTGAGTACCGGGGTGAGGTGACCCTCCGCGAAGCTGTCGCACGCTCGCTGAACACGGTGGCCGTGCGGGTGTCGGAAGAGGTCGGCCGGGCGCAGGTTGTGCAGGCCGCACGGCGGCTTGGCATCACCGCGCCGCTGGAGCCGCATCCGTCGATCGCGCTGGGGGCCGGGGAGGTCACGCCGCTGGAAATGGCGGCCGCCTATGCGGTCTTCGCCAATGGCGGCTATGCGGTGGAACCCTATGGCGTGTCGGAAGTGCGCCAGGGCGCCGATGTACTCTACCGCCGGACGGCCCGTTCCGCCCGGCGCGTGGTGTCCGCAGACGCGGCGGGCGAGATGACCGACATGCTGCGCGCGGTGGTCGATTGGGGCACGGGCCGCGCGGCGGGCTTCGGTGTGCCGGTTGCCGGCAAGACGGGCACCAGCCAGGATTTCCGCGATGCCTGGTTCGTCGGCTACGGGCGGAACATCGTGGTGGCCGTGTGGGTCGGCAATGACAGCAACGCGCCGATGAACGGGGTGACCGGGTCCTCGCTGCCCGCCGCGATATGGAAGGCCTTCATGGCCCCGGCCCTCAATGTGGGTGTCGCGGCCGCCGAGCGTCCGCCGGAAACGGTCCGGGAACCGGTGCGTGAAGCCGCGCCGGTGCGTGAGAACACGTCCGAGCGCACCCCGGAGCGTTATCCCTCGAAGCTCGACATGAAATTCATCCAGGACCAGATCAACTAGGCGCTACTGCTAAGCGGCGCCTGTCAACGTTCCCCGCCGGCGGGGAATCCAGATCATCACCGTGAAGACCGTGAACGCGAACACACCGGCACAGCCCATGACCGTGGCCAGGAGATGGGTCGGGTCGAAGGCAAAGACGCCGACGATGATCGAGAAGGCGCCTGCAGAAATGTACTGGGCGAGGCCGAGCAGCGAGGCGGCGGCACCGGCCATGCGCGGGAAGGGCGAGATGGCGCCGGCCTGGACGTTGGGCTGGGACAGGCCCATCCCCGCGAAGTAGATCACCGTCGGCACAATCACGGACCAGACCGTCACGAAACCCGACCAGATCAGGATGAAGATCAGCGCGCCCGCCAGCGCGGTGAACCCGGTGCCGATCAGGCACATGCGCTCGATCCCGACCCGGCGGACAATCCGGCTGCCGACAATCGCGCCCGTCATAAATCCGATGGATGCGCCGCCGAAGGACAGGCCGTATTCGCGCTCGCTCATGCCCAGCTGGTCCACCAGCACGAAAGAAGAGCCGATCAGGTAGGCGAACAGCCCGCCGAAGGTGCCCATCACCGTCAGCAGGTATCCGGCATAGGTGCGGCTGGCGAGCATGGTCGCGAAGTTGTTGAGCATCGGGCCCAGGCGTGTGGCGGACGGGTCCGGCATGCGGTTGGTCTCGGGGAGCAGGAAGATCACCAGCAGCATGGCAGTGGCCCCGAAACCGGTCAGCACCCAGAAATTGGCGCGCCAGTCGAGCCATTCCACGATGAACCCGCCGAGCACGGGGGCGACGACCGGGGCGATGGCCGTCACCGACATGACGACGGAGAACATGCGCGCGGCTTCTTCACGGGCAAACATGTCGCGGATGACCGCACGCGCGACCACCGGGGCGGCTGCCGCGCCGATGGCCTGGAACAGCCGGAAGACGATGAGCTGCTCGACATTGGTGGCGAGGGCGCAGGCGACGCTGGTCACCACATAGATGGCCGTGCCGAGCAGGATGGTTTTCTTGCGCCCGAACCGGTCGGAGAAGGGGCCGAAGAAGGTCTGGGAGAGCGCGAAGCCGACCATATAGACGCTCAGCGTGAGCTGCATGGCTTCCGCGTCGGTCATCAGATCGGCGGTCATCACCGGCAGCGCCGGCAGGTAGAGGTCGATGGTCATCGGCGCGAAGGAGACTAGCAACCCCAGCAGCAGGATCATGACCAGCCGGTTGGGCGCGCCCGTCGGCCAGCCGGGCTGGTCGTCCGACGTGCTCACGGACGTTTGTCCGGAAACGGGGCAGGATACAGGATTTTTCGGGTGCCGCCGTCGGAACGGACCATGCAGAATGTCCGGTGTGGGAGGATACAAGAAGCGCCCACCATACCGACCCGGCACGGGCCATGAAATGCCCCTTCATGTTGTACGGTCATGTCTGACCGGCGCGCACCGCTTTGCTTTATGTCCGGTACAAGATAAGACTGGCCAGGCTCGCAGTGTGGGGGCCGGGGGAGGATTCGAACATGCGCGATACGGCGGCCTCAGGTGGCAGCATTCGCTGGCTGCCGCTGGTCATGTTGCTTGGGCTGGGTGCTCTGTGGGGCGGCAATCCCGCCTTCTCCAAGGCGCTCGTCAATGGCGGCCTGTCACCCGGCGCCGTAGTGTTCTGGCAATCCTTTGTCGCCGGACTTCTGCTTCTGGCCGTTTGCGCGGTGCGGGGAATCCGGCTGCCTCTGACCCGGCGCGCCATCGTCTATTATCTGGTAATCGGGCTGGTCGGCATCGACCTTTCATACATGACGCTGGTGTACGTCATCAGGCATGTGCCGGTTGGATTCGCATCCGTGGTCGTGCTGATGTCGCCCGTGCTGACCTATGTCGTTGCAATCCTTGTTCGCCTAGAGCGGATCAACCTCGTGCGCGCCGCGGGCATCCTGCTGGGCTTTATCGGCGCGGGCTTTCTGGTCTTTCCGCAGGGCAGCCTGCCGTCGCCGGATTTGCTGCCGATTGCACTGCTGACCTTTATCATCCCCGCGGGCTATGCCTTTGCGAACATCTATTCCGAATGGGGACGCCCGCAGGGTGCGGACAATGTGGCACTGGCCACCGGCACCATGTTCGCCGCCGCGCTGGGCGCGCTGGCCGTTTCCCTGATCGACGGGACCTTCCACCCCGTCTGGGACGGATTGGGTGAACGCGAGCTGATCCTGTTCGGCTATGCCCTGTCCTCGGCCGTGGCGTTCCTGATGTTCTACAAGATCGTCGAAAGCGCGGGCGCGGTTTATCTCGGCCAGGTCGGCTATCTGGTGACACTGTTCGGTGTGGGATGGGGTGTGCTGCTGTTTGGAGAAAGCACGACCGTTTGGCTGTGGGTTGCGGTCGCCATTGTCGGCGCGGGTGTGGCGCTGGTGAACCTGGGCAAACGCAAGCCTGCTGCTCCCATATCTGAAAGCGATTGAGCAGTTCATGAGCCACGCGGCGCACCGGGAGCGGGCAACCCACCCTCTGTTGCCGATCTTCCTGCTCGTCATACTTGGCGCGTTGTGGAGCCTCGCACCCTCGGCGGGGAAATACGCGGTGACTCACGGCGTCCCGCCCATCGGCATGGTGTTCTGGCAGACCTTCATCGCCGGGACCACGCTGCTCGCGATCTGCCTGATCTGGAAAATTCCCATCGGGCTCGACCGCAAGCATCTGCGCTACTACGCCGTCATGGGGTCGGTCGGGATCGCCCTTCCCAACTCCAACATGGCCTTCGTGATGCGCGACCTTCCGGCCGGGCTGATGTCCGTCCTCATCGTGACCGCGCCGCTGATCACCTACATCATCGCGCTGGCCGTCCGGATGGAGAACTTCCGGGCGATGCGGGCCGGCGGCGTGCTGCTCGGGTTCGCAGGGGTCGGGGTGCTTGTGTTCCCGAAAGGAAGCCTGCCGTCGCCCGATCTTGTGCCGATTGCCTTGCT
The DNA here is from genome assembly GCA_038117045.1 of Alphaproteobacteria bacterium. Classification (GTDB taxonomy): domain Bacteria; phylum Pseudomonadota; class Alphaproteobacteria; order UBA6615; family UBA6615; genus JABJAG01. Next base: position 32,601 of record JAYOFE010000017.1, on the reverse strand, counting down.
GGCCATCGCGACGCCCACCCTCTGGGCCGTCTGCAATGTGTTTGCCGAGGCCGGGCGGCCGAAGAAGACCAACAACATCTCGCTGGCCATGGGCACCATGTATGTCGCGGCGGCAACGAGCCTCATGATGGCGCTCGCCACCGGCTCGTTCCACCCGATATGGGACGGGTTCGAGTCAGCCGACGCGGTCATCGTGGGATTCGGCATGGTCACAGTCGCGACCTTTGTCCTGTTCTACACGGTCGTCTCGCTCGCCGGCGCCGTCTATCTCGCGCAGGTGGGCTATATCACGGTGATCACCGGCGTCGGCTGGGGGGCGTTGTTCTTCGGCGAGCGGCCGTCCGTCTGGTTGTGGCTTGCGGTCCTGCTGGTGTTCTGCGGCGTCGGGCTTGTCAATTTCTCGCGTGGCCGGAAGGCCCCCGCAGCGACGGACGACTGATCACCCGCTTCCCTGCAGGGGAGTGTCCCGAAATTTATGCTTCTCCTTTCCGTTGCACGGTGAGAGTTTCGGCGCAGAACCGGAGCGCCTGATCTTTCATGTTTACTCTCCCGACCGGCCTGACCGGCTCACGCATCTGGCCACATTTTCTGCTGACCGGTGCCATGTTCCTGTTTGCCAGCGACGTTATCGTCGGCCGGCTGGCGGCGGACCTGGATATCCCGCCGCTCGGCCTCGCCTTCTGGCGTACGGCGGGTGCGGCGATCATTCTCACGCCCCTTGTCGGGCGCGAGCTGCTCCTCCAGCGTCACGAGCTCTGGCGTTGTCGCGGCGTTCTTGTCGTGATTGCGCTGACGATCTCGATATTTGGATGCGCGGCGGTCTATTCCGGCCTCGCACACACAACCGCACTGAATGGCGGCGTGGTGTCGACGGCACAGGCTGCGATCACTGTTCTTCTGGGCTGGCTGCTGTTCCGCGACAAGATCGGCTGGCGCGCAGCGGCAGGGCTTGTTGTTGCGGCAGTCGGGGTTCTGGTGATTCTTTGCCGTGGCGATGTGGGCACGCTCGCGGCGTTTAAACCCCAGATCGGTGACCTTCTCATGCTTGTGGGTGTGTCAGGATATGCGCTGTACGTCGTCATCCTGCGGCGCGCGCCAAAGGTCTCGGTCTTCGCATTGCTCTGCATCACGTCATGGCTGGGCGCAATCTTCAATGCGCCGCTCTATGCTTGGGAGGCCATGACCGACAGGGCCTTCGCCTACACTGCGGAGACGTTGGCAGTGATCATCTGGATTTCGTTCTTCGTCTCGCTCGGCGCAATCGGCGGCATCAGTGCAGGTGCGATGCGGGTCGGCGCCCAGGTGACAGGCGCCTACTCTTATGTGCGCACGCTCTTTGTCGCCGCACTGGCCGTGATTGTGCTGGGCGAGGCGATCGCGCCGTTCCACATCGTGGGCGCGGCGCTGATCATCGCCGGTGTGCTGCTTGTGAACCTGCGCCGCGGCAGCCGGAAGGCTGCCTAGGCGGCAAGCTGGAAGTTGGCGGCCGCCAGCCGGTCACTGGCCGTTGCGAGCGCCTCGGCGGTGGCGGGCAGGAACGGCGGGCGGACATGCGCCATGCCCGGATCGTTGTGCTCGCGCGCGAGATACGCCTTCATCACCGGGATCGCCGGAAGGTCCTTGAATCCCATCCGCAGCTCGGTCAGGTGCGCCTGCAGGGCGTCGGCCTCGGCACTCTGCCAGTTGGCATAGACCGCCTGGGCCTGGGGCGCATTCACGTTGACGGTCGCCGAGATGCAGCCCACGCCGCCAAGGCGCAGCGCGGGAAGGAGGAACTCTTCGGAACCCGGAAATAGCCGGAACCCGGGGAACTCTTTGAGCGTGCGCTCCATGCGCGGCCAGTCGCCGTACGAATCCTTCGAGCCGACGACCGTGTCGGGATAGGCCTTGATCAGCCGGCTGATCAGCGTCAGCGGCAGTTCGAAACCGACCTGCTGCGGGAAGTTGTAGAGGTAGATCTTCAGCTTCGTGTCGCCGACACGCTGGATCACTTCCGAATAGGCGGCGAACAGCCCGTCCTCGCTGGGGCCCTTGTAGTAGAAAGGCGGCAGCATCAGCACGGCGCCCGCGCCGTTGGAAAGCGCGTGCTTGGTCAGCGCGACGGTATCGGGGATGGCCGTGGTCCCGGTGCCCGCGATGAGCTGCGCGCCCGCGATGCCGGCTTCAGCCAGCGCATCAAGCAGCGCGAAACGCTCAGCCATGCCCAGCGAGTTGGCCTCGCCTGTGGTGCCCAGCGGCGCGACACCGTCGCAGCCATTGGCCAGAAGCCACTTGTTGTGGGCCACCGCGCGGCCGAGATCGATCTCGAGGTCGGCGGTCATCGGCGTCAGCGAGGCGGCGAAAACGCCTGCGGGTTGGGTATCGTCGGACATGGAATACTCCCGAGGAATGTCGTGACTGTTTTAGCCTGCCGGGCCGGCGTGTGCACTACTTGCGGCGCTTGTTGCTGCCGGGAAATCCCAGTGGCGGAATCCCGCTCTCGATCCGGCGGTTCAGCTCGGCGACGACATGGTCTTCCAGGTCATCGACCATGTCCTCGTTGACGGCCTTGCCGCGCACCGAAGCACCCGATGTGTGGACGCTCTCGGGGTCGCCCGAGACCAACGGGTGCCAATCGAACAGCGGCTTGCCATCCGCCAGCAGCCGATAGGCACAGGTCTCGGGCATCCAGCGCAGCTCGCGGATGTTTCGGGGCGTGACCTTCACGCAATCCGGCACGTTGCGCCGCCGGTTTGCGTAGTCGGAGCACCGGCAGGTGTCGTGATCGAGGTAGCGGCAGGCCACGTCGGTCAGTGCGTATTCGCCCGTATCCGCGTCTTCCAGCTTGAACAGGCAGCATTGCCCGCAGCCGTCGCACAGGGATTCCCACTGGGCATCGGTCATCTCTTCCAGTGGTATGGTTTCCCAGAAACGGGTCTTGTCGGTCATGCGGCCGCGTCCCGGCTGTCGATCAGGTGGATGAAGGAGCCCGCCACGCGGCCCAGCGAAATCCCAGCCGCACCAAGGTCGTCGCCGCGTGCGTTTCGGACGGAGAACAGCGGCGAGGCATTGTCCTCAGCGGTGACGGTCGCATAGTGGAATTCGTGGCCCCGGAACTTAATGCCAGCGGTGCCGAGGGGCGACGGGGTGCGGGTGATCACCTCGCGGTAGCCGAGATGCAGGCGGCGTTCGGCGAAGCTGGTCTCTAGCGGCAGCAGGCCAGCCATCTCATGGCGTGTGCCGGCGGCATCAGTCAGGCCTCGACCGAGCACCATGTAGCCGCCGCACTCGCCGAAGACGGCCGCGCCGCGCGCGGCAGCGTCGCGCAGGCACGTGCGGAACCGGTGCGCAGTTGCCAGTTCCGCACCATGAAGTTCGGGATAGCCGCCGGGCAGGTAGACTGTGTCCGCGTCGGGCGCGGGAGCCTCGTCGGCGAGGGGTGAGAAGAAGGAGAGTTCACTGCCGGCTGCGCGCCAGTCGCCCAGCATGCTCTCGTAGACGAAGGCGAAGGCCTCATCGCGCGCGACGGCGATGCGTTGCCCGGGTGGCGGTAGAGTGCAGCCGGGTTGGGCGGCATCCATCGAAAGGGCGGGACTGCGCGCGAGGGACATCAGCACATCCAGATCGACATGTTCACGCAGCACATTTGCAGCGCCGTCGATAAATGCCTCGAGCGCCCGGTGTTCGCCCGCCTGTACGAGTCCCAGATGGCGCTCGGGCAGGTCGAGGCGTGGATCGCGTGGCACCGCGCCGAGACGTGCAATATTCGGGCAGGCTGCGGCGAGCGCATCGTCGAGGACCTGCGCGTGGCTGTCGCTGCCCACGCGGTTGAAAAACACACCGGCCACGTCGACGTCGGCACGGTGACCGGCAAAGCCGCTGACCAGTGCCGCAACGCTGGCGGCCTGCTTGGCGGTATCGACGACGAGGACCACCGGCCAGCCGGTCTGGGCGGCGAGATCCGCGGTCGAGCCCGCATCGGGGCGACCAGGCAGGTTTGCGCCGTCGAACAAGCCCATCACGCCCTCGACGAGGACCAGTTCGGCACCGTCCGCGGTCGCAGCCAGATAACGCGCGAGCGTCATGGGGCGCATGGCCCAGCAGTCGAGATTCGCGGCGCTCCGCCCGGTGGCGGCGGCATGGAAGGCCGGATCGATATAGTCCGGACCCACCTTGGCGCTGGCAACGCGGATGCCGCGCATGCGCAGGGCCCGCAGCAGGGCAATCGTCACCACGGTCTTGCCGCTGCCCGAGGACGGTGCGGCGAGGATCAGGCCGGGAGGCAAGGTCATGGCGACAGCAGGGCGACAATCCCAGCGGCCATGACGGGCCAGGCAAAGACGGGGCTGGCGAAGGCGCGAAGCTGGCGCTGTGCCGGCACGACGGCAAACAGGTGGAGCAGACCGGCGATCACGCCCAGTGCGATGATCGCGGAGGTCATTTTCTCGGGCAGGCCGAGATCCCGCCCGGTCAGGGCCGTGAACCCGAAGATGGCTATGGCCGAGGCGACGATCAGGCCCGCGGTGATGGCGCTCGGGAGAACCGTCGGGGTACCCTGGTTGTCGGTTTCCTTCCTGTCAGCCGGCATCGCGGACCCCGTTCTGGCCAAGAGGGTCGGGATCGAGCGCCTTGCCGTCCAGCGCACCCAGCCAGTCCAGCCCGCCGCGCAGGCGCACGACCTCGCCCACAACGAACAGTGCCGGAGGCGCCACCTTCGCCGCGGCCGCGGGTGCATCAGCGAGCGTGCACTCCACGATTTTCTGGCGGGCAGTCGTCGCGTCGGCAATCAGTGCCGCGGGCGTACCGGCATGTAGTCCGGCCGCGAGCAGGCGTGCCACGATATCGTCGATGTGCTTGAGCGCCATGTAGAAGACCAGCACCTGGGCACCGCCCGCCAGCGCGCGCCAGTCCAGGTCGCCGGGCACCTGGCCCGAGAGGTTGTGGCCGGTCACGAAGGTGACGGCGGTTGCGGTCGCGCGATGGGTCATGGGGATGCCCGCATAGGCCATGCCGCCGATGGCCGCCGTGATTCCGGGCACGACCCTGAAGGGAATCCCGGCATCCACCAGGGTCAGTGCTTCCTCGCCTCCGCGCCCGAACAGGAACGGATCGCCACCCTTCAGCCGCAGCGCCTTCCGGCCTTCGCGCGCCAGCGCGACGAGGCGGGCGGAGATATCAGGTTGCTTCGGGGACGGCTTGCCGCCGCGCTTTCCCGCATAGACCAGTTCCGCGCCCGGGGCCGCCAGCGAGAGGATTCGCGTGTCCACAAGCGCATCGTGTACGACGGTGTCGGCGTTGCGCAGGGCGTGCAGTGCGGCAACGGTAAGCAGGGCCGGATCACCGGGCCCGGCACCGACCAGCCACACCCATCCCGGCTCGAAATTGGGAAGCGAGAGTTCGTCCAGATTCATGGTTCGATGCTAGAACATGATCCGGCAAGATGGAACCATGGCCGATACGCAGCAGACCAGCGATGAACAGGATTCGGGAGGCCAGCGCGGCGGTGCGGGATTGCGCCGCGGCTGGACCACGGGCGCATGCGCAACCGCGGCGGCAAAGGCCGCCTATGAAGCCCTGCTGGGCGGGGTGTTCCCGGATTCCGTGACGATCCGCCTGCCGCACGGGCTGCGGGCAGACTTCGCGCTCGCGGAGCGGGAACGGGACGACCACAGCGCGACGGCAGCCGTGATCAAGGACGCGGGCGATGATCCCGATGTCACCCATGGTGCGCTAATCCGGTGCACGGTGACGCGTGGGTCGACCGGCTCGGGTGTCTGCTTTGCCGCCGGAGAGGGCGTCGGCACCGTGACCCTGCCGGGCCTGCCGATCCCGCCCGGTGAACCCGCGATCAACCCCCGGCCGCGGGAGATGATTGCGGCAGCCATGCGCGAGGTTGCAGCCGAATACGGTGCGCCCGCCGATGTTTGTGTGACGATCGCGATCCCCGGTGGCGAGGCGCTGGCGGTGAGAACGGCCAATCCGCGTCTCGGCATCGTCGGCGGACTGAGTGTTCTGGGCACGACCGGGGTGGTGATCCCTTATTCCTGCGCGTCATGGGTCCATTCGATCCATCGCGCCGTCGATGTGGCGCGCGCGACCGGGATCCACCACATCGCGGGGGCGACGGGCCGGACATCGGAAGTTGCGGTGGCGGAGTTTCACCATCTCGGAGAGCGCGCCATGATCGACATGGGCGATTTCGTAGGTGCGCTACTGAAGTATGTGCGCGCGCACCCGGTCCCGCGCCTGACCATCGCGGGCGGGTTCGGCAAACTGTCGAAGCTGGCCGAGGGGGAGATGGACCTGCATTCCAGCCGTTCGTCGGTGGACATCGGGGACCTGGCCGCGCGGCTGGAGAAGGTCAGCGCCGGGCCCGCTGCTGTCGCAGCGGCGCAGGCTTCGGCTTCGGCGGGTGCCGTCCTGGAAATCGCGGCGGAAGCGGGGTTGGAAAAGGCTCTTGCGCAGGATGTCGCGCGCTCGTCCCGTGAGGTGTGCCGTGCGGCGCTCGCGGGGGCGGCCGATATCGATGTCCTGGTGGTGGCGCGCGATGGACAGGTTCTGGCCCATGCCGATGCCTGAACAGGCCGTCCGCCGGCCGAGCGTATTGATCATGGGCGGGACTTCGGAGGCGGCGAGGCTGGCCGCAGTCCTGGCATCAAGTCGGCCGGACTTGCGCGTGGTGACGTCGCTGGCAGGCCGGACAGAGTTCCCGGCGAAGCTACCCGGCGAAGTGCGCGTCGGCGGTTTCGGCGGGGTGTCCGCCCTCGCAGACTATCTAGACGCGGAAGGTTTCGATGCGCTGATTGACGTGACCCATCCGTTTGCCGCGCAAATTTCGGCCAACGCGCACCGGGCGGCGGAAAAGACCGGTGTGCCGCGATTGCAGGTGGCGCGTCCGCCATGGACGGAGGTTGCGGGCGACGACTGGCACAGGGTGGCGAATCTCGGTGAGGCAGCGTCCATGCTGCCCCGCTTCGGACGTCGTGCGTTCCTGACAGTGGGCCGCCGGGATCTGGACGCCTTCGCTGCCTGTGCGGATATCTGGTTTCTCGTACGCCTGGTCGATATACCCGACGAACCCCTTCCGCTGGCCGACTGCCAGGTGATTGCCGCGCGCGGACCGTTCACAGAAGAGGATGAGGCGGAACTGCTGGCGCGCCACGAAATCGACGTACTTGTGTGCAAGCAATCCGGTGGCGAGATGACCTATGCCAAGCTCGCAGCGGCGCGGGCGCGGGGTGTTCCGGTGCTGATGGTCTCCCGTCCGGCGGACGTCCCGGGAGAACAGGTGGAAAGCGTTGACTTGGCGGTCGAATGGCTCTTGGATTTGTTGGAGAATCAGGCCTCGCCCGAGGCCGTTGAACGGCGGATGAAATGACGATTTTCCGGTTCCTGTCGGTCACGTTCCTTGCGCTGGCTGCCCTCTGGGCGAGCCCCGCCGCTGCACAGATCAACATATTCGGCGAGGATCCCTTGCTGGTCGCCGTCTATGAAAACAAGGTCAACGACGTGCGCGCGCTCATCGTGCGTCAGCACCCGCTTGCGCGTGCGGACAGTGACGGGCGTACGCCTCTGATATGGGGCGCCATTCAGGGCAGCTATGAATCCCTTAAACTGCTTCTGGAAGCGGGCGCGCGGACCAACCTGGTCGACAAGGTCGGCAACAGCGCGCTTTACCACGCCTCGGAGAACGGCCATGTCGAGGTGGTGGAACTCCTGATCGAGCACGATGCGCCGGTCGGGCAGGAAAACCGGGACGGACGGTCCCCCCTCATGGCGGCGGTGCGGCAGGGGCATGCGGAGATTGTTCGCATCCTGCTGCAGAACGGGGCCGCCGTGGACGGGACCGATTTCACAGGGCGGACCGTGATGGATCTCGCGCGTGACGGACGCTCGCGCGAAGTCGTGCGCATCCTGGAGAAGGCCGGCGCGCGCTAGCCCGCACCAGTCTACCGGGCCCCGCTGCGCGGGCGCAGTACGTGATGATGCGTCGCATCGTACAGCTTGCTGTCATCGAACGCAGCTTCGTCACCGAGAACAGGCCCCACGAGAATCAGTGCCGTGCGGGTGATGCCCGCTTCCTTCACCTTGTCCCGGATGTCGGCCAGCGTGCTGCGCAGGATCAGCTCGTCGGGCCAGCTGACCCGGTAGGCGACGGCCACGGGGCAGTCCGCGCCGTAGTGGGGCAGCAGGTCGCGGACGACCCGGGCCATGTTGTTGACCGAGAGATGGATCGCCAGCGTTGCTTTTGAACGCGCCAGTTCGGCAAGTTCTTCGCCGGGCGGCATGTCCGACGCACGGACAGAGGTGCGGGTCAGGATCACGGTCTGGCTGACGCCGGGCAATGTGAACTCCCGCTTCAACGCAGCCGATGCCGCAGCGAAAGCAGGCACACCTGGCACGATCTCATAGGGAATTTCAGCCAGGTCAAGGCGGCGCATCTGCTCGCCGATCGCGCCATAGAGCGACGGGTCGCCAGAATGGACGCGCGCGACATCCTGGCCGAGCGTTTGGGCGGCGGCCATGTGTCCCATGATCTGGTCGAGATGAAGCGGGGCCGTATCGATGATCTTTGCATCGGCCGGCGCGTGGGCGAGAATTTCCTCCGGCACGAGGGAGCCTGCATACAGGCACACGGGACAGCGCGCGATCAGGTCGCGCCCGCGCAGGGTGATGAGGTCGGGTGCGCCGGGACCGGCGCCGATAAAGTAGACGGTCATGGCACCGTCTTACTCTTCGCGGGGGCGCGATGGAAGGGTTGCGCGAGTCAGGAATGCGATTGGCGCGCGGAGCGCGAGCAATGCGGAACACACTTCTTCTTTTGGCGACGATGGGCGCTCTCGTGCTGGCGGGCTGTACGTCCGGCCGCGAGGTCGAGACTGTCAGTGGCGCGAAGGCGTACCTGTCGGCCCCCGTTGCAGTCGATATTGTTGAAGCCCGTTTCAACATCCCCTTCCTGCTGCCGCAGGTCGACAGCGTGCAGCAGACGCTGCGCGACAACGGCACCGTTGTGCAGGAGACCTATTACGCGGGCGAAGACCGCGTGGCCATGGTCGAGCATGTCTTCGATGCCTGGTTCAACCAGGTCTCGATCGACAGCGCCCATGATGAGGAAGCCTTCCGCATATTTCTTGATCGCACGCCGATGCGTGAACACGTACCCGTGGTGACGCAGATGCAGGACCGCGAGATCATGGGCTATGTCGCCCAGGACGGGAACTGCGTCGCGTTCCGGTTCCTGAAGCGGATTAAGGGCTCGACCGGATACAACAACGATACCCGCGACCCCGACACCTTTGTCGCCGGCTATACCTGCGATGCGGACGGGCTGCGCTTCGTCGAACTGTTCGGGTTCATGAGCCCTGAGAACCGTGCTCAGGTGGACCGACGCAACAGTATCTAGCGGTCAGCCGGCCTTTTTCCTGGAACGTTTCTTCGCATAGCCGCGCGGCGCATAGGTCCATGCGCGTCCGGCATGCATCAGCGCGCGGGACTGGGCATTCCCGATGATCAGCACGGTCATCATGTCGATGCTGTCGAGGCTCAAGTCCGACAGGGGCACGATCTCCAGGCTTTCGCCGGGGCGCGCGAGGTTGCGTGCCACGACGACCGGCGTGTCCGCCGGGCGGTGGCACAGCAGGGTGTCGCGCGCGGTTGCGATCAGGCGCCGGCGGGTCCTGCTTGCGGGGTTGTAGAGTGCGACGACGAAATCCGCCTCGGCAGCCGCCTTCAGGCGTGCGTCGATGGTCTCGCGCGGGGTCAGCAGGTCCGACAGGGATATCGCGCAGAAATCGTGGCCCAGCGGCGCGCCGGCCCGCGCAGCCGCGAGCTGCATGGCCGAGACGCCCGGGTGCACGTCGACGGAGATGCGTTGCCATCGCGGGTTGTCCGCACGGTCGAGCAACTCGAAGACCAGCGCCGCCATGGCGAACACACCTGGATCGCCCGACGAGACCAGCGCCACATTGCGTCCCTCGGCGGCGAGGTCGAGCGCGTGGCGGCAACGGTCCTCCTCCGCACCCAGGTTGAAGTCGTGTCGGGTCTTGCCGGCCGTGGCGGGACCGAGGAGGTCCAGATAGGGGCCGTAGCCGACGAGGTCCGACGCTGCGGCGACGGCTGTGTCGGTGGCGGGGATGCGATGCGGCCGGTCGCCGGGCCCGGTGCCGACGATGGACAGATGGCCGCGCGGCAGCCCGACGGCGTGCGCATTGATCTCCGGCCCCCGCGCGATGGCGCAGGTCGCGTGCGCCGATTTCTGCTTGGGGACAATGAGTGTGCCTTCGGGTCCGGCGGCGGCGAGCGCGGCGGCTTCCGCCACCCCGTGCGCGCCTACCTCGCGGAACACAATGTCGGACGGGTTGGCCAGCCGGGGCGTCTCACGCTCCAGCCTCTCGGCCGCGAAGAACCGCGCTGGTACCGAAAGGCGCCGCGCGATCTCGTGGACGGCCGGCTCATCCGCCTTCACATCGATGGAGACAACTGCCGTGACAGACTCGGGTGCGAGGCCCGCTTCGGCGATGGTGCGCGCGACGAGCTCACGCAGCTCGGCCTCGCTGCAGTCCCGTTCGCAGCCGACACCCACGGCCAGCGTCGGCGGGTGCAGAAGCAATTCGTGCGGATTGGCCTCGATGGCCCGGTCCGTCACGCGGACCATCCACCGGCCGTCCGTGTCGAGCGGCAGGTCTTCCAGCCAGTCCGCTGTGCCGGTCTCGATCACCAGGCAGGGAGCGTCCCCGTTGAGCATTGCCGCCATCACTGCCTTGGCAGCCTCCGGATTGCCGACAGTCCATCCGGGCGGCGGGTCGTCGAGCGCAAGTCCGAACCGGGTCTCGCCCGCCGTGGTGATGGCGGCCGTACCACCGGTGATATCTGCGATGCGCCGGGCGAAATGGTTTGCGCCGTGGTGTCCACCCAGTAGGGGGACGACCGATGTCCCGTCCGGCGACACGGCGATCACCGGCGGCTCGGCCCGCTTGTCCGACAATTCCGCTGCGAGCGTGCGGATCAGGATGCCCGCGGCGCAGATGCCGACCACAGGGCGGCCCTCGCGGAACAGGCCGCGCAGGTGCGCGCCTGTTTCGATGAATACCTGGTCGCAGCCGTCGGTGCGCCCGGCAAGGCCGTGTATCTCGCCCGCGCCGAGCCCGTCGCGGATGCGCCCGGCAAGCGCCGCGCCGTCGGCCGTCAGCGCCAGCAGGACCGGGGTCGCTTCTAGGCCCATGCCGCCCCCCGGCGATGGATAAGGATCATGGAGAAGTACGGTGCATGGGCATCACCCAGTTCGGGCAAGGGTGCGTGGCGCTCGCTGTCCATGGTCGCGTGCTCAATGTACTCAGCGCGGTCGGCGAGGCCCATCTCCGACAGGAGCGCCATGATGCGGGGCAGGTGGCGGCCGACCTTGATGATTGCCGCGGCGTCACTGGTCTCCAGCCGCACGCGTAATTCCGCGTCGGGAAGCGGGCCGGGGAGGACGGTGAGGATATCGTTCTGGGCGGCCAGCGCCTTGCGGGACACGGCCGCGCAGGCGGTGATTGAAGACACGCCGGGAACCACCTCGACAGGCCAGTCCTGAGCAAGGCGAGCGAACAGATACATGAAGGAGCCATAGAAGAACGGGTCGCCCTCGCACAGGATGGCGACGTCGCGGCCGGCCTCGAGATGGGTTCCGATCTCTTCGGCAGCGCGGTCGTACACACCCTCGACCGGGAAGCGGTTTGCCGAAAGCGGCATGCGGATGACGATTTCCTCGGCATTCGCGGGCAGGTGCGGGGCGGCGATCCGGCGGGCGAGGCTGTCGCCGGTTTCCGGCGCGGGATAGGCGACGACCGTCGCACCCGAAAGGATGCGTGCGCCCTTCAGGGTCATGAGTTCGGGGTCGCCCGGCCCGACGCCGATACCGATGGCGGTTCCTTTTGTGGGCTCGCCGGTCATCTGCGTGTGACGCTCCACTGGGTCACCGGCATGGCCGGGCGCCATCCGGTGCGTGTGCCGACCGGCTCGGCATGGCTGACGGAGATGCGGGTCAGTTCGCCGCCATGTTCGGCATGGGCTGCCAGCAGGACCTGCTCACCCTCGGTGGTGACGGCGTTGGCGACAAGCCGCCCGCCCGGCCTGAGGCGCTGCCAGACGGCCGCCACGAGATCAGGCGACAGGCCGCCGCCGAGGAAGACCGCGTCCGGGTCGTCGAGTTCCCCGATGGCGTGCGCGTTTTCGGCGGTCACGATATCTAGGAACGGCGTGCCCAGCCGGCTGGCATTCGTGGCGATCATGGCGCTGCGCCCGGCCTCGCGCTCGACCGCGGTGGCGCGTGCCCCCTGGCCCTGCACGTCCTGGGCGGCGCGCAGCCATTCTATGGCGACGGTGCCGCAGCCCGCACCCAGGTCCCAGAGATATGCGCCCGGCAGGGGCGCGAGCGCAGCGACTGTGGCGGCGCGCACCACGCGCTTGGTCATCTGGCCGTCATGGACGAAGGCATCGTCCGGCAGACCTGCCGCAAGCGGGAAATAGCGAGCGCCGGGTCCCGGGCGGCATTCGACGGCCACAGTGTTCAGGTCGGCTATGTTCCTGACGTCCCAGCCGTCGGCTGTCCCCGAATGACATGTCTCGTCCGGTGCTCCCATGTTCGACAGCACAGTGATGTGGCTCGGGCCGAAGCCGTTGGCGCGAAGCGCCGCAGCGACGTGTTCTGGCGTGCGGCCGTCATGGCTCAGGATCAGCAGGCGGCGGCCCGGAAGGATGTGCGCGTTCAGGAGTTCGGGTGGGCGGCCATGCAGGGTCAGGCAGGTACAGCCGTGCAGTGGCCAACCGAGGCGCGCGGCGGCAAGGCTGAAGGCGCCGGGTGCGGGCAGGATATTCATGTCCCCGGGCTCGAAATGCCGCGCCAGGGTGGAGCCTATCCCGAAGGACATGGGATCGCCGGTCGCCAGCACGACGACGCTTTTGTCGCGGGCTGAGGAGATTTCCCCGACGATGCCGTCGAGGGGGAATTCCCACTGGATCTTCCGCGCCGCCGTGCCACCTGCCATCTCCAGGTGGCGGACACCTCCCACCAGCAGGTCGGCATTGTCGATCAGCCTGCGGGCGGACGCGGTCAACCCGCCAAGGCCGTCGGCGCCGATCCCGATGACATGGAGCCAGCCGGTCATGCCGCCTCCCGCGCCGCACGGGCCAGCGCATTGACCGTGGCCGCGGCGACAGCGCTGCCGCCCCGCTGTCCGGTGAGCGCGATAAAGGATGTGGGTGCAGCTTCGGCGAGGGCGGACTTGGACTCCGCCGCGCCGATATAGCCGACCGGCATGCCGACGATGAGCGCGGGCTTCGGCCAGCCGGACGCCAGCCCCTCAAGCAGCCGGAACAGCGCCGTGGGCGCGTTGCCGATGGCGACCACGGCACCGGACAGAAAGTCAGGCCAGAGTTCTACGGCGGCGGCCGAACGCGTGGTTCCGGTGCGCGACGCATTGCCTGCGACGCTGCCGAGGCCGAGCGTGCAGATGACGCGGTTGTTCGCGGGCAGGGCGGACCGGATCACCCCGTCGGCCACCATGCGGGCGTCGGCCAGAACCGGCGCGCCCGCGTTCAGGGCCGCGATCGCTGCGTCGGCGGCGCCTTCGGACCAGACAAGATCTGCAATCGCCGCGCTGTCTCCCGCCGCATGGGCGATCCGCAGCGCGATGTCCTGCATCGCGCCGGGCATGCCGGAGACATCGCAGGCCGCACGGATGGCGGCGAAGGACGCATCGTAGATCGCCTGCGGGTCGCGGACGTAATCGAAGGTGCCGTCAGACATTGTTCTGGCGTCGGGTTCGGTTCAGTCGTCCCCGCCGGGAAGCGACTTGGGACCGTGCGGGTGGTCGGCATGCGGATAGGGATGATGCCCGTGGTCGTGATCATGGCTGTGACCGTCGTGATGGTCGTGCCCATGATCGTGACTGTGACCATGGTCATGGCTGTGATCATGCCCGTGGTGGTGATCGTGGCTGGCGACGCCGGTGCCGATGCCCTCCACATGGTGGTGGTGACTTTCCTGCGGCAGGCCGACCTCTGCTTCGAAGCCCAGCACCTGTTCGCGGTACTTGCACATTTGGCAGTTCATGAGGTTCGCACCGTTGAGGATTTCCTCCAGCCGGTCGGCAAAGGTCTCCAGTACGAGAGGGTGGTCGTTCAGGTAGGGCGCCTTGATGAACTGTATGCCGGGGTTTTCGGCGGCCACCAGGTCGGTGTGGTCGTAGATGCGGTTCACCAGGACACCGGTAAACAGGAAGTACGGAAAGACGACGATGCGCCGGTAGCCCAGCTTGACCGCGTGCTCCAGTCCCGGCTTCACGAGAGGGAAGGTGACGCCCGAATAGACGGTCTCGCCCCACCCCATGCCCAGACCTTCCCACAGCATACGCGAGACCTTGGCGACATTGGAGTTGGCGTCCGGGTCCGATGCCCCGCGCCCGACCGTGACCAGCATAGTCTCGTGCCGCGGCACATGCCCGTGTTCCACGTCCGCCTGCGCCAGCGCTTCCTCGACGCGCGCACCCGCGGCGCGGATCATCTTCAGGTCGATGCCCAGTTCGCGGCCGTATATTATCTCCACGCCCTTGTGCTGCGCGGCATAGGTGTTGAGGACGGAGGGGATGTCGTTCTTCGCGTGGCCGGCGGCGAACAGCATGCCCGGCAGGGCAAGGATGCGCATCGCGCCCCGGGCGACAAGCTTGTCCAGCCCGTCGCGGATGATCGGGGTCGCGAATTCGAGGAACCCGTACTCCACGTCGTGGTCGGAAAACCGCGCGCGCAGGGCATCGGCGACGGCACCGAACTCGCGCACGGCCCCTTCGTCGCGGCTGCCGTGGCCGCACACCATGATGGCAAAATCTTCGGACATGTCTGACTCCTTTGGTGGGCAATAGACCACGCCAGAACCGCAGGGCCAAGGGTGTTTGCGGACGCTTTGCCGAGGCTGTCCGATTGACGCGGCGCGCAGGCCGCTCGCAGGATGCCGGCCATGCTTTTCAGCCTTGACAGCGCCGGGGTTTCGCCGCCGGTTATCCTTTTCCTTGCCCTCGCGCTTGACGCGGTGTTCGGCGAATTCGGTCCGGTATTCCGGGTCCTGCCGCATCCTGTGGCGATGATCGGCGGGCTGGCGGGCTGGTTCGACCGGCGCCTGAACCGGGAACGGCGAAGCCAGGCGGCGCGGTTCGTGCGCGGCACGGTGGTGACACTGTTCCTGGTCGCTCTGGCCGCCGGTGTCGGCTGGGCGCTGCACCGTCTGGCGAATAGCGTCATGCATGGCTGGGCAATCGAGGTTCTGGCGGCCTCGCTCCTTATCGCGCAGCGAAGTCTGTTCGACCATGTGCGCGCTGTCGCGCGCGGGCTCGAGAAGGACGGGCTGGCTGGCGGCCGTGCCGCGGTGTCGCGGATCGTGGGCCGCGACCCTGAGGATCTCGACCGCCACGGGGTAGCCCGGGCCGGAATCGAGAGCCTGGCGGAGAGTTTTTGTGACGGGGTGGTCGCGCCTGTCTTCTGGTACCTGCTGCTCGGCCTGCCGGGCCTTGCGGCCTACAAGGCCGTCAACACGCTGGATTCCATGATCGGCTACCGCTCCGCGCGCCACGCGGCGTTCGGGCGGACAGCGGCGCGGCTCGATGACGTGATGAACTACATTCCGGCGCGCCTCGCGGCCGTCCTGATTGTCGTGGCCAGTGTCTTCGCGCCCGGTGGTCGGCCGGGTGCGTCATTCCGGGTGATGGCGCGTGACGGCGGCAAGCACCGATCACCGAATGCCGGCTGGCCCGAGGCGGCGATGGCCGGCGCACTCGGTGTGGCGCTGGCGGGACCGCGCAGCTACGGCGGCAAGATCACGGATGAACCCTGGGTCGGCGGGGAATTTCCGGCCCGTATCGGCGTGCTGCATATCCGGCGGGCGCTCTACGTTTTTGTCGTGGCCTGTCTGATCGAGGCGGTGATCATCGCCCTAGTTGCCAGCCTGTTCCTCACTGGTGGGCGGCTCTAGCCCTTCTTTTCTGGCTGCGGATTCGCCCAGTTGGCAACCAGGTCAATCCAGGCCGGGTTGGGCCTGTAGAAAGCCCCGTGTCCTTCACCGACATCGATGACGACCTCCTCGAAGGTCAGCCGGGAAGCTTTCTCGGCCGCTTCCCGGCAGGAACCGGCGAGCTTGTCCGACTTGTCGAACACGGAAAGCATGCGACCCTGCATCCTTCCCGCGTCATTTGCTAGGAAGCGATCGAAGTTGGGTCGCACCGGTGCCTTCTCGCACCCGGCGAGCGAGACCAGGTTGAGATTGGAGTGGGGCACAAAGGTATCGACCAGGAGCGCGATTTGCCCGCCCTTGGAATAGCCGACGACCGTGATGTTCGAAGCCAGTACGCCACCCTTGACGAGGGCCTCGACTTGGTTGGTGACGCGTTCGCGCGCAAAACGGCGCGGGTTGGTCTTTTCCTTGCGGTGCTCGGAAATGACCTCAAACCCGGCCCCGGCCAGCGCGGCAAAGATCTTGTCGTACTCGAACAGGCCGCGTGTGGCATGGGGCTCTGTCAGCGGATGTGTTTCGGGCCAGGCCCCGTGCAGATAGATCAGGTATTTCGCCGCCGGATCCAGCGTTTGCGGAACGTCGGTATGGATATTCCCCGCCCGGGCGGGGGCAACGAATGTCAGGGCGAGGACCAGCGCGGCGGCGGCCATGGTCCAGAATCGATGCATCACAATCTCCTGTCTCTGTTCACTCCTGCCGGTTTTCGCGGGCGATGTCGAGTATCCGCGCGGTATTCACGTGTGCTTCCATATGGTCCGCCAGCCGGTCCAGCGCAACCTCGATGTGATCATCCCAGCGGATTGTGGCGGAAACCCGGTCATCGATCTGACGGATGTAGGCGTGGCGGAATTCGTCTGCAGCAAACAATCCGTGCAGATAGGTGCCTGCGATCCTGCCGGCTTGGTCCATCGCACCGTCCGGTCGCCTGCCCTCCAGCACGACGAAGGCGCGCGCCGTGTCGGGACCCGAAGTGCGTCCCATATGCATCTCGAAACCTTGGACCGGGCAACCGCTGGCTGCGGTGCCGAGCGCGGGTGCGAGGCGCTTGGCGCCCTTGATGACGGTCTCGATATCCAGCAGGCCCAGCCCGGGTGACACACCCGGGCTCCCCTCGATCCCGTCCGGGTCGGCAACGGACGTGCCCAGCATCTGGTAGCCGCCACACAGGCCGATGACGTGGGTGCCGCGCGCGGCGGCAGTCCGGATGGAGTCGGCCCAGCCAAGACGGTGAAGCTCGTCGAGATCGGCGCGTGTGGACTTGGACCCGGCCAGCAGGATGAGGTTCGCGTCGGCGGGCAAGGCCTCGCCAGGTGACACCAGCCGCACCGCGACATCAGGCTCGGCGGCCAGCGGGTCGAGGTCGTCGAAATTGGCGATCCGCGGGAGTTTCGGAACCGCAACGCGGACCCGGGCGGAAGACCAAGAAGCCGTACTGTAGCGGCCCTCGAGGGATGCCGTATCCTCGGCGGGCAGGGCGCGGGCGCCATCGAACCAGGGCACGATGCCGAGCGAGGCCAGACAGGTGTGTTCCGCGATGATCGGCAGGGCGTCGTCGAAAAGCGACGGATCGCCCCGGAAACGGTTGACGATATAGCCTTTCAGCCGCGCACGTTCGCCGGCGGTGAGCAACGCCCAGGTGCCGACCAGCGCGGCGATGACGCCGCCGCGCTCGATGTCACCAATCAGGGCGACCGGAACGTTGGCGGCCTCGGCAAAACCCATATTGGCGATGTCGCCCGTGCGCAGGTTGACCTCGGCCGGGCTGCCCGCGCCCTCGACCAGAACCAGGTCGGCCTCTGCCGAGAGCCGCTCGAACCCCGCGAGCACCGGGGCCAGCAGGCCGGGTTTCATCGCGTGATAGGCGCGCGCATCCGCGTTGCCGGTGACAACACCGTCCACGACGACCTGCGCACCGATCTCGCTTTGCGGCTTCAGCAGCACCGGGTTCATATCCGTGGCCGGCAAAGTCCGCGCGGCGCGGGCCTGCAGCGCCTGGGCGCGGCCGATCTCGCCGTAGATCCCGCCCGGACCCAGCGCGGGCGCGGCGTTGTTCGACATGTTCTGCGGCTTGAAGGGGCGCACCGTCAGGCCCTGCCGGGTGAACAGTCGGCACAGCCCGGCGACGATCAGCGATTTGCCGACATCGGAGCCGGTCCCCTGGAACATGATGGCCGGGGTCATGGGGACGGCGCCGCGCTCAGAACTCGATGCCCTTCTGCGCCTTCACGTCGGCGCGGAAGTGGTGCTTCACCATGGTCATGTCGGTGACCATGTCGGCGGCCTCGATCAGCTCGTCCTTGGCATTGCGGCCAGTGACCACGACGTGCAGGCCTTCGGGCTTCGCGGTCAGCCCGGCGACCACCTCGTTGATGTCGAGATGGTCGTAACGCAGCGGGATATTGAGTTCGTCGAGCACGACCAGACCGAACTGCGGGTCGGCGATCATCTCCTTCGCCATCTCCCACGCGGCCTTTGCTGCGGCGATGTCACGCTGGCGGTCCTGGGAATCCCAGGAAAAGCCCTCGCCCATGACACGGATTTCCACCTGGTCGGGGAAGGCTTCGAGCACCTGGCGCTCGCCGGTCTCCCACTTGCCCTTCACGAACTGCACGATGCCGACCTTCATGCCGTTGCCGATCGCGCGCATGGCGAGACCCATTGCGGCGGTGGTCTTTCCCTTCCCCTTGCCGGTGTGGACCATCAGCAGGCCCTTTTCCCGGGTCTTGGTGGCCAGCATCCGGTCGCGGGCAGCCTTCTGCTTGCGTTTCTTCTCCGCCCAGCGGGCATCGTCTTCATTCGCGGGGGTGGGCGTGTCGTTCACGCGGTGTCCTCCAGAGATAGACCGGCCAGTTCACGCAGCCGAGCATAGGCCGAGTTCGAGCGGGCCTGCCACAGGCCCCGGTCGATGGCTTCCAGAAAGCGCGCCGCCATTTCGGCCAGCGCGGCCGGATTGTGCTTTTCGAGGAAGGCACGGACGTTGTCGTCTTCCAGGAAGGCCGCATGGACGGCGTCGAACTGGTCATCGCGCACCGCACCGGTCGTGGCCGAGTAGGCGAACAGGTAATCGACCGTCGCCGCCATCTCGAACGCGCCCTTGTAGCCGTGGCGCATCACGCCGCTGATCCATTTGGGATTTGTAACGCGTGCGCGTACGACACGGGAAATTTCCTGATCCAGCGTACGTACTTTGGGTGCAAACGGGCGGGAATGGTCGTTGTGGTAGATAGCCGGCTGCAATCCCGATTCCATCCGCACCGCGGCGACCAGCCCGCCCTCGAACTGGTAGTAATCGTCGCTGTCCAGCAGGTCGTGCTCGCGGTTGTCCTGGTTTTGGACCACGGCGTCGACGCCCGACAGGCGCGCGGCGAAGGTTTTCTGCGCAGGTACGCCGTACGTGCCCTGTTTTCCGCTGCCCGTGCCGGACCCGTACGCCCAGCCGCCCCAGGCGATATAGGCGCGCGCCAGGTCGTCGGCATGATTCCAGCCCCGCTCGTCAATCAGGGCCTGCAACCCGGCCCCGTAGGCGCCCGGCTTGGAGCCGAATACCCGGTAGCTGGCCTGCCGGAGGGCGTTGGGCTCTGGTGTTCCCGCCGCCATGGCGGCCTCTGCATCGGCAGCAATATGCGCGGCGATCGGGTTGTCGCGCGGGGATTCGTCCTCGATGCCGGCAATCGCGGCGACGGCGCTGTCGAACAGGTCGATCAGGCCCGGAAACGCGTCCCGGAAGAAGCCGGACACCCGCAGGGTCACATCGATGCGGGGACGGTCGAGGACCGAGACGGGCAACACCTCGAAGCCCGTGACACGGCGCGAGGCCGAATCCCAGGTCGGTCGGGCGCCGATCAGGGCGAGCGCCTGAGCGATGTCGTCGCCGCCCGTGCGCATGTTGCTGGTGCCCCAGGCCGACAATGCGATGGCGCGCGGCCAGTCTCCGTGTTCCTGGGCATGTGTCTCGACCAGGAGCTGGGCGGATTTCCACCCCAGCTCCCACGCTGCCGGTGTCGGCACGGTGCGGGTGTCGACCGAATAGAAGTTCCGGCCAGTCGGCAGCACGTCAGTCCGACCGCGGGTCGGTGCGCCCGAAGGCCCGGGCGCGACGAATCGCCCGTCGAGACCGGTGAGCAGGCCGGCCAGTTCCGCATCACCCGAGACATCGACGTTGGGAGCGAGACGGGAGGCAATGCCGTCGAGGACAGCGATGGTGTCTGTCCAGTTCGGGTCCGGTTTGAGAGTGCCTTCGATGAAGGCGTGCGCCAGTTCCTCAAGCCGCTCGACCGTATCGCCTGTAGTTCGCCATGGGGTCGAACCCGTGAGTGCATCTGGCTTCGGTCCCGTCCAATGTTCGGCGAAGTCGCAGTCGAGCGGGTCGAAACCGAGGCCGAAATCGCTGGCCAGCGCACGTGTCAGCGACGCATCCGCGCCGGTCCCGGCGCCGCGCGGCAGGCGGGCCAGCGCGGCGAGCAGTCCTGTGCGCAAGCTCCCGACCGGTGACTTGCCGAAGACATGCAGGCCGTCGCGGATCTGCAGTTCCTTCAGTTCGCAGAGATAGCCGTCGAGGCGCGCGAGCGCGCCGGCCTCGCTGGCGTCGGCCTCGGCGGCGAAGCCGAGATCCTTGTCCAGCCCGGTCGAGCGCACCAGTTCGACGATCTGCGTGGCAAGTACTTTCAGCCGCCGGGGATCGACATTGGCGGCCTCGTAATATTCGTCGACCAGTGCCTCCAGATCTTTTAGGGGGCCGTAGGTCTCTGCGCGGGCCAGCGGCGGTGTCAGGTGATCGATGATGACGGCGCCGGTGCGGCGTTTGGCCTGGGTCCCCTCACCGGGGTCGTTGACGATGAAGGGATAGATGTTCGGCAGCGGGCCCAGCGCGGCCTCCGGGAAGCAGTCCCGCGACAGCGCGACTGCCTTGCCGGGCAGCCATTCGAGGTTGCCGTGCTTGCCGAAATGAATGACGGCGTCGGCCCGGAAACTTTCCCGCAGCCAGGCATGGAAGGCGAGGTAGTTGTGGGGCGGCACCAGATCCGGATCGTGGTAACTGGCCGCCGGGTCGATGTTGTAGCCGCGCGCCGGCTGCAGGGCGATGGCGGCATGGCCGCAGCGATAGGCGGGGATGGCAAAGGCCCCGCAATCGGTGTGGCCAGCGAGGAACATCGGATCGGCCTCGGGCGGTCCCCAGCGTTCGGTGACGGCCGCGCGCACGGCGACGGGAAGCGCAGCGAAGAAGATTTCGTAGTCGGGCAGCGCCAGTGTTTCCGCAACCTGCCGGAACCGGACTCCGGCGTTGGTCGGGCCGTCCTGCAGGCGGCGGACCAGTTCATCACCGTCTACCGGCGCATTGACGATCCGGTAGCCGGCCCCGGCCATGGCGTCCAGCGCAGACACGGCCCCGGCGGGGGTGTCGAGGCCGACACCGTTGCCGATCCGCCCGTCCCGGTTGGGGTAGTTGGCGAGCACCAGCGCGACGCGGCGGTCTTCCGGCGGCGTGCGGCGCAGCTTTGTCCAGGCGGCTGCGAGGTCAGTGACAAAGCCGATCCGGTCAGGCACTGGCTCATAGGCGACCACGTCAGTCTGGGTGGCATCGTCGCGGCGTGCGCGACCCTTGAAGGAGACAGCGCGGGACAGGATGCGCCCGTCCACTTCCGGTAGAGCGACGTTCATGGCGATGTCGCGCGCCGACAGCCCGTTCGCACCCTCGCGCCATGCCGCTTCGTTCGACCCGGCGAAGACCACCTGCAACACCGGCGGATCGGTCGCCGCGAATGGCCCGCGATCCGTCTCCGCACCCGGGGCGGACAGGGCGAAGCCGGTCGCGTTCAGGATGACGTCCGGTGGCGCGGTCTCAAAGGCGGCGGAGACGATCCCGGCGGCCACGGGGTCCTTCAGGCTGGCGGCGTAAACCGGCAGCGGGTTGAGGCCCTTTTCCCGGAGGGCATGGATCAGCGCATCGACCGGGGCGAGATTCGCGGCCTGCATCAGCGCCCGGTAGAACACGATAGCGGTGACCGGCGCGCCCGCGATCCAGTGTGCCTGCAGTTCCTCGCGGGAAACCTCTCCCGCACCGGGCCAGTACAGGCCGGCCCGCATCAGCGGCGCAGGTTCGCGCCAATCGCTGGATTGGCCGATGGTGTCGGCAGCAAAGGCGAGGAACTGGTCGGTGTTGGCGATGCCGCCATGCACGAGGTACTGCCAGAGCCTGTGTGTGGCTTCGGCGGGCAGTGTGGACAGGCTTGCGAGTTCGGCGTCGGGCTGGTCATCGCCCGGCAGCAAGGCCAGGGGAATATTCGCCGCGCGGCAGGCCGCCGCGATCTCATCGACGCCGTAGGGCCAGTATCCGCGCCCGCCCAGCAGGCGGCAGACCACCAGTTTTGCGTGCTGCACGACCGTCTCAACATACAGGTCGACGGACATGTTGTGGCCAAGCTGCATCGTGTTGGCGAGGCGCAGGCTCGGCGTGTGCGGGCCTGCTTCGTGGCGCGCGCGGTGGGCTGATGAGAGGGCCGCGATCTCGGTGTCGGCGGAGGTCAGCACCACGATGTCGCCCGGAGTCTGGACGAGGTCGACGGCCTCGGAGCCGCCGTCCACTGCGCCCGGCGCTGCGGCGAGCAGGTGCATCAGCGGATTGCGGACTCAATGGCGGCCCGGTCCATGCCGGCGCGGCCGATGACCACCAGCTCGGTGCTCGCGGTCTCATCCTCGGCCCAGTCCCGGTCGAAGTAGCGCTGGAACCGGGAGCCGACACCCTGGATCACGAGGCGGCGCGGCTTGCCTGGGACATGGATGAAGCCCTTGATGCGGAAGATGTCATGGTTGCGCACGGCGGTGGCGAGGCGGGCTTCCAGCGCGTCGGGGTCGGTGATCGGACCGAGCGAGACGACGAAGCTGTCGAAGTCGTCATGATCGTGGTCCTCCTCGCCGTCGTGGTGGCTGGGCCGCGAGTCGAGGTCGTCCTCTGCGCGGGCGTCGAGGCCCAGCAGCACCGCCGGGTCGAGGCGGCCGTGCGATGTGGCGACCGACTTCACGCCAGGGCGGCGGTGCGGCGCCAGAGCGGCGTCCACCAGTCCCGCATCGCCGTTCACCAGATCGGCCTTGTTCACGACAATCAGGTCGGCACAGGCGACCTGGTCGACGAAGAGTTCCTCCAGCGGGTTGTCGTGGTCCAGCGAGGGGTCCTCGGCCTGCGCGGCGGCGACCGCGTCCGGGTCGTCCGCGAAGCGTCCGTCCGCCACAGCGGCGGCGTCGATGACCGTGACCACCCCGTCGACCGTGGTGCGCGCGCGCACCTCGGGCCAGGCGAAGGCCTTCACCAGCGGCTTGGGCAGAGCGAGGCCGGAGGTCTCGATGACGATATGGTCGGGCGGGTTGGGGCGGTCGAGCAGGGCGGTGATGGTCGGCAGGAAGTCGTCGGCCACCGTGCAGCAGATGCAACCATTGGCGAGTTCGACGATATCGTCCTCCTCGCAGCCGGGGATGGCGCATCCCTCGACGATGCCGCGGTCGACACCCAGGTCGCCGAACTCGTTGATGATCAGTGCGATGCGGCGTCCGCCCGCATTTTCCAGCAGGTGGCGGATCAGGCTGGTCTTGCCCGCGCCGAGGAATCCGGTGATGACCGTGGCCGGGATACGGTTCATACGCCCATGTCCTTCAGGGTGATCGGCAGGCCGGCAGCTACGAAATCGACCCGGTGGGCCTGGGAAGCAATCTGCTGGTTGAGCCGGCCGGCGGCATCGCGGAAGTCGCGCCCGAGCTTTGTCTCCGGGACGATGCCCAGACCGACCTCATTGGACACACAGACCACGGGGGACCGGGCGTGCTCGAGTGCGTCGCGCAGCCGCGCGGTTTCGGCGTCGATGTCGAGGCCGGCATGCATCACGTTGGACAGCCACAGGGTCAGGCAGTCGATCAGAACCGGGCCGCGTTCTGTTGCGTCCGTGACGGCCTCTCCCAGCGCCAGCAGCGCTTCGACCGTATGCCACTGGTCGCCGCGCCGGGCGCGGTGTTCTGCGATGCGCTGGGCCATCTCGCCGTCGCCTGCCTCGGCGGTGGCGATATAGGTGGCGCGACGGTGCTGGGGGCTTGCCTCGATATGGGCTGCGATCAGCGCCTCGGCATGCAGGCTCTTGCCCGAGCGGGTACCGCCCAGCACGAGGGTCAGCCCCGGCAGGAGTTGCGCGGGACGTGTGTTGTCGTTCGAACTCGAACCTTGCGTATCCAAGGCGCCGTTCCTCCTCCCGAGAATCGGTTGCGCGTCTGTGTGCGCCGAAGAGGTCTCCTGGCTCCGGGTCGCCGGCCTTGCGCACCCTTCCCGGCGGATGGCTCCGCCAGTGGGATGTTGCGCACGGCCTCGCCGTTACAGTTGCGGGGGCAGCGCCGGTCTTGCGATCAGGCGATCGCGCACCGGACTTCCCTGTTTCAGCGCTGGACCATAGCTAGCATGGCCGTGTGATCGGGGGCCAGCGTGGAGTCCATGGTGGGTATCTGGTTCATGTGGAAGATTGCCCAGGCCCCCTCGGGGTGGCTTGGGGTCGGGCCGAACCGGTCGATCCGGGTGACCGAGCAGTTGTCGATCTGGCAGGTGAGCGCGGCTTCCGGGTCGAGGCCCAGCGCATGTCCGATGGCCGCGCGGATGGTGCCGCCATGGGTTACGGCGATGATGTCGCGCCCGGTGTGCGCCTCGGTCAGCCGGTCGATGACCGCTGCCACGCGGATCATCAGGTCTGCAAAGCTTTCGCCGCCGGGGGCCGGGGTGTGAGCCGGAGCCAGCCAGAACATGTGCCTGGGGTCCAGTTCGCCGTAGACCTCCTCGCGCAGTCGGCCCTGCCAGTCGCCGAAATTCTGTTCGGCGAGGTCCTCTTCCATGTGCGGGTCCGGCAGGACCAGCCCGGCGTCGCGAATGGCATTCGCGGTCTGGTGGGTGCGTTGCAGGTGGGATGTCACCAGCACGGCGTCCTTCGGCAGGAAACGTGCGAGCGCCTGGTAGGTGGGCGGGTCGTCCGTGTCGGCGAGGGGGTCGGTGTTGCCGTAGATGCGCCCGCCGGTCGAGCGGACCGGGGCGTGGCGGATCCACCACCAGCGTGTGCGTTCACTCATACGATACGTCCCAAGAGTGTGGCGTGAGGAATGACGGCGCTTGCGGCAACGAGCGCGGCGGTCTCCGCGATCTGCTGGCCGGCACCGAGAACATCGCCGGTATAGCCGCCGATCTGGCGCAGGGCGATCCAGCCGACGACAAACGCGCCGAGCCCGCCGGCGATCAGCACGACGAAGACGCCCGTGCCCGCCGGGGTCATCAGGACCAGGAAGGCCAGCGCTGCACCCAGCAGCAGGCCGGTCCAGCTCGTGCCTTCGCGCGGGACACCGGCGCCCGCGCCGACCCCGTCCGTCCGGGCGGGTTCCAGCCAGCGCATCGTCGGCGCGAACATGGCCCGGCTCCAGGTGGCCGCAGCGATCAGTGCGCCCGCGGCCGCGCCGGGGTTGAGGTCGGCCAGCGCGCCCAGCGCGGCGATCTTGGCGATCAGCGTGATGCCCAGTGCTACCGCGCCGTAGGCACCCAGCCGGCTGTCGCGCATGATCGCCATCTTGGAGGCCTTGTCCCGGCCGCCGCCGAACCCGTCGGCCACGTCGGACAGCCCGTCTTCATGGAGTGCGCCTGTCAGCCAGATGACCGCACCGACGGCGACGGCCGCCGCCGCCAGGCCGGGCACGCCGGCCCATGACAGCAGCGCCAGCACGATCGCGCCGGTGCCGCCGATGCCGAAGCCGACCAGCGGGAACAGCCACATGGCCGAGGCGAGTTGCGCGGGGTCACGGGCTGGATCGAGCGGCACGGGATCGGGTTCTTCGGTGCTGTCGTCGAAGTCTTCGTCGATCGCGTCTTGCGGGACCGGCAGGCGTGTCAGGAAGGCGACCGCGAGCCGGAACTGGGCTGCGAACGAGAGCCGTTCGTCGGGAGCGTTTGCATCCATGGCGGACTTATAGGACAACCCCGGTATTTTCGAAACGGCATCGAACGGGACAGCCCAGATGAGCGGCAACGGCAGCAACGGTTCAGGCGAAGCTTCTGAGGGGCGTGAAGGCCCCGACCTCGCGGAAATCCGCAACATCATCGCGGACTTCCCCGCCCCGGACGTGGAGGCGGTGCTCAAGACCCGCGACCGCGAGGCGACGCTGACCAAGCCGCCGGGCTCGCTGGGCCGGCTGGAAGAGATCACCGAATGGGTGGCGATGTGGCAGGGCCGCACGCCGCCGAACGTGACCCATGCACGCGTCGCGGTTTTCGCGGGCAACCATGGCGTGGCCGCGCGGGGCGTTTCGGCCTACCCGCCCGAGGTCACCGCCCAGATGGTGCAGAACTTCATCGCCGGGGGTGCGGCGGTGAACCAGCTCACCGAACTGGCCGATGCCGATCTGCGTGTCTATGAGATGGCGCTTGAGACACCGACGGCGGATTTCACCCAGGGTCCGGCGCTGAGCGAGGAAGACTGCGCGCGCGCCATCGCCTACGGAATGATGTCGGTCGAGGCCGGGGTCGAGCTGATGGCCTTCGGCGAGATGGGCATCGGCAACACCACATCGGCGGCGGCGATCTGCCACGCGCTCTATGGCGGCGCGGCGGCCGACTGGGCGGGGCCGGGCACGGGTGTTTCGGGGGAGGCCTATGCAGCGAAGGTCGCGGCGGTCGAGGCAGGTGTCGCGGCCAATCGCGACCTGCTGGGCGATCCGCTGCAGGTGCTGCGCGCGCTGGGCGGCCATGAGATTGCGGCCATCGCGGGCGGCATCATCGCCGCGCGGCTGGCGGGTGTGCCTGTGCTGCTCGACGGCTACACCTGTACGGCGGCGGCGGCGGTCCTTCAGGCGGTGGACGAACACGCCATCGACCATTGCATGATCGGCCACCTGTCGGCGGAGCCGGCGCACCTGGCGCTGTGCGAGAAGCTGGACAAGGTGCCCTTGCTGGCGCTCGCCATGCGGCTGGGCGAGGGCTCGGGCGCGGCGCTTGCGATCCAGCTCGTGCGTGCGGCGCTCGCCTGCCACACTGGCATGGCGACCTTCGAGAGCGCAGGCGTCAGCGGGAAGGCGAACTGATTCCCGGCTGATCGATCCGATTCATCGCGGGCGCCGTAACAAGGAGTATCCTGTCGAAACCTACACGGCCCCGGTCGAACCATATGCGAAACCCTGCTGCCTCATGTCTTGCCGCCCTGATCGTCATGTTTGCCCTGTTCTCATCCGCTGCTAGGGCGGCGGAAGGCGATGCGGCGAGCGCCCATGACTTCACCTTCACGGCGATCGAGGGCGATCCGCTGCCGTTCGCGCAGTTCGCGGGCAAGACGGTGCTGGTGGTGAACACGGCGTCGGAATGCGGGTTTACGCCGCAGTATTCCGAACTCGCCGATCTGTGGGCGCGCTACCGGGACAAGGGCCTTGTGGTGCTGGCGGTGCCGTCGAACGATTTCGGCGGGCAGGAGCCAGGCACCGAGGCGGAGATCAAGGAGTTCTGCGAGGTCCATTACGGGATCGATTTCCCGATGACCGAGAAGGCGCATGTGAAAGGGGCGGATGCGCATCCGTTCTACAAATGGGCGGCCACCCATTTTGGACCGCTGTCGAAGCCGCGCTGGAACTTCCACAAATATCTGGTGGCGCCGGACGGCCAGCTGGCCGGCTGGTTCTCGACCATCACCTCACCGACATCGGACAAGGTCGTGCGCGCCATTGAGGCGCAGCTTGCGAATGCGGCGCGCTGAGGCCGCCTAGCCACAACTTGCGGTCGGCAGCCCGGGCCCGCCCGCACGGCTGCTGCGCCGCTCGTACAGGAACACGTCCCGCCAGGCACCGTCGATATGGCCGTAGTGCTCGCGCAGGCCGACCTCACGGAAACCGCATCGGGTCATCAGCGCACGGCTTGCATCGTTCCCGGCCATCACCTGGCCCTGCAACGTCCAGAAGCCTTCGGCCTCGGAGGCCGCGATCAGCCCGTCCAACAGCGCCACGCCGATCCGCTGACGGCGCGCATTTTCGGTGACATAGACGCTGACCTCAGCGACCCCGGCGGCGCCTCAGGTGTCCGGCACCGGTGACAGGGCGGCAAACCCGGCCACCGATAGATCGGGGGTGCGGGCCACCAGCCGCCCGAGCGTTAGGTGGCCGGTGTCCCACGTCTCCCATCGCGGTGGGGTGGTCGTGAACGCCGCCAGCCCGGTTGCCAGCCCCTCGCCATAGATAGCGCGCACCGCTGGCCAGTCGTCCCGGCTCATGGGGTCGAGCGTGACGTGCACGTTACGAGGTCGCTTCTTCCTCGTGGCCGGTGATGCTGCCGTCCTGGAACAGATATTCGCGCAGTTCCTTGTCGAAATCGGCGCTGTTGCGGCGCAGCCATTCCAGGCACATGGCGGCGTGCTCGATTTCCTCGCGCATGTTGTGCAGCAGGATTTCCTTCAGATCCGCGTCCTCGCAATCGTCGGCACGCTGGCGGTACCAGTCCACCGCTTCCAGTTCTTCCATCAGCGAGGTGATGGCCTGATGCATCGAGATGGTCTCGGTGCTGAGGCGCTCGCGCGGGGCGTGGAGGGAGTCGCTTGCCATTGTCTGAGTCCTTTCTTCGCTTCGGTCGTTCGCTCTATCGCGACTGTTGGGTTCTGTCTCTGTGTCTATTCGCCACCCTGGAGCAGCAGGCCGCGCCGCCGCGCGACCTGGAAGCTCCACAGGAACGCCGCGGCGCCCAGCGCCATCAGGACGACATTGAGCGCGAACGCGGCGGCGAAATAGTCCCAGCGGAACACGCCGTCGAACAACACCGCGCGCATGCCCTCGAATACGTAAACGGGTGGCAGTGAGTAAGCGATCCACTGCAGCCAGACGGGCAGCACATCGGCGGGGTAGTAGACCGCGCTGACAGGGATCAGCAGGAAGATGACGAACCAGGCAAGGCTCTCGCCGCCCAGGCCGACGCGCAGCAGCATCGCGGTCACGGCCATGCCTATGGCCCAGCCGGTCACCAGCAGCATGAAGAAGAAGGCGACCAGCGGCAGGCCGATGGTGAACACGTTCCAGGCGAATAGCGGAATGGCCAGCAGCGCCGCGGGAATGATGCCAATCAGCGTACGCAGCAGCGAGGTGGTCATCAGCGCCAGGACCATTTCCATCGGACGCAACGGGCTGACGAAGAGCTGGCCGAGGTTGCGAGAATACAGTTCTTCCAGGAAGGAGAGGGTGTAGCCGAGCTGGCCGCGAAACAGGATGTCCCACAGCAGCACGCCGGTCAGCAGTACGCCCGCCGCATCGGCCACCCAGGATGAGGTGTCGCGGAGATGCAGCGTGATAAAGCCCCACATGATCATCTGTATGGTCGGCCAGTACATCAGCTCGATGATGCGTGGCCAGGACCCGCGCAGCAGGTACCAGTAGCGCAGCACCATGGCGAAGACCCGGCGCGCCGAGAAGGCATGGGGATGCGTGCGCGCGCTCATTGTGCCGCCTGGGCGGGGAGTGCGTTCGCGCCGCCGGGTGTGCGGGCAATGTCGAGGAAGACCTCTTCCAGGTTCTTGCGCCCGTAACGTTCGATCAGGTCCGCCGGCGCGCCGCGGTCGACGATCGTGCCAGAGCGCATCATCAGCACCTCGTCGCACAGTCGTTCGACCTCGGCCATGTTGTGGCTGGCCAGCAGGATGCTGCCGCCGCTGTCGCTGCGGTAGCTCTCAAGGTAACCGCGGATACGGTCGGCGGTGTCGGGGTCCAGGCTGGCGGTGGGCTCGTCCAGCGCCAGGAATTCAGGATCGTTGAGCAGGGACTTTGCCAGGCCGACGCGGGTCTTCTGTCCCGCCGACAGGCGCCCCGCCGGGCGGGTGAGGAGCGGGCCGAGGTCGAGCGTGTCGGCCAGCTCGGCGATCCGCGCCTTTGGGTTCGACACCTCATACAGTTCCGCATAGATGCGCAGGTTTTCGGCCACGGTCAGCCGGTGCGGCAGCTCCATGTACGGCGAGGAGAAATTGATCCGCGGCAGCACGCGGAACCGGTGCGCCAGCATGTCCTCGCCCAGCACCTCGATCCGTCCCGCGCTGGGCAGCAGCAGGCCCATGATCATCGCGATTGTGGTGGTCTTGCCCGCGCCGTTGCCGCCCAGCAGGCCGACGCAGCTTCCCCGCGCGATCTCGAACGAGACATCGTTCACGGCGGTGACGGCGCCATAGCGCTTGGTCAGATGCTCGACTTTGACGGCGGGGGTCCGCAACATGGGAGACCGGAATCAGGAAGAAACGGGACGGCCGCGACATGGCCCGAAGTGAACCAGCCAGTGACATGCTTGAAAATAGGGGGTTGTCCGCGCCCGGACAACAACCCGCCGCGCGCGCCGTGCGACTGCGGACACTTGTCTGGATTCGCTGGATCGCCATTGCCGGGCAGTTGGCTGCGCTTCTCGTGGTGCAGTTTGGCCTCGGCTGGGACCTTCCCATCGACGCTGCGCTGGGCGTGGTGGCGGCCGCGGTGGTCATCAACATCCTCATGACCTTCCGACGCCCGGCCCGCGGGCGCCTCGGCGAACTGGAAGTGGCCGTCTACCTGGGCTTCGACGTGCTGCAGCTGGCCGTCCTGCTGTATCTCACGGGCGGGCTGGGCAACCCGTTCGCGCTGCTGTTCCTGGGGCCGGTCACGGTGTCGGCGACGATCTTGTCCCGCCGCGCGACCTCGCTGCTGGCTGTCCTCGTCATCGTGATGGCGACCCTGCTCGCGATCTTCCATGCGCCACTGCCCTGGGCGGAACCGGGCCTCCAGCTTCCGCCGCTCTATGTGGCCGGGCTCTGGGTGGCGGTCGTGGTGGGTACTGTGTTCCTGGCAGGCTATGTCAGCAGCATGGCGGCAGAGGTCCGCCGCACCTCCAACGCGCTGACGGCGACTCAGTTGGCGTTGGCGCGCGAGCAGCAGCTTTCGGCAGTCGGCGGCCTGGCCGCGGCGGCGGCGCATGAACTGGGCAGCCCGCTGGCGACCATCGCGGTGACCGTCAAGGAACTGTCCCGGGAGATCCCGTCGGACAGCCCCTTCGGCGACGATATCCGCATCCTCCAGGAGGAGGCCGACCGTTGCCGCGAGATCCTGGCGGAACTCGGCCGTGCCCCCGACAGCGGCGATCCGGGCGGCCCCATGGATGCCGCGATGCTGTCTGACATTGTCGCGGCGGCGGCGCAGCGGCACCGGCGCGAGGGCATTGCGCTCGACGTGATCTCGGCGGCGCTGGATGAAAGTCCCGAACCGGTCGTCACACGCAGCCCGGAATTGTTGCACGGTCTGGGAAATGTGATCCAGAACGCCGTCCAGTTCGGACAAAGCGCAGTGGCCGTCGAGGTGTCCTGGGACGAGAACGAGGCGCGGGTCGAGGTGCGCGATGATGGCCCGGGCTTTCCGCCCGGTATGCTCGACCGGATCGGGGAGCCCTATGTGTCCAAGCGAGGCGATGGCCATCTGGGGTTGGGAATCTTCATTGCACAGACGTTGCTGGAGCGTACGGGTGCGGAGATCGGTTTTTCGAATTACCGCGATGCCAGCCGCGTCGAGGGCGCGGAAGTGACGATCCGCTGGAGTCGCGCGATGCTTGATGTTGCAGATCGGAAAGGCTAGTCGAGGGCCATGAACGGGGTCGAAGAACAGGCACCGCCGCTTTCCGGTGATGCGACACTGCTGATCGTCGATGACGAGGCGAACCTGCGCAACCAGCTTGCCAAGGCGATGGAGCGTCGCGGCTTCGTGACGGAGGTCGCCGAATCCGTGGCCGAGGGACGGCGTGCGGTGGATGCCCGCCCTCCGAAATACGCGGTGATCGACCTGCGCCTCGGCGACGGCAGCGGGCTGGAAGTCGTCGAGGCTCTGCGCGCCGCGCGACCCGATGCGCGCATCGTAATGCTGACCGGTTACGGGAATATTGCCACCGCGGTCGCTGCGGTGAAGGCCGGCGCGGTCGACTACCTCCCCAAGCCCGCGGATGCGGACCAGGTTGTTGCGGCACTCATGGCCGAAGGGGAGACCCTGCCGCCGCCGCCCGAGCGCCCGATGTCGGCGGACCGGGTGCGCTGGGAACATATCCAGCGGGTGTACGAACAGTGCGACCGCAACGTCTCCGAGACGGCGCGGCGGCTGAACATGCACCGCCGGACGCTCCAGCGGATCCTGGCGAAGCACGCCCCGCGCGAATAGCCGGGCCAGCGGCCGATCTTGACCGACAAGGTGACATGGCTGGCGTTCGCCGGGCGGGAGCGGGAACTGACGGTTTCGCTCGCGCCGGGCCTCGATGTGACGCCGCTCTGGAACGCGATCGTTATCTTCATGCCGGGCTGGCCTGTGCGGGAGACCGGTCCCCTGGCGCAGACCGATATTTCCATCACCGGGTCCGATACGGATTTCACGATCCAGGCGGAAAGCTGGGACGGCGGATTTTCGAAGGCGAGCCACGTCAACGATGCCGCGAATGCGCTTGCTGGTCTCCTGATCGACGGCCTGCTCGCCCAGAGCCAGACGGCATTCTGTCTCCATGCGGCGGTGACCCGCCCCCACTGACTGGTCCGTTTTAAATGTTAGTGCATCATTCTTTTGAC
>JAYOFE010000016.1:0-87788 GCA_038117045.1 Alphaproteobacteria bacterium | reverse complement strand
ACGGCATGCGTGCCGACGGGAACTACCGCGAGTTCGCGGATCTGGAGCGTATCTCCGGCGATTTCCCGCGCGCGAAACGGCATGTCGCGGGGGGCGGCACCCAGGATATCGTCGTGTGGTGCGCCAACGACTATCTGGGCATGGGACAGCACCCCGAAGTGCTGGCGGCCATGCATGAGGCGCTCGACAAGTCCGGCGCCGGGGCCGGCGGCACCCGCAACATCTCCGGCACCAACCACTATCACGTCCTGCTGGAAGAAGAGCTCGCTGACCTGCACCGCAAGGAAGCCGCGCTCCTGTTCACCTCGGGCTATGTCGCCAACTGGACGGCGCTCTCGACACTGGCATCAATGCTGCCGGATTGCCTGGTCGTCTCCGACGCTCTGAACCACAACTCGATGATCGAGGGCATCCGCCACGGCCGCTCCGAGAAGGTGATCTTCCGCCACAACGACCCCGAGCATCTGGACCAGCTTCTGTCTGCCGCCGATCCCGACCGGCCCAAGCTGGTTGCGTTCGAATCCGTCTACTCGATGGACGGCGACATCGCGCCGATCCGGGAGATCGTCGAGGTCTCGGAGAAGCACAACGCACTGACCTACCTCGACGAAGTGCATGCCGTCGGCATGTACGGCGAGCGCGGCGCGGGCGTGGCCGAACGCGATGGCCTGATGCACCGGATCGACATCGTGCAGGGCACGCTGGGCAAGGCCTTCGGCAACATCGGCGGCTACATCGCCTCGACCGACAAGCTGATCGACTTCGTGCGTTCCAACGGTGCGGGCTTCATTTTCTCGACCTCGCTGCCGCCGCATGTGGCGGCCGGCGCACGCACGGCGATCCGTCTCCTGAAGGACAACAATGCCATCCGCGAACGCCACCAGGAACGCGCGGCGACGCTGAAGGCACGCCTGACTGCGGCGGGCATGGAGGTCATGCCCTCGGTCAGCCATATCGTCCCGGTCTTCGTGGGCGACGCCCGCCTGTGCAAGATCGCCAGCGACGAGCTTCTGGAACGCCATGGCATCTACGTCCAGCCGATCAATTTCCCGACCGTGCCGCGTGGCACCGAGCGCCTGCGCATCGCGCCGACACCGCTGCATGACGACGCGATGATGGATGACCTCGTCGCTGCCTTCGAGGACGTCTGGACCCGGCTGAACCTGCGTTCCGCTGCCTGAGCACCACCGGCGATACTTCAAACTCCCGACAATCGCGATTGAGTTGCGAATGGTTCGCAGGTAGAATGCCTGTACCATGTATCGCGACAAGACACTGATCCCGAGCGAAGCTATCCGGCTGTGCATGCTGGGCTCGCTGGCGCTCCGGCCCTTCACCTACGCCGAACTGGCGCGGGAGGTGCGCGCGTTCACCAGCCGTATCGCCGGCCCGTCGCTGGACATGATGGGCTCGTCCATCGAAGTCCTGCATGCTGAAGGGCTGGTCCGGCCCGTCGCGGACAAGCCTGATCCGTCAGAGGAAACTCTCGAACTGACGGATGCCGGGCGTGCGGAACTGCGGGAATTGCTGATCTCGAACGTGCGCAGCCCCGTCGACGGGGTCTCGCAGCTCATTTTCGCGCTGAAGCTTCGCTTCCTGCATCTGCTGACGGATGAGGACGCCCACGACCAGATCGTGCGGATGCGTGAAATCAGTGAGACCGAGCGGGCGCGCCTGCTCGACCTCAAGTCACGTTATGGCGACGAACCAGGCCGGTTCGATGCCTGGCTCGACCTGGAACTCGCCCAGGTCGAGGACAGGCTCGAATGGCTGGAACGGATGGGCTGAGCCCGCCCGTTACTCGGCCGCGTCCGGCCAGGCACCTTCCGCTTTCAGGCGCTCGATCGATTCCGGCGACCACTCCACTCCCGGCGTGTCGCCGCCGACGATGGCCATGATCGTGCCGCGCGTCTCACCGGGGCGGGCGCTGACGCATTCGAAGCGCCGCTGGATTCCCGGCGGAAAGGACACCACGTCCTTTTCCTTCAGGACCACGTGGTCATCGCCTTCATCGCCTTCCCACTCGAACTTCCAGGTGCCCTCCACGACCACGAATGTCTCGTTGGTGTCATGGTTGTGCATCATCACGCCCTGCCCTGGGTCGGCAGTCACATAGCCGATGCCGAAGCCTGCCTTGAGGTGGGAAATCTTCGGCTTTGCCTCGTCACCGATCGGCGAATAGACGTCCTTGCCCGAGGGTTGCGAGAATCCGAGGGCGTTACGGAAGGTGCGGTAGAAGCCATCGACCTTCTGGTCCGGCAAGCCGCCATCCGCCGTCTCGATCTCGTCGAACCGCGCGACGCACTTCAGCACGTCTTCCTTCTTCGGCTTGAAAACCGGGATATTCATTCTTGTTCTCCTGTTGATTTCCGCGTCAGGTCGCCTGACGCTCTATTCCGCGGCGTCGGGCCAGGCGCCCTCGGCCTTCAAACGTTCCACCGATTCCGGCGAAAATTCCGCGCCGGGCGTATCACCGCCGATGACGCCAAGAATCATGCCTTTTTCGTCTCCGGGGCGCGCCGCCTTGCACTCGAACCGGCGCTGGATGCCCGGCGGAAAGGATACGATGTCGTTCTCTTCCAGAATGACATGGTCGTCGCCATCCTCGCCTTCCCACTCAAACATCCAGGTGCCCTGCATCACCACGAAGGTCTCGTTGGTGTCATGGGTGTGCATCATCACGCCCTGGCCCGGCTTCGCGGAGACATACCCCATGCCGAAACCTGGCTTCAGATGGGAAATGAAGGGCTTTGCCTCGTCACCGATGGGCGAGTAGGTCTCCGAACCTTCCGGCTGCTGGAACCCGATCACGTTCCGGAACGTGCGGTAGAACCCGTCGACCTTCTGGTCAGGCAACCCCCCGTCCGTGGACGTCAGTTCCCCGAACCGCGCGACGCACCTCAAAACCTCATCCTTCTTCGGACGGTAGACCTCAATCGGCATGGCGCTCCTCCTCAAGTGTTTATTGGCCGAGGATAGCGCGATCGGCACCCGGCCAAAATCGCCAGATTGCACGCCTGCCATGATCATCACTCAGTACAGGTGCTGGCCGCCGGTGACGAAGATCTCTGTCCCGGTGACATAGCCGAAGTCCGGACAGCAGAGCTGGTAGACCGTGGCCGCCACCTCCTCGGCCGAGCCCATGCGACGCATCGGGATGCGGTTGACCAGCGGCTCATATTCATCGCCGATCATCTCGGTCTCGATCTCGCCCGGCGCGACCGCGTTCACGCGGACATTCAGTTCCGCGAACTCCACCGCCATCTCGCGTGTCAGCGCGGACAGCGCGGCCTTGGATGTCGAATATGCCGATCCCGCGAAAGGATGGATGGCATGCCCGGCAATCGAGGTGATGTTGACGATGGCCGCCCCGCCACCGGCATCGGGCGCGACCTCGTCGGCCTTGCCCGCTTTCGCAAGCGCCGCCGCAAAGCCGCGCGCGAGCGCCAGTGGAGCGAAGAGGTTGAGCTGGAAGACCTCGCGCCAATCGTCGATCGGCCCGTTCAGGCAACCGAGGCGTTCCTGGAATTCCGTCTTGGGCGACACGGCAGCGTTGTTCACCAGCGCGTTGAGCGGCGTGTCGCCGAGAATCTCCGACGCCTCCGCAACGAAGCGCTCCACATCCGCCGGATCGGCCAGGTCTGTGGGGATGTGCGATGTCCAGTTGGGATCGCGCTTGCAGTGCTCGGGCACCGGATCGCGCGAGCAGGTGATGATCTGCCAACCCTCGTCCGAGAAACGCTTCACCGTCGCGTGGCCGATACCCCGGCTCGCGCCGGTCAGGATCACCGATCGCCGCAATGTGCTCATGCGACAGAGGTAGCCCACCTGCGGCGGGTTGGGAAGTCAGTGATGCAGATGGTTGTCGATGAAGTGCCGCAGCACCGCCACCAGCTTGGCCATGTGCGCATGATTGCCGTGCTGCCGCGCCGTCTCGATATCATCGATGATCATGCGCTCGATCCGCGCCTCGCCGTCGGGCGTGTGGCACAGGTACTGGCCCATCTCCATCGCGATCACCTCGGGCACATGCTCGTGCTCTGCGATCGCCGCGACTTCTTCCTCGCTCAGTTCACACAGCGCGAGACAGTCTTCTCTTGTCAGCATCGCTGGTCTCCCCAACCATGTTCAGGAAATCACTATGACAGATGGGTGACAGCCCGCGTTGGCATAAATCAAATCACGCCTGGACGGTTACAGACGCTCAAGGCTGGAGACGTTGCTCCCGCCAGCCGGCTCCCTCACGGTCGAAGACCTGTCGGTCGTGAAGCCGGTCGGGCCTGTCGGTCCAGAACTCGATCCGCTCAGGGACCACACGAAAGCCAGACCAGTGCGGCGGGCGGGGCACCTCGGTGCCGTCGTACTTTTCCGTCAGCGCGCGCACGCGATCTTCAAGGATTGCGCGCGACTCCACCGGCCTCGATTGCTCGGAAGCCCAGGCGCCGATCTGGCTTCCACGCGGGCGTGAGGCAAAATAGGCGTTGGCCTCCGCGTCACTTACCGGCTCCGCCCGCCCTTCGATGCGGATCTGTCGGCCCAGGGACTTCCAGTGGAAGCACAGGGAAGCATAAGGGTTCGCAAGCAGTTCCCGCCCCTTGTGGCTGGTGAAATTCGTATAGAAAACAAAGCCCTGATCGTCATGCCCCTTCAACAGGACCATGCGCGTGGAAGGCTTTCCGTCGGCCGAGACCGTCGCAAGTGACATCGCGTTGGGATTGTTCGGCTCGGACGCCTCCGCATCGCGGAGCCATGCGCCGAACTGGGAAATCGGGTCGGGCGTGGACATGCCTTAATTTTGCCTACAAACAAGATTTGGATGGTGTGATGCAGATCATAGCGGAACGGATCTTCGCTCCCTACGTTTGAGCATAGATATTCGATACCGTCTCCGCGAGGAGTGCGGCTGTCGTTTGAAGCAATTCGAGGGATCAGACCCATGCGTAAAACAGCAATCGTGCCGCTTGTCGCCGCAACACTCGCCCTCGGGGCATGCGCTGACCAGGGCCAGAAACAGACCGCCGGGACCATCCTGGGCGGCGTCGGCGGTGCCGTTCTCGGCTCCCAGATCGGCGGCGGTTCGGGGCGGATTATTGCCACGGCCATCGGCACGCTGGCGGGCGCCATGATCGGCAGCGAGATTGGCAAGTCGCTCGACAAGGCCGACCAGTTGGCCATGGCGCGTGCCGAGGAAAAGGCGCACACCGCGCCGGTCGGCGAGACCATCGCCTGGAACAACCCGGATTCGGGCAACCACGGCACCGTGACACCCGTGCGTGACGGCCGCAGCACCCAGACCGGCGCCTACTGCCGCGAGTACCAGACCACGGTCACCGTCGGCGGCCGCCAGGAAGAGGCCTACGGCACCGCATGCCAGCAGCCGGACGGAAGCTGGAAGATCGTCGATTCCTGATCGGACCTGATATTTGCGAAACGTGTCTCAAGCCGTTCTTTCGAGGACGGCCTGAATTGCGCCCAGGCGCCCGTCTGAAAAATTGGCGCGCAGGTTCCCGACCATCTGCGGGCAATCGTCCCCCATCAGGTTCCTGAGGCTCGGCCCGCCGCCCCCGCGCGGCGGTTTCGCATTCTCGAGCCAGTCGCGGGCGAATTCGGTTTCGTCATGACACACATGAATGTGCCATCCGGCATGGGTGAGAGTTTGTTGCAAATCGTTCGCGGTGACGAGGTGGCTACCGGTCCCGTCGCGTGACCAAGGGACCGGATAATCGAGGGGGGTTTTGTTTTCGCCAGCCACCACATCGAAAAGGGCGAGCCGCCCGCCCGGCCGCACGACCCGCAGCAACTCGGCGTAGAGGGCATCGCGCGCGAAGATGTTCATCGCCACATGCTCGGTCCACACCGCATCGAACGCATTGTCGGCAAAGGGCAGCCGCATGGCGTCCGCCGCGCAGAACCGCGTGCAGCACTCGACGCCAGCACGTTGGGACAGGGCCTGCGCGATCCGGCAGAACCCCGGTGTCAGGTCGATGCCTGTGACGTCCCAGCTGTGCGTTTCGGCGAGCAGACGAGCCGGTCCACCCAGTCCCGATCCGACATTCAGCACCCGCGCGCCGGGCGTCAGGCCGGCCTTTTCGGCAAGGCGCCGCGTTGCCGCAGCGCCCCCGACGTGGAACTGGTCGAGCGCCGGCCCGACCTCTGTCTCGCCTAACGCAATCTCCGCGAGCACGCCCTCGACCGCGTCGGCGCGCTCATAGTGTTGCCGCAGGTTTTGCGAACTCACAGGCGACGGCTCACGACTGGCCACTGACCACCCGCGGTGTCGCCTCGGCGGCGCGTGCCCGCGAGATAATCTCCTTAACCGGGGTGCCGAGGGTTTCCTCGCGCGCTGTGTTGTAGGCGGCAACGAGTTCGCCCACCGGGTCGGTCCAGTGCGGCTCCTCGTCATGGTCACGGTATGGCGCGCCCGGACCGTAGCCCAGCGCGGTGTATAGATCGGAGACGGTGAAGCCTTCCAGGTCGCGCATCACCACCGGCTTGTCCACCTCGGTGCGCGCGATGACATCGGAATCCTCCAGCCGCGCCAGCACCGCGCCCAGACCGGGGCCGTCGCCATAGGTCACATCCAGCAGGACCTGCTCCGAGACGGTCTCCCCCTTCTCCGCGGCTTCAAGCAGCTTGCCGATCACCTGAAGGGCGCGCACCAGTGCGCGGGCCGGGGTCAGCGGACCGAATTCCTGTGCCCGCCGCGCGGCCAGCCATTCCGGCCGGGTCGCGGCGACGATGGCTCCGAACAGCACGACCGCCCAGGCAAGATACATCCACACGAGGAAGACGGGCAGCGCTGCCAGTGAGCCATAGACGCTCTGGAAGGTTCCGGCATTGGCCACATAGATCCCGAACCCTGCCTTGAGCAACTCGAACAGGACCCCGGCGACGACCGAGCCGAGGACCGCATACTTGATCGGCACACGCCGGTTCGGCAGTGCCAGGTAGAGAATGGTGAAGCCGCCGACCGCGAACAGGAACGGCAAAAGACGTAACCCGGCCTCGCGCACGAAACCCAGGTCGACACCCAGGGCCTGGAAGTTGTGCACGGCAAACAATGCCGTGCTGAAGGACAGGCCGGCCCCCATCAGCAGCGGTCCAAGGGTCACGGTCGTCCAGTAGGCGAGCAGTCGCATCCCGAAGGGCCGTGACTTCTCGACCCGCCAGATGGCATTGAAAGCGCTCTCGATGGTGGACAGCAGCATGATGGCCGTCACCGCCAGCCAGACCACTCCCAGCACCGTCAGCTCGCTGGTGTTGGACACGAACCTGTCGACGTAGTTCTCCAGCTCACCGCCGATATGCGGAGCCGTGTAGGACAGCACGATGTTCAGCAGCTTCTGGGTCATCCCATCGAAGACGGGGAATGCCATCATCACCGAGAATGCGATCGCAAACAGCGGGACTATAGCCAGCAGCGAGGTGTAGCTGAGCGACGCCGAGGCGACGAGCACGCGGTCCTTGGAGAACCGGCGTACCACGGTGCGTGCGAACGCGAACTCGTCGCGGAGCCTGTCGAGTCGGATATCGGTCATGTTCCGGTTCCGTTGTGGAGCCCTAAGCCTATCATAATAAACATGAAAACATCCCAGACGGTTCGCCCGGGCGCGGCCTTGCCGGTGCAAGGGGTTGGTGTAGGATGCCTGCCACGTCTGAAATACGCGCGGATCGATGGGGAACGCATGAGTGCTGGATCGCAACTGATGGCCGGAAAGCGCGGCCTGGTCATGGGTGTCGCCAACGACCGCTCGATCGCCTGGGGGATCGCCAAGGCGGTCGCGGAACATGGCGCGGAAGTGGCTTTCACCTACCAGGGCGAGGCGCTGGAGAAGCGGGTCCGACCGCTGGCCGAATCGGTCGGCGCGAACCTGATCCTGCCCTGCGACGTCACCGACGCGGCGAGCATGGATGCCCTGTTCGATACTCTGAAGAGCGAATGGGGCAGCCTCGACTTCGTCGTGCACGCCATCGCCTATTCCGACAAGGAAGAGCTCAAGGGCCGCTACGTTGACACCTCGCGGGCGAACTTCCTGCGCTCGCTGGACATCTCCTGTTTCTCCTTCACCGATGTCTGCGCGCGCGCGTCGACCATGATGCCCGAGGGCGGCAGCCTGCTGACGCTGACCTATTACGGCGCCGAGCGCGTGATGCCCCACTACAACGTCATGGGCGTGGCCAAGGCGGCGCTGGAAGCCAGCGTACGCTACATGGCCGTCGACCTTGGCGGTCAGGGCATCCGGGTCAACGCGATTTCCGCAGGCCCGATCAAGACGCTGGCGGCCAGCGGCATCGGCGACTTCCGCTACATCCTGAAATGGAACGAGCTGAATGCGCCGCTGAAGCGCAATGTCACCACCGACGATGTGGGCGGCGCGGGCCTTTACCTGCTTTCCAACCTCGGCGCGGGCGTATCCGGCGAGATCCACCATGTTGACAGCGGGTATAACGTGGTGGGGATGGTCGCGGTGGACGCTGCGGCCGAGGTTGCCGAACTGTTGTCGGGCCTGAAGGCCTCCGACTGAACTGACGACGACGGAACGACAGGAGCACCGCCATGGCCGGCAACAGCTTCGGCCAGATCTTCCGGTTCACCACCTGGGGCGAGAGC
Source organism: Alphaproteobacteria bacterium (assembly GCA_038117045.1). Classification (GTDB taxonomy): domain Bacteria; phylum Pseudomonadota; class Alphaproteobacteria; order UBA6615; family UBA6615; genus JABJAG01. Next base: position 79,177 of record JAYOFE010000016.1, on the reverse strand, counting down.
CACGGGCCGGCCATCGGCGTCGTCGTCGATGGCGTTCCGCCGCGCGTGTCCTTCACGGAGGCCGATGCGCAGGTCTACCTGGACCGCCGCCGCCCGGGCCAGTCGCGCTTCACCACCCAGCGCCAGGAACCGGATGCGGTAAAGATCATGTCCGGCGTCTTCGAAGGGGTCACCACCGGTGCCCCGGTCTCGATGATGATCGAGAACGTGGACCAGCGCTCGAAGGACTATTCCGAGATTGCCGCCAAGTACCGGCCCGGCCACGCCGACTACACCTATGACGCCAAGTACGGCATCCGCGACTATCGCGGCGGCGGGCGGTCTTCCGCGCGCGAGACAGCGAGCCGAGTGGCCGCTGGTGCTCTCGCCCGCAAGGTGATCGACACGCTCACCGGCGGTGCGGTCGAGATCCGCGGCGCACTGGTCCAGATCGGCGAGATGGCCATCACGGGCGAGACCCGCGACTGGGCCCATGCGGGCGAGAACGCACTGAGGTGCCCCGACCCGAACATGACCCCGCAGTGGGAGACCTACCTTGACGGGATCCGCAAGGCGGGTTCCTCCGTCGGCGCGGTGATTGAGATCGTCGCCTCCGGCGTGCCCGTGGGCCTCGGGGAGCCGATCTACGGCAAGATCGATTCCGACCTCGCCGCCGCCATGATGACCATCAACGCGGTCAAGGGTGTGGAGATCGGCGCGGGCATGGGCGCGGCGGCGCTGACCGGCGAGCAGAACGCCGACGAGATGCGCATGAACTCCGGTAGCAATGGCGGTGACGTGACCTTCGGCTCCAACAACGCCGGCGGCGTGCTGGGCGGCATCACCACCGGGCAGGACCTCGTGGTGCGCTTCGCCGTGAAGCCGACCAGCTCGATCCTCACCCCGCGCGCCACCGTCAGCCGCGACGGCACGGACACCGATGTGTCCACCAGGGGCCGTCACGACCCGTGCGTGGGCATCCGCGCCGTGCCCGTGGGCGAGGCGATGATGGCCTGCGTGATCGCGGACCACCTGCTGCGCCACCGCGCCCAGATCGGGACGTTCGAGTCCCAGGCGCCCTTCGCCAAGCAGGACAAAGAGGCGGAGTAGGAAAGCCCCTCTCCCAGAGGGAGAGGGGTTTGGGGCTTTCGGCTGGACCGTCGCCCCTGTGGGGCGGCGTAAGCGAACCGAAAGAAAATCTGCACGGCGACTTACGCGGCGCCACTGGCGCCACGATTCGCCGTGCAGCCTCACCCGGCTCACATACGTTCGCCACCCTCTCCCTATGGGAGCGGGTTTTTCGCGCGTGCATGACGGTTTTTGACGAAGGCGGAGCCGCCTATACTCCCCGCAAACACATCCAGGGGGAGAGCCAGCATGGCCGACAAACGCGAAACGCCCGAACAGCTCCAGCATATTTCCAAGCTGCCGGTGCCCGACGTCGAGAGCGTCGATGAGGACCTGCAGAAGTACATGCGCATCTGCAAGGAGAAGCTGGGCCTCGTGCCCAACGTGATCCGCGCCTTCGCGCTGCGCCCGGAAAAGCTGCGCACCTTCATCGCCAAGTACAACGAGCTGATGCTGGGCGAGCACGCGACGCTGACCCGCCTGGAGCGCGAGATGATCGCGGTTGTGGTGTCGTCCCACAACCACTGCGTCTACTGCATCACATCCCACAGTCAGGCTGTGCGCGAACTGTCAGACGACCCGGTGCTGGGCGACATCATCATGATCAACTACCGCGAGGCGAACCTGACCGAGCGCCAGCGCGCCATCCTGGACTACGCCTTCAAGCTGACCTCGAACCCGGCTGAGGTGGGCGATGCGGACCGCGCGAGGCTCTACGACGCGGGCCTGACCCACGAGCAGATCTTCGAGGTCACTGACACCACGGCGTACTTCAACTACACCAACCGGATGACCCACGGTCTCGGCATGCTGCCGAATGTCGAGTATTTCGGCATGAACCGCCTGCCCGACCCCGGTCTGCACAAGGACGCGGCGGAGTAGGAAGCCCCTCTCCCATAGGGAGAGGGTTCGTTCATTCACCCCCGCGCAAACACGCCGACCAGTTCCACATGGCCGGTCCAGACGAACTGGTCGACCGGCGTGACACGCTCCAGCGTGTAGCCGCCCGCCACGAGCGTTGCGACGTCGCGGGCAAAGGTCGCGGGGCTGCAGGACACGCCGACGACGCGCGGCACAACGGATTTCGCGAGCGCCTCGGCCTGGGCAGCAGCCCCGGCGCGCGGCGGGTCGAACACCACCGTGTCATAGTGCTTCAGTTCCGCTGCCGGGACGGGGCGTTTCGCGAGATCGCGCACATCGGTGGTCACCTGCCCGCCGAACCCGGCCTTGCCCGCCGCGCGGGCCATGGCTGTCACCGCATCCCCCGCCCCGTCGACGCCGTGGACCACGGCACCGCCCGCGGCCAGCGGCAGGGCGAAGGTACCCAGCCCGCAATAGAGGTCCGCGATCCGTGACCCCGCGACGCCGTCGCGCACGAGACCGGCCAGCACGGCCTCCGCCTCGGCGCTCGCCTGCAGGAAGACACCCGCCGGCGGCTCCACGGGGATGCCCGAGACCTGCAGCACCGGCGCGCGCCGGACCGCGACCGGCTCTGTACTCTGAGGCGTACGCCATGACACCCGGGCGATGTCCTCCCGCTCGGCGAACATGGCGAGGTCCATGGAGGCGTCAGAGCCCGGCTCGTGGCCCGCAACGACCGTGATATCGAGGCCGTTATCGGCCAGCGTGACATGCACATCCCAGCGTGCGCCCGGCGGCACCAGCCCCGCCATCACGTCGCGCAACTTCGGGACCAGCGCCAGCAGTTCGGGGCGCAGGATGCGGCAGTCCGCGATATCGACGATGTGGTTGCTGGCCCGCGCGTGGAAGCCGAAGTAGGTCGGCGCACCCTTCGCGCGGGGCCGGAAGGCCGCGAACTCGGCCCGCCGCCGCCCGTCCGGCGCGGTCCGGACCAGCGGCGCGACAAGCTTCCCGTCCAGCCCGGCGCGTTCGAGCGCGGAAACAACGAGCCCTCGCTTCCACCCGGCATAGGCCTCGTCCGCCATGTGCTGCACACGGCAGCCGCCGCAGACCTCGAAGTGCGGACAGGGCGGCGTCACCCGGTCCGGCGACGGGGAGACGATCTCTTCCAGCTTCGCGGCATATCCGTCACCGCGCTTCGCGCCGGGCACGACCCGGACCTCTTCGCCCGGCAGGGCACCGGACACATAGAGCGGGCCGCGGGCGCCGCGCGCAATGCCGTCTCCCAGCGGGCCAAGCCGGTCGATGGTGACAGTCAGCACTTCAGCCATCGAATACACCCGCGATCAGAAATTCCTTGTTGCCTTCCGGTCCGGTGATCGGGCTTTCGGCAATGCCGAGTGCCCGCCAGCCCGGCAGGCCGTCGAGCCATACACGAATCCGTTCGCAGACCTCCTCATGCAGCGCCGGGTCGCGGACCACGCCCTTCTTGCCGACCTGCTCGCGCCCCACCTCGAATTGCGGCTTGATCAGCGCCACCAGATGCGCACCCGGCGCAGCAAAGCCCATGGGCGTCGGCAGCACCGTCTCCAGCCCGATGAAACTGGCGTCACAGACGATCATGTTCACCGGCTCGGGGATCGCTTCCGCCGTCAGGTGCCGGGCATTGGTCTTCTCCAGCACCACCACCCGGTCGTCGCTACGCAGCTTCCAGGCGAACTGGCCGTGGCCCACATCCACCGCATAGACCCGTGCCGCCCCGCGCGACAGCAGCACATCGGTAAAGCCGCCGGTCGATGCCCCCACATCGATGGTGACTGCACCCTCGGCGTCGATCCCGAACTCTTCCAGCGCGTGGTCGAGCTTCAGCCCGCCCCGGCTGACCCAGGGGTGGTCCTGACCGCGCACCTCCAGGGGCGCGTCCTCGCGCACCGTGTCGCCCGCCTTGGCGACGCGCTGTTCGCCGGAAAACACGACGCCGGCCAGGATCAGCGCCTGCGCACGCGTCCGGCTTTCGGCGAGGCCGCGCTCCACCAGCGCCACATCGGCGCGAGTCTTTTTGGGTTTGCCCGGGTTTGGTTTTTCCTGTGCCACGGGCCGGAGATAGCACGGCAGAAGCCCCTCTCCCATAGGGAGAGGGGTTTGGGGTGAGGGGTTAAGTTCTCACCGGGAAACCCTCGAAAGACCGTAACCCCTGACCCGGCTCGCTTCACTCGCCACCCTCTCCCTATGGGAGAGGGTTACGGCCTCAAGTGTTGGCGCTACACTCCCCCCACAACAAACGCACTTATCCGGGGGAGATCACCAATGTCCGAGAAAATCGGTATCGTCGGCATGGGCCTGATGGGCCAGGCCTTCATCAAGCACCTGCGCGCCAGCCAGTTCCGCATTCAGGGCTTCGACGTGGACCCTGCGCGGATGGACCAGCTCGCCGAGGTGGGCGGCACCCCCGTGGACACCCCCGCCGACGCCGCGCGCGACGTGGACTGCGTGATCGCGTCGCTGCCAACCAGCGACATTGCCCGCGAGGTGATCTTCGGCAACGGCGGCATGGTCGAGGGCGCGAAGGAAGGCATGTACGTCCTCGACACCACCACCGCGCGGCCGGAGGATTCCGAAAAGACCTTCGCCGAACTGCGTGCGCGCGGCATCCGCTACATGGATTCCGCCGTCAGCGGCACCTCCACCATGGCCCAGGCGGGCGACCTGGTGGTGATCGCCGGGGGCGAGGCCGCAGATTTCGAGGCCTGCCGCCACTATTTCGCGGGCTTCTCGCGCGCCGCCTACCACATGGGCCCGGCCGGCTCGGGCGCGCGCACCAAGCTGATCATCAACCTGATCCTGGCGGGCAACCGCCTGGCCATGGCCGAGGGCCTGCTGCTGGGCGAGAAGGCCGGGCTGGAATCGAACAACCTGCTGGAAGTGCTGAAGGACGGCGCCTGTGCCTCCAAGACCATGGTGGACAAGGGCCCGAAGATGATCGACGCCGACTATTCCAAGCAGGGCCAGGTGAAGGTGAGCCTGAAGGATTCCCGCCTGATGATCGACATGGGCCAGAAGCTGGGCGCGCCGACCTTGATGATCCAGGTCTATTCCCAGATCATGCAGGCCGCCTATGAGAAGGGCTACGGCGAGAAGGACACGGTCGCCTTCTACGAAATCATGCGCGGCATGGCCGGGCTGGAGGAACGCGAAGGCATCGACGACGTTCCGTTCGGGAAGCAGTAGTTCCTGCTGTTTCCCTCCGGTGCGCGCGGGGGCATGATCGCGCTTGAGTTTTTCCTTGGCCCGAGTTGTCCCTGACGCATGAGCAAAAAGCCCGTTACCCGGTCCAAAGCCGCTGATGCCGCCGAACCCACCCTCGTGGTGCGTCCCGCGCGTCTGGGTGATGTCCCCGCCATCGCGGCGCTGAGCCGGCGCATCTATTCGCCCGGCACATGGCACAGCCAGCGGCTGGTGCGCGGACAGATCAACAACTTCCCCGAAGGGCAGTTCGTCGCCGAGCTGGCCGGCGAGATCGTCGGCCATTGCGCCACCTTCCGCATCGCCGAGGACGTCGCGCTGGCGCCCCATAGCTGGGACGAGATCACCGGCGAGGGGCTGGCGGCGCGCCACGACCCCAACGGCGACTGGCTATACGGCATGGAGGTGAGCGTTGATCCTGACCACCGCCGCCTGCGCATCGGTCAAAGGCTGTACGCGGCCCGCAAGGGGCTGTGCGAGCTGCTGGGCCTGAAAGGCATCGTCTTCGGCGGGCGCATGGCAGGCTACGCCCGGCGCAGCAAAGCCTACCCGGACCCCAGGGATTTTCTGGATGCCGTGATCGCCCGCAAGGCGCGCGACCAGGTCATCCGCTTCCATATGTCGAACGGGTTCGAGCCCATCGGCATCCTGAAGGACTACGACCCGGACGACCACGATTCCCTAGGCTATGCGACCCACATGGTGTGGCGGAACCCGCTTTATGCGGAGCCGGCGGATGCGGGCCTGCCGGAGGGCGACGCCATACCCGCCATCGACAATGTGCGCGTCGCCACCGTGCAGCTCCAGATGCGCCAGATTTCCGGCCCGGAGGAGTTCGAGCGGCAGATCGAGTATTTCGTCGACGTGGCGTCGGACTACCGGGCCGATTTCGTGGTGTTCCCGGAGCTTTTCACGCTGGAACTGCTGTCGGCCGAGCCGAAGCCCCTGCCCCCGGCCGAGGGCGTGGCCCGGGTGGCCGAATACACGGACTGGTTCACCGGTTTCATGCAGCCGCTGGCCGTGCGCTACAACGTGAACATCATCGGCGGCTCCCACCCGACCCGCACGGCGGACGGCGAGATCCGCAACACCGCCTATGTCTTCCTGCGCGACGGCAGCGTCCACACTCAGGAGAAGATCCACCCGACACCCGACGAGGTCTACTGGTGGAACGTGAAGGGCGGCGACCGGGTGGACGTGATCAACACCGACTGCGGGCCCATCGGCGTTCTAGTTTGCTATGATTCCGAGTTCCCGGAGCTGGGCCGCTACCTGGTGGACCAGGGCGCGATGATCCTGTTCGTACCCTTCTGCACCGACGAACGGCGCGGCTACCTGCGGGTGCGCTACTGCTGCCAGGCCCGCGCGGTGGAGAACCAGTGCTATGTGGTGATGTCCGGCGTGGTGGGGAACCTGCCGAATGTGGAGAACATGGACATTCACTACGCCGAAAGCTGCATCCTGACGCCGTCGGAAATGGGTTTCGCGCGTGACGGGGTGGCGGCGGACACCGCGCCGAACACGGAAACCGTGGCCTTCGCCGATCTGCGCCTGTCCGACCTGCGGGTGGCGCGACACGAGGGCACGACGCGCAACCTGCGCGACCGGCGTTTTGACCTGTACCGCGTCGCATGGAACCGCGCCCGCGATTGATACAGACTGGCCCCGGGACGCCCCGGGAAGGAATGCTCGCTTGAAACCTGTTCTTGCCGCGCTCGCGATTCTGGCCGCCATGGTGATGGCAGCGCCGGCATGGGCACAGGGAAGCCTTCAGCCGCTCGCCGGACCGAACCTGGACGGCGATGCCTATTCGGCGCTGCGCAAAAACGCGGTCCATGAGGTGCTGACGGTGACCGCGGTGGCAAAGTCGAAGGCTTCGACCCAGAGCCGGGCACTGACGATTGGCCCCGATTTCGTGCTGGAGCAGGACGGCGACACGGTCCGCCTGTACGACTTCCGGTTCCGCCGTCTGCTGACGTTCAACCCGGACGTGAAGGCCTTCACCAACGAATCCCTGTACGGCCACGCCCGCACGCGGTTCGCATTCCTGCAGAACAACCTGAGCACCGGAGGTATCGGGCTCGGGGCGGAACTGTTCAAGGACATCTCTCCCGCGGCACTGCGCTTCGCGAACGAACACCTGAACGGCATGGATCACCCGGCCGACGTCGCCTACGGCAACATGCCGAAGCCGGAACTGGTGTTGCGCCGCGACGGTTCCGCGCTGACAGGCGTGCTCAAGGGCGCCGCCACGGACGAAGATCCGCTGCTGACCGCGACCATCGGCAAGACGGGCTTTCCCTCCGAGGATCACGCAAAGAGCTTCGAGGCATGGCTTGCCTGGGGTGCGCGCATGCACCCGCAGGCCGCCGCCGCGCTTGTCGGCACCGGGCGTGTTCCCGATGCGGTCTCGTTTGCCTTTCCGGTCGCACTGCGCAAGCTCAACCCCAACCTGACGCGCGGACAGGCGCTGGAATTCCGCGATGCCGCGCGCGGCAAGACCCGCTTCGACATCCTGCGCGGCTGGTCGGCAAAGCTGCCGGCCTGGGAGCCCTACCTGCCGGAGGCGCTGGTCGCGACCATGGTGGCGGCCGCCAACGGCAGGGCGCCGAACGGGCCGGCCAGCGATGAGGATTTCATCACCGAGATCGGGGTGCTGCTCGACACCGGCCAGTACCTCGACGCCGCGCTGGTGGGCCTGCACCCCAGCCACCCCTATGACGGCTGCCAGGGCGAACATCGCGCGCGACCGGTCTGCACCGTGATGAGTGGCATGCTGAACAAGGTGCGCACCGATCGCGGGGTGCGCATTCTGTTCACCGGCTTCGCACAGGAGCAGCAGCGCGATTTCCGGGGCGCCGCCCAGACCTGGGTGAAGCTGCGCATCCTGAACCTGGCGCGGCTGGACATCCTCGACTTCATGATCGCGAACGCGCTGGTCGAAGCACAGAAGAAGTCGCCGCTGGAGGGCGAGATGGGCGTTGCTTTCGGCAAGCTACCCGAACTGTTCACCCGCTCGCTCGCCGCCGACCCCTACGACCCGGCCCGCTACCGCGACATCTTCAACTACCTGCACGCCGCCGCGACCGGGCTGTCGGAGCGCTACACCGTACCGATCCAGGCGCAGGCACTGATCGACCTCGCACAGGCCTTGCCCGACAGGCCAATGCCGAGGATCATCACCCAGATCTTGGACGCGAACGAACGGATCGCCGGTGACTACCCGGTGCTGTTCCCCGTGTTCCGCGGCAAATAACAAGAACCGATCGAGCGAAACCCATGCATTCCGTCGACTCCGCCCTGAATATCGAGGATTTGCGCCGGATGGCGAAACGCAGGCTCACCAGGGGCCTGTTCGAGTTCTGCGACCGCGGCTCGGAAGACGACGTGGCATTGCGCCACAACCGCGAGGCGCTGGAGCGCATCAAACTGCGCTCACGCGTGCTGAACGACACGTCCCAGCGCCACACCCGCTCGACCCTCATGGGCGAGCCTGTCGACATGCCGGTGGTGATCGGCCCGACGGGCCCCGCGGGCTTCGTCTGGTACCGGGGCGAGACGGCGCTCGCACGCGCTGCATCGAAGGCGGGCATTCCCTTCACCATCGCCAGCACGTCGAACACGCCGATGGAGCAGATCTTCGAGAACGGCGGCGGCGGTCGGCTCTGGTATCACCTGTATGTCTGGCGCGACATGGAGGCGTCGCTGAAGGCCGTGCCACGCGCGCGTGACACCGGCTTCGAGGCGCTGGTACTGACGGTCGATTCGACCGTGCCCTACAACCGCGAGTTCGACGTGCGCAACGGGGTCACCATGCCCGTGCGCCTGACGCCCCGGAACATCGCCGACATCGTGATGCACCCGCGCTGGCTATTCGGCACGGTCGGGCGCTACGTCATGGTCGACGGGCACCTGCCCCGCTACCGGAACATCGACATGCCCGAAGGGATCTCGGCGAAGGGCGTGCGCAACTTCCTGTTCAAGAATGACACTCTGGACTGGGAATTCCTGAAGCGGATAAGGGACATGTGGCCGCGCAAGCTGGTGGTGAAGGGTATCCTGCACCCTGAGGACGCGGCGAGATGCGTCGAGCTCGGCGCCGACTGCGTGATCGTGTCGAACCACGGCGGCATCGCCAGCGACGCGGCGCTCGCGCCCATCGATGTGCTGCCGGAAGTGCTGCGCGAGGTGGGCGGCAAGGCCGCCGTCATCGTCGATTCCGGCTTCCGGCGTGGTTCCGACATCCTGAAGGGGCTGGCGCTGGGCGCAGACGCGGTGATCGTCGGCCGGGCAACGCTCTACGGCGTCTCAGCGGCGGGCGAAGCGGGGGCCTCACGCGCTCTGGACATCCTGCAGGCCGAGATGCGCCGCACCATGGGTGTGATGGGTCTGACCAGCCTCGACCAGATCACGCGCGGCCATGTCGTTACCCCGGACCAGTATCCGCTCTAGGTCCGCGCGAGGTGCGGTGCCGCGCCTCGCAGACATGATGTGATCTCTGCGTCCGATGTGCGCGTAAAAGCGGCATGTCTCACAGCAAATCCCACCTGCCCACTAGAACCTGCGCGACGTGCGGACGGCCATTCACGTGGCGACGCAAATGGGCACAGTGCTGGAACGAAGTGAAGCATTGCTCCGAGCGGTGCCGCCGGAACAGGAAAGCGGGCAGCGTCTGACATGTTCAGGCGTGTGGAACGCATCGCACCCGGACCGGGGCAGGAATCGGTCTGGGACTATCCGCGGCCGCCGCGCCTGGAGGCGGTGACGGAGCGCCTGCTCATTGTCTTCGGGGACGAGATCATCGCGAACACGACGGGCGGCTATCGCGTCCTGGAGACCAGCCATCCCCCCGTCTACTACCTGCCGCCGGAGGACTTTTCCGCGCGCGTGCTGGAACCGGCAGCGGGACACAGTTTCTGCGAGTTCAAGGGCGTCGCGGCCTACTGGGACATTGTCGCAGGAGGCCAACGCGCGCAACGCGCCGCCTGGAGTTATCCCGATCCGACGCCGGCCTTCGCATCGATCCGCGATTTCGTCGCCGTCTATGCGTCACAGATGGATGCCTGTTTCGTCGGCGACGAACGGGTGCAGGCCCAGGAGGGCGATTTCTACGGCGGCTGGATCACGTCGAACGTGGTCGGGCCGCTCAAGGGCGCGCCCGGAACACGCGGCTGGTAACCGCGCCCATCCGGGTGGCGAGCAAACCTATTCCGCTTCTTCGGCGACCAGTTCCGCCGCGCGCAGGCCCGTCATCCAGGCCCCGTGCACCGTGCCCGCACAGTCGAAGATCGTGTGTTCGCCGCACAGGAACAGGCGGCCCGCCACGGGATCGGCCAGGTCGTCAAACTGATTCGGGCGCGAGCCGGGCGTGGGATAGGCGTAGGCGCCGAGCGTCTCCGGGTCTGTAGACCAGTGGGTCGCCAGCATCCGTGCAGGTTCTCCCACCTCGTCGCCCCACACGCCGCGCAGCACGTCCAGCGCGTCGGCCTTCATCTCCTCGTCGCTCATCCGGTCGGCCACGGGCGCGTAGTCGCCGACACTCAGGCCCAGGATGATGTTCTGCGGCGCAAAGGTCCGGTAGTTGAGCCAGTAGTTCCAGCGCCCCTTCCGCTCGGTCTCGATCCCGAAATACTGGACCTCAGTGTCCCAGAACGGTTCCGTGAACTCGAATGCGATCTTGGTAACACTGCCGAAGCCCAGCTTGGCGATGTTCTGCGCATAGGCGCCGGGCAGCGCGGGGGCGAAGGTGATCTTACCGGCCTTGAGGATACCCAGCGGGGCACTGCACACCACGTAGTCGCCCTCAAATGTCTCGCCCGCCGCTGTGACCTCCACGCCGTCGTCGCCATAGGCAATGTTGGAGACAGGTTTCGACAGGCGGATATCCAGCCCGTCGGCAACAGGCCCGAGGATCTTGTCGTAGCCGGTGGTCACGACCACGTCGGCCGCCGGGAAGGCCTTGTCGGCCAGGAAATAGAGCGCCGACAGGTCCTCGATCGGCGCGCCCTTGGAGAATTCCCAGAAGGCCGAGACGGCCCAGGCGATGTCCGGGTCCTTCAGCGCGCCCGGCGCGATCGCCTCAATGGCCGCACGCACACTGCGGGTATCGTTGGTCTCAAGCGCCTCGTCGAGCTTTTCAGCCAGGCCGGTCATCTTCTCGTCGATCTCCGCGACCTCCTCGTCGGGCAACGCCTCCCCGTCAGCGTTGAAGATCACGAGGTTCCCGTCGTCCGTCACAAGTGTTTTGGCCCCGACCGCCTCCGCCAGCGCGACCACCGGGTTGTCCGGCGTCGGCCCGTGAATCCAGCCGGCCCCCACCTCAAACGGCGGGCCGAGAGTAAAGTCAGTGAACAGCCGCCCACCTATGCGGGGTTTTGCTTCCAGCACGACCACTTCGGCGCCCTGGTTCTTCAGGGCCCGGGCCGCAGACAGACCGGCCACACCGGCACCGACGACGATCACGCGCTTTCCTGCGAGCGCCCGCGCACGGCGCATGCCGGCTCCCGTGGCCGCGAGGGCGCCAGTCGCGAACAACAGGGCTTTCAGGAACAGGCGCCGGTCAGCGGTGAACGAACGCATCGGTATGGCACTCCGGAAACAATCCTGCCCGGGCCACGATATCGGGACGACGCGGCCTTGAGCGGTGCGCGAGGATATGCCGGTTTCAAATGCTCTGTCGCTGCGAAAGTAATGCAGCCCGCGCGGCTTCAGCCGAGATATACGAGGAACAGTGCCAGTTGCGGAATGGCCGTCACCAGCGCCAGGACAATCAGCATCGTCACCGCGAAGGGCGCCGCACCGATGAAGATATCGTTGAGCGCAATCCGGGTGTCTTCAAGGTTTGTCTTGATGACGAACACCGCTAGCCCCAGTGGCGGGGTCAGCAGACCAATTTCCACCGCGATGATGGTGATGATGCCGAACCAGACGAGATCGACATTCGCTGCGATCATCACCGGCATCACGAGCGGCAGGGTGATCAGCATGATCGACACCGCGTCCAGGATGGTCCCGAGCAGGACAATCAGCACCAGATAGAGAACCAGCAGTGCCGTCAGGCTGAGGTTGGCCGCGTCGATCCACTCACCCAGCACGTTCGGCAGGCGCGAGAGCGCCAGCATGTTGGCGTACATATGGGCGGAAATGATCAGGAACGAGATCGCCGCCGTGACGACGCCCGTTTCCACCAGCACATTCCAGAACATCGGCAGGCTGATACGGCGCTTGGCAATGGCAATGACCAGCGCGCCGAGCGCACCGACACCGCCGGCCTCGACGGGCGTGAACACACCGCCATAGATGCCGCCGAGCACGATCACGATAAGGAGCGCCACCGGGAACATCTTGACCAGCATCTCACGGCTGCTGAACAGTACGTCGTACTGCCCGTCCATCAGGCCGTCCTCGGAAACGAATTTCGGGAACCAGCGCACCAGCACGCGAATTGTCACCACATAGGCAGCGGCCAGCAGCAGGCCCGGCACAATACCTGCGGTGAACAGCGCGCCGATCGAAACCTCCGCGATGATGCCGAAGACGATCAGCAGCAGTGACGGCGGGATCAGCATGCCCAGCACGGACGAGCCTGCGACGACACCCACCGAGAAGCGCGGCGTATAGCCCAGGCGCATGAGCTCGGGCACCGCCAGCTTCGTAAACACGGACGCCGAGGCGATCGAGGTGCCGTTGATCGCCGCGAAGATAGCATTCGCCGCCACCGTGGCCATGCCGAGGCCACCCTTCACCTTGCGGAACGCCTGCCCCGCGACATCGAAGGTGTCGCGCCCCATACCCGTCACCGAGACCAGGAGGCCCATCACCACGAACAGGGGAATGACCCCGAAATTGTAGGACGCAATCGCCGTTTCCGCGGACTTGGCGATCAGGCTGCCCGCGATGTTGATGTTGTCCTTGATCATCCAGACGGCGACGAAGGACAGCCCCATGAGCACGATGGCGACATGCATGCCTGCCTGGATCAGCAGGATCATGAGGACGATGGCGCCGATACCGATCTCGATTTCACTCATCGCGCGGCGCTCACTTGCCGATATCTTCGTGGTCCGCACCGAAGGCGATGCGGATGTCGGTCACGAGGTGGAAGGCGAACTGCAGGGCCGTCACCGTCCCTGCCCCCACAATGATCGCGAGGATTGGCCAAGTCACCATGGTGAAGTGGCCGATGTCACCGATGTAGATCTTCTCTTCCCAGGCATCGATAAACTTGGGCCACACGAAGTAGACCATGGTCCCGATCACCAGCAGGCCTGCAAGGTGGTGCACCGACTGGAGAACATGGCCCGCGCGGGGCCGGGTATGGAGCATTCGCCCGACAATCACGTCAGAGCGGATAAAACGCCGCACGCGCAGTGTGTTCGAGAGCTGCAGGAACACAATGCCGACAATCGACAGCGAGACGATTTCGGGCACGCCGGTAACCGGAGCCCCGAACAGGAAACGCCCGAACACATCGACGTTGATCAGCAGCATGATCGCGAAAATCCAGAGCGACCCGGCGACGGCCAGTGCCGTCGTCAGGGCTCCGAACAGGGAGTTGGGCCGCCGCGCGATGGCGACGGCCCCTTCCTCCTCAGAAGGCTGGTAGGCCATGAAAGTTCAGCCGTCGAGCAGCCGCGAAGCGGCGCCTACTCCTTGTCCCAGGCGCGCGCGTGCTGAACGCCCCGGTCACGCCAGGTCTGCATGTAGGTCTCGAGCAGCCTGGTGCCCGGCAGGCCCTTGTCGTCGATGGACTTGGCCCATTCCTTCGCGATGTTCGGAATGGCATTGGCCAACTTGACGACTTCCTCGCGCGGCAGCTCGTTGACCGTCGCACCGCCGGCCGTGGCCGTGGCCATGCTCTTACTGGCGTCATTGCGACCGCGTTCCTTGGCGGCGTCCTGCCAGACGACCGAAACCTCGTCGATCACCTGGCGCACTTCCTCAGGCAGGGATTCCCACTTGTCCTTGTTGATCGTCAGGTTGGAAGCCACCTGCGAGCCAATACCCACCTTGGTGATGATCGGTGCGACCTCGAAGAACTTGAACGGCCCGATACCGGATTCGAAGATCACGATGCCGTCATACACACCCGTCTTCAGTGAGTTGTAGTACTGGGACAGTGAGCCCGCGACGGAAATAGCCCCGGTGTTCTTGATCCAGTTCGCGGCCAGACCCGGCGTGCCGAACTTGCGACCGTCGATGTCCTTCAGCGTCTTGATCGGGAAAGTCGTCTGGAAGTGATAGGTGGTCAGGCCGTAAATCGCCTTGCGGTACTGGTTGTTCTTGACGTAGGCCGCGTCCATCTCAGGCATCTTGCCGCGGACCTCGTTGAACACCTCATAAATCGCATCCAGGTCTTCGGCCCCAAACGGCGTGACGTATGTCACCTGGTCCATCGGCAGCTTCGCGCCCTCAAACAAAGTGTTGACGTAGCCGATATCGGCCAGGCCGTCCTGAACAGCCTCGAACAGCTCGAACTGGTTGGCGATGGCCCCGCCCCAGCCCGTGGTCCAGACGATCTTGTAGTTGCCCTTCGCCGCGAGGCGCTTGTCCACCTCGGGGATGAAGACGTTGATGACTTCGCCGGTGCCGGCCGAGAAGGACGGCAGACCCGATGCCGCCGTCAGTTTGATTTCCTCGACCGCGAAGGCCGGCGCGGAAACCGCCAGGCCCCCCGCGACGATCCCAGTAAAGAATGCAGACTTCTTCATGATTTGCCTCCCCTGAACTCTGGTTTTCTTGAATACCCTGCGCAAAGCCTAGCAACCAAACACCCGGCAGCGATATCGTGAATCCGTCTCAAGAAATGCGCCGCCGAATATTGAAACAAAATTACAGGCGAGCATTCCATAGTGGGCCCGGGCACGCAATACAGCTTATCAGGGTGGTCGCCATGTCGAAATCAACGCTATAGTTGATACCCGTGGCCGGTCCGGCCCGATTTCAGTGCTTCGTTGGAAAGTTTCGCCTTGAAGAGCATCTCGCTCCGCTCCCTGCTGCTTTTCGGTATCGCAGCTATTCAGGTTGTCGGCGCCGCGGTCTTCCTCATCATGTTCTTCACATATGCGAACCGGGCCGCAGACAACCATGCGCGCGAGAATCTCGACTGGGCCCTGACCTCGGTCCGCCAGGAAGTCGTCAATTTCTTCACGAATGCCGAACTTGCGGTCAACACGGCGATCCGCCTGTCGCTCAGCCCGCTTCTGGACACATCCGATCCCGCGCAGCTCCAGCGCTATTTCTTAGAAACCCTGGAAGGCGATCCGCAACTGACCGGCGCCTTCCACGCGACCGGGCGCGGTGATTTCGTGTTCGTCACACGCGAAAGCGCGTTCCTGGAAACCGGTGAATATTTCGCACGCACGATCACTGAGGAGCCTGACCGGCGCACGCATCAGGACGTGATCCTGCGCACCTCCGCCCCGCCGCGCGCCGCGCCCGCATCCGATATCTCGGGCTTTCACCCCCGCGAGCGCCCCTGGTTCACGGGTGCCAGGCAGCAGGACGCTTTCGCCTGGACCGAACCCTATATCTTCTTCGTCTCCGGACAGCCCGGCATCACGATTGCCCGGCGCGTGCCGGGAACCGGCGAGGAGAATGCAGAAATCTTCGGCATCGATCTGAGCCTGCTCGGCATCTCGCGCTTCATCGAAAGCCTGACGCTCAGCCCCGGCGGACAGGTCTTCGTGGCCCACCCCAACGGGCAGATGATCGCGTTCCCCGGCTATTCGGACTCGCCCGGCGTGGCGAGCATGACGATCCCGCATTTCAGCGATCACCACGACCCCGCCATTCATGCGGCCTTCGCGCAATCGCAGATATTCGACCAGGTGTCTTCAGACACCTCGTCGGCGGAGTTCACCTTCGAAGTGGACGGGCAGAAATACTTCGCCGTCTTCCACCCTCTGAACGTCGGAAGCGCCACCTGGCGTATCGGTGCGATTGCACCATCACGGGACTTCATCGGCTAGTTCGACCATGTGCGCACCGCCACGCTGGTCCTGATCCTGATCCTCACCGCGCTGAGAATGCTGGCCGGCTGGACCCTGTGGCACCGGATCGATCGGAATCTGGAAGCCATCCGCATCCGCAGCCGCACATTCCTGAACAACGATACGGATGCCTTCGAATCCGATCCCCCGTCGGGCATCCAGGAACTGGCGGAAACCGAGACCGCGCTGGCCGCGATGGCCGCCGAGATCGACAAGCGCGCCCAGCAAAACCGGCTTATCACCGAACGCCTGTCGGCCATCGTGACTGCCGTGGACCACGCCCCCGTCGCGATCGCCATTTTCGACCCGGCGGGCGAGGTTGCCTACATGAACCCGCTCGTCGGCGTGTTCCTCAACCTGTCCCCGTCCTTCCGTGCCGACGACACACGCCGTCCCAGCATCGACATGATCGCCGCCGTGGACGGCATGCTTGCGCCACCGCACAGCGATGGCCCCGCCGAAAGCCAAATCGCCGACGGGCATCTGGCCGATGCGATCGCCGCGGGGACGCCCTGGGAGGGACAGCTTGCCCCGGGCACGGTTGCGCGCGAAGCGCGCAGCCGCGACCTCTACGCCATCGCGGCACCGATGCAGAATCCACAGGACGGCGCGGATAACCTTCCCACCCACGCGCTGTGGTTCCTGGTGATCGAGGACGCCACGAAGCGGCAGGCGGCCGAGCGCGCCCTGGTCGCCGCGGTCGAGCGCGCCGAAGACGCCTCGTCGGCGAAATCGCGCTTCCTCGCCGGTATGAGCCACGAACTGCGCACGCCGCTCAATTCGATCCTCGGCTACAGCGAAATCCTTCTGCACGACACGTTACGCCCGGCCCAGTTGGAACGGCAGCGTGACTATGCGGAAAGCATTCACGACAGCGGGCGCATTCTGTTGGGCATCCTGACCAACATCCTGGACATGACCGCCATCGAGACCGGACAACTGTCCCTCAACCCGGAAGAGTTCAACCTGTCCGAGATGGTCGCACGCGCTATCGATTGCGAGAAAGACCGTTGCGAGCAGGCGGGCATCACCGTCGAGACACGCATACCGGAAGACCTTTGCATCCGCGCCGACGCATTCAAGCTCGAGTGCGTCATGGCAAACCTGCTCCAGAACTGCGCGAAGTACGCCGGAGCGGGCAGTAAGGTCACCATCGGGGCCGGCCCTGACGCTGGCGGCGGCACGCAGATCGTCGTGGAAGACGACGGCGTGGGCATCCGTACATCGGAGATGGACGCGGTGATGGAGCCGTTCCGGCGCCTCAGCGGCGACGTCAACATCGCGATGTCCGAAGGCGTCGGGCTCGGCCTGCCTCTGGTTCATTCGTTCGTGCGCCTTCACCGGGGCAAGCTCGAACTGTCACAGGGGACAACCGGCAGCGGCCTTCGAGTGTCGATCACGCTGCCGGACGACCCCGCCACGGGCTGCGACTAGGATTACAAACCGCCGTCAGGCGCGCTGGCCGGTCGCCTCTTCCTCGCGCCCCAGCGCGCACAGCACGGTCGCCGCGATATTCGGGGCGGTCAGGCCCGCCTGCTTATACTGTTTCGCCGGGCTGTCATGGTCGATGAAGATATCCGGCAGGGTGAGCGGGCGGAACTTGAGCCCGCCATCAAGCAGACCGGCATGGGCCAGCTCGGTCATCACCTGGGTGGCGAACCCGCCGATGGAGCCTTCCTCGACCGTGACGAGCACTTCGTGCTCGCGGGCCAGACGGTGCACGAGTTCGGCATCGAGCGGCTTGGCGAAACGGGCATCGGCCACGGTCGTGCTCAGGCCGTGCGCCGCCAGATCCTCCGCCGCGCGCAGGCATTCCTGCAGACGCCCGCCGAAGGACAGCAGCGCCACGGTGGAGCCTTCGCGCAGGACGCGGCCCTTGCCGATTTCCAGCGGAATTCCGACGGACGGCATATCGACGCCCACACCCTCGCCGCGCGGATAGCGGAAGGCCGAGGGCCGGTCGTCGATCTG
Source organism: Alphaproteobacteria bacterium (assembly GCA_038117045.1). GTDB lineage: Bacteria > Pseudomonadota > Alphaproteobacteria > UBA6615 > UBA6615 > JABJAG01. Next base: position 61,004 of record JAYOFE010000016.1, on the reverse strand, counting down.
CGCCGCCGTCGCGACCATGTGGACCAGCTCCGCCTCGTCGGCCGCGCCCATGATGACGAAATCGGGCAGGCATCCGAGATAGGCGACGTCGAAGGAGCCGTGATGGGTCGCGCCATCGGCACCAACGAGTCCCGCCCGGTCGATGGCGAAGCGCACCGGAAGCTTCTGGATGGCCACGTCATGCACCACCTGGTCATAGGCACGCTGCAGGAAGGTCGAATAGATCGCGGTGAACGGCTTGTAGCCCTCCGCCGCTAGGCCCGCCGCAAAGGTCACGCCGTGCTGTTCGGCAATACCCACGTCAAAGCAGCGGTCGGGATAGGCCTCCCCGAAAATGTCCAGGCCAGTTCCCGACGGCATGGCAGCCGTGATGGCGACGATCTTTTCGTCTTTCTCGGCTTCCTGGACCAGCGAATCCGCGAATACCTTTGTGTAACTCGGTGCGTTGGACTTGGCCTTCACCTGCGCGCCGGTAACCAGGTCGAATTTCGAGACGGCGTGGTACTTCTCGTGCCCGCCCTTGTCGGATTCAAACCCTTTGCCCTTCTGGGTCACGACGTGAACCAGGACCGGCGCATTCTGCTTGCCGTCGCGCACGTTGCGAAGCACCGGCAGCAGGTGGTCGAGATTATGGCCGTCGATCGGGCCGATGTAATAGAAGCCCATCTCCTCGAACAGTGTACCGCCGGTCACGTAGCCGCGCGCATGCTCCTCTGCCCGGCGCGCCGCGTCCTCGAAGCTCTTCGGGAACATGTGTGCCATGTCCTTTGCGACCTGGCGCAGCGAGCGGTAGCTCTTGGACGAGATCAGGCGGGACAGGTAAGCGCTCATCGCGCCGACAGCGGGCGCAATCGACATGTCGTTGTCGTTCAGGATGACAACCAGGCGTGAATCCATCGAGCCAGCGTTGTTCATCGCCTCATAGGCCATGCCCGCACTCATGGAGCCATCACCAATTACGGCGATCACGTTGTTGTCGCCGCCCGACAGGTCCCGCGCCACGGCCATGCCCAGACCGGCGGAGATCGAGGTCGAGCTGTGCGCGGCCCCGAACGGGTCATATTCGCTCTCGACCCGGCGCGTGAACCCGGACAGGCCACCGCCCTGTCGCAGGGTGCGGATGCGGTCTCGCCGCCCGGTCAGGATCTTGTGCGGATAGGACTGGTGGCTGACGTCCCAGATGAGGCGGTCGCGCGGCGTGTCGAAGATGTGATGGAGCGCGACCGTGAGTTCGACCACACCCAGGCCGGCGCCCAGATGCCCGCCCGTGATCGACACGGCGGAGATCGTCTCCTCGCGCAATTCCTCGGCGAGCTGCTTGAGCTGCGCAGGCGTGAAATCGCGCATGTCCGCAGGCACGCGGACAGTGTCGAGAAGCGGTGTCTTGCTGTCGTCACTCAAGGTCACACCTGTCGGGGGCCGGTTGCGCACCGGCCGGTGAAAACAATCATACCCGCCGGTCGATCAGCTGTTCGGCGGCAGCGCGCAATAAATCAGCCTTTTGCCCAAACAAATCAAGGTTTTCCACGGCCTTGCGGGCGTGGTGCATGGCAGCACCCCGCGCGCCATCGAGCCCCATGAGGGACACGAGCGTCGCCTTGCCGCGCGCACTGTCCTTGCCGACGGCCTTCCCCGCCTCTTCGGCGTTACCCGTCTCGTCGAGGATATCGTCGGTGATCTGGAAGGCCATGCCGTATTCGCTCCCGAAGGCGCGTAGGTGCGCCCGGGCCACGTCATCCGCGCCCGCGACCCTGGCCCCTGCCTCGCAGGACCATGCGAACAGGGCGCTGGTCTTCATGGATTCGAGCCTGTAGACGGATGCTTCATCGGCATCCGTGCGGCTCTCGGCTTCCAGGTCGAGCATCTGCCCGCCGGCCATGCCGCGCGGCCCGCCGGCGCGCGCGAGGCCGAGTGTGAGTTCCGCGCGCACGGTGCCATCGGGATGAGTGTCGGGGTCCGCGAGCACCTCAAACGCCAGCGTCAGCAACGCATCGCCAGCGAGAATGGCCGTGGCCTCGTCATACCGTCGGTGCAGGGTCGGCTGGCCGCGGCGCAGGTCATCATTGTCCATGGCCGGAAGGTCATCATGGACCAGCGAATAGGTGTGCATCATTTCGATCGCCGCGGCGACACGAAGCGCCTGCGCGCGTACCCCGCCGAACACCTCCGATGTCGACACGACGAGGAATGGACGCAGCCGCTTGCCGCCCCCCAGCGCCGCGTAGCGCATCGCATCCCAGAGCCGCGGCACATCATCCGGCCCGCCTGACAGCAGCGTGTCGAGGGTCCGGTCGAACTCGGCGGCGGTGGCCGCCAGTGCGTTCGTGAAATCTTCCTCGGTGCGGGCGTCATTCATGGTCGGGACCGGCCAACAATCACGTAATGTGGTTAGCCCGCGTCGGCCGGCGTGGTTTCCGGCTTGCCGTCGGGGCCGAGCGATATCTTTTCCACCCGGGCCTGGGCCTGGCGCAGCTTGGTTTCGCAATGGCGCTTCAGCGCCGCTCCGCGCTCATAGGCCGCGATGGCATCATCCAGCGCACTGTCGCCGCCTTCCAGGTTGCGCACGATGCCCTCAAGCTGGGCGAGTGCATCCTCGAAGGACAGCTTGGCAATATCGGACGGGATGTCGCCGGTGTTCTTGTCGTCAGCCATGGTCGGCCCTTTCCTGTCGGCGCGTCTGGGATATCCTGTCTATCGCCGGGGCCCGGTAGCGTCAAACGCCGCCTCAGGACAACCTTCGATCAATCCATCAGGACGCGCACATGCGCGGCGGTGCACTCCCCGAGCGCCTGCAGATCATAGCCACCCTCGAGGGTCGAAATGAGGCGCCCATCGCATGTTTTCTCGGCAATCTTGCGGATTTCCTCGGTCGCCCAGACAAAATCCTCTGTCTCCAGGGCCAGTTGCGCAAGCGGGTCGCGCCGGTGCGCATCGAACCCGGCGGAAATCATCACAAGGTCCGGCGAGAACGCCGCCATGCGTGGCAGCACGATGGTCTCCATAGCCTCGCGGAATGCGTCCGAATCGGCGCCCGGCCAGAGCGGCGCATTGACGATGTTGTCATGCGCGCCGCGTTCCGACTTGTCGCCCGTGCCCGGATAGAGCGGCCACTGGTGCGTCGAGGCGTAGAACATGTTCGGTTCGTTCCAGAACATGGCCTGGGTACCGTTTCCGTGATGGACGTCAAAATCCATGACCGCCACGCGTTCGGCCCCGTGGATGGCGCGTGCGTGTTCCGCACCGACCACCACGTTGTTGAACAGGCAGAAGCCCATGCCCTGCTCAGGCTCGGCGTGATGGCCGGGCGGTCGGATCGCGCAGAAGGCATTGTCCGCCTCCCCCGTCATCACGGCGTCGACCGCGCCTATCAGGGCGCCCGCCGCGCGCAGGGCCGCCTCCCCGGATTTCGGGGAGACGATGGTATCGGCATCGATGCGTGCATATCCCTCGGCCGGGATGTTCGCCAGAACCCGGTCGACATAGCCCTCGGGGTGTGCGCGGGCGATCTGGCTGCGCTCCGCCGGATCCGGCAGGCGGCGGTCCAGTGCGGCAAAGGCCTCGTCTTCCAGCACCCGGTCGATGATCCGCAACCGGTCCGGCGATTCCGGGTGGTGGGGAGACGGCTCGTGTTCGATGCAGACGGGATGGAAATAGTAGCGCGTGGTCATCTTTGTCCCTCTCCGCGATCTCGCTTGATGCGGATATGAGGTAATATAGCCCACACACCGGTCCGGTGCGCGGCGGACTGCGTATGAAGATTGACAAGTGGGCCAATTGGGCGTGATGTCTCGCCCGCCCGGGCCGTTGCGCGTGCGGCCGTTCATGCAGGAGAGTACTTCCGTGTACCAGTCGTTTCGCGGCGTACGGGCCACATTGTTCGGATGCCTCATCGCCGTGACAGCGGCCGGCATGGCGCAGGCCCAGTCCAAAGAACTGTCGGAGCGCGCCAAGGCGCTCGACGCCAATGGAAATGGCACCATCGAGAGGGACGAGGCGCGCGGCCCGCTCGCGGCCAATTTCGATACCATGGACAAGGATTCCAGCGGTTCGCTGGACGGCGCTGAGATCAGCGCGTTCTTCAGCGGCGGTTCCGGAGGCAACGCCGGCGGCCCGCCGCCTGCTTCGGTGATTGTCGACGACGTCGTCGAGCAGACCGTCGGCCAGACGACCCCGGTCGTTGGGCGTTTCGTGGTGCGGCAGTCCGGCCCGGTCGCGGCCCGGATCGGCGGCTCGGTTGTCGAGATGGATGCCTCTGTCGGTGACCGCGTGACGCAGGGCGCGCTGATAGCCGTGCTCGACCGTGACCGGCTGGCGCTGGAGCGCGAGCGGATCGATGCGATCGTGACCCAGCAGCGCGCCAACCTGACCGCGGCTCGCGCCGACCTTGAAAAGCGCCGCAATGAACTGAAGCGGCTGGAAGGCATCCGAAAGTCGGCCGCCTTCTCCCAGGCGCGGTATGACGACATGGTGCAGGACGTGGCGTCGCAGACCGGACAGGTTGCGGAAACCCGTGCCCAGCTCGTCCAGGCGGAAACCCAATTGAAGCGCGCCGAACGCGACCTGGCCGACGCGGAAATCCGCGCGCCCTTCCCCGGCGTCATCAGCGAGACGCACACGGAAGTCGGCTCCTATGTATCGATCGGAAGCCCGGTCGTCACGATCATCAACGACACCGCGCTGGATATCGAGGCGGACGTGCCGGCCAGCCGGCTCGGCGGGGTGACGCCCGGCACCGTTGTGTCGATCCGGCTGGACAACGACGCACAGATCCAGGCGACCGTGCGCGCCGTCGTCCCCAGCGAAAACCCGCGCACTCGCACGCGCCCCGTGCGGTTCACGCCCCAACTCGGCGACGGGACCTATGCCGACAACCAGAGCGTCACGGTCCTCATCCCTGTGGGCGATGCCCGCACGGCGGTGACGGTTGCCAAGGACGCGGTGATCGAACGCAACGGCAGCATGTCGGTGTTCGTGGTCCGGAACGGAGCGGCCGCGCCGGTGCCCGTCACGGTCGGCGACGGCGTCGGCAACCGCTTTGTCGTCATGAGCGGTCTTTCGGCCGGCGACAAGGTGGTCGTCCAGGGCAATGAAGGCCTGCGGCCCGGCCAGCGGCTGAATATCGTCAACCCGGCCCAATCTCCGCGCGGAGGCTGAGCGCCGTGAACCTGATCTCCGGTTCGATCCATCGTCCCATCGCGGTCATCGCGGTGGTGATCATGGTCATCCTGTTCGGCTGGGTCGCGCTGCAGCGCATCCCGATCCAGCTCGCGCCCGATGTGCGCCAGCCCGTCATCATCGTGAAGACCTCGTGGTTCGGCGCATCGCCGCTCGAGATCGAACGCGAGATCGTCAACCGTCAGGAAGAGGTCCTGAAGGGCCTCGAGGGCGTGCGCAAGATCGAGAGTGTCGCGCGTACGAACGAGGCCGAGGTTACGCTGGAGTTCAGCCCCAGCCAGAATATGGACCGCGCCCTGCTTCTGGTTGCCAACCGGCTCGACCGTGTCAGCGGGTATCCCGAGGAAGTCGATGAGCCGACGCTGAACACCTCGGGCACCGACGACAATGCGATCGCCTGGTACATCCTGACCCGAACCGACGGCAACGACCGGGAAATGGTCACCTATGGCGATTTCCTGGAAGATGTCGTCCAGGAGCGCATCGAGCGCATTCCCGGAATTTCCGGCGTCAACATCTTCGGCGGCACCGAACGCGAGATGCGCGTTGTCATCGACCCCGAACAGATGGCCCGCTTCCACCTGACCGTGGACGATGTGGTCAACCGCCTGCGCGCAGAGAACGCCTCTATTTCCGGCGGCGACGTCGAGGAAGGCAAACGACGCTACGTCGTGCGGACCGAGGGCGATTTCAACCGCACGGATCAGGTTCTAGATGTCGTGCTGCGCTCCGACGCGGATCTCGGGGATGGCCGGATCGGCCGTGTGACCGTCCGCGACATTGCTGATGTGACGCTGACCTACCGCAAGGCCCTTGCCCGACCCTACAACTTCGACCAGCGCGCCATGGCCTTCAACATGACGCGCGAGCAGGGCGCGAACGTGCTGGCGGTCATGCAGAACGTGCAGGCGGAAATCTCCCGCCTTGCTGACGGCGCGCTGCGCGATGTGGGGCTGATGATCGAGAACGTCTATGACGAGACGCTCTATGTGAACTCGGCGATCTCCCTGGTGCAGCAGAACATCGTGATCGGCGGCGTCCTGGCCGCCCTGATCCTGATGCTGTTCCTGCGTTCATGGCGCCCCACACTCGTGGTGACGCTCGCGATCCCGGTTTCCGTCGTCGGCTCCTTCGTCGCCATGGCGGCGCTCGGCCGTTCACTGAACGTCATCAGCCTGGCCGGCATCGCGTTCGCGGTCGGCATGGTTGTCGACGCCGCCATCGTCGTTCTGGAGAACATTTTCCGCCTTCGCCAGGAAGGCAAGTCGCGCGCCGAAGCCGCCTATCTGGGCGCTTCGCAGGTCTGGCCGGCCGTGCTGGTCTCCTCGCTGACCACGGTCATGGTATTCATCCCGATCCTCGTCATGGAACTGGAAGCCGGGCAGCTCTTCCGCGATATCGCGGTCGCAATCTCCGTGTCGGTCCTGCTGTCGCTTCTCGTCTCCGTGACAGTGATCCCCGCGCTGTCGAACCGCCTGCTCGTCGGAAGCGCCGCCGAAGGCGGCAAGATGATGCGCATACCTGTCGTCGACGACTTCGCGCACGGCTTTGTCAGCTTCTGGCAGAGGTTCACGAAACTGGTGGTCCGCTCGAAACCTGTCGCGATCGCAGTTGTCGCAGCGATTACGGTCGTGGCCGCGATCTTTACGGCCGTATTCGCGCCGAAGCTGGACTACCTGCCCACCGGCAACCGGAATTTCGTTCTCGGCATCGTGAACGTCCCGCCCGGCTACAACATCGATACGGTGGAAAGCATCGCCTCGCAGATTGGCGACAGGACCCGCCCGCTCTGGGCGAGTGAGACCGGCCTCGAATCCGAGCCCGGCCAGCCACCGAAGTTCGAGCGCTTCTTCCGTGTGCCGTTTTCCAATCGCGCCTTCATCGGCGGCGCGTCCGCCGAACCGTCACGTGCCGGCGAACTTGTACAAGTCATCCAGCAGGCCTCCCAGGGCATCCCGGACGTGCGCACTTTCTCGTTCCAGCCGTCCCTGTTCGGCCGCTCCATCGGCGGCGGGCGCTCGATAGACGTGGACATCCGCGGGCCCGACCTGGCCACGGTCTATGAGGTGGCACAGCAGGTCGCCTTCCGCGTATTTCCGATGTTCTCATTTGCGGACGGGCACCAGGTGCGCCCCATTCCCGGCCTTACCCTGTCCGCGCCGGAAGTCCGGGTCGAGCCTGACCGCGTGCGCCTTGCTGACAACGGCCTGTCCGCGCGTGCACTGGGCCAGGCCGTGGACGCATTCAACGACGGCATCCGCGTCGCCGAGGTCACGGTCGAGGGCAAGCGCATCGACCTGACGCTCATGGGCCCGCAGGACATGGTCGACCAGACCCAGGGCATCGGCTCGCTCCCGGTCGTGACCGGCAACGGCCGCATCGTCCCCGTGGAAGGCCTGGCGAATGTCCGGATCACGTCGGGCCCGACCGAGATCCGGCGCAACGACCGGGTGCGCACGGTGACGCTGCAGGTGACCCCAAATGCGCAGACGCCGCTTCAGGAAGCGCTTGAGAAGCTTCGCAACGACGTCGTGAAGCCGATGGAGGAAGCCGGCCTGCCCGATGGCGTCACGCTGAACCTGACGGGCACGGCGGACAAGCTGATCGAGACCTGGGACGAGATGGTGATCGACCTCGCGCTGGCTATCATCATCGTCTACCTCGTGATGGCCGTGCTGTTCGAGAGCTTCGTCTACCCGTTGATCATCCTGTTGACGGTGCCAATCGCCGCGGCGGGCGGCATTGCGGGGCTGGCCGTGCTCAACATCTGGGTAAACCAGCCGCTCGACATGCTCACGATGCTCGGGTTCATCATCCTGACCGGGATCGTGGTCAACAACGCGATCCTGCTGGTGCACCAGTCCCTCTACCACATGCGCGAAGACGGCATGTCGGCCGACGACGCGATCATGCATGCGACCCAGAACCGTGTCCGCCCGATCTTCATGTCCACGCTGACATCGGTGTTCGGCATGCTGCCGCTCGTGGTGTTCCCGGGAGCAGGCTCGGAACTCTACCGCGGCCTGGGCTCGGTTGTGCTGGGCGGGCTGTCGCTGTCCGCCGTGCTGACCCTGGCCGTCGTTCCGCCTATGATGTCGATCACAGTCGGCTGGCGCGAAAGAGGCGAGAGTGCGCCACAGGATGCCGAGCCCGTGCCGCAAAAATAGCGTCTCGCATGGGACACGGCATCGCACTACGATTGAGGTGTCATGAACGGTCCCGCCCACAGTCTTGAAAACATCGAGTTTCTCGATCCCCTCGACGCATCGGCGCGAAAGTCTCTCGAGCAGCGCGCACGATAGGTCCGCCACAAGCAGGGCGAGACCATCATCGATCGCGAGAGCGAATCCCGCGATGTGTATTTCGTGGTCGATGGCCGCGCGCGAGTCGTGAACTTCTCGCTGTCCGGCCGCGAGATCAGCTTCGACGATATCGAGAAGGGGGGCGTCTTCGGCGAGCTTGCCGCGCTCGACGGCCAGCCCCGCTCGGCGACAGTCGTCGCGCTGACCGATACCCTGGTCGCGACGATCTCCCCCGATACCTTCGTGAACCTGCTGCGTGACCACCCGGACATGGCGATCAGCATGATGCAGGGCCTGGCCAAGATCGTGCGCGCTTCAACCGGCCGCATCATGGACCTCAGCACGCTGGGTGCGCACAACCGGGTCCACTCAGAAATCCTGCGCGAGGCTCGAAGCTGCGCCGACGACGAGGCCAACCAGGCACGGATCAGCCCGATTCCGGTGCATGCCGATATCGCGGCACGGGTCAGCACAACGCGCGAGACCGTGGCCCGGGTCCTCAGCGACCTGGCCAAGCAGGGGCTGGTGAAACGCGAAAAGGACGCGCTCGTGGTGCTCGACCTTGAGCGCCTTGAGGACCTGGTCGACGACGTTCGCGATTTTTAAGCGTCTGAAATACCTACAATTTTATTATTTTTTGACGGGTTGTGACGTCCGTCACTGTGGGATTCCAGCCGGGACCCTAAGTGTGGAGTGTGGCGGCGGGATGTCGTCACAGACCGAACGGCAACGGAGAGTCCCATGTCGAGACAATCGCGCATCAACCTGGCAGCCCTTGTTCTGGCCTTGCCGCTGGTCATCGCGGTAGTCGAACTGACATCTCCCCCGGGTCTCTAGGTTCCGTCCGGTACACTTTTCGCACTCATCCCAACCTCCTCCGTGGACTTGCGGCCGGTCAGAGCAGACCGGCCGTTTTCTTTTCACGAGGAGGGAAAAGCGCGCCGCTAGAACTCCCAGCGGCGGTTCACGCCAACGGCGAAGCGGTAGTTCTTGTAGGAGAAGTTCGTGATGTTCGAGAACTGCTGGAAGGCTTCGGCGCTGAACGTCATCGTCACGCCGTCGAGCACCATCGGCATCCGCGGCACCTCGGCCGCCGGCAATGTGGTGCCGGCCGGCCCCGGCAGCCCGGCACCGAATGCCAACGGCCAGAGTTCCGGCGGCCAGGACGGCCAATCCGGAAGCGGTAACGCAACCGGCAGGACCCAGACCTCCTCCGCGAGCGCCAGGACCGGCTCCAGTGAGGCCACCGGCACGGCCCGGCCCGGAACCAGGGCCACCCGAACCGCAAATGTCCGCCTGGGACAGGCCACCAGCCTGACCGGCCAGACCCTCGGCGCGGGGATAACTTCGGTCCAGACCCTGAATTCGGTCAATTCGACAAAGGCCACCGCGAACGAAACGCAGACGATCCTCGCGCAGCAAAGCGTCAACAGCGTGCTGTCCACGATCACGACCTTTGAACAGTTGAGGTCGATCGAGACGGGCACGGCCACCTTCAATGCCGGCACCGTAACCCTTGCCTATGAGAGCGGCACGCACACCAACAGTGGCGGCTCCTACGGTGCCAGCGTCAGCATCGACTTCGGCGCACGGACGATCGACCTGGTGATTTCCAGCGTGACCTATTTCTTCAACGGCGGCACGAACCAGCTGTTCGTCTTCGAGGACGACCCCGGCGGCAACAGCGGCAATTTCGGTAACGACACCGGCAATGTCGCCGAGACATGGACGACGACGGCGGATGCCAGCAAGTTCACGACCATGCCGACCGACGGGGCGGACGTACGGATCCGCGCCGCCATCCTCAACGACGTCAACACGAACGAGATTGCGCAGACCGGCCGTGTCGAGATGACGATCCGCGACGCAAACAGCGATACGATTATTTCCGGCAACGCGACGATCGGACGCCAGTAGGCATCCAGCTTCGTGGCCTAACGCAGGCCGGCGAGCACCGCGGGTGCGGCATCCTGGATCATACGAATGTCCGATGTCGGGGTGACGAGGTCGAACCCGTCTTCCAGCATCTTCGCGGCGTAGTCCGTGCGGGTGGCGTGCACGCCCGCACGGATCCCCGCGGCATGGGCGGCCTCTCTGATCTGCGCGATCAGGTCGGCCACCGGCCCTTCGAAGTTATCATGTTTAGGTGGATGTCCGTGTGCGAAGGCCAGGTCGGTCGGGCCGATATAGAGCCCGCCCAGTCCCGGGGTTTCCGCGATATCCTTCAGGTTTGCCATGCCCTCGCGCGTCTCGATCATCGCGAAGGTCACGATCTCGTCGTTGGCGGTCTTCAGGTAGTCCGGCCCGCCGACAATCATGCCGCGATAGGCCCCGTTGGAGCGGATGCCGTCCGGCGGATAACGGCACGCCGACACGAACCGCTCGGCATCCTCACGGCTGTTCACCATCGGACAGATGATCCCGTAGGCCCCGGCATCGAGAACGCGCATCATCACGGACGGCTCGTTCCACGGGACCCGTACGATCGGCGTGACGTCGGTTGCCGCCATGGCCTGGAGCATGGGAATGGCGGCGGCCGCATCGATCGAGGAATGCTGGAGGTCGATGGTCAGGCTGTCCCAGCCCTGGTGGGCCATCACTTCCGCCAGGTGCGAGCCGGGCAATCCCAGCCAGCCGTTGACGGCGCCGTGCCCGGCAGCCCAAACGTCCCGCAATTTTCTCATCGAAGCGTTCCCCCCGCTCGCAAATACCATATGCGCCGCCAGTCTGGCACGGGCCGGACCAGCCACGCCAGCGCACTCCAGTCTGCCGCCGTCAGTTCATCGAGGTGCCGGGCCGCTCGTCGCGCGGCGGCATGACCGGGGACGGGCCTGACTGGTGATGGACAATGTGCCAGGCGCCACCGGAGCGCGCGAACAGGTTCGTCGCGATCAGGTTGTGCCCGCCAACCCGCTCATAGCAGACGACGATCCCCATATCCTCGATGCAGCGCGCGGTGGCACCGCGCATCTCGATATCGAAACTGGCGTTTCCTTCGAGGATGGCCTGCCAGCTCTCCAGCACCTCGTCCCGCCCCGACACGAGGTCGCCGCCCGGATGGATCACGCTGACCGCTACGTCATGCGCCCAGATGGCGGACATGGCGTCCACATCCGCGCCTGCAAACGCGGCGTAGAACACCTCGTTGGCAAAAAGAATCTTTTCCTCGTCGCCCATCGATTCTTCTCCGCCAACCCTTCTAGACTGGACCGGACACTTCCTGCGACCGGTTTCATGAGTTCCGATCCTACCGAAGCCTCTCTCGAATCGCTTGAAGCCCGCGTGGCACGCGAGCTCGAGCTGATGGACCACCCCAAGACCGACTGGGTCCCGCCGCGCACGCACCCGTCGGGCGCGAAGGTCCACGACGTGGTGGTCATCGGGGCAGGCCAGGCCGGGCTGTCGATCCTGTTCTCGCTCATCCGCGAGAACATCCACAACGTCATCGCCTTCGACCGGAGCCCGCGCGGACGCGAGGGGCCGTGGATGGCCTTCGCCCGAATGGCGCAGCTGCGCACAAACAAGGACGTCACCGGCCCGGCGCTCGGCTTCCCGTCCCTTACCCCGCACGCCTGGTACACGGCAAAACACGGCGCGGCGGCCTGGGACGCGCTGGTACGCATTCCCCGCACCGAATGGCAGGACTACCTGGACTGGTACCGGGACGTGCTCGACCTGCCGGTTATGAACGATACAGAGGTGGGGCCGTTGGAGCCCGAGACGCCCGGCGACCCGGACACCCTGATCCGCGTCCCCCTGCGCGCGACGCGCGACGGCGGTCGGGACGGCATGGTCTATGCCCGCGAGGTGGTGCTCGCCAACGGGATCGAGGGGTGCGGTGCCTGGGTCGTGCCCGACATCATTTCCGGCAACCTGCCACCCGACCGGTACATGCAGGCCAATAGCGAATTCGACGTGGAACGGCTGCGCGGCAGGCGCATCGCCGTGATCGGCGCGAATGCCAGCGGCTTCGACATCGCAGCCGTGGCGCTGGAGACCGGTGCATCGCGGGTGGACCTGCTGGTACGCCGGACCGAAATCCCCAAGATCAATGCCCACCGCCCGCTCGACAGCAATGCATGGCACCTGAACTTCGCTGCGCTCGACACCGAAACGCGCTGGCGGATCGCCTCACACGTGATGCGCAACAACCAGCCGCCGCCCCAGGACAGTTTCGAGCGGGCGTGGAACCTGCCCGGCTTCCACATGCACGAGGATGCGGCGATGCAGGCTGTGCGCGTCGAGAACGGAGAGGTGTTGATCGAGATCCCGGGCGGCCGTCAGATCGTGGCCGACCTGGTCGTGGCGGCCACCGGCTTTGTCTGCGACCTCTCGCTGCGTCCGGAAACGTCCGGATTTGCAGACGTCGCGGCCCTGTGGCGCGACCGCTACACGCCGCCGCCCGAGACGGCCTGGGAGCCCATGGGCACCTATCCATGGATCGATGAGAGCTTTTCGTTCAACGAGCGCGAGCCGGGGCAGGCGCCCTGGCTGCGACACATCCGCTGCTTCTCTCTCGGAACCAAGCCGAGCATCGGCCTGACCGGCGGGTCCGCGTCATCCATCCGGCATGCCGTACCCCGGCTTACGCGCGCATTGGCGCGCAGCCTGTTCCTTGGCGACGCCCGGCACCACGTCTCCGCCTTGCTCGACTTTGACCAGCCGGACCTCATGATTCCGGGCCGCCCCGCGAAGGACGGCCCGGATAGCCCCGAAGGGAAAAGCTAACTCAGACGCGCTCGAGGACCGTGGCAATCCCCTGGCCCACGCCGATGCACATGGTGCACAGCGCATAGCGGCCGTCGCGCTCGATCAGTTCGTAGGCTGCCGTGGTCGCGAGACGCGCACCGCTGGCGCCCAGCGGATGTCCCAGGGCGATGGCGCCGCCGTTCGGATTGACATTCTCGGCGTCGTCGGCGATGCCGAGGTCGCGCGTCACGGCCAGAGCCTGCGCGGCGAAGGCCTCGTTCAGCTCGATCACATCCATATCGGTGATCTTCAGGCCGTGGCGCTCCAGCAGCTTGTGGGTCGCCGGCGCGGGCCCGAAGCCCATAATGCGCGGCGGCACACCCGCCGTCGCCGTGCCGACGACACGGACAAGCGGCGTCAGGCCGTACTTCTCGACCGCAGCCTCGGAGGCCACCAGCATGGCGCAGGCGCCGTCATTGACGCCGGACGCATTGCCCGCCGTCACGCTGCCGCCCTCGCGGAACGGAGCCGGCAGCTTCGCCAGCGTGTCGAGGTTGGTGTCGGGGCGCGGATGTTCGTCCACGTCGACGATCAGCGGATCACCACGGCGCTGCTTCACCTCTACGGGCACGATTTCCTTGGCCAGACGGCCGTTCTCCAGCGCCACCTTGGTGCGCGCCTGGGACCGGAACGCGAAGGCGTCCTGGTCGATGCGGGAAATCTGGAACTCCTCGGCCACGTTCTCCGCCGTCTCGGGCATGGAATCGACGCCGTATTCCTTCTTCATCTTCGGGTTGATGAAGCGCCAGCCGATGGTGGTGTCCTCGATCTGTGAGGAACGCGAGAACGGCGAGGTCGCCTTGGGGACGACGAACGGCGCGCGCGACATGCTCTCGACGCCACCGGCGACCACCAGGTCAGCCTCACCCGTCTTGATGGCGCGGGCGCCCGCGGTCAGCGCTTCGAGCCCCGATCCGCACAGCCGGTTGACGGTCGCACCCGGCACATCCGACGGCAGGCCAGCCAGCAGCAGCGCCATGCGCGCGACATTGCGGTTGTCCTCACCGGCCTGGTTGACGTTGCCGTAATAGACCTCGTCCACCTTGTCCCACGCGACACGGGGGTTGCGGTCCATGAGGGCCTTCATGGGAATGGCGCCCAGGTCGTCGGTGCGAACCGACGAGAGGGAGCCGCCGTAGCGTCCGAAGGGCGTGCGGACCGCATCGCAGATAAAGGCTTCAGCCATGTTCGTTCTCCTGTTTCAGGGACCGGCGCGCACTCAGGCGGCGGCCGGCCGTCGTCCGTGAAAGGCGTCATCCAGCAGCGCGCGGATACCGTCGCGCGTGACCGGGCGGGGGTTGAAGTAGGGATTCTGGGTGGCGATATCGGCGGCCCGGTCGAGGTCCTCTTCCTTCATGCCGATATCGGACAGCGCCATCTTCGCGCCCAGCGAGGCCGCCAGGTCGAACAGCGCACCCGCCGGATCGTCGGTACCGAGCGCGCGGGACAGTCGCTCGACCATTTCCGGCGCGGCCGACGCGTTATAGGCCGTGACATGGGGGATGACCGCCGTGTGGGTCTCCGCATGGGGCAGGTTGAAGCTGCCGCCCAGCGTGTGACAGAGCTTGTGGTGGAGCGCCATGCCGACCGCGCCGAGCGCAGCCCCGGACAGGTAAGCCCCGTAGAGCGCATCGCTGCGCGCCTCGATATTTCCCGGCTCCTTCACCACGACCGGCAGCGCACGCGCCAGCGCCCTCACGCCTTCCTCGGCCATCATCGAGATGATCGGGTTCGCGGTCTCCGAATAGATGGCCTCCACGCAATGCGCGATGGCGTTCATGCCGCTGGGCCCGGCAATGAAATCCGGCAGGGTCAGAGTCAGGTTCGGGTCATAGACAACGGTCGTCGGCAGCACCTTCGGGTCGCGGCCCGTCTTCTTGATCCCGCCCTCGGTCAGGCCCCAGATCGGGGTCATCTCCGAGCCGGCATAGGTGGTCGGGACCGCAATGATCGGCAGGCCGAATTCCAGCGCGATGGCCTTGCCAAGGCCGGTGGTCGAACCGCCGCCGACGGCCACGCAGGCATCAGCGCCCAGACGTTTGGCCTCGTCGCGCGCGGCCTTGGCCACCTCGATGGGCACATGCATTTCCGCCTTGTCGAACACGCCCGCCGAACGTGCGCCGAGGCGTTTCGCCACGTCCTCGGCTTGCACGCGCTGCTGGGGTGTTGAAAGGACAAGCGCCTTGGCCACGCCCAGGCGTTCCACTTCGTCGGCCAGGCGGTCGAGGCTGCCGACCCCGAACACCACCCGTCCGGGCAGCGCCTCGTAGGCAAACTCGCGCATCCCGCATTCCTCCCGCTTGGTCCGGGCACCGCTCCGGCCCGGTTTCTCGGCGCAAACTAGCGCATAGCGCGCGAAAGGCACATAGGTCGTCGCGCGGAGAGCGAACACCACCTTTGCGCCTCGTGCACACATACCGCATTGCGGCATTTCTCAACATGGGCCCGGCTGTTGTAGGGTTGGGCCCTGTTCTTTCAAGCTCCCAGGCGTGCCATGTCAGATGTCCAGATAGCCCGGTTTTCAGAGATCAAGTCGCAGGGTCCGCGCTTCGCTGCCGAGCTCGACCTGCCGCTCGCAGCCTACCAGAAGATGACCGCGGAAGAGTTCTACCTGCTCTTGTCATCGCCGGAGCTGGGCGGCCCGTTCGCGACCGACCCGGGAATTTCGGACACGCAGGGCCTTGTCGCCGCGATCGTCAAATGCTCGCCCGGCCAGGGTCCCTACCTGCATGCCCATTACAACACGCTCGAGAACTTCGTCGCGCTGGACGGAAGCTTTCGGATTTCATGGGGCGACACCGGCGAGCACGAAACAATCATCGATCCGCTGGACATGGTCTCGGTTCCGCGCGGCGTTGTGCGGGCCTTTGCCAATGCGACGGACAAGCCTGCGCATATCATGGCCTTCATCCGCGGCAACACGCCCGAGGATTTCGCGGACGTGGCGATGACCCCGGCCGCGGCGGACGACCTGCTGCAGAACTTTGGCGACGGCACGGTCGACAAGATCAGGAATATCGGCTGGCGTTTCGACGCGAGTGTCGATGCCCCCACGGTCCAGGTCAGCCCGGATGCCATGGAAGCGCAGGTGGCCCGGTTCGCGAAGCTCTCACCGGAAATCACCGGCGGGCTGGCCATCTATGCCGTGATGGCGCCGGGGCCAGGACAGGCCGCGGTCGCGGGGGATCCCGGCCTTTTCGCGAACATCGTGGAAGTCGCCCCGGGCACGCAGGCGGATCTCGCGGGTGTGCCGGGCAAGCGCAACCTCATGGCACTGGAAGGACGGGCCATCGTCACCCGGAACGGGGACGAGGAGATGCTGTCACCTTGGGATATCGTGACCCTGCCAGCCGATGCATCATGCCGGCTCGCCAATCCCGGCGACGAGCCGGCCCGCCTGCTGTCCTTCGAGGTGCGCTAGGCGCCTTCCGCTGCGGTGCGCTATGCACCCTCCGCAACGTCGCGCGCCTGCACCTGCTCCTTCGACTTGCCGTCCGGGTTTTCCTTCCAGAATGCGTCGTAACAGTCGTGTGTGGCGTAGGGCATGATCATGCCCGGGTCGAACGGATAGGGCTCGGCGCCCTCCGCGACCTTGCGCGGCCAGGCGTGGTCGGCCAGCGCGCCCTTGCCGATCGCGCAGAAGTCACCCTCTTCGCCAGCCAGCGCCTGCTCCGCCACCTCGGGCTCGTGGAGCTTGCCGTTGGCCATCACCGGCAGGCCGGTATAGCGGCGCGCCAGGCCTGACAGGCTCTTGTCGGTCCCGAAGACCGGCGAGACGCCCAGATGGGCGCTGCAGTCGAGGAAGTCGATGCCGGTCTCCGCGATCTTCGGGAAGATGACCTTCGCGTCATCGTCGCCGCCGGGCCACGAATAGTCGAAGTCGTTGACCTTGGTCTGGGAAATGCGGACGCCGACCGGATGGTCCGGCACTGCCGCACGCATCGCCTCCAGCACCTCGCAGTGATAGCGCACCCGGTTCTCGACCGGCCCACCGTATTCGTCGTCGCGCAGGTTGGTATAGGCGGTCAGGAACTCGTCGGGCAGGTAGCCATTGGCACCGTGGAGCTCGACCCCGTCGAAGCCGACTTCGATCGCGCGCCGCGCCGCGGCGGCATAGCCGTTTACGATCTCCGTCATCTCGTCGCGGGTTATCTCGCGCGGCGTCTGGAAGACAGTGCCGCTGCCCCGGTAGCGAGGGATCTGCTTGCCCTTGGGCGTGACCACAGACGGGGCGATGGAGCCCTCGACCCAGCGGTTGCCCTGGTTGATCGCGCCGCAGTGGAAGATCTGCATGAAGATCGGCACGCCCTCGGCATGCACCGCCTCCACGACCTTCGCCCAGGCGTCGCGCTGTTCGTCATTGGCGATGCCGGGCTGGTAGGCATAGCCCTGGCTGTACTTGAGGTCGATATAGACGGCCTCCGACATGATCAGGCCCCAGCCGCCGCGTGCATAGGAGGCGTAGTAGTCCCGCATCTGGTCGGTGACGATGCCGTCCTCGGTCGCGCTGGCGCGCGTCAGCGGCGACACGACCGCGCGGTTCGACAGCTCCAGGTTCCCGATCTTCTTCGGCGAGAACAGGTTGGGGTAGGTCTGGACCCCGGGTCCGCTCAATGACATATGGAAATTCTCCCTGATTTCCGGACTTATGCGCCCGGTCACTATTTTTCTATGGGAACGCCGACGAGGCTGCCCCATTCGGTCCATGACCCGTCATAGCTGCGCACGCTGTCATAGCCAAGCAGCTCGGTCATCGTGAAATAGGCCAGCGTGGCGCGATGGCTCAGGCGGCAGTACGAGATCACGTCCTTGTCCGGGGTCGCACCCCGCGCCGCGAGCAGCGCGCGCAGTTCATCCGGCGCACGGAATGTCATGTCCTCGTTCAGGAAATCGTCGAAATAGAGGTGACGGGCCCCGGGAATACGGCCCGCGCGTTCCGCACCCACATCCGGCGCCCCGATCATGTTCACCCGCTCGCCCCGGTACTCCTCGGGCGAGCGATGGTCGAGCAGGACAGATGTCTCACCGGCCTTCAGTTCGTCGAGCCGGTCCACGATCTCGGTGAACCGCACACGCATCGTGTCGTTGCGCCCGGCCGGGGGCGTATAGGTCACGGGTGCGGGCTTTGCGGGCTCCTCGGTACTTTTCGGTCGCCCTTCCTTGTCCCAGAGCACCCGCGCGCCGCTGAGCAGGCGCACGTCCTTGTGTCCCAGATAGGTGAACACCCACCATCCGTATGTGCCGAACTGCACCGGATCGCCGTAACACACGACGGTCGTGTCATTGGAAATGCCCAGTTCCCCGCAGCGCTTCGCGAACAATTCCGGCGACGGGAAGTCGCGGATCGTGTCGTCCCACAGTAAATCCTTCCAGAAGAACCCGTGCGCACCCGGGATGTGCCACTTGTCGTAGGACTCGGTGCCGGTCCAGTTGAATTCGAGGATCACGACATTTGGATCGTCGAGATGTTCTTCGAGCCAGGACGGCTCCACCAGTCTGTCGGACACGTTCACCCCACCCACAGCGTTTTTTCGATGCTAGACTTCGTATACGGATGAAAGCGCGCCGGACGGCGAAAAGCAATCCAGCGACAGGGACAGACATGGTTCAGAGCCGCACCATCGGGGTCGTTTCCATGGGGGACATGGGCCATGCGGTCGCTCGCACCCTGAAAGACGGCGGGCATGATGTGGCCACTGCGCTCGACGGCCGCAGCGAACGGACCCGCGCGCTCGCGCAGCAGGCCGGGATCTCCGATGCAAGAAGCCTCGGCGCGCTGGTCGCCCGCAGCGAGATCATCCTGTCCATCATGCCTCCGGCCGCCGCGACCGGCTTCGCCCGCGAGGTGGCGCGTGAGATCGGCAGCAATGGCGCGGGCCGGATTTTCGTCGATTGCAACGCGATTGCGCCGGACACCTCCCGGGACATCGGCAACATCATCTCGCAAACGGGCGCCGCATTCGTGGACGGCGGCATCATCGGTTTCCCTCCGGGCCGCCGCGCGCCCACCCGGCTTTATGTCAGCGGCCCGCAGGCAGACACCATCGTGCCACTGGCCCAACCGGATATGCTCATCCGCAATCTCGGTGCCGAGGTTGGCGCCGCCTCGGGCATCAAGATGTGCTACGCGGCCCTGACCAAGGGGACCATGACTCTCGACACACTTGTCCTGCTCGGCGCCCGGGCCCTGGGCCTCTCGGGGCCACTGCTGGAAGAACTTTCGGAGAGCCAGCCGGGGCCGCTGGAACGTATGCAGCGCAGCGTGCCATGGCTTGCCGCTGATTCCACCCGCTGGGTGGGAGAGATGGAAGAGATCGCGAAGACATTCGCGGGTGCGGGGCTGACACCCCTGATGCATGAGGGTGCTGCCGAGGTCTTCCGGCTTCTCGCACGTTCCACACTCGCCGAGGAAACCCGGGAGAACGCGGACCGGACCCGTTCGCTGGACGATGCCGTCGAGGCTTTCGCGGCTAGCCTTTCGGCCGGCGCGCGCGACGCGGCGGACTAGACGACCGCGATTGGCCTGCCGGTCGCAACGGGCGGGCCGGCTTCCTGCCACCGGTCTTTCCATTGCCGGCCGGTTTGGCATTGCCAGCCGGCTTTCCACTGCCACCTGATTTGCCCTTGCTGCCCGGCTTGCCTTTGCCTTGCGCACGATGCGCGCCGCCCGAAGGGCGGCCAAGATTGCGCAGCTGGCGCACAAGCGCCTTCATCTCGCGGCGCTCGAACTGCAGGTCTTCCTCGCGCTGCCCGTCACCCCGGGAATCGCGCATCAGTTCATCAAGCTGCGCGACAACGTTTTCCGCCGTACGCGTCACCTCGTTGATCTGGGTCCGGTCGCGGCACCTTAGCACCACTTCCTGGTTCATCATCAGGTCGGAAAACGCGTCGGCATCGGTCTTGCCCAGCCGGTCCAGGGTGCGGTCGACTTCGATCCAGGCGCTGCGCCAGTCCCGGTAGATGGACGGTCCGCGCTTGTCACCACGGACCCGGGAAACGGTTTCGAGCTGGACCATGATCCGGACGAACTGCCAGACGACAAGCCGCAGTTCGGAGCCACCGGACCGTCCGCCCTCAGGGGCGTCATTCATTCAGGGGTTTCCTCGCGCAGGCGGCCATGTTTCGGGCCGCAATCGGCGCAGTAGCAGTCAATGATCTTTCGCCGGGGGCGGCGAACATAGTGATAGGCGCGCTCGCACCCGGTGCATCGCCAGATGATTTTCGCATGGGCTTCCCGGGACAGGTAGGGAATACGGTGGCGCACATTGGGCACTTCGCCCAGCAGGCGCATCATCTCGCGCCACCGCGCGCCGTGCCGGCACGATCGGTTATGGGCCAGGTCCGCCAGCACATGGGCACATTCATGGATGAAGGTGGCGTCCCGGTCCTTTTCGCATCCCTGCTCCAGCAGGGCGGCGTTCAGCACGATCCGGCGCTCGGCGGTATAGGCCGCCCCTGCAAGGGTCCGCGCGCGGCGGCTGATGACCACGGCGCAGTCGAGCATTTCGCGAAACGCCGGGTCGAACTTCGCTGCCCGCGACAGGCGCGTGGACAGGCCCCACCGTTCCGCGATCTCGCGGACGGTGCCGATCCGGCGATGTCCCCTGGCAAGCGATTCAACGGACAATGGAAATCACCCTTCCTGCCTGCTTCGGCCTCGGCAGTTTACCATGAGCGGCAGCAATCCGGTCCAGTCGCCCGAGCATATCTTCGGGCATCGGCGCGGACCGGCGCGTGTCCATGCTGACATGCAGGCTGATGAGCTCGTTCGTCGCGGCGAGATAGCCTTCCTCGGCGTGATACATGAAATGCATGTAATGGAGGCGCTTGGCGTCGTGTTCGAGGAGTTGCGTCTCGAACCGCATCTCCTGGCCGACCATCATCTCGCGCTCATAAGTGATGTGGGCTTCCAGGGTGAAGATCGAGGCGTTGTTCGCCGCCATGTATTTCTCGCCCAACCCGACATAGTCGAAGAACGCATCGGTCGCGTTGTCGAAAGCCAGCATGTAGTAGGCCAGGTTCATATGGCCGTTGTAGTCGATCCACGCCTCCTGCACGCGCTCGCGGTGCAGCGAGAGCGGCGAGGCAATGTTCGGCAGGCCTTCTGACATGTTCGCGGACATGCCGCGAGCATAGCTGCTCACGGTCCCTTCGCAAGCGCTCAGCCGTGGATTCCCAGCCGTCGGGACATGTCGGACTGGAACCGGGCCTGCGGGTCAATGCGCGCCAGAACCTCGCGGAAGCGGTCGAGTTTCGGAAACATCCGGGCAAAGGCCTGCGCCGTCATCAGCGCATCCTTCGCAACATAAAGCCGCCCGCCATGGTCGAGCACGACGCGCTCGATGTCCCGGTGGAGTTCCTCGATCCCAGCCCGGCGCGGCAGGTCTATCGCATAGGCCATGCCGTGCATGGGAAAGGACAGGTATCCTGCTCCCGGTCCGCCCATCGGCTTCATCACAGCGGCGAAGGACCCGGCCCCGGCGGCCGTCACGGCCTCCATCACGGCGCGGATACCTGTGCCCTGGCTTTCATGGGGAAACCCGGTGTGGATCGAGTAGAAGCCGCGCCGCCCGTAGACCCGGTTGAACCCGGGCATGCTGTCGAGCGGGAAGAAGAACGGTCCGAGGCCCAGGCGCACATCGCGCCCGTCCGGCGGCAACTTGTGGTAGCGGCGATCTGTGTACCAGCGCAGGAGCGCCGGGTACAGCAACGCCGAGGGCGGCTGGATGCGGATCGGGCTCAGCTCCGGCGGCGGTGCCATGCCCGTCTCGTCCGGTGCAAAGTCACCGAACTCCAGGATGCCGCGGCCCAGGTCGCCGCCGCGCGCCATCGCGTCGACCCAGCCAAAGAGGAAGGGCGATGTCCCGCGCGCGTCCTCGATGGCGGCGATCATCTCGTCCACATCCGCCATGCGCCGGTAGCGCGCATCAACCGCACCGGACGGCACCGGCATCAGGCGGAAGCACACGCGCAGAATGGTCCCGGTCAGGCCGATCCCGCCCAGGCTGGCACGGAAGATATCCTCGTTCCCGTCGCGCGAGGCGCGCACAACCTCACCACTGGCGAGCATCAGGTCGATCCAAACCACATGGTTGCCGAAGCTGCCCAGCGCATGGTGGTTCTTGGAATGGATGTCGTTGGCGAAGGCGCCCCCGACGGTCACGCTGGCCGTGGCGGCAGAGACGGGGAAGCAGAAACCCTCAGGCGCGAAGCGGTCAATCAGAGCCGAGAAGTCTACACCGGCCTCGCATACGACTTCACGGGTCACTGGGTCAAAGGAAAGGATCCTGTTCAGGTTCCGGGTCAGGATCACCTGTCCCGCATCATCGAGGGACGCATCCCCATAGCACCGCCCGCCGCCGTAGGAGATGACACCGCGGGCACTGGTGTCGGCCACCGCGGCGCGCAGGGACACCTCGTCAGCCGGGGCGCATGTTGCCGCCCGGGCAAACCGGGATCGGCCCCAGGTGGTCAGTGTCTGCTCAGTCCACGCGGTCATCGCGCCCGCCCCTATTGTCCGTGCGCAATTACCGGACAGTTCACGAGAATGCCGTCGGCGCGCACGGTCCCGCCATCCGCGCCCGACAACGCGCCGGTCACGGCCGCGGCAAGAACCTGCGCCTCGCTCGACAGCAACTCGCGTTTGGCAAGCGCGTCGGCTTTCCAGACCACGGGATGCGATGCCCAGATCGGGCTGTAGTTCGGGCCCGTGCCCGGAATGTCGCCGGTGATGTTGCGCGGCGACAGGCCGTCCGCGAGCGCGCTCGCAAGTCCCTGGCGCACACCGTTCGTGGCACCGGTCACACCGTTGATCACGACATAGATCGGCTCCGCGGCGCTGAACGGGCTGCCCGCACCCTGCGACGGTACCGTGCCGAGACGCGGGGCATATGTGGCCGCCTCAAGCGCCGCCACCAGCGCAACATTCGCTTCGGTCGAGATATAGGTAACCACCTTTCCGTCCGCAAAGCCGTCCGTCAGGGACAGCGTGACGATCCCGTCACGCGGACAGATCCGCACCACACGGTCATGGGTCAGCGCATGATCCGCGGCGCCGTCGCAGAAGCTGTTCAACGTATCCGGATCGATATCAAAGGCCAGGACGGGTGCGTTGAAAACCGTCCCGCTATCCCCGGCAACCCGCATCAGGGGCGAGTAATCCTCGTCCCCCACCGATCCGGGCTGCGCCGCAGCAGGCGGAAAAGACTGGCCTTCCGGCCCCGGCTTGACCAACCGCTCGGGCGAGAAGTCCACGCGCCCGGCATCGAACACGAGGGTGCCGTCCGGGTCGAGCCGCGCCTCGCGGACGGCACCGGTGCCGGCTGCATTGGCGAGCTTGTCGGAAAAATTGATGCCGAGCCTGTCGGCGGTGTCACGGTTGCTGGCGTCGAGCAGGACGAACCACACGCTTTCGCCACTGTCCATCCGGCCCTCATGCAACGGAAGAACCACCTCGGAATTCTGCACATCGACGTTTGCCGAGCGGACCAGCAGCGTTTGCTCCGCACCGGCCGATCCACAGACCGCCAGCCCCATGATTGCAGCGAGCCCTGCCGCACGCGCCCAAGCTTCGCAATTCACGCTCATTCCCGCATTCCGCCACAAGGTTAACAATTTGTTCAGATCACATGCCGATCCTAGCACGCGCAACACAAACGCCGGAGCGTCAGGGATGTTTCCTTCACAATTGGACACGAATGCGCGCCTCGCACAGGGCGCGGATACGAATTTCCTAGCCCTGGCGCGTGACGTTGAGGCGATGCTGTCGCGTATCGCAGAAGGTTGGCAGATGGCGCGCGACGGGCACCTCGCCATGAATCGCGTCGAGAATATTTTTGACGCTGCCGAAAATGTCGCGGGCGAACTGCTTCCGGACTGAGCGTCGACTGTCACCCTTGCCTCGCCTCGACAGGCGCGTCCGGTCGGCCTCCGGTCACGCGGCGCTCGGCTCTCCGCGCTCGTACCAGGTGACAACTGACCCATAGGTCTTGGCGTCCCGCTCTTTCTCCCCGCGCGAGAGGACAAGCTTCCACTCATCGACAGGCATGTGTCGCGGCGCGAGAAACCGGTACATGTCACGCAAGGCCGGAACCAGCGTGAACGGGTCGGCATTGTGCGCGGCAATCTGGTCCCATCGCTCCCTGAAAGGCACCCAGGGTGACAGGCGGCGTGTGAGGTCGTCACGCACCTCTCGCATTTCTTGCTGCACGAGTTCGAAATGCTCCATCACCGTCGTGATGTCGGCAACACGGTCGTCCACCTTGGTGATCAGCGTGCGGAACTGGCGCACAGGCTCGACGATCATGCGCGCGACCGGATCAAGCTCAGCCATGATGCTCGAGTGGTGTTTGAACTCGCCGCGCATGTTACGGATTTTTATGGCAATGCCCGCTACCGAAGTCGTCTGCTCTCGCAGCGCCTCGATATAGGCAAACTCCTCGGAAACATGATCCACAGTCTTCGAGAGCGTGGTCGCATAGTGGGTCCCTTCTCCCATGGACGCCGCGAGGCGCAGCAACGAGAAGCGTATCGACTCATCGTTCACGTACTCGGCGACAAACTGCTGCTGCGCGACAGCGTTTTCACGCGGCACCTCGGTGCCCTGGCTCCATCCGACAAGTTCCGCAGTGACCCGGCGGCGCGCGCGCGCAATGTGCGCGGCATCGGGTTGCCAGGAGGCTTCACCCGTCAGGACTTCAGGCGGGATATCGTCGCCAAGCTGCATGATGGTGACGAAATCCAGCGCGCTCGCGATGGTGTTCAGCATCACGGCATCGGCTGTGTACTCGGAAAGCCCGAACTCACGCTTCAGGCCAACGAAAGGCAAAGCAAACTGCTGGTCGCCCATGCGGAAGGCCGCAACAGGTTCGGTCCCGTTCGCCTCGCGGCGGAACTGGATTTCGGGAAACGTCCCGAAAAAGTTGTGCCGGAACGCAATTTTTTCCGGCGGCCGAAATACCAGGTATCTGGACATCGGAAGGAACTCTCCCCAAAGGGGCGCAGACAGCAGCCCTGTACAACTTTCAGGGGAGAATTCTTGTCCCAGTTGTTTAATCGGGGCTTAAAATCCCCACAGAATTGCGCTGCGGTTTTGCGATATCGCCTATTCCGAAACGGAAGCCGACCTGTACCACTCGACGATCAGCTCGCGTTCGGCCGGCTCCATCGCCGAGACATTCGCAGGTGGCATGGCCTTGGTGCGTCCCGCCTGCAGGTAGATCTGGAGCGCGTGACGCGCAATCTCCCGATCATTGTCCAGCCGGACACCGCGCGGTGCGGCCGCGATGCCATCCCATCCCGGCGTCTGCGCATGGCACAGCGTGCAGCGCGACAGCACCACGCTGCGGACATCGCCGAAATGCTCGCTCTGCACGAGCTTCTGCTCACGCGGCCCCAGGTCGGACAACTGGTCGGATATCTCGTCCAGGATCTTGGGCGCGGTCGACAGCCACATGATCACAATGAACAGCGCGATGGTCGCGGGCCACGTCCAGACCGGAATCTTCCCGCCTGCATGGTATGTGTTGAAGAAGTGCCGGATGGTGACGCCCATCAGGAACACGAGGCTGGCAATGATCCAGTTGTACTCGCTCGCGAACGCCAGCGGGTAATGGTTCGACAGCATCAGGAACAGGACCGGCAGCGTCAGGTAGTTGTTGTGCACCGAGCGCTGCTTGCCGATGGCTCCGTGTTTTGGATTCGGCACACGGCCCGCCTTCAGGTCGGCCACCACGATGCGCTGGTTCGGAATGATCGCGAAGAACACGTTCGCCGTCATGATCGTCGCCGTGAACGCCCCGAGATGCAGAAGCGCGGCGCGGCCGGAGAACACCTGTGTATAGCCCCAGGCCATCACGACCAGCAGGACATACAGGAAGATCATCAGGCGGTTGTTGTTCTCGCCGAACTTGCTCTTGCAGATCAGGTCATAGGCGATCCAGCCGAAGACAATCGAGCCGATGGAAATGGCGATCGCAGCCGGGACCGGCAGGTCCATCACTTCGGGATCGACCAGGAACAGGTCCGCGCCCAGATAATAGACGATGCACATGAGCACAAAGCCCGACAGCCAGGACGAGTAGGCCTCCCATTTGAACCAGATCAGGTGCTCGGGCATTTCGGGTGGCGCCACGAGGAACTTGCGCACATGGTAGAAGCCGCCGCCATGGACCTGCCATTCCTCGCCATAGACACCCTCGGGAAGGGTAGCAGGCTTGCGCAGCCCGAGATCGAGCGCGATGAAATAGAAGGACGTGCCGATCCACGCGATGCCGGTGACGACATGCAGCCAGCGCGCCGCGAACGACATCCAGTCGATGAAAATTGCCGTGTCCATACTGCCCCCTCGTCAGGCCTCCCGAGGGCAGTTTAGGCGATTGGGCCGCATCGGGCAGAAAGAAATGAAGATACCCGCTCTTCGGGACGGACCGGTCAGCTTCCCCGATAAGTGGCGTAGCTGTACGGCGAGAGCAGCAACGGCACATGATAGTGCGCGTCCGGGTCATTCATCGTAAACCGGATCGGCACCACATCGAGGAACAGGTCCCCGTCAGCCATTCCGGCCTGTGTGCGCAGGTAATCCCCGGCGCGAAAGACCAGCTCGTATGTGCCTGTCCGGTAGTCTTCCGCCGCAAGGACCGGCGCGTCGGTGCGCCCGTCGGCGTTGGTGACGGTCGAGGCGATCATTTCGCGCGACTCGCCTTCCAGCCGGAACAGGTCCAAGGCCATTCCGGTCGCAGGACAGCCGCGCGCTGTGTCCAGAACATGCGTTGTCAGGTACCCCTTGCCGTTCATAAAACCCCCGTTTTCCGCCGAAAAATGCCGCCATCGCACAAACTCGGGCGACCGTGTTCGAACAGGCCGGATATCCGCCTTATGTCCCGCTTTGCTTTTTCCGGCACCGGCTTCATTCTGTCTGACTATACGTCGATTCCAGTGTGTTTGAGGGGGCAAGTCTGTTGAACCGGTATCCGCGCGACCTACACGGCTACGGCGCCGAAACACCCGACCCGCAGTGGCCGGACGGGGCCCGGATCGCCGTCCAGTTCGTGATCAACTACGAGGAAGGCGGCGAGAATTCCATCCTCCACGGCGATGCAGCCTCGGAAGCCTTCCTGTCGGAAATCGTCGGCGCGCAACCCTGGCCCGGCCAGCGTCACTGGAACATGGAATCGATCTACGAGTACGGCGCGCGCGCCGGCTTCTGGCGACTGCACCGTGCGTTCACCGGCGCGGACATCCCCGTTACGGTCTACGCCATCGGCACGGCGCTGGAGCGCTCGCCGGGCCAGATTCGCGCCATGCAGGACGCGGGCTGGGAGATCGCATCCCACGGCCACAAGTGGATCGAGTGGAAGGACTTCACGCGCGACGAGGAGCGTGAGTTAATCAAGGAATCGATCCGCATCCATACCGAGGCGACGGGCGCCCGCCCGGTGGGCTGGTACACCGGCCGGTGCACCGAGAACTCCATGGACCTGATCGCCGAGATCGGCGGTTTCGCCTACACCGCCGACAGCTACGCGGACGACCTGCCCTACTGGTACCTGTCCGAGCATGAGCCGCTGCTCGTGGTTCCCTACACACTCGACGCCAACGACATGCGCTTTGCCACCCAGCAGGGCTTCAACTCGGGCGACCAGTTCTTCACCTACCTGAAGGACAGCTTCGACGCGCTGTATGAGGAAGGGGTCAACGGGTCACCGAAGATGCTGTCGGTCGGCCTGCACTGCCGCCTCGTCGGGCGGCCGGGTCGCATCCAGGCACTCAAGCGCTTCATCGAGTATGCGCAGTCCCACGAAAAGGTCTGGTTCGCCCGCCGCGTCGACATCGCCGACCACTGGCGCAGCGTGCACCCGGCCCCGGTCTCGCCCGACCGCCCCTCGACCATGTCGAAGGCGGATTTCGTCGCCCGCTTCGGCGGCATCTTCGAGCACTCGCCCTGGATCGCGGAAGCCGCGCACGATCTAGAACTCGGCTCGGCCCATGATACGGCCGCGGGCATGCACAATGCGCTCGCGCGCATCTTCCGGGGTGCACCGGAGGAGAAGCGGCTGGAGGTCCTGCGCCAGCACCCGGACCTTGCCGGCAAGATCGCCCAGGCCAAGCGCCTCACCCCGGAATCGGAGGACGAGCAGTCTTCCGCCGGGCTCGATGCGCTGACCGATGACGAGCGCGCCGAATTCACGGATCTGAACACCTCCTATATGGAGAAGTTCGGCTTCCCCTTCATTCTTTCGGTCAAGGGACAGACCAAGGACAGGATCCTTGAGGTGTTCCGGCGTCGCCTCGCCCACGACCGCGATACGGAATTTGCGGAAGCCTGCCGACAGGTGGAACGCATCACACGCCTGCGGCTGGAGGATTTGCTTGATGACTGACCGCATCGTCGCCCGCGAACCTGAGCTCGTCCCCCGGTTCGCCCGCAACGCGATCAACCTCGCCTCCTCGGGGCTGGGCGCGCGCGGATTGTCGGCCACGGACGAGTTCTTCGCGCCGTTGGAGCGCATGCTCGCCGACGGCCCGGCAATCTTCTATCCCGACCTGTATGACGACAACGGCAAGTGGATGGACGGCTGGGAAACGCGCCGCCGGCGCGGCGGCGGCCACGACCACGCGACCATCGCACTCGCCGCACCGTGCCGGATTGACGGCTTCGACGTCGACACCTCCCACTTCACGGGCAACAATGCCCCCGCCTGCCGGATCGAGGCCTGGCGGGGCTCCGGCGAGCCTGACGACGGCACCGAGTGGGTGGAAATCATCCCCGCCCATGAACTCGACCCAGACAGCCACAATTTCATCGCCTGCGTGGACCACAACCTGTGGACTCATCTTCGCATCCACATCTATCCGGATGGCGGTATCGCCCGCCTGCGCGTCTACGGCACGCCCGAAATTGACGCGCCGCCGGGTACGGAACTGGACCTCGTCGCCGCGCTGAACGGCGGGCGCATCGTCGCCTTCTCCGACGCGCATTACGGCTCATATGCCCGCATGCTGGCCCCCGGGCGCGGTCTCAATATGGGTGACGGCTGGGAAACGAAACGGCGGCGCGGGCCCGGCCACGACTGGATCGTCGTCGCGCTCGGCGGGCGCGGCACCATCGAACGCGTCCTGGTCGACACCGCCCACTTCAAGGGCAACTACCCGGACAGCTGCTCGATCCAGGTGGCCGATGTACCCGAATTCGCCGAGGAAACCCGGGAAGCCGTCGATGCGGCCTCGGTCGGCTGGGACATGCTGATGGAGCAGCAGAAACTATCTGCCGACGCCATCCACGAATTCGGTCGCGACGTCGTCGTCGAGCATGGCCCCGTGACCCACATCCGCCTGAACATCTTCCCCGATGGCGGCGTCAGCCGCCTGCGCCTGTTCGGCAAGCTCGCATGAGCAGGTCCATCCTCACCGCACCGCTCAAGCCGGACGCTTTCGCGCCGTTCGGCGACGTTATCGAGGTGGAGGGTGAGCCGGACCAGATCATCAACCGGGGCATGTGCGGGCGCTACCACGACCGCGCCGTGCTCAGCTTCACCGGAGACGGCGTGCGCGCCGGGATCAGCCTGTTCAAGGCCGTCACCCGCACGCTGCCCTACGAACTGGACATGATGGAGCGGCACCCGCAAGGCAGCCAGGCCTTCCTGCCGATGACTGCCGACCCGTTCCTTGTGATTGTCGCCCCCGATGAAGGCGGTGCACCGGGGACACCTCAGGCTTTTGTGACGCGCCCCGGTCAGGGCGTGAACTACCACCGGGGGACATGGCACGGCGTGCTCACGCCGCTGCACGATCCCGGTCTCTTTGCCGTGGTCGACCGTATCGGCAACGGCAACAACCTGGAGGAGCACTGGTTCGAAGAGCCTTACGTAATCATGCAGCCGTAGATACAGGCCCGTTCCGGCTGCGCCATTCTTCATGCCGAAAAAACTCCTCCCAAATAATAAGGAGGCAACGATGGCGTTAACAGGTATCGGGACACCGGAGCAGCTCCGGGATCCCAACTACACCCCGCCCCTCGCAAAGGCGGTCCCTCTCGGTATCCAGCATGTGCTGGCGATGTTCATCTCGAACGTCACCCCGGCGATTATCGTCGCCGGCGCCGCGGGCTTCGGCTTCGGCTCGAACTCCCCGGACTTTCCCCAGCTCATCTACATGATCCAGATGTCGATGCTGTTCGCCGGCATCGCCACCCTGATCCAGACCATCGGCATCGGCCCTGTCGGTGCGAAGCTGCCCGTCGTGCAGGGCACCAGCTTCGCATTCCTGCCGATCATGATTCCGCTGGTCGCGGGCAAGGGTGTGGAAGCGCTGCCGGCCCTGTTCGGCGGTGTGCTGCTGGGCGGGCTGTTCCATGCCTTCCTCGGCACGTTTATCGGCAAGATCCGCTTTGCCCTGCCGCCGCTGGTGACGGGGCTGGTGGTGCTGATGATCGGCCTCGCGCTGGTCAAGGTGGGCATCCAGTATGCCGCCGGCGGCGTGCCCGCCATCGGCAAGCCGGAATACGGCAGCCTGCTGAACTGGGGCGTGGCGCTGATCGTGATCGTGGTGACGCTGGGCCTGAAGTTCTTCGCGCGCGGCATGCTTTCGGTGGCCGCCGTGCTGATCGGCCTGATCGTCGGCTACATCGTGGCTGCCGCGCTGGGCATGGTCAGCTTCGGCAATGTCGAGCGCGCCGCGATCTTCGCCCTGCCCGACCCGTTCCACTTCGGCTTCGAGTTCAGCCTCGCCGCCGTCGTCGGCTTCTGCCTGATGGCCTTCGTCTCCGCCGTGGAAACGGTGGGTGACGTCTCGGGCATCACCAAGGGCGGTGCGGGCCGTGAGGCCACCGACAAGGAGATCACGGGTGCGACCTATGCCGACGGTTTCGGCACGGCCATCGCGGGCATTTTCGGCGCGCTGCCGAACACCTCGTTCAGCCAGAATGTCGGGCTGGTCGCGATCACCGGCGTCATGAGCCGGCATGTCGTGACCTATGGCGCGATCTTCCTGATCCTGGGCGGGCTGTTCCCCAAGGTGGGCGCGCTGATCTCCACGATACCTATCGAGGTGCTGGGCGGCGGCGTGATCGTGATGTTCGGCATGGTCGCGGCGGCGGGCATCTCGATGCTGGCCGACGTGAAATGGAACCGGCGCAACATGGTGATCTTCGCCGTGGCGCTGTCGGTCGGCCTCGGCCTTCAGCTTGAGCCGGGCGCACTCCAACATGTGCCGGATACGCTCCGGATATTGCTGGCCTCGGGCCTGCTGCCCGCGGCGGTGATCGCCATCGTGCTGAACCTCATCCTGCCGGAAGAACTGGCAGCCGAGGCGACAGAGGAAATCTCCGGCGGCATGGCCGGCCATTCCAACGACTAGGCAGGCAACATCTCACGAAGAAGGCCCCGGCACCGCCGGGGCCTTTTTTTAGACCAGCCCGTAGATCATCCGGGCGGCCGTCGCGAACAGGAAGAAGGCAAACGCCAGCTTGAGCGCGCGCGGTGTCAGCTTGTGGGCCAGCTTCACACCCAGCGGCGCGGTCATGGTCGTGAACGGTGCAATCAGGATGAGGCCGAGCAGGTTCACATGGCCGACGCTGGCTTCCGGTAGAGCGTCGATCCCCCAGCCGGTGATGATAAAACCGACCGCCGCGGGCAGCGCGATGATCAGCCCGATGGCCGCCGCCGTGCCGACCGCGCGGTGCACCGGGAACCCGAAGGCGTTGAAGAACGGCACGCACAGGGTGCCGCCGCCGATCCCCATCATGGCCGACAGCCCGCCGATCAGCGTGCCGCTCGCCCAGCCCGCCGGGCCCTGGGGCAGCCGGTCGCGGATGCGGAAATCGGGCTTCGTCAGCGACATATAGAGCGCCACGGTCAGCGCGACGGCCGCGAAGACGGCGCTCAGCGCCGGGCCGCTCACCGACCCGGCGATCAGCGTGCCTGCGATGGAACCGGCGAAAATCCACGCGCCCTAGGATTTCAGCAAATCCGTATCGACCGCGCCGCGCTTGTGGTGCGAGCGGGCCGAGACGAAGGACGTCACCACGATACTGGCCAGCGAGGTGCCGACGGCGACATGCATGCGCACGCTGTCGTCGATGTCGATCAACCCCAGCATGGTGAACAGCACGGGCACGACAATGATGGCGCCGCCCACGCCGAGCAGCCCGGCCAGCACGCCCGCGATGCAGCCGGTCCCCACGAGGACGGCGGCCAGCGGCAGGAAGTCGATGATGTTCATGATACGTGATCCCGGTCGGGTGGACGGGAAGTATCTCCCCGCGCCCGTGACCCGATCAACCGCGCTTGTGCCGGCCTGTGACTGAGGGCCTCTACTCGAACGCGACCGGTGACTGATAGACGGCCAGCACGATGCAGCCTTCATCGCTGGTGATCGCGTGGTCCGTGCCCGGCGGGCTGATCAGGACCGAGCCCGCACTGTAGGTGCCCCGGTCGTCCGACTGGCTTCCGCTCAGGACGAAGATGTGCTCATAGCCGGTGTGGCTGTGGCGCGGCACCTTCGCGCCCGGCTGGAAGCGCAGCAGGCAGGCGGACGGGCCGGGCTGGCCCATGGTGCCGTAGATCTGGTGGAGTTCCACGCCGTCGCGGAACGGCTTCCAGGTAATCGCGTCGGCGCAGGCCGCGAGATTGCGGAAATCATCGATGACGATCGGCCGGGGGCCTTCGCTCTCCTGAGTTTCGACGGTCATGGCTTCAACGCTCCGATCACCTGTTCCGACGTGGCGGTCCACCCCACGATGCCGCCCTGGGCCCGCACCATATCGAGGGTCGCCGCCTTGAAGGCGGGAAAGTAACTTTCCGTGCAGTCCTCGACCATCAGACATTCGTAGCCCCGGTCGTTGGCTTCACGCATTGTTGTCTGCACGCACACTTCCGTGGTCACGCCGGTCATCAGCAGGTGGGTGATCCCCGCCGCATCCAGCGCCTCGCCGAAGCCGGTCGCGTAGAACGCGCCCTTGCCCGGCTTGTCAATCACCAGCTCACCCGGCGTGGGGGCAAGCTCGGGAATAATCTCGGCACCCGGTTCACCCGCAATCAGAATACGGCCCATGGGACCGGGATCGCCGATCCGCAAGCTGGGATTGCCCCGCTCGCGCTTCGCGGGCGGACAGTCGGACAGGTCCGGCCTGTGGCACTCCCGCGTGTGGATCACCGGCACGCCGGAAGCGCGGCAGGCAGCGATCAGTTTCTGCAGCGCGGGCACGATCGCCTGCAGCAGCGAGACATCATTGCCGAGTGTCTCCCCGAAGCCGCCCGGCTCGACGAAGTCGCGCTGCATGTCGATGACGACGAGCGCCAGCTTGCCGTCGGGGAATTCGTAGTCGAAGGGCTCGGCAGGGATGGCCGGCATGGGGTCAGCCGATCGCGGCCAGCAGCTTGGTCGAGTCCGAGACCGCCCCGAACACACCGCCCTGCATCTTTACCATGTTGATGGCCGCCAGGTGGTTGCCGTAGTCAGTCGCGCCGCAGCAGTCCTCCAGCAACAGGCATTCGAAGCCACGGTCATTGGCTTCGCGCATGGTGGTGTGGACGCACACATCCGTCGTGATGCCGGTCAGGATGATGTTCTCGATTCCGCGGGTGTGGAGCATCAGTTCCAGGTCCGTGGCACAGAACGAACCCTTGCCCGGCTTGTCGATGATGGGCTCGCTCTTCAGCGGTGCCAGCTCTTCAATGATGTCCCAGCCCGGCTCGCCGCGCACAAGGATACGCCCGCACGGCCCCGGGTCGCCGATACCTGCGCCGATGCGCTGGGAGCGCCAGCGCTTGTTGGCGGGCAGGTCGGCCAGGTCCGGCCGGTGGCCCTCGCGGGTATGGAAGATGTGGTAGCCGCCCTTGCGCATGGCTTCGAGCACGCGCTTGATCGGCTCGATCGGCGCACGTGTCAGCGAGAGGTCGTAGCCCATGGAGTCGACATAGCCGCCCTCGCCGCAGAAGTCGGTCTGCATGTCGATGATGATGAGCACCGTATTGTCCGGGCGCAGGTCGCCGTTCCAGGGCCAGGGATAGGGCTCGGCCTCGACGAAGCGCTCCGTCTCAAGTGCAATCGTTGCCTCGGCCATTACTCGGCTCCTCCATAAGTACGGTTCGGGATCGGGAAGCCGCAACTCGTCCCGTCGGTGACCAGCACATCGTCTTCCCAGGGCAGCTTGTATTGGCCGGCCGCCAGATCGGTCATGTAGGTGTAGGGGCAGTCCTGCGCACCGCCGACTACGGCCACATAGCCGCGATGGCCAAACTGGTAGATGTTGTTTTCCACGCTCCAGTGCCTGCGGGCCTCGCGCACCAGGTCGGGACGGACCTCGGCGGTGATGATCTCGTCCGGCGTGCCGTTGCCCGACGCGAGGATCGTGCCGTCGAAGTTGCAGATCATCCCCTCGCCCATGGAATTGAACGAGCCGTCGGTGCCCGCCATGCACACACTGGCCGTCACCATCAGGTTGCAGAAGGCGTTCGACTGGTTGGTGAAGCGCCATGCCTCGCGGATCGGCGCGGTGTAGCCCGCCGTGCGCAGCATGATCTCCGCACCCTTGTAGGCGCTCTCGCGCGCCATCTCCGGGAACATGCCGTCATGGCAGATGATCAGCGCCATGGTTGACCCGTTCGGGCCTTCGCAAACGGGAATACCCAGATTGCCCGGCTCCCAAGGCTCGACCGGCACCCAGGGGTGAAGCTTGCGGTAGTAGAGCTGCATCTCCCCCTTGTCGTCGAGGATGATGCCCGAGTTGTAGGGATAGCCGCCGGGGTTGGCCTCCATGATGGAGAAGCAACCCCAGATCTTGTTGTCCCGGCAGGCCGCGGAAAACACCGCCATCTCCGGCCCGTCGAGCGAGCACATGATCTCCGGGTTGGTGTCCATCGACAGGCCGTGCAGCGCGTATTCGGGGAATACGACCATGTCCATCGTCGGCATGTTCCGGCGCGCCTTGCCGACCATGGTGACGATCTTGTCCGTCTGCGCCGCCAGGTCGTCAGGTGTTTCCACCACCGGAAGCTGGAGCTGGGTCATGCCCAGCACGACGCCTTCGGGTGATTTGTTAAGTCCGCCCAGACCGCTCATATCCGCCTCCGGCTACTTTGTGATCGAGAGTTCGCTCGGCGCGCCGCGCAAGGCACGCTTGGGTGACACCGAGACCACCAGGATCAGCAGCGTCATGATGTAGGGGGCCGCGTTGAAGAAGTGATAGCCCTCGCTGATGCCGACGGCCTGCAGCGCTGGCCCGAGCGCCCCGGCGGCACCGAACAGGATCGCCGCACCGAAGCAGGCAAGCGGGTTCCAGCGCGCAAATATCACCAGCGCGACGGCCATCAGGCCCTGGCCCGAGGACAGCCCCTCGGTCCAGCTTCCGGGATAGGACAGCGACAGGAACGAACCGCCGACCCCGGCGAAGAACCCGCCGACCGTCGTCGCCAGCAGGCGCACCCGGTCAACGTCGATGCCGAGCGCCACGGCGGCGGGCGCGCTGTCGCCCGTGGTGCGCACCACCAGGCCCCAGCGGGTGTTATTGAAGGCCCACCACATGCCGACGGCCAGCAAGAAGCCGATGATGAACAGCGGGTTGATTTCCAGCGCCTGCCGGATGGCGGCGTTGTCGGACCAGCCGCCGAAGGAGATCAGCGGCAGGCGCGGCGCCTGCGGCTGGATGTAGGGCTTGCCGAAGAAAAACGCGACGCCGGTGCCGAACAGCATCAGCGCGATACCAATGGCGATGTCGTTCACCTTGGGCAGCTTGCAGAGGTAGCCGTGGATCGCGCCGAACACGCAGCCCGCGATCCCCGCCCCCAGGACGCCCAGCCAGGGCGAACCGGTGTGGAGCGAGAGCGCGTAGCCGGTCATCGCGCCGAAGACCAGCGTGCCCTCGAGCCCCAGGTTGATGCGGCCCGCCTTCTCGGTCAGGCACTCGCCCAGGCTGACAAACAGGAAGGGGGTCGAGACGCGGATCGCGCCGGCAAACATCGCCAGCAGGACAGTCGCGAAGGTGCCGCCGTCACTCATGATGTGGCCCCCGCCGCCCGGAAGAACCTGAACCGGCCATAGTATGTCTCAGACGCCAGCAGGACGACGAACATCAGTCCCTGCAGCACCAGCACGGTCGCATCAGGAAGGTCCATGCGGCGCTGGATCAGGCCGCCTGCGGCGTCGATGCCGCCGAGGAAGATGGCGATCGGTATAATGACCAGCGGGTTATGGCGCGCCAGGAACGAAACGAGGATCCCGGTAAACCCGTAGCCCGCGATCAGCGAGGCATTCGCCTTGCCGTGGATCGCCGCCACCTCAAAGAAGCCTGCGAGCCCGGCTGCCGCGCCCGCGATAAAACAGGAGATCAGCACCAGCTTGCCCACCGGCAACCCCTGGGCCTGCGCGGCGCGCAGGTTGCCGCCCGTGACCCGCGCGGCAAATCCGAAGGTCGTGCGGTTCATCAGGAAATAGAGCAGCACGCAGACGATCACGCCGACCGCGAGGCCCCAGTGCACGTCGGTGCCGGGCATGGCCCCGATCATGTTTTCGCGGCCGATGGGCATGGTCGACGGTTTGTTGGGATCCGAGGGATCGCGCAGGACACCCTCGACGAAGAAGTTCAGGACCGAGACCGCGATATAGAACAGCAGCAGGCTGGAGATAGTCTCGTTCACGCCACGATAGTGGCGGATCGCACCGACAATCCCGATCCAGATGCCGCCGGCAATCGCGGCGGTCAGCGCCATCGCCGCGATCACAAGTGCCGGCGGAGCCCATGAGACCATGGGGATCGCGATCAGGGCCGCGCCGAAGCCACCCATGATCAGCGCACCCTCACCGCCGATCACCACCATCCCGAGACGGGCGGGCACAGCCACGCAAAGCGCGGTCAGCATGAAGGGCGAGGCGCGCACAAGCGTGTTCTGCCAGGAAAACGAGCTGCCGAACCCGCCGCGCCAGAGCAGGTCGGCAAATACGATCGGGGATTTCCCGAGCAACACCAGAAAGATCGAGAACAGGATCGCGGACACCAGGACCGCGACAGCCGGCATGAGCACATACTCGCTTGATCGCCGCATGCGGTCGATCAATTCGCCCCGGGTGTCGGGTTCAGTCTGGGTCAGCTCAGCCATGTCGGCAATTCACCCGCTCAGGATCGGAAGGGAACGGTGCCCGGGCCGAACACACTGTGGCCCGGGCAGCCCGCACCATGCGCACGAAAGGGCGGGGGAACATACTGCCCGCCCGTCAGTGCTCAGGTGATGGAACCGATCACACCCTCGATCAGGAAGTCGGTCTGGTCGAGCATGGGGTCGTAATTGTCGAGGGACTTGCCGGCACCGACGAGTTCGGAACCGTCCTGCTTCTTGATAGGACCGTCGAAGATCGGCTTGCCGGCCTTGACCTCGGCCCGTGCAGCATCCGCGGCCGCGATGGCTTCAGCAGATGCGCCCGCGCCGTAGGCGGTGTTCTGGACGAAGTCCTTGTCGAACCCGGCGCCGATGAAGTTCGGCAGCGTCTTGCCCGCCGCCAGGTCGGCCGCGTACTGGGTGTAGATCGTCGACCACTTGTACTCGGCTCCCGTGATGAAACCCTTCGGCGCGAGCGGAGCCTGGGACGCGTTGTGGCCACAGGTCTTCGCACCGCGCGCCTCGGCCGTCTCGATCACGACCTTCGGGCTGTCGACGTGGCATGTGATGACATCGCAACCGGCATTAACCAGCGCGTTCGTGGCTTCCGCCTCACGAACCGGCAGCGACCATTCGCCGGTGAAGATGACCTGCACTTCCGCATTCGGGTTGGTCTTCTTCGCGCCCAGCAGGAAGGAGTTAATGTTGCGCAGCACGGTGCCGATCGGCTTCGCGGCGACGAAGCCCAGCTTGTTCGACGTGGTCGACAGGCCGGCGGCGACGCCGTCCACATAGTGCGCCTGGTCCAGGTAGCCGAAGTAGGAACCGGCGTTCTTGGGATCGGCATCGGTCCACAGCGGAGCGGCGTGACGGAACTGCACATCCTTGTACTTGGCCGCGAGGTCGAGGACGAACGGCTTGTAGTAGCCGAAGGACGTGGCGAAGATCATCTTCGCACCGTCGAGGTTGATCATGGATTCCATCGACTTGGCGACGGCGATCGTCTCGGGGACGTTCTCCTCTTCGACGACGGTCACGTCGGGAACACCCTTGAGCACCTTGGCGGCCTCTGCATGCGCCTGGTTCCAGCCGAAGTCATCGCGCGGGCCGACATAGACGATACCGACCGTCAGGCCGGCGGCGGAGGCCATCGTCGGAAGGCCCAGCACGCCTACGCCTGCGGCACCGGCGGCCGCGGTCTTGATGAAGTTTCGGCGGGTGAATTTGAACTCGTTCATGAAGTAAGTCCCCTCACAGGTGGTTTGACGTTCCAGCGCGCACCGGCGCAGAACACCCGGGCGCGCGCTTTAACGAGAGATTAGCAATCCATATGCCAGTGGGCCTGATCCATCGAAATCTAATCAACCAACTGTATTCATTGAGAATTTCAGGAACAAGGCTTGGACAGCCATGGCTGCGGGAAAGGAGGCACCAAACAACTGCTCGCCCCATGAGCATTTTCGGGGGCCAGCAGAAATCGCTGACCAAAAAACAGGCAGTTCGGCTACGTGCACGGCCATCACGACGCCGAATCCTTCGACAGGCGGGACCGCAACTCTTCCAGAAACGGAATGTCGCGGTACTGGTCCTCACGCACGAAATCCCACGCCACACCATCCGGCTGGGCAAACTCCGTTGCGGTCTCGATAAGGTCGGATTCGGTGGCAATCCAGTCGAGCGCCGAATCATGCGCAGACATCACGACACGGGCATCGTCGACCACCTGGCTGGAATGAACGGTTGTGGCGATCGGCGCGTCGGGCGCGACCTTTCCCAGTTCACGGAAAATACCAAGCTCCAGGTCGGCGAAGCCGCCGCCCTTGCCTGTCCGTCCGCCCGCGCGGGTCACCGCCACACAACCGACGACGATGAAATCGAGTGTCTCCATCTCCTCGAACTGGACCGGCTGGCCGTACTCCTGAAAGCCCTGGCTGGTCGCGGCGAGTTCGAAGCTAACGCCCTTGGCGTCCAGCACCTCCGGGTCCAGCCGGACAAACGGCACACCCTTGGTCAGTTCCGGGATCGGCGCGTAAACGATCTTGCCGTCGTAGAGCGCGCGCAGGCGCACGGGGATCTGCGGCGGATCGGGATTGCATTTGACCGTCCGCGCATCGGCCCAGGCCGGCACACGCGCGAGGTTGCGTGCGGCCATGTCTGCGCCGACGAAATTGGGGATGCGGCTGTGGACCGGGCCGACATTGACCTCGGCGGTGACCAGAGAATCCCAGACCTCGTCGCGCACGGGGTCCTTGGCCGGGTCTCGCCCCGCCCAGCGCGCGCCGCTCATTCGCCGCCCGCCATGGCGTGGCCGATCGACTGCCGGTTCGCTTCGGCAATGGGCGCACTGAAGACGATCTCGCCCTCGAGCATGACCAGCACCGTGTCGGCCAGCTCCAGGATTTCATCCAGGTCCTCGGAGACCAGCAACACGGCCGAGCCGCGGTTGCGCTGGTCCATGATCTGTGCCCGGATTTCGGCGACGCTGGCAAAGTCCAGGCCGAAACACGGGTTGGCGACAATCAGGATATCGACGTCGCCGGACAGCTCGCGCGCCAGCACGGCGCGCTGCACGTTGCCGCCCGACAGGTTCTCGATCTGCTCCTCGGTCGAGGGCGTCTTCACCCGGTAGTCCGCAATCAGCCGGTGCGCCTGGCTGCGCATGTGGCTGGGTCGCAGCCAGCCGCGCGCGGTGGCAATGGGGTTCTTGTCGAAGGTCCGGAAGGCCATGTTCTCGGCCACTGTCATCCGCGGCACCGCAACGTTGCGCAGCGGCTCTTCCGACAGGCCGAACACCTTGAAGGCGTCCATCTTCCGGCGGGTCGGCGTGTATGTCTCGCCATGGACCCGGATCTGGCCGTTCTCCATGTCGCGCTGGCCCGAAAGAACCTCGACCAGTTCGGACTGGCCGTTGCCGGACACCCCGGCGATGCCGACGATCTCTCCGGCGCGCACCTTGATCCCGACATCACGCAGGGCCGGCAGGCCCTCGTCGCCATTCGCGTTCACCCCGTCGATTTCCAGCACCAAGGGGGCATCGCCGATCTCCACCCGCTCCGCCCGCTCGCGCAGCTGGGTGTCGCCAATCATCATGTGGCTCATTTCCTCGACCGAGAGCCCCGCGACCGGGCGCGAGCCCACCATCTTGCCCCGGCGCAGCACGGTCACGTCGTCGGCGAAGCCGGTCACCTCGCGGAACTTGTGGGTGATCATCAGGATCGTCAGTTCGCCGGCTTCGGTCAGCCCGCGCAGCAGGCCGAGAATCTCGTCAGCCTCATCCGGCGTCAGAACCGAGGTCGGCTCGTCGAGGATCAGAAAGCGCTGGTTGAGGTAGAGCTGCTTGAGAATCTCGAGCTTCTGCTTCTCGCCCGCGGACAGGCTGGAGACAGGCACATCGAGGGGAACACGGAAGGGGGTTGTCTCGAGGAATGCCTCGAGTGCCGCATGTTCTGCTTTCCAGTTGACGACAGCCGGCACGTCGGCCCGGCTGATCACGAGGTTCTCCGCCGCAGTCAGGGACGGTACGAGCGTGAAGTGCTGGTAGACCATGCCCAGGCCGAGCGCATGGGCGTCGCGCGGGCTGGCAATCACCACCTCATGATCGTCGACCATGATCTGGCCTTCGGTCGGGCGGTAGACGCCCATGATGCATTTTACGAGGGTCGATTTGCCGGCGCCGTTCTCACCGAGGAGCGCATGGAAGCTGCCTGCGCGCACCTTGATCGAGGCATCTTCCAGCGCGACCAGAGAGCCGAAGGTCTTGGTGACCCCAATGGTCTCCAGCCCGATTGCGGCCGGACCGTGACCAGCAGCCGTGGCATGCGCCGGCGGATTCATGCGCTGCACTCCTTCATGGCCGGTTCGACCTGGGGTTCGCGTGACAAAGGATTCACATCTAATCTCTCAGCAAGGGTTGTGCCAGACGCGTGCCGCGCGCCGGCCACCGGAAATCCGGGGATTCCATATCCGATCTGCGCACGCGCGTCATGGCCGATGCACAATATTCAGGCGGGCGTGGTTCTTGGCGGCACGGCAGAGCGGATGCAGAATGCCGGTCGCGATTTTTTTGTTTTTCGAATCCGGAGCCTGCCTTGGCCAATCGACGTACACGCAAACCGGCGCGAGGACAGACACGTTCCCAGTACCTCGAGGAACGTCTCGCGGAAGAGATCATCGCAGGCCGCCTGCTGCCCGGCACACGCCTCGAAGAACAGGCGATTGCGGACCGCTTCAAGACATCGCGGACACCTGTGCGCGAGGCCCTGCGCCGGCTGGAATCCACCGGACTGATCGAGATTCGCCCGCG
The DNA here is from genome assembly GCA_038117045.1 of Alphaproteobacteria bacterium. GTDB lineage: Bacteria > Pseudomonadota > Alphaproteobacteria > UBA6615 > UBA6615 > JABJAG01. Next base: position 19,386 of record JAYOFE010000016.1, on the reverse strand, counting down.
CCGCGGTGTGATCGTCTCCACCATCACACGCGAGCGGCTCTCGCAGATGTTTGAGGCCATGGCCGAGCTGGAGGGCTCCTGTTCCCGGCTGGCCGCCGAGCGCATGAGCGCCGCCCAGCGGGACGGACTCGTCAAGCTTCAGGCCCAGGGCGCCGAACTGGCCGAGAAGGGAGACCCCGACGCCTACGAGCGCCACAACCGCGCCTTCCACGCCGCGATCTATCGCGGGTCCTGCAACGAGGTGCTGGAAGAGACCGCCCAGGCCGTGCGCGCGAGGCTGGCCCCGTTCCGCAGCGCCCAGTTCCATATCCCGGGCCGCATCGCGAATTCCAACGCGGAACATGCCGAAGTGGTGGCCGCCATCCTCAAGCAGGACGGGCACGGCGCCTACACATCCATGCGGCACCACATGCTGACCGTCAGTGATGCATCGTCGGTTTTTGCCACCCGTGGGGCCTGATATCCACCCTTTGTAGACTGGTAATTTCCATATAAATATCTGTAATTATTATCGTATTTAATTTTTTGTATGCAAAATAAACATTCGATTGCCTTGCTGCGTAATTTTTAGGCAAACTCTCCCGCGATCCGCGTGAAGAGTCCCGGGAATGCCCGGTTTCCCGCTTCCCCTGAATGGCCCGCCGTTTGCAGCGGGAAGTCTCGTCATGCTTATCCAATGGAGAGAGACTTGAACAACGTCCCCGTTCCGGATCTCTGCCTCACGCGCCTGTCCGCGGACTACGATTCCGGGGCCCGCACACCCCTTGATGTCGTGCACGCCATCATCGCGCTCCGCAGGGCGCATGCAGACAATCCCATCTGGATCCACGCGGTCCCGGACGAGACCCTCATCGCACGGGCGCAGGCGCTCGAAAGCATGCCGCGCGACCGCCTACCCCTGTTCGGCATCCCCTTCGCGGTGAAGGACAATATCGACGTGGCCGGCCTGCCGACCACGGCAGCCTGTGAAGCGTTCGCCTATACGCCCGAGCATTCCGCCACAGCGGTCGAACTGCTTCTCGAGGCGGGCGCGATCCTCATCGGCAAGACCAACCTCGACCAGTTCGCCACCGGCCTGGTCGGAACCCGCTCGCCCTGGGGCGAGTGCCGCAATGCGTTCGACGGCGCATACGTCTCGGGCGGGTCCAGCTCGGGCTCCGCGGTCGCCGTCGCGCTGGGCATGGCCAGCTTCTCGCTGGGCACCGACACGGCCGGCTCCGGGCGCGTACCCGCAGGCTTCAACAACCTCGTCGGGCTGAAACCATCCCTCGGCCGGGTGAGCACGCGCGGCGTGGTCCCGGCCTGCCGTTCGCTGGACTGCGTCTCGGTCTTCGCACTCACCTCGGACGATGCGGCGCATGTCCTCTCAGTTATCGGCAAGCTGGACCCGGACCATCCCGGGTCGCGACCCTTTGAAGGCAAGGCCGGCCTGCTGCCCGCCGACTTCACCTTCGCGGTGCCCGACCCCTCGCAACTGCGGTTCTTCGGGAACGACGACTATGCGCACGCGTTCGCCCATGCCTGCGAACGGCTGGCCGAGATGGGCGGACACGAAATGGCGTTCGACTACCAGCCGTTCGGCGAGACCGCCGCGCTGCTCTATGGCGGCCCCTGGGTTGCGGAGCGCTTTCACGCGGCACGCCCGCTGATAGACGAGGACCCCGACACCTTGCTGCCGGTGATCCGGACGATCCTCAACGGCGCGCGGAACTTCGACGCGGTGGACACGTTCGACGCGTTCTACCGGCTGGAGGACATGCGCCACCGCTGCGCGGATCTGTGGAAGACCGCCGACGTGATGGTGCTGCCCACGGCCCCGACCCATCCGACGATCGCGGCGGTCCGTGACGAGCCGATCGCCCGTAACTCGGAGCTCGGCACCTACACCAACTTCGTGAACCTGCTCGATCTGTGCGCGGTCGCGGTGCCGTCCGCGATCATCGGGGCAACCGGCCTGCCCTTCGGCATTACCCTCATTGCTCCGGCCGGGCGCGACGCCGCGCTGCTCGAGCTTGCCGCGAAGTACCATGCGGATGGCGGGCTGCCGCTCGGCGCCACCGGCCACAAGCAACCCCGACGACACGCGACGATCCCGTCCTCGCCCGCCAAGGATCCCGAGTGGATCCAGGTTGCCGTGTGTGGAGCGCACCTGGGTGGCCAGCCGCTGAACCACCAGATCACCGGCCGCGGCGGACGCCTGGTCCGCGAGGCCTATACCGCGCCAGAGTACCGGATGTATGCACTGGCCGGCGGGCCGCCGGCCCGGCCGGGCCTCGTGCGCACGGCGAGAGGCGGCAAGATCCGTGTCGAGATATGGGAATTGCCGTCGGACCGCATCGGCGGCTTCATTGCCGGCATTCCCTCGCCGCTGGGTGTCGGTCGCCTACTGCTCGATGATGGCTTGGACGTGCTAGGCTTCCTATGCGAGGGCACCGCTGTCGCGAACGCGACGGACATCACGAAATTCGGGGACTGGCGCGCGTATCTCAGAAAATCGGCGGCGTAGCTGCCGATCGGATAGTCGTTCGGATTTGAGCGAAGGCTCTGCGGCCAAGCGCAAAATAAATGGCGTCCCCTAGGGGACTCGAACCCCTGTTTCCGGCGTGAGAGGCCAGCGTCCTAGGCCACTAGACGAAGGGGACGTCGTGGCGCTGCAGAACAGAGGGCGCGATATAGCGGACCCTGCGCGCGAATTCAAGCAGCGCCTGCGCCGGACATCACATCCGCCACGGCGGCCAGAAAGCCGTCGATCTCCTCATCGGGCGTGCTCCACGCCACCACGAGGCGGATCGTGCCGTCATTTCCCACCCGGTAGAAGCGGTGCCCGTCGGCCTCCAACCGGTCGAGCGCGGCCACCGGCAGGCGGGCAAACAGGATGTTGGCCTCAGCCGGCCGCACCAGTTCGGCGCCCTCCTGTGCCGCGAGGCCCGCGGCGAGACGCGCCGCGCCGGCATTGGCCGCCCGCGCCGCCCGCAGCCACGCATCGTCCTTGAGGTAGCCGTCGAGCTGGGCCGAGACAAATCGCATCTTGGACAAGAGGTGCCCGCCGCGCTTGCGCCGTTCCTCGAAGGCGACTGCATGTTCCTCCCGGAAAAAGATCACGGCCTCCGCCGCCATCGCGCCGTTCTTGGTTGCGCCGAACGACAATACATCGACGCCGCGCTTCCACGTCACCTCGGCGGGGCTGCAGCCCAGCGCCGCCAGCGCATTGGCAAACCGCGCGCCGTCCATGTGGAGCGCCACGCCGTGGCGGCGTGCAATCTCCGCGATCGCATCGACCTCGCCATGGGCATAGACCGCCCCCGCCTCGGTCTCCTGGGTGATCGAGATAGCGGCGGGCGGCATGTTGTGCACACCGTGGGGCCGGGCCGCCGCAATCGCCTCATCGAGCGCAGCGGGGTCGAGCTTCGCGTCCGGGCCGTCCACGAGGGTCAGCTTCGCGCCGCCGGTATAGAACTCCGGCGCACCGCATTCGTCGGTGTTGGCGTGGCTGAGGGGATGGCAGAACACCGTGCCGAAGGGCGGGCAGAGCGACGACAGGGCCAGCGCATTGGCTGCCGTCCCCGTTGCAACCGGGAACGCCATCAGGTCCGTCTCGAAGATGTCGCGCAGCCTGGCGGAGACACGCTCGGTCCACGGGTCGGCGCCATAGGGCATCGCCCCCACCGAGGCAGCCTCGCTCACCGCGGCAATCACCTCCGGCAGCGCACCGGCCACATTGTCGCTGGCAAAATTGGCAGGCGCGTTGCGCAGGCCGGTCACGGGCGGACCGTCAGCTGCACCGCACCGCGCCGCGTGTCGATGACGAAAGTCCGCGCACAGGCCTCACGGCTGTTCGGCGCGCCGCCGGTGACAACCACCAGCCGCGAGCCGTCGGCCCGGGACGAGACGATCTCGCATTCCGGCGGCAGGCCGAGGTCCAGCTCGCGCGTCACGGCATCGGCACCGGTAACCGGCGCGGCAACCTCGGCCGCATCCTGCCCATTGCCCGCGCGGCGCGAGGCGTCGACAATGCCCCAGATGACGGCGATCAGGGCGATCACGATGAGCACCCCCAACCCAATGACTATTCTGCGCAGCGCATTGACGCTCATGCCGTCCCCCTTCAAGCGACGGGCAGTCTAGGGTCTTGGCACAAAAAGACAATCCGGGGGCGGCCCAGGTGCGGGTCGGTCCCGAGCGGGCCGGTGAGCGCATCGACCGGTTGCTCGCGGACATGCTGTCCGGCGCGGACGGCGCCCTGTCGCGCTCGCGCATCAAGGCCCTGATCGAGGGCGGGCATGTCACCCGCAACGGGACGGTGTGCACGCAGCCCTCCGCGAAAGTCGCCGCCGGGGATGCGCTCGCGGTGACGATCCCGGCGGCCGAGGAGCCCGAACCCGTCGGCCAGGACATCGCGCTCGACATCCTGTTCGAGGACCAACACCTGATCGTCCTCGACAAGCCGGCGGGGCTGGTCGTCCACCCCGCGCCCGGAAATCCCGATAGCACGCTGGTCAATGCACTGATCGGCCATTGCGGCCCTGACTTCACCGGGATCGGCGGGGTCAAGCGCCCCGGCATCGTGCACCGGTTGGACAAGGACACCAGCGGCGTGATGGTTGTCGCCAAGACCGCCGAGGCCCATGCGAGCCTGGTCGCGCAGTTCGCCGAGCGGAGCGTCGACCGGGCCTACCGTGCCGTCGTCTGGGGCCGACCGATCCCGCCGTCCGGCACCATCGAGGGCGATATCGGTCGCCACCCGAAGAACCGCAAGAAGATGGCCGTCGTCACGCGCGGCGGGAAGCCAGCGCGCACCGGCTACCGCACCCTCAAGGCCTATGGCGGCGGACTCGCCGCGCTCGTCGAGTGCAAGCTGGAGACCGGTCGCACCCACCAGATCCGCGTACACCTGACCCAGGCCGGACACCCGCTTGTCGGCGATCCGGTCTACGGGCGCTCGACAGGGCGTCGCAGTGCCGTGAAATCCCTCGACCCGGACGAAGCCCGCATCCTCACGGAATTCCCCCGCCAGGCCCTGCACGCGTTCCGGCTGGGCTTTATCCACCCGGAGTCGGGGCAACATATTGATTTCGAGACAGAAATTCCCCCGGACATGACCAAATTAATTAACTTTTTAGAATCCATCTAAGATATTGAAGATCGGCGCAAAAGCGCCATATTTCAGAAGTACGGTGATCACCATACAAACCGTTTTCGGAACCTGCCCGTCCGGGCCGGCTCCAAGGAGAGTGCCATGGCCACACCACAGCTTCCCTCGCTGACGCCCGAAGGCAACCTCTCGCGCTACCTGCAGGAAATCCGCAAGTTCCCCATGCTGGAGCCGGAGCAGGAGTTCATGCTGGCCAAGCGCTGGCAGGAGCACGAGGATGTGGACGCTGCACACCAGATGGTCACCAGCCACCTGCGCCTCGTCGCCAAGATCGCCATGGGCTATCGCGGTTACGGCTTGCCGGTGGCCGAGCTGATCTCCGAAGGCAATGTCGGCCTGATGCAGGCCGTCAAGAAGTTCGACCCGGACAAGGGCTTCCGGCTCGCCACTTATGCGATGTGGTGGATCCGCGCCTCGATCCAGGAGTACATCCTGCACTCGTGGAGCCTCGTAAAGATGGGCACCACGGCCGCACAGAAGAAGCTGTTCTTCAACCTGCGGCGCATGAAGGGCCAGCTCAAGGCACTGGACGACGGCGACCTGCCGCCCGAGCAGGTCGAGTACATCGCCCGCGAACTGAAGGTCTCGGAGAACGATGTCGTCCAGATGAACCGCCGCCTGGCGGGACCGGACGGCTCGCTCAACGCGCCGCTGCGCAAGGACGGTGAGAGCGACAGCGAGTGGATGGACTGGCTGGTCGACGAATCCGAGAGCCAGGAGATGGAACTCGTCGAGCAGGACGAGATGGACAAGCGCCGCGAACTGCTGAACCAGGCCATGGGTTCGCTCAACGAGCGTGAGCGCCACATCCTGACCGAGCGCCGCCTCCGCGAAGATCCGGTCACGCTGGAAGACCTGTCGCAGGAATACGACATCAGCCGTGAGCGTGTGCGGCAGATCGAGGTCCGCGCGTTCGAGAAGCTTCAGCGCGCCATGAAGAACCTGGCCATCGAGCAGCAGGTCGCTGCCGGCTGACGTGGGTACGGTCTAGGCCGGTTCCGCGGATTTCGCGCCGGAGCGGCTGCGACCGCCCGGCTTCGATGCCGGCGGGGCCTGGGTCACGCCGTCACCCCAGTCCTCGATGAGACGCTTCTTCTCGCGCTGCATGGCCTGGACCTGCGCGTCGTTACGCACACTGATATAGACCGACGCCACCTTCGGCATGGCATAGACCACCCCCCAGCCGAACGCCGCCGTCCCGTACATCATCGCCAGCGAGAACACATCCGTGACGACAAGCGTGGCGCGGCCCATGCTCGCGCCTGAAATGAGGATCTCGCTGACAAAAGGAACAACGCCCGCAAAGTTCATCGATGTCACAGCAATCGTGGCATTCCTGCCGGGATGCCGATCGACAATCGCCGCCACAAGAGACGGGATCATGCCCACGGCGAACACGACGAGCGCCGGCATCGCGAAAAACGCAAGCCCCACAACCCCCAGCGTAATGATCGAGAGCGTGTATGTTCCGCCGGATGTCTTCTTCCCGCCCGCCGACTTCCCTTTGGCGGGTGCCGCAGCCTTTGTCTTGCCCTTCGCCATCGCCTCAGCCCGCCTGAATCATGATTACGATGAGGGCCGCCGCGACGGCGACCAGACTGCCGATGTTTGCCGCAATCTGATGACCAAGGAGCGTCGACTGGCGGCGCATGGTTTTCGCATCGGTGCGGAGATGATGGATTTCGCGGTCCAGGAGCTGGATACGCTTGCGCGCTGAATCAAATCCCCGCTCGTCCCAGGTGCGGTTCTTGCGGTTGTCGAGGATCCGCACGAGGTCGTTCAGGTTCCCCCTGGCGGCCGCCTTTCGCGCGGCTCGGTGCAAACGATCGCGCATGGAGATGTTCTTGTACTCGTTGATCGCGGGCTGCAGGTGCCGGAGGAACATGTCATAGAGCTTTGGCGCCGCTGTCGCGCTGTTCTTGCTCTGGACATAGGCCATCAGGCGAAGCTGGGACATGCGCTCGCGCGCCTCTTCGTCCGCCTCGTCGATCTCGGTGAGCTCCTTGTCGATGGAGCCGGTAATCCGGGCGCCCAGAAACGCCGCGATATGGCGGTCGAACAGGAACTCTCCGTCCTCGGCGTTCTCCTCCATGGTCTCGAGCAGTTCGCGCACCTGCAACGGCGCACCGCCCTTAAGCAGCGGACTGAGGCATGGCAGCGCCGGATTGAGTTCATAGGCACATCGCTCGATCGAGAACCCGGCCGCCCGTCGCACCAGGTAGACGAACATCTTCTCTGCCACTTCCGCGGCCACCAGCATCCAGGGTTTCGGCCGGATCTGGGCCTCGTGCCAGAAATCCATCAGTTTCCCGCTGATCATGTCCGCGAAGTCCTGGGTCATCCGGGAGTTGCCCAGCGCAGTGGCCGTTGCGGTCGCGAGACCGTCCGGCATCACAACCAGCGAGCGGAAACAGATGGGCCCAGTCGGATTGAGGATCATCAGCATGCGCGACAGCATGATATCCGGCGTCATCTGCTTGGGACCGCCCGGCCCCGGATCACCGCAGGCGGCGATTTCCTTGGAAAGGGCGCGGTTTTTCAGGCTGCGGTCGACCCAGTGTTCGATCTCCGGGGTCGCCGCCAGCTTGACGGCCTTTTCCCAGTTTCGCGACAGCAGGTACACGAGTTCCAGGGCCGTATCGGCCTTTTCTCCCTCGAATTCGAAGGGCCGGTCGGCGCGAACGCCCGGCGCCGGCTGGGACGGGTTCACCCGCCCGGTCTGAACCCAGTTGGAAAGGTCTGCAATCGACCAGCGCTCGTGTTCGTCGTCACGCATCAGCGAACGCACGACCGGCGCCAGTTCATTGTGCAGCTTGTTATCGCCGAGCATGGCGTTGTAGCTGCCGTGCTGGATGCGACGGCGCATGATTTCCTGGTCGTCGAGCCCGGCAACCGGGTTACGCCCCAGCGCCAGCATCATGATGGTCACGCCAACGGCATAGAGGTCATCGGCCATATCGCCGGTCCCGCGCCCGCTGGGCAGACATCGTGCCCGATCGAGTGGTTCGAACAGCGCCGGCTGGTCCATGCCCGGCGCCGCGCTATAGACCTGTCCCGAAATGACACTCTCGTCTTCGCCGCCGCGAAACAGGTTTGTCGGCCGGATATTCCGGTGGCTGAGGCGTTCGTCATGCATCGCCTTCAGCAGGTCGACCAGCGGAAGCAGCAGATCGCGCTTGAGTTCGCGAATGAGCCAGGGCCGGATTTCCGTCTCGAGGTTCGCCATCAGGGCCGGGCCCGGCGGCTGAGGGAGGATGATCACGATCTCCTCGCGCCGGGTGGCGGGCCAATCGACACGACCCCAACGTATCGGCTTGAGGATTGTATCCTCGACGATGCCCTTTGCCGTCACAATCGCCTTGTGACGCGCCGGCACGGTGCGGTCGAGCACCAGCGCATAGAGGCTGCGTGCCGGGTTTTCGCGATCGAAAGCGACATAGGCGCGCGCGCTCGTGGTGCAGAGATGCGGCAGCACCACGTCCGGCTGTATCCGGTAACGGCTGGCAAAGACGACCTCGTTGCCCGCAGACACAGCTTTCCTCTCGCCCGCGAGAGGGTAGTCCAGGTCCCCGACCAGGTCGGCTTCAAGGCTTGCTTCGCTCATCCGACAGTCATCATCCGTTTCGCGTGCACGTCCGGGGACGGCCCGCTCCGCGCAAGACTAGGTGTCAGGCGGTAACGGATGGTTAATGGCAGAAGAGGTCAGTCGGCGAAGGGATCGCGGACCAGAATCGTGTCCTGGCGTTCCGGGCTGGTCGAAAGGAGCGCCACAGGCGCGTTGATCAGTTCCTCGACCCGCCGGACGTATTTTACAGCCGTTGCAGGCAGTTCGGCCCAGCTCCGCGCGCCCGCGGTGCTTTCCTGCCAGCCCTCCAGCGTCTCGTAGATCGGCTCTACCTCGGCCTGGTCGCGAATCCCGGCCGGGAAAATCGAGATCTCCTGGCCGCGCAGGCGATAACCGACACAGACCTTGATCTCGTCCAGCCCGTCCAGGATGTCGAGTTTCGTGAGCGCTATGCCGTTGATGCCGCTGACCCGTATGGCCTGGCGGACCATCACCGCATCGAACCAGCCGCACCGGCGTTTCCGCCCTGTGACGACGCCGAACTCCCGGCCACGTTCACCCAGAAGCTCACCGATCTCATTGGCCTGCTCCGTGGGGAACGGGCCGCTGCCGACACGGGTGGTGTAGGCCTTGGTGATGCCCAGCACATAACCGATGGTTCCCGGCGCCACGCCGGAACCCGCCGCCGCCTGCCCGGAGACCGTGTTCGAGGAGGTGACATACGGATAGGTGCCGTGATCGACGTCGAGCATCGTGCCCTGTGCACCCTCGAACAGGATGCGCTTGCCGGAACACCGCGCCTCGTCGAGCCAGTGCCAGACCGGCACCGAGAAGGACAGCAGGCGCTCGGTGATCTCGCCCAGCTTGTCCATCAGCTCGGCCTTGTTCACCTCTTCGGCGCCCAGGCCGCGAAGCAGTGCGTTGTGGTGGAACAGCAGGTGGTCGACGCGCTGGGACAGGGTGTCACGGTCCGCGAGGTCACAGACCCGGATCGCCCGGCGGGCAACCTTGTCCTCATACGCCGGACCGATGCCGCGCCCGGTGGTCCCGATCTTGTCGGCACCGCGCGCCTGCTCGATCGCGCCATCCAGATAGGGATGCAGCGGCAGGATGAGACTGGCATTGTCGGCGAGTTTAAGGGATTCCGGCGTCACCTCGACCCCCTGCTCGGCGATCCGGTCGATCTCCCCCAGCAGTGCCCAGGGGTCGACCACGACGCCGTTGCCGATCACGCCGACCTTGCCGGGGCGCACCACGCCCGAGGGCAGCAGGCTGAGTTTGTAGGTCGTGCCGTCGATGACCAGCGTATGACCCGCGTTGTGCCCACCCTGGAAGCGCACCACCACATCGGCGCGCTCGGACAGCCAGTCCACGATCTTTCCCTTGCCCTCGTCGCCCCATTGGGAGCCGACAACTGCAACATTCGCCATCGAATTCTCCTCAGCCGGCCTTGGCCGGAAGCGCGACGGCCTTTCCGTCGGCCAGATAGTGGGTACATGCCAGTCGGCGCGCCTCGGCCGCAACATCCGGTACGTCGTTGAAGCCGTTCACCGTAATCCAGCCATCCGCCCGCAGTGCCCGGCCCGCGGCATAGGATGTGCCGGTGGGGAGATAGAGGCGCGGCTCGCGCTCCACCTCGGGGACGGCCCGCATGATCGAGTCCAGGTAGAGCGACACGCCCGTCGCAGGTTCGGCTGCTTCTGTCACGTAGCGTCCGCCGCGGCCAAGTTCGCCGCGTACACCCTCGGCAAACAGCGTGAAGCTGACACCGGTCTGGTATTCAAAGCCCCGGTACTCGACCGGATCGAGGGTCAGGGACAGGTCCGGCAGCGCCTCGCGCACACCGGCGACCACAGCCGCCAGCCGCGCAACCTCGTCACGCGCTGCAGCGGGAAGGTCGATGGCCTGCAGTTCGCCCACCACTTCTTCGGCAGGGCCCACGGAAGCGATCATCGCGCACAGGGCCTTGGCCCCGCTGGTGAACACCGCGCCTTCGCGGCGCAGGATCTGCTCGGTTTCCCCGATATCCTTGCGGTCGAGGGATTCGCGTAGGTCGGCCACCGCCCCGCTGGAAAGGTCAAGTTCAGCCAACACATGCGCCACCAGCGCGGGTGAATTGATATCGATGGTGGGCTCAGCGATTCCAGCCGTCCGCAGTGTCTCGGCTGCGAGAACGATCACCTCGACATCCGCCGCGACCTCGTCGACGCCGATCAGTTCGACACCGGCCTGGGCAAACTGGCGTTCCGGACGAAGCTGGTTGCCACGCACCCGCAGGACCTGGCCTGCATAGGACAGGCGCAGCGGGCGCGGGACGTCGCAGAGTCGTGTCCCGGCAATCCGTGCGACCTGCAGCGTGATGTCGGCGCGCACGCCCATCATCCGCTGGCTCACGGGGTCCATTAGGCGGAACATCTGTCCCGCAAGGCTGCCGCCGCCATTGGCGCCGTTGCCTGCAAGCGTCGCCTCGAACTCCACGAGAGGCGGCTTCACCTGTTCGAACCCGCAGGATGCAAAGACGTCCATGATCGCGGCGATGGCGCCGGATTCCTGTGCCGCACGCGGCGGCAGGACATCATGCAAACCGGCCGGCAGCAGGGCCGTATTTTCTGGCTGATTGCTCATGATCGCGCGCGGTTTAGCCGGTTTGGGGCGCTTGGGCAACGATGCCGGGGCAATTCCGCGTCGTCACGACTGGCCGGAGAGGCCAGCGAGGTGAAATTGCCGGGCGGATCAGCGCTTTTCAGGCTGGGTCACCTTGTCTTCGACGGTGCGCAGCCCCGTTTCCGCAAGTGAACGCTCTCCCGACAGGAGGCTGGTGAAAACCTGGCCCGCATTGACGCAAAACTCGCCGCGCGCGCGCGAACTGCGGATGGACGCGTCATTGGCGAGCTGGGTGATAAACCCGTCCAATGCCTTCTGTGCCGAGCCGCCATGATCACGGCGGAACATCCGTCGCAGCACGCGCCCGTGCTCGACGAGCTCCTGCTTGAAATGGGAAATCATCGAGTTGTAGTTCTGGCGCATGTCGCATGCGAGCGCCGCCACCATCATCTCGCTCTGCAGGATGCGCACGTTGACCGCATCGGTCTCGAGCGCATCTCGCGGCTGGAACGCATGGGCCGGCGCGGACATGACCAATCCCGCCAGGAGGACGGGGGCCACACAAACAGACAATTTCTTCATGAAATCAACAGGTTTCACGTTTCCATCTCCGCATTCTGGTCCGGCTTTTCTGGCACCGGATGTCCCCAAGCGCGCGCGCAGACTAGCAGTTTCTCGCCGTGTTGCCAGACGAATTGCGTTCACTTTTCGCAATTGCACCGGACCCGTTCAGGGCCGGACCGCGATGATTGCGCCATCTTCACGAATGTAGACGGCACACACGTCTCCCGATGCGTCGAGCAACGCCGGACGCACGGCCGAGACGATTGTCACCGGGTTGGCCAGCCTGAAGATTTCGCGGGTCTTACCCTTCGCGAAGCTCATGAAGCGCAGCAGGGTCCGCCGCGGACCCGGCAATGCGATGTCCGCCACGCCGTCCCCGTCCCAGTCATGAACGGCCGCCATCTCCTGCTCCCGGCTGCCGATGGCATGATTGGAGAATCCCTCCGCCGCCGCCTCGGCGACAAGTTCGCCGTTGCGCAGTTCATAAAGCTTCAGCATGCCGCCGATGTGCGGCGTTTCGACATAGGCGATCTCGACCGTACCGTCGCCGTCGAAATCGGCCACCCCGGCCGGATTCAGCCACCGATTCGGCCGCCCGATGGCCGGCACCTCGTCCACGAACTCGGTTCCATCCGGTCCCGCCCGGAACACGGCCAGCGCGGCACCGGCATCCAGATAGGATTGGACGACAATCGCCTCGTCCCGGCCGTCGCCGTCGAGGTCCGCCAGACGCACGCGCCGGTCCTCGAAAACAGACCCCGGATCGAGCCGGTAGGTGCGGCGGCTTCCGTCACGCAGTTCCAGGACAAGGCCACCGCCCTCGATCTTGTCGCCAAGTACGCCGTGGGCATAGCGCCCGGTCGGATCGATCAGCCAGGCCCGTGCGATGTTCTGGGCTCCCGCCGCAACGATGCCATCCGGCAGGATATCGTCAGGCCGTGGCCCGGCCTTGGGAGGGGCCGCCTGCACCGCAGCGATGACCAGCTTTCCGTCCTTCAGCGAAAGCGGACGCACCTGTCCGCTGGAGAGTTGCACCCCGACCGCGGACGGCGCTTCACCAATTTCCGGCCCCGCCGCATCGAGCCGAACCAGGCTCACGCCCCGCTCCGGAACCCGCGTCTCGTAAACCGTCTGCGCCTGCGCGGCCGCCGGAAGAATCGCCAGGACCGCAAGCAGGACGAGACGGCGCATACCGGTCATCAGAAGTTGAGTGCCTTGGCCTGGACGACGTTCGGGAGCGCGGTGACGGCCTTCAGCACATCGGCCGGGACTTCCTGGTCGACCTCGACGAGCGCGATGGCATCGCCGCCCGTCGCGGTACGCCCGAGCTGGAAGGTCGCGATATTCAGCCCCGCGTCACCCAGAACCGTGCCGAGACGTCCGATCAGGCCCGGCTTGTCCTCGTTGGTGACATAGAGCATGTGGGCGCCGAGACCAGCCTCCATCGGGACACCCTTGACGTCGACGATCCGCGGACGGTCGCCGCCGAACAGGGTGCCGGCAACACTGCGCGACTGCTTCTCCGTTTCCACCGTCAGTCGGATCAGGGTCTGGTAGTCACCCTCACGGTCCGTGCGCACTTCCGACACTCCGATGCCCCGCTCGCTCGCCATCACCGGCGCATTGACCATGTTCACGCTGTCGAGCAGCGGCGAGAGCAGGCCCTTCAGTACCGCCGCGGTCAGCGGCTTGCAGTTCAATTCTGCCGCATGACCCTCGTATTCGATGGTCACATTCTTGAGACCGGATTCGGTGAGTTGGCCCGCGAAGCTGCCAAGCTGTTCGGCGAGCTTCATATACGGCATCAAACGTGGGGCTTCCTCGGCAGACACCGAGGGCATGTTGAGCGCGTTCACCACCGCGCCGGTCAGCAGGTAGTCGGCCATCTGCTCGGCCACCTGGATCGCGACATTCACCTGGGCCTCTTCGGTGCTCGCACCCAGATGCGGCGTGCAGACCAGGTTCTCCATGCCGAACAGCGCGTTCTCCTTGGCCGGCTCGTCCTCGAACACGTCGAGTGCCGCACCCGCCACATGACCCGATTCCATCGCGGCCTTGAGGTCAGCCTCGACGACCAGCCCGCCGCGCGCGCAGTTGATGATGCGCACGCCCGGCTTTGTCTTCGCCAGCGCCTCGGCATCGAGGATACCGCGGGTCTGGTCCGTCAGCGGGGTGTGCAGGCTGATGAAGTCGGCACGCTTGAGCAGGGTCTCGAGATCCGCCTTCTCGACACCGATGTCACGCGCACGCTCCTCACTGAGGAACGGATCGAAGGCCACGACCTTCATCTTCAGACCCAGCGCACGATCCGCGACGATGGAGCCGATGTTGCCGCAGCCGATGATTCCGAGTGTCTTGCCTGTCAGCTCGACACCCATGAAGCGGGATTTCTCCCACTTGCCAGCCTGGGTAGACGCATCGGCCTGTGGAATCTCGCGCGCAAGCGCCATCATCATGGCAATGGCATGCTCGGCGGTCGTGATCGCGTTGCCGAACGGCGTGTTCATTACAACGACGCCGTTTGCGGTCGCAGCGGCGATATCGACATTGTCGACACCGATACCGGCGCGGCCGATGACCTTCAGGTTGGTGGCGGCCGCGATGATCTTCTCGGTCGCCTTGGTGGCCGAGCGCACCGCCAGGCCGTCATATTCGCCGATGCAGGCGACCAGTTCGTCCTCGGACATGCCGGGCTTAACGTCTACTTCGACACCGCGCGCTGCGAAAATTTCTCGGGCGCGATCACTCATCTTGTCGGAAATCAGGACCTTGGGCATTGGGAATCCCTCCGCGGGTTCATGCGGGTATGTTGAATTTTCGGGGAATACGGGCGGGCCGCGCCTTCAGGCAGCGGCCGCAACCCGTTCGTTCTTGACGGACTGGTAGGCCCAGTCGAGCCACGGCATCAGCGCGGTCAGGTCGCCGGCCTCCACGGTGGCACCGGCCCAGATGCGCAGTCCCGGAGGGGCATCACGATAGGCACCGATGTCATAGGCCACGCCCTCTTTCTCGAGCAGGCTGGCCACCGCCTTGGACACGGCCGCCTGGTCGTCGTCGGACATGGCCTCGAACCAGGGGTCGACAATCTTCAGGCAGACACTCGTGTTGGACCGTGTCTCCGGCTTTTCGGCCAGGAATGCGGCCCAGTCCGAAGCGGCAATCCAGTCTGCGATCACCGCAACATTCGCATCCGAGCGTGCCATCAGGGCCGACAGGCCACCGATATCACGCGACCAGTCCAGCGCATCGAGATGGTCCTCGACACACAACATGGACGGGGTGTTGATGGTGCTTCCCTCGAAGATGCTGGTATCCAGCTTCCCGCCCTTGGTCAGGCGGAAAATCTTCGGCATCGGCCACGGCGGCGTATAGCTCTCAAGACGCTCCACCGCACGGGGGCTCAACACCAGCATGCCGTGCTGGGCCTCGCCGCCGAGGACCTTCTGCCAGGACCAGGTGACAACGTCGAGCTTGTCCCAGGGCAGGTCCATCGCGAAGGCGGCGGAGGTTGCGTCGCACAGGGTCAGGCCGGCACGGTCGGCGGCAATCCAGTCGCCGTCCGGCACGCGGACGCCCGAGGTCGTGCCGTTCCAGGTAAACACAACGTCACGGTTAAAATCGACGGTGCCGAGGTCCGGCAGCGCGCCGTAGGGCGCATTGATCTGGCGGATATCTTCAAGCTTGAGCTGCTTCACGACGTCATTGACCCAGCCCTGGCCAAAGCTTTCCCAGGCCAGGAGATCAATGCCGCGCGCGCCGAGCATCGACCACATCGCCATCTCGAAGGCGCCGGTGTCCGACGCCGGCACGATGCCGATGTAATAGTCCGAGGGAATGCCTAGAATCGCCCGGCTGTCCTCGATGACACGCTTGAGTTTTGCTTTAGGTTCTTTCGCCCGGTGCGAGCGGCCGATGCTGGCCGACGCAAGTACATCAAGGGACCAACCGGGTCGCTTGGCGCAGGGGCCGGAAGAGAACAGTGGATTGGCCGGACGGGTGTCCGGCTTGCGGGTGGTGTCTGTCATGTTAAGCGTCCCTCACAGAACGCCGCGCCCCGTTGGGGAGGCGTGGCCCGCCGCGGAAATTAGATCAATCGCGCAGAACGTCAATAGCCGGAATGTCGCAGGGGCAATAATATCAGCCGCAGCCGGGCAGGGCCGTCACGAAAGGCCATAATACCAGGGCGCCACGAAGCTGAACACGAGCCAGACAATGACCAGCAGCGGTATGCCCACGCGCAGGAAATCAGCGAATCGGTAGTTGCCCGGTGCCATGACCAGCAGATTGGTCTGGTAGCCGATCGGCGAGGCGAAGGAACAGTTCGCAGCAAACACCACGGCGACGGCGAAAGGCTCCACCGGCAGGGACAGGCCGGTCGCAATGCCCACGGCAATGGGTGTGAACAGCACCGCGGTTGCCTTGGTGCTGATGACGTTGGCGAGCACCGCCACCAGCAGGAAGAACGCCGACAGGACCACCGCCGGGGAGGCGTCACCCACGGCGGACAGCATCAGCCCGGACAGGAACTCGGCCCCGCCCGTGGCCTGGAGCGCACTGCCCAGCGCGAGCGCGGCCGCAATCATCATCACGATGGTCCGGTCTATGGCGCGTGTTGCCTGGCGGACGTTGAGCACTCCGGTCATCAGCATCAGGCCCGCACCGACCAGCGTCGCAATCGAGATAGGGAGAATACCCAGCGCCGAGACACCGATGACTCCCAGGAAAATTGCCAGTGTGCTCGCCGCATGATGGACGGCCGGCATTTCGGCCGCCGTCCATTCCAGCAGCAGGATATCCGGGTCGCCTCGCAGGGCGTGGACGTCTGCCTCGCGGCCCTGCACCAGCAGCACGTCGCCCGGCTCCAGCGGGATCTCCGTGAACCGGGCCCGGATCATCTGGGAACGCCGCTGAATGCCCAGCACGACACAGTGGTACTTGTAGCGGAAGCCAACCTGCACCAGCGTCTGGCCGACATGGCGCGAGGCCGGCGTCACCATGGCCTCGGCCAGAATCTGGCTGCCCACCTGCCAGCGGTGATGCCCCTCCTCGGTCTCGAAACGCTCCCAGTCGTCGCCGAGTTCAGGATGGAGCTGCTCCGGCTCCCCTTTCAGGGCCTCGGTGAGGGCCGTGCGCGTGGCGGCGACGATGATGGTGTCGCCATCTGCCAGTTCGAAACCATCCTCGAAGGGCGGATAGAACGATTCCTTGTTCTGGACGACCGCACGAACAGTCATGTTCTTCAGCTCGGGGAAAAACCCGCCGCGCGGGCGCATGCCGTCGAATTTGGAGCCCTCGCGCACGGCAATCTCGGCCATGAACTGCCGCCCGCCGCCCGCGATGGTGCTGGTCAGGTTCGCACGTTCCGGCAGCAGGCGTGGGCAGGCGAAGATCACGTAGACCACGCCCACCAGCGCCAGCGCCATGCCGGGAACGGCGAACTGGAAGAACGAGAACCCCTCCTCGCCCAGCTCGATCAGCATGCCGGACACGAGCAGGTTCGTGCTGGAGCCGATCAGCGTGACCATGCCGCCGAGGATCGAGGCGAAGGACAGTGGCATCATGAGCTTCGACGGGGACTGGCTGAGGCGTGATGCGAGCGCCTGCATGATCGGGATGAAGATCACCACGACCGGTGTGTTGTTCATGAATCCGCTGACCACCAGCACGGCGACGAATGCGAGCCCCGTGGCCAGTGCAGCGTGCCCGCGCCCGTAGCGGAAGAACATCTGCGCTCCCGCTTCCAGGATACCGGTGCGCGCCAGCCCCTCACCCATGACCAGCAGCGCCACGACCGTCAGCAGCGCCGGGTTGGCAAAACCCGCGAGCAGCTTGGTGGGATCGAGGATGTTGGCGCCCGCCGAGTCACGTACGGGCGCGAAGTGGAAGAACACCAGCAGCGCGCAGATCACTCCCAGCGATGTCAATTCGAGGGACACGCGCTCTGTCGTGTACAGGACGAGCGCGGCAAGGATGACGGCGAAGGTCACCCACATTCCCAGCGCGGCCGGATCAAGTCCGGCGGCCAAACCACTCATATGCGTGTCAACTCAATCGGTTGCGTGCCGGGAGCAGTCTACCACGGGGAGAACGGTCACGAACTGGCCCGGGCCTTGACGAAGACAACAGCCTCGAACGTCGCGACCACGCCGGCACCGGTGCTGACCGAAAAGCCGAGCCGCACCACCCCGCGGGTGGGATCTGACTTCGTCGCCCGCGCCTCAAGCACCGTGACTTCGGTCGATAGCGTGTCACCTGGGCGCACCGGCGCCACCCAGCGGATATTGTCCATGCCCGGCCCGCCCAGCCCGGTCCCGTCGACAGCGCCCGTGCGGATGAACTGGCCGGTTGCTATGGCCACCGTCTGGAACCCGCTGGCGATCAGCCCGTCGAACACGGTCGACTTCGCCAGCTCCGCATCGGTGTGGAACGGCTGGGGGTCGTACTGGTTGGCGAACCAGATGATCTCGTCCTCGTCGAGGCGGACCGGCTCCGTCTCGATATTGCGACCGACGGTGTAGTCTTCCAGGTACCAGCCGGTCATGCTGCGTCCTCCGACGGGCGGCGGCGCAGGAAGGTCGTTGTCCGGAAACTAGAGACGAGCCGGTCGCCCACCGAAATGCGGAACTCGAGCCGGATGATGCCGCGGTCAGGCCGGGAGCTCGATTCGCGGGTCTCCAGCACCTCGACTGCCGTGACCAGCGTGTCGCCGGGGCGCACGGGTGCGAACCAGCGCACCTCGTCCATGGCGGGGCCGCCGAGCGAGTTCTCCGCGAACAGGCCCATACGGATGAACTGCGCAAAGGCCGTCCCAATGGTCTGGTGACCGCTGGCGATCAGCCCGCCATAGGCGCTCGCCTTCGCGCCCTCCGGGTCGATGTGGAACACCTGCGGGTCGTACCGCTTGCCGAACTCAATGATGGATGTCTCGTCCAGCGTGACAGGTTCGGTCGTGAACGTGTCGCCTGCCGAGAATTCTTCCAGATAGTGCGCCGCCATCAATTCGCTCCGTCAAATCCGGCGCGGAACCTACCGGTTTGCGGGGACGGAATAAACCCGCCTCAGTTCGCGGCGCGGCGCGCCTCGTCCTGGGCGGCTTCCCAGGCCAGGATCGCGCGCTTGGTCTGCGGCTCCCAGCGATAGCCGGAGATGAACCCCCCGTCGCGGATCACGCGATGGCACGGCACCACCCAGGACACGGGATTTCGCGCGACAGCCCCGGCCACGGCGCGCGCCGCACCCGGCCGCCCGATTCGCCGCGCCAGGTCGGAGTAGGTGACGACCGCGCCCGACGGGATCCGCAGGAGAGCCTCCCACACCTTGAGCTGGAACGGCGTGCCGCGAAGCACGAGGTGCAGGTCGCCGCCGCCGAAGGCCGTATCCGCATAGGCGCGTGTCGCCGCGTCATCCGCCACCAGTTCGGCTGCTCCGAAGCTCGTGGCCAGGTCCGCCAGCGTTTCCGCCCGGTCGCCCGCGCCGTCGAAGGCCAGGCCGCAGACACCGC
>JAYOFE010000015.1:0-92398 GCA_038117045.1 Alphaproteobacteria bacterium | reverse complement strand
GAACCTAGACTGGCGGAGTCAGAGTCCGCTGTCCTACCATTAGACGATCCCCCAACGGCGCACGGACGGGGTGTTTATCACAACTCATCCGGGTTGTGTAAAGTGCACCATGGCCGAAAAAACCTACCGGTTGATTGACGCGGACGGCACGCCCGTCGAGAGCGCGCGGCCCGGCACGCTGGGTGGGCACCGGCGCACGAAGATTTACGGCCGGCTGGATTGTCCCGGTGCGTTGCGCTGGCTTGCAAAGGGCCACTACAAGGCGCACCGGGTGTTCTTCCGCGACGTACGGACCGCGCGCGCCGCGGGCTACCGCCCCTGTGCCGTCTGCATGCCCGATGACTACCGGAAATGGAAAGAAGGGGCTCTCTGCCCACTTGCTTGAGTTCGTCTGTGGGCCGTGTAGATTTGGGCATTCGGATTTCGTCAGGCCCGGGAAGGGCCGAAAACGGAAAAGGAGGACCCCGTGCAGACGGGCACGCACGGCCAGAAGGATGGGAAGAACGGGCGCCGTAACGGGCGCTGGTCCCATACCTATGCAGCGCTCGATCTGGGGACCAACAACTGCCGCCTGCTGGTGGCGCGCCCGAACCGCTCCGGTTTCAAGGTGATCGACGCGTTTTCCCGCATCGTGCGGTTGGGTGAGGGGCTGGGCAATTCCAACGCCCTTTCCGACCACGCCATGGACCGCACCATCGATGCGCTGCGCGTGTGCCGCTCCAAGATTCGCCGCAACGGCGCAACCCGCATTCGCGCGGTGGCGACCGAGGCCTGCCGCCGAGCGGAGAATGCCGGTGATTTCGTTGCGCGTGTGCGCGAGGAGGTCGACATCGACCTCGAGGTGATCGCACCGGAGGAAGAAGCCGAACTCGCCCTCGTGGGCTGCTCGCCGCTGTACGACCCGCCGCAAGCAGATGAATCCTTCGCGCTGCTGTTCGACATCGGCGGTGGCAGCACCCAGATCACATGGCTGCACCTTGAGCGTGGCGACGGCCCGCGCGGCGAGGTCGATACGGAGATCCTGGGTTGTGTGTCGATCCCCTGCGGCGTTGTGACCATGAGCGAGCGCTTCGGCTGCGGCGAGGACGAGGCCGGCCGCACGTCGCCGGCCCGCTACGGTGAAATCCGCGACCATGTCTGCGAGCAGCTCGCCGGCTTCGATGCGAAGCACGATATCGCCGCGCGCGTGGCTGACGGGGCCGTCCAGATGGTCGGCACCTCCGGCACCGTGACCACACTCACGGGCGTCTTCCTGGACCTGCCGCGCTATGACCGCCGGCACGTGGACGGCCGCGAGCTGGCCTTCGACCAGCTGGAACATGCGCGTGACACATTGCTGGCGCTTGACCGGCACGACCGCGCGGCACATCCGTGTATCGGCTCCCAGCGGGCCGACCTCGTGATCTCCGGCTGCGCGATCCTCGATGCGATCTGCGAGCTCTGGCCCGTCGGGCGGTTACGGGTCGCGGACCGTGGCCTGCGCGAGGGCATCCTCCACGGCCTGATGCGTTCGGCCGACCGGGAATCGGCGGCGGCGCAGTAGAACCGCTTCATGGCAGGCAAGGGAAAATCAGGCGGGCGGGGCGCGGGCCGTTCCGGAAGCCAGGGTGGTCAGCGCGCGAGCTCGGAGCGTGTGCGCACGGCACGCGGGCGCACGCTCTCGTCGACCCGCTGGCTGCAGCGCCAGCTCAACGATCCCTACGTCCAGGCGGCCCAGCGCGACGGCTACCGCTCGCGCGCGGCATACAAGCTGCTGCAGATCGACGAGCGGTTCGAGTTGCTGAGGCCCGGCACGTCCGTCGTCGACCTGGGTGCGGCCCCGGGCGGATGGACCCAGGTGGTGACGGACCGGGTGGACCCCGCCACGACCGGCGCGCGGGTTGTCGCCATCGACCTGCTGGAGATGGAGCCCATGGGCGGGGTGACCGTGCTGTCCGGTGACATCGAGGACGAGGCGGCCATTGCGCAATTGAAGGGGGCCATTGGTGGACCGGTCGAGGTGGTGCTGTCCGACATGGCGACCTCGACCACGGGGCATGCCGCGACGGACCACCTGCGCACGATCACGCTCGCCGAGGCGGCGTTCCACTTTGCATGTGAGGTGCTGGCACCAGGCGGGGCCTTCGCCACCAAGGTGTTCCAGGGCTCCGACGAGCCGGCATTGTACGCCGCCTTGCAGGAGCGGTTCGACAAGGTGCGCCGCTTCAAGCCGAAAGCCAGCCGGGCCGACTCGGTGGAGATGTTTCTGGTCGCGACCGGTTTCAAAAACGCCGGATAACCGGTTTTCTGCTCGATCGTCGAGGAATGCTTGTCCGTGCGTCCGGATTGTGTATATAAGCCGCGTCAACCTTTGATAGCGCTACGGCCCCGGTTGACATGGAAATCCTCGACGCACTCACCTTCGACGACGTCCTTCTCGAACCCGCGGAATCGCGGATTCTCCCAGCAGAAGCGAACACAGGGACACGGCTGACGCGCAGCGTCCAGCTTGGGATCCCGCTGATGTCAGCTGCGATGGACACGGTCACCGAGGCCGAGATGGCCATCGCGCTGGCCCAGGCCGGTGGGCTTGGCGTCATCCACAAGAATCTCGAGCCCGAGGAGCAGGCCAACGAGGTCCGCAAGGTCAAGCGCTTCGAATCGGGAATGGTGGTGAACCCCATCACCATCCATCCCGACCAGACGCTGGCGGATGCGCTGGAGATCATGAAGCGGGAATCGATCTCCGGTATTCCCGTGGTCGCGCGCGGCGACGGCCAGCTGGTCGGTATCGTCACCAACCGCGACGTGCGCTTCGCCAGCGAGCCGACCCAGCCGATCAGCGAACTGATGACCAAGCAATTGGTCACGGTGGGCGAAGGCGTGGACATGGTCGAGGCGCGCCAGCTGCTGCACCGTCACCGGATCGAGAAGCTGCTGGTGGTCGACGGCGACGGCCACTGCGTCGGCCTGATCACCGTGAAGGACATCGAGAAGGCGCAGGCCTATCCGAATGCCTGTAAGGACATTCAGGGCCGCCTGCGTGTGGCGGCCGCGACGGGTGTGGGCGATGCGGGGTTTGCCCGCGCCGAGGCGCTGCTGGATGCGGGCGTGGACGTGATCGTGGTCGACACGGCCCACGGCCACTCGCGCGGCGTGATCGACCAGATTTCCCGCATCAAGCGGCTCAGCAACGAGGCCCAGCTCATCGGCGGCAACATCGCCACGGCGGATGCGGCCAAGGCGCTGATTGACGCCGGTGCGGACGCGCTGAAGGTCGGCATCGGCCCGGGCTCCATCTGCACCACCCGCATCGTCGCCGGTGTCGGTGTGCCGCAGCTCACGGCCATCGAGAACGTGGCCAACGCCGCCCACGGGCAGGAAGTGCCAGTGATCGCCGATGGCGGTATCAAGTATTCCGGCGACCTGGCCAAGGCCATCGCTGCGGGCGCGGATGTGGCCATGATCGGCTCGCTGCTGGCGGGCACCGATGAATCGCCGGGCGAGGTCTTCCTCTATGAGGGCCGCTCCTACAAGTCATATCGCGGCATGGGCTCGCTGGGCGCAATGGCGCGCGGCTCGGCAGACCGCTACTTCCAGGCGGAAGTGAACGACACCCTGAAGCTGGTGCCGGAAGGCATCGAGGGCCAGGTGGCCTACAAGGGCTCGGCCATGACGGTGATCCACCAGCTTGTCGGCGGCCTGCGTGCGGCCATGGGCTACACCGGCAACGGCACGATCCCGGAGATGCAGCAGAACTGCCGCTTCCTGCGCCTGACCAATGCCGGCCTGCGGGAGAGTCATGTCCATGACGTGGCGATCACCCGCGAGGCGCCGAACTACCGCCAGAACGCCTAAAGTCACGCCGCGATGACCCCCTCCGCACGGGTCGCCGCGGCGATCGGTATTCTCGACGACATTGCACGTGCCGATTCCCCGGCTGACGCGATCCTGCGCGACTGGGCGCGGCGCAACCGTTTCGCCGGGTCGAAGGACCGCCGGGCGATCCGTGACCTCGTCTATCGCGACCTGCGCGATGGCGCGCGCTACCGCTGGCTGGCGGCGCAGCAGGGCGGGGACCAGGGGTCTGCCCGCACGCGCATGATCCTCGCCTGCGAATCCGATGCGCCGGGATCGGCGGCTGGCCTGTTCGACGGCAGCGGCTATGGGCCTGCAGCGCTGGACGAGGCCGAGATGGCACTCGCCGCAGGCCTGTCCGGTCTCGGTGACGAGACGGTTCCCGGCTGGGCCCGCGCCAACTGTCCGGAAGACCTGTTCGCGCTGTTCGAGGCGCAATGGGGACCGGAGACTGAAGCCGAACTGGCCGCGCTCAACGAACGCGCGCCCGTCGATATCCGGGTGAACACCCTGCGCGCAACCCGTGCGGACGTTCAGGCCGGGCTCGCCGCCGCAGGATACGAAACTGAACCGACGCCGATTTCCCCGGCGGGTTTGCGTGGGGGCGAGAATGCGCGCCTCACCGACCTGCCGCCCTTCCGAGACGGGCTGGCCGACCCGCAGGACGAATCCAGCCAGATTGTTGCCGGCCTGTGCGGCGCCAGGTCCGGCATGACGATGATCGATCTCTGCGCCGGTGCGGGTGGCAAGGCGCTGGCGCTGGCCGCCGACATGGAAAACAACGGCCAGATCATCGCCTGTGATATCTCGGCGGCGCGCCTGTCCCGCATGGAGCCGCGCTCGATGCGGCTGGGTGTCCAGATCGTGCGCCTGCTGCCGCTGCCGGGCGGCGTGCCGCCTGCCAATATGGCTGGAGCGGCGGATGCGGTGCTGGTTGACGCGCCGTGTACGGGCAGCGGCACCTGGCGGCGTAGCCCGGAGCAGCGCTGGCGGACGACACCGGAGACCATCACCGACTACGCGAAGGTCCAGGCCGATATCCTCGAAGGTGCCGCCGCACTGGTGAAGCCCGGCGGGCGGCTGGTCTATGCCGTGTGTTCGCTGTTCGACGCCGAGGGGCGGGATATCGCGTCGGCGTTTGCGGACGCGCATCCGGAATATGGCCGGGTGCCGGTGTCAGGCCTTGTCGAAGGTCTGGAGGATGGCCCGGACGGGACGATGCTGCTCACGCCCCGAAGACACGGCACCGACGGCATGTTCGCCGCCGTGTTCGAGCGCGTGGGATAGGCGCGACCCGATCAGGGAGCCGGTTCGGGGATCGCGCCGGACTGGATCGCGATCAGCTTCCACGCGCCGCCTTCCTTCACGTAGACACCCAGTACGCGATTGTCGAGAAACCGCGGATTTCCGCGGATAATCACGTCCGCCATCATGTGATAGAAGACGAAGGCGATGTCGCCGTGGATCTTGATGGTCCGGTCCTCGGCATCGACCTTCTGGTAGTCGAACGCGCCCGAGCCCACACCGTCGAGATAGCTCTGCTTGGTGTCGGCCCCGCCGGTCGAGTGCATGTAGGTCAGCCCGTCGTGCAGGATCTCGTCCAGCGTGGTGATATCCGCCCCCACCATGGCCGCGCGGCGGCGCTCCTCAAGCTGGATGATGTCGTCTTCGGCGCTCATGTCGGCACTCCCTGTTTTCCCTGTGGATAGCTTAAAGCATGGCGGGCTTTCGGGGTCGATACCGGTGATGCGAAGGGCGGGGGAATCGGCTAATAGAACCCATGACCACCTCGCTCCCGATCTCCGAAAAAATCCTCATCATCGACTTCGGTTCGCAGGTGACGCAGCTCATTGCGCGGCGTGTGCGTGAAGCCGGGGTCTACAGCGAAATCATTCCCTGTTTCCGCATCGATGCGGCGCTTCTGGACGAATTTGACCCGAAGGCGATCATCCTGTCCGGCGGCCCGGCCAGCGTGATGGCGGAAGGCGCGCCGACCGTTGATCCCGCCGTTTTTGAGCGCGGCATCCCGGTGTTGGGCATCTGCTACGGCCAGCAGCTCATGTGCCATATGCTGGGCGGCACGGTGGAGGATTCCGACCATCAGGAATTCGGCCGTGCGGCGCTGCAGATTGCCGATGCGTGCGACCTGTTCGACGGCGTCTGGGCGACCGGCGCGACGCCGCAGGTCTGGATGTCCCACGGCGACCGGGTGACGGCGCTGCCGGACGGCTTCCGCGTGGTCGCCACCTCGGGCGGCGCGCCGTTCGCCGCGACAGCTGACGAGGCCCGGCATTTCTACGGTGTCCAGTTCCACCCGGAAGTCGTGCACACGCCCGACGGCACGCGGCTTTTGTCGAACTTCGTGCACAAGGTGGCGGGCTGCGCGGGCGACTGGACCATGGCCCATTTCCGCGACGCGGAGATCGAGAAGATCCGCGAACAGGTGGGCGACAAACGCGTCATCTGCGGCCTGTCGGGCGGGGTGGATTCCTCCGTCGCCGCCGTGCTGATCCACGAGGCCATTGGCGACCAGCTGACGTGTATCTTTGTCGATCACGGCCTGCTGCGGCAGAACGAACGCGAGGAGGTCGACAAGGTCTTCCGCGAGCGGTTCAACATCCCGCTGGTGGTGCGCGACGCGTCCGACCTGTTCATCGGCAAGCTGGAAGGCGTCGATGACCCGGAGCAGAAGCGCAAGATCATCGGCGGCACGTTCATCGACGTGTTCGAGGAGGAGGCGGCGAAGATCGGCGGCGCGGACTTTCTCGCCCAGGGCACGCTCTATCCCGACGTGATCGAGAGCGTCAGCCCCTTCGGCGGACCCAGCGCCACCATCAAGTCACACCACAATGTGGGCGGCCTGCCCGAGCGCATGAACATGAAGCTGGTGGAGCCGCTGCGCGAGCTCTTCAAGGACGAGGTGCGCGACCTGGGCCGCGAGCTGAAAATCCCCGAGGAGATCGTCGGCCGCCACCCCTTCCCGGGGCCGGGCCTGGCGATCCGCATTCCCGGCGGCATCGCGCGCGACAAGCTGGAGATCCTGCGCAAGGCCGATGCGATCTACCTGGACGAGATCCGCAAGGCCGGCCTCTACGACGAGATCTGGCAGGCCTTCGCCGTGCTGCTGCCCGTGCGCACCGTGGGCGTGATGGGCGACGCGCGCACCTATGACTACGTCTGTGGCCTGCGCGCGGTGACCTCCACCGACGGCATGACGGCGGACAGCTACCCCTTCGAGCATGCCTTCATCGCCGGCGTCGCGACGCGCATCATCAACGAGGTCCGCGGCATCAACCGGGTGGTCTATGACGTGACGTCAAAGCCGCCGGGAACGATCGAGTGGGAGTAGGGGCTACTTCGTTCCCACTAGGTCCATCGTCACCTTGCGGCCGAACAGGGCTTCTGCGTTGCGGTAGGCGATCTTCTCGGCGACGTCGCGAGGCAGCCTCGCCAGCCAGCGGCGGTTCGACGTCATGATGTCGGCGTAGCGGTCCCACTGGCCGTTGACCCAGGTGTCGCTGCCGATCATCAACCGGTCCTGGAAATCCATCACCACGCGCTTCCACTCCGGGTCGAGGTCCGCGTCCGGCCCGGTGCCGAAGCCCAGGATCGCGCTTTCGCGCAGCGACGTGTCGGCGTAGAGGCCGGGGAACTCGCTCATCAGCTCGTGCACCTCACTCGCCGGTGAACTGAGGCCCGCATGGGCCCAGATCATCTTTACCTCCGGGTCGAGGGAATAGAGCCAGCGCACCGGCGCCGCGCCCGAATGGACGTGCAGCGGGATATCGCGCGCCTTCGCCATGGCGATCACCTGTCGGAACAGCGCCTCGTCGCCTGTGTCCAGCCGGTGGATGTGGAACTCCCCGATGCCCTGGTGCGGATAGCGCTCGAGCCGGCCTGCGAGGTAGTCGGCCATGCCGTCGGCTTTCGCCCAGTTCCCGGATCCGGCATCGCCGTGATAGGGGCGCAGTTCGGGCACGATGCGCGCGGGCGCGTATTCCCACAGCATGATCGTGCCCTCGTCGGGCGTGGAGGAGACCAGCGCCATCGCCACGCCGCTCTCATCCATCAGCTCGATCACGGAAGCGACCGGGTAGGGCTGCCAGGCCGGCTCCTTGTAGTGCATGTGCGCGTCGAACAGCGGCACGTCCTTGATGGCGTCGCCGATGGGTTCATGCTCATGGGCGTAGGCCGGGGCCGCGACGAAGGCGAGAAGGGCGGTACAGAACAAGGCGCGGGCAAATATCACGGGTGCGGGTCCTTTTGCTGCCGACGGTCAACGACATGATGATAAAACGCATTCCACAACGACAAGAACAGCACCGATCACGAACACATGACCGACTTTGACCCCGACGACCTGACCGGCTGGACGCCGCCGGAACCGCCCGCCATGACCGTGCTGCAGGGGCGCACCTGCCGGCTGGAGCCGATGGACCCGGACCGGCACGCCGCCGCGCTCTATGCCGCGTTCTCGGCGGAGCCGGACGAGGCGCAGCAGTGGTTCTTCCTGCCCTACGGTCCGTTCGAGAGCGAAGAGGTCTTTACCGAGTGGCTGCGGACCTACGGCACGTCGGATGGGCGGATGTTCTTCGCCATCGTCGACCAGGCGACGGACCAGCCCATCGGCCAGGCATCATTCCAGGCCGTGGTGACCCGCAACGGCACCATCGAGATCGGCAATGTGCGCTTCTCCGCCACCATGCAGCGCTCCATTGCGGCGACGGAGGCAATCTTCCTGCTGATGCGCCACGCCTTCGACAGCGGCTACCGGCGGCTGGAGTGGAAGACCCATGCCGGCAACACCCGTTCGCGCCGGGCGGCCCACCGCTTCGGCCTGTCCTGGGAGGGGCGCTTCCGCAACCACATGATCTCGCGCGGGCGTTCGCGCGACACCGTCTGGTTCGCCTGCACCGACGGTGACTGGCAGGCGCTGGAGCCCGCCTTCACCGCCTGGCTGGACCCGGAAAACTTCGATGAGCACGGCAACCAGCGCCGCAGCCTCGGCGTGCTGACACGCCCTGTGCTGGTGGCCCTTGACCCGGAGCAGACGAGCGGCTGATCTAGTCTTCTGGGGGGAGCTCATGTCAGACAAAAAGACCGAAGAACCCGACTACAAGGTCACCGCCGGTCGGCCCGACACCTCGACGCGTTCGGGCCAGCTCAAGATGCGCTACCCGACCATCGCTGACCTGCGCGCGAAGGCCGAGCGGCGGGTGCCGCGCTTTGCCTTCGACTATGTGGATGGCGCGGCGGGTGCGGACGAGCCGAACCGCAAGGGCAACGCATCCTCGCTCGACGGCATCCAGATTCTGCCGCGCTACGGGGTGGAGAACTACGCCGCCGATACCTCGGTCGAACTGTTCGGCAAGCGCTATGCCGGGCCCTTCGCCATCGCCCCCATGGGCCTGCCGGGCCTCGTGCTGCCGGGCGGCGAGGAAATCTTCGCGCGCGCGGCGGCGGCCAACCAAATTCCGTTCACGGTGGGCAGTTCCGCGCTGGCGACCGTCGAGCGCGTGGCCGAACTGGCCGAGGGGTATGCCTGGTTCCAGATCTACCGGGTGCCGCGCGATGACCTCGCCATGAACTTCGACTGGATCGCCCGGGCGGCGGCGGCGGAGGTGGCAGCGCTGGTCGTCACCATCGACGTGCCCGCGCGCACCAAGCGGCCGCGCGAACTGCGCAACAGGCTGGTGCTGCCCTACCGCATCGGCCTCAACACCATCATGGACGTGGCGACCCGCCCGGCCTGGCTGCAGGCCTATTTCCGGCACGGGCAGGACATGTTCGCCAACTTCAGGAAGTACGCGGGCGACAACCCGAGCCCCAACGAGGTGGCCGATTTCGCCCGGCGCGAGGGCGGCGGCTCCTTCACCTGGGACGAGATCGCCCGCTTCCGCGATGCGTGGAAGGGCCCGCTGATCGTCAAGGGCATCCTGCATCCCGGCGATGCGGAGAAGTCTATCGCGCTCGGCGCCGACGGGCTCGTGGTTTCGAACCATGGCGGCCGCCAGTTGGAGGCCGCGCCGCCGTCGGTCGATATGCTGCCTGCGATTGTTTCCGCCGTGGGCGGGAAGGCCGAGGTGCTGTTCGACGGCGGCATCCGTTCCGGCGTGGATTTGATGCGCACCGCCGCGCTGGGCGCGCGCTTCAACCTGATCGGCCGGGGCTTCATGTACGGCCTCGCCGCGCTGGGCGAGGAGGGGCCGGGCTTCGTCGCCGACTTCTTCATCGAGGAACTGCGCGAGGCGCTGCGCCAGGTGGGCGTGCGCAATCTCGCGGAGACCCGCGATCTGGATATCTGCCACCCGACGGCTTGGGAGTTGTAGGGACTTAAACCTTTCGCCTCACCCTCGCTCGTCACTCCCGCGAAGGCGGGAGTCCCTTATCACCGATGTGTGCCAGGGCAACCGCCTGAGTTAATGGACCCCTGCCTGCGCAGGGGTGACGAGTCTTGGGGTGTCAGGCGGTGCGCGACCTCAATCCGCATCCCGCTCGAAGGGACGCACATAGGCGTCCACCGCGTCGATGCGGGCCTGCTTCTCATTGTCCGGCAGGAAGGACGCCGCGAAGGAATTCTTCGCCAGTGTCACGATCTCGCCCGGCGTTAGGCCGACGGCCTTCGCGACGGCGGAATAGTTGTCGTTGATGTAGCCGCCGAAATAGGACGGGTCATCGGAGTTCACGGTCACCAGCAGCCCGGCCTCCATCGCGCGCTTGACCGGGTGGTCCTCCAGCCGGGCGATGCCCTTCAGGCGCAGGTTCGACAACGGGCACATGGTCAACGGCATCTTCTCCCGCGCCAGCCGCGCGGTCAGCGCCGGGTCGTCCAGCGCATGGTTGCCGTGGTCCACCCGCGCGACCTTCAGGAGGTCCAGCGAGGTCTGCACATTGGCCGCCGGGCCTTCCTCGCCGGCATGGGCGACGGCGACGAAGCCTTCCTTGCGCGCCTCGGCATAGACCCGGGCGAAGTTCTCCGGCGGGTTGCCCGCCTCACCGGAATCGAGCCCCACCGCGAAAATCCGGTCCTTGTGGCGGCAGGCGCATTCCAGCGCCTCGAAGGCCTGGTCTTCCGGCAGGTGGCGCAGGAAACACATGATCAGCTTCGAGGTGATCCCCAGTTCGCGCGCGCCGTCGTCCAGCGCGCCCGTGATGCCGTCCAGCACCGTCTCGAAGGCGACCCCCCGGTCCGTATGGGCCTGCGGGTCGAAGAAGATCTCCACATGGGTCACGCCCTGCGCGGCCATCCGGTCGAGATAGGCGCGGGTCAGGTCACGGAAGTCGCGCTCCGTCACCAGCACCGACATGCCCGCGTAGTAGAGGTCGAGGAAATCCTGCAGGCCGTCGAACTCATAGGCCGCGCGGATTTCCTCCACGTTGTCGTAGGGCAGTTCGACGCCGTTGCGTTGCGCCAGCGCCAGCATCATCTCCGGTTCCAGCGTACCCTCGATATGCAGGTGCAGCTCGGCCTTGGGCAGCTTCTCGATCAGGGTATCGATGGTATGTGGCATGGCTGGCCTCCGGCGTTCATCAGGTCACGATCGTGTGAAGCCCGTTGGCCCGGGCCTGTCGTCCCTTATCTGCTAATATACGGGAATTACACGCTTCCTGCGCAGACCCGCCTGTAATTTGAGGGGCCGACATGAGCACACATATTCTGACCCGCAGGACCGTTCTGGCGACCGGTGCGGCGGCGCTTGTGACCGGCGCGTCCGGTTTGCTGGTGCCCGCGCAGGCAAAAGGCCTTGCGCCGACGACGACGATGCGCGGCGGCGCCAACAACTATCGGCCGGGCGCGCCGATCGTCGAACGGATCGGTGGCGGCGGGTTCTGGATGACCGGGACCGTGCGCCGCGCGGGTGACGGTGCGCCGCTTCCCGGCCAGCGTATCCAGATCTGGGCGCATACCACCGAAGGCCGCGAACGCGATCCACACAGCCACGGCGCGACCCTGACCGACGCCAACGGCGAATTCCGTCTCGAGATGCCGCAGATCGTGCCGGTCTTCGGCCAGCCCCATGGCCACCTCGCGTATGACAGCGGGGATTTCCAGACCGTCTTTCTGCGCCCGGTGATGGATAGCGCCCAGGACACCAGCCTCCGCGCGGACTTCGTTCTCCAGCCCGCCTGACCCTCATGGACGGTAGGGTGACGCGCCGGATACCCCCGCCGATCATCTGGGCGGTGATCCTGATCGCTGCCACCGTGCCGATCGGCGCTGCGGCATTCAGCCCTTATCTCGCCTGGCGGGGACCCATCTACATCGTGGCAGGGTTTGCCGGCGTGCTGGCGATGACGCTGCTGATGTTCCAGCCGCTGCTGGCCGGCGGCTATATCCCCGATGTGACCACCCGCATCCGCCAACGCGCGCACCGCATGGTGGGTGTCACGCTGGTGCTGGCGGTCGTGGTGCATGTCGTCGGCCTGTGGATCACCAGCCCTCCCGACGCTGTCGACGCGCTGCTGTTCCGCGCGCCGACGCTGTTCTCCGCCTGGGGCACCATCGCCATGTGGACGCTTTTCGGGGCCGCGCTGCTCGCGCTCCTGCTCAAGCGCCTGCGCCTGCAATGGTGGCTCTGGCGTCTCGCGCACACCTCGCTGGCTGCCGTCACCGTCATAGGCAGCGTCATTCACGCGCTGCTGATTGAGGGAACGATGGAGCCGGTCACCAAGGCGCTGCTCTGCGCCGTCGTCGTCGCCGCGACCGTGAAGGTGCTGGTCGACCTCCGGGTCTGGACGACGGAGACCCGCCGGAAGGCGAGGGGCTAGCCGCCTACCGCTGCGGGCCGCCCGGTCCTGGACGGTTGCCTTCGCGCTTCATCATCATCTCGTGGACCGCCTCCATGCCCCGGTCGGCCATGTCGGTCACCTCGGCGGCGTGGGTCTGAAGTGCCGCGACGACCTCGGGGTCGTCGGAGGTCTGGACCACGACGATCCCCTTGTCAGTCATCTCGATGTCCGTGTCGATCCGGTCCCGGCGTTCGAACAGGATGTCCAGCGTCGGGCTCTGAATGAACACCTTGGGGTCACGGCCTTCCTCGACCCGCCCGATCATGCCGGTCACATGGCTCGCCAGCACCGCCATGACCTCCTCGTTCGCGGAATATGTGACGGTGCGGATTCCGTTGGGCAGGTTCGTCACCTCACGGGAGATTTGCGGGTAGTTGCGGAACATAGTCGCGAGTTCGGCGCTTTCCTCGGGCGTCGCGTCGAGCCCGCGCAGGCCTGGCATATTCACCTCATCATGGCCGGTGCCATCGGCACCATGGTGGCGAAAATCCTCACCCGGACCATGGCCATCGCGTGGCCCCTGTCCGTGACCTCCCATCTGTGCGGCGGCAGGCAGGCTCAGAGACAGGACGACCACGGAGGCAAGTCCGACGGCCTGAATGCTGCGCTGGAGTCGGGAATTGTGAAGGTTCATGTCTGGTCTGTCCGATGGTTTGCCTTACCCTCATGGATGGCATGGGTTCGCCAATTGACATATGATTTAGATCATGTCTGATGTCGTCGAAGCACTTTTTTCCGGTGCGGATTCCATTGCCTGCGCGAAGGGCGAAACGCTGTTCCGCACGGGCGACCCTGTCCTCTCCATGAACCGGGTGATTGAAGGTCAGGTTAACCTGATCCGCCATTCGCCGGACGGCGCGCGAATGATCCTGCAGCGCGCGATCGACGGACAGGTGCTTGCGGAAGCTTCGGCCTATTCCCGCGCTTACCATTGCGACGGGGGGGCGACGGCGGCGTCGCGGGTCGAGACAGTGCCTTTGCCGACTTTCCTGGCGCGCCTCGATGAAGACCCGAAGCTCGCGCGCGCCTGGACCGCGCGGCTGGCGCACGCCCTGCAAGGTGCGCGGACGAACGCCGAAATCCGAACACTTCGCACGGTCGCACAGCGCCTCAATGCGTGGCTCGACGGTGGAAACAGGTTGCCACCCAAAGGGCACTGGCAGGACCTTGCCCAGATTCTCGGTGTGACGCGGGAAGCGCTGTACCGGGAACTCGCCACACGTGATGAGTTGATTGCGGATGCGGACACCCGCTAAGAACGGGTCGAAAGCCGCGTCAAACCGGAAACAGCGTTGAAAACCTTCGATAAAGCCATCTCTGTCGCGCCGATGATGGACTGGACGGACCGCCATGAGCGGGCATTCCTGCGCACCGTCAGCCGTCACGCGCGCCTGTACACGGAGATGGTGACAACGGGGGCGATTATTCACGGCCCGCGCGACCGGCTATTGGCCTTCGATGCGGCGGAACATCCCGTGGCGCTGCAGCTCGGTGGCTCGGACCCTCAGGCGCTGGCCGAATGCGCGAAGATCGGCGCCGACCTCGGCTATGACGAGATCAACCTGAATTGCGGCTGCCCGTCCGACCGGGTGCAGTCGGGCCGCTTCGGTGCCTGCCTTATGGCGGAGCCCGACCTCGTGGCCGAGTGCGTCGCCGCCATGCGCGGCACGGTGGATGTGCTGGTCACGGTGAAGCACCGCATCGCCATCGACGAGATGCCCGAGTGGGATACGCTGACCGGCTTCGTCGATACGGTCGCGGCGGCGGGGTGCGGACACTTCATCGTGCACGCCCGCAAGGCTTGGCTGGACGGGCTGAGCCCACGTGAGAACCGCGAAGTGCCGCCTCTCCACCACGACATGGTCCACCGTCTGAAGGCCGAGCGCCCGGAGCTGGAAATCGCGATCAACGGCGGCATCGTGACGCTGGAGGACGCGGAAGAGCACCTGCACCATGTGGACGGCGTGATGATCGGCCGCGCGGCCTATCAGGACCCCTACATGCTCGCACCGCTGGATCGCATGTTCTTCGATGCGAGCGCGCCGGTGAAATCCAGACACGGAATCGTCGAGGACTACCTGCCCTATATCGAACGCGAGGTCGCGGCGGGTGCACCGTTGATCGCCATGACGCGCCATATCCTCGGCCTGTTCAACGGCGTGAAGGGCGCGCGCGCCTGGCGGCGCTACCTTTCGGAAAACGCGCCGGGCTTCTCGGGCACGCCGGGTGAGGCAGTGGCGCTGGTGCGTGCCGCTGCGGCGCTGGCCGAGGACACGACGAAGGCCGAAGCCGCCTAGACGTACCCACCCACAAGCGTGACTTCTTCGCCGCCCATGCCGCCTTTGAAGCGGGCGACGCCCGGCGCGTCGTCGTTGATCCCGCCGAGATCGAACCACAGCTTGCTGTCGGACTTCAGCCGCTCGACCGCCTGCCATAGCAGCAGGTGCGTCGCACGCAGGTCGCGGCCGTCCTCACCGGTCCAGCCCACCAGATAGGTCGCCGCGCTGCCATGGGTCGCCAGCAGGATACCCGCGACCGGCGTTCCGTCCCGCTCGGCGACGAGCAGGCGTAGGCTCGCCGTCTCGTTGGCGTATTTTCGGAGCGCTTCAAGCAGCCCGCCCGACGCACCCCGGTAACCGCCGAGGTCCATGTGTTCGGTGTGGCGCTCGGTCAGCCAGGTGAGGCGCTCGCAGTCTGCATCGTCGATCACCGTCAGCCCGTTGCGCTCGCCCTGCACCAACGCGTTGCGCCAGTTCTGGTGCTGGCCGGCCCGCAGGTTCTCCAGGGATTGCGACAGGTCGAGCCAGATCGTCCGGTAGCCGTCCGCGATACGCTTGAATCCCGCATCTGCCATCTGCGTGCGGTTCCCGTGCGTATCGGTGAGTTCGGGATGAAACGTGACCGGCCGTCCGTTGCGCAGCCGGTAGCGTTTGCGAAGAAGTTCGAGGGCCAGTTTCTGCATCTCACCGGGAATCTCGTCATGGACCCAGATCGGCCCGCGATAGATGGTTTGGCTGCCGGGTGCGCCTAATACTGGCTTGCCGTGAGCTACGATCATCCCGATGGGTTTGTTGTCGAAGCGGATCAGGCCGAAATCGGCCTTCATGCCCTGAAGTTCGTGGACGGCCAGCGCGTAGGTGGAGGTCTGGGTCAGGCTGGGGCGCCTGCAGGCGGCGAGCATCCCATCCCACTGTGCCCGGTTGTGGCGGTTCCACGAGATCCGGAACGGGTTCAGGTCGGACATGTGCTCAGTCGCCCGCCAACGCGGCGAACACGGCGTGCAGGTCTCCGCCATGGACCTCCAGGAGGGTCCGGGCCTCATCGGCGCTCCGGCCCGTTGCGACGAGGATGGCCGGCTTGACGGCATACCCGGTCGTATCGAGTGCGCTCCGGGCCGTTTCTGCATCGCAATCCGCCCCGGCGGAGACGATGCGAACCGCGCGCTCGCGAAGCTTGGCGTTGGTGGGCGTCACGTCCACCATCATGCCGCGGTAGACCCGGCCCAGCCGGATCATGGTCAGGGTGGAAAACAGGTTCAGCGCCACCTTCTGGGTGGTGCCTGCGGTCATGCGGGTAGAGCCGCCGACCGGCTCGGGGCCGGATTCGATTAGCACGCCGTGTTCGGCGGCATCCAACAACGGCGCGGCGGAATTATTGGCGATGGCGATCGTCATCGCGCCAGCCTTGCGCGCGGCCTCGCAGGCGGCGATTGCGAAGGGCGTGGTGCCGCTGGCCGACAGCGAGACGCACACATCGCCTGCGCCCAGGTTGAGTGCGGCCGTATCCTTTCGCGCCTGCCCGGTGTCGTCCTCTGCTCCCTCGGCGGTGCGGGTGAGCGCCGATGGTCCCCCCGCGATCAGGTAGGCAAGGCGGTCTTCGGGCCAACCGAATGTGGGGACCAGTTCCACGCCATCCTGGACGCCGAGCCGGATCGAGGTGCCCGCACCGGCATAGACGATGCGTCCGGAGGGATGGTTGCGCAGGCGGTCCGCCGCCGACTCGGCTGCTTTGGACAGGGCCGGGATCGCGGTGCGTACCGCGTCCAGCCCGCGTTCCTGGGCATCGAGGATCGCGGACAGCACGTCCTGACCCGCGCGCGTCTCCAGGTCGCGGTAAATACCGGCAAATTCTTCGGTTTTGCGCATGGTCCCGATTGCCTGAGAAGTCCCGATTTCCCATAACACACCCGTCCGCGCCGTCACGCCCGTCAAACCGGGGCAGGGCGCGGAACAACAGGCAGAGCGCGAACGTGTGTATGATAGCCGTTCGGCTGCGAGGCGAAACCCGGGGATCATGAGCGACCATCTTTATTGCTGTGTGGATGGCGGTGCGAGCAACACGCGCGTGGCCCTGTATGACGCTGCGGGGCGGCGGCTGGGGTTGACCGTCGGCGGTCCCGCGAGCCTGACCGTGCGCGGTCCTCAGGCCTGGGACGTGATCCTGGGCGCGCTGGAGCACCTGGCCCATGCCGTCTCGCTCGATGGCGAGTACATGGCCCGGACCGAGTTCGGGATCGGCCTGGCGGGCGCCAACAATGCCGAGGCGCGCCGAATGTTCCTGGAGGCGGCCCCGGGCCTGCGCGGATTGCGCGTGGCGACCGACGCCTATATTGCCGCGCTGGGTGCCCATCTCGGCGCGCCGGGCGCCGTGGTGATCGTCGGCACCGGTAGCGTCGGCTATCGGATCGAGGCGGCGGGCCGTTGCCGGCTGGTCGGCGGTTGGGGTTTCGTGATCGGGGACGAGGGCAGCGGGGCCTGGATCGGCCGCACGGCGATTGCCCAGACGGTTCGGGTGCTGGACCTGCGCAGCCACGCCCGCGCATCGGAACTGCACCGCGCCATTGCCGAGCACTGCGGCAAGACGCGCGAGGAAATGCTCGGATGGCTGTGGGGGGCGGAGCCTGCAAAGTTCGCGGAGCTCGCGCCGCTGGTGATCGAATGCGCCGGGCGGGGTGACCCGGCTGCGCTGGTTATCATCACGGAAGCGGGCCGCGAGATCGACGCGCTGGCTGAGGCGCTGGACCCGGCCCGCAGCGTGCCGCTTGCACTAGTGGGCGGGCTTGCAGAACCTCTTGACCCGTTCCTGCCGGACCGGCTTCGCTCGTGGGTGCGCGAGCCCCATGAGGACCCCATCATCGGCGCATTGATGCTGGCCCAGGGACGCGCGCCGGAGGAAACCATCGTATGGCAGAACCGATAAGCGAACAGAGCCTGGTCGGCCGCATCCTGACACCCGGGGGCTGGGTATCGGGCCAGCTTGTCCATGACACCCATGTACGCGCCATCCAGACCGGTGCGGTGGCGCGTGGTGCGCCGCGCATCATCCCTGGGTTTGTCGACCTGCATGTGCCCGGCGGCGGCGGGGCGGATGTCATGCAGGGGCCCGATGCGGTGCGGACCGCCGCGCGGCTTCATGCCCGACACGGGACAACGTCCTTCCTGCCCGCAACAGTCACCGCGCCCCAGGATGTGCTGGCGACGGCCTTCACCGGTATCGGTGAGGTGCAGGGGATGCGCGAGGCGGGAGAGGCCCGCGTCCTGGGTGCCCATATGGAGGGCCCGTACATCAACCCCGGCCGGCTGGGCGCGCAGCCACCCCATGCGCGTGAGCCGGACACGGAATTCGTCGATGCCGTATGTATCGGCGGGGTCGTCAAGTTGGTGACCATCGCACCCGAGCTGGAAGGCGCGATGGACGCCATCCGGCGGTTTGCGGCGGCGGGCATTGCTGTCCAGATCGGGCACACGGACGCGGAGTACGAGACCGTTCGCGATGCCCTGGCGGCCGGCGCACGCGGGTTTACCCATCTCTACAACGCCATGTCGCCGCTGCATCACCGTGCGCCGGGCACCGTCGGCGCGGCACTGGCCCTGGGCGAGTATGCGGCGATCATTCCCGACGGGATCCATGTCGCGGACGGGGCCATCCGTGCCGCCCTGCGGGCGATCCCGAAGCTTTTCGCCGTAACCGACGCGACGGCTGCCGCGGGCATGCCCGACGGCCCGTATCCGCTAGGCGGCCATACGGTGACCAAGCGCGGCGACAGCGTATTCCTCGGCGAGGACGGGAGCGTGGACGTGCTGGCCGGGAGCGCGCTCACAATGGACCGGGCCTTTGCACGGCTGCTTTCCCTTGGCCTGGATATCGAGGATGCCAGCCGGCGGCTCTCTGCCTATCCGGCGGATTTCATCGGCCGTTGGGACCGGGGGCGGATCGCGCCCGATACATGGGCCGACTTCGTGATCCTCGATGACGAAGACCGTATCGCGCAGGTGATCGTCGAGGGTGAGGCAATCCCGCTTTCGGCCTAGAGCCAGGCGTTGAGGATGGACACCGCGGGTGTGTTGGTGTCGATCTTCTCGCGTAGGTCCCGCCGCCCGAACAGCGTGTCGATCGCACCGCCGGGAGAACCGTTCGCACCGGGCAGCCATTCGAATCCCGGATGTTCCCCGTGAAGCCATTCAAGGAGATGCACGCCGAGCGCGAGAGGCCGTCGGCGTTCGCGGCCGCGCGGCCAGATCACGACGGCTGGCAAGGGTACGCCGTCCTCGGGCGGACGCATGCTGGTCAGTGTGGTGGGGCGTGCAGCGAACCCGCTGTTCCAGCTGTTGATTGCATCCGAGAGCGCGTTTGCATCGAGGCCGCGCGCAGACACGCTGCGGAACGATAGCGAACTGCCGCGACCCTCGCTGATGTTGGTCGCTTCCAGCAGGACCAGTCCGGCATAGATGGCCACGGCATCGGGGTGCGACAGGGCAGGCGAGGGCGGCGTCCAGCCAAGCTCAGCACTCCGGGTGACGTCAGCTGGATAGACCAGGTAGGGCGCTTCACCGACAGCGGGTGCGACGTGCCGTGACAGCAACTCCGCTACGGTGTGGCCATGGACGAAGGGGACATCGAAATAGGCGAGGAACGAGCGGAGGCCCGGGTCCGGACGGGGGCCCTCTGACCCGGGCCCCAGAGGGTTTGCCCGGTCGCAAAGGATCACCTCGATGTGCCGTTCGAGAGCCGTG
The DNA here is from genome assembly GCA_038117045.1 of Alphaproteobacteria bacterium. Lineage (GTDB taxonomy): Bacteria > Pseudomonadota > Alphaproteobacteria > UBA6615 > UBA6615 > JABJAG01. The sequence continues at coordinate 72,758 of JAYOFE010000015.1, read as the reverse complement.
CGGGCGGCACGCGCTGCGCTGGCCGCATAGGTGTAGCAGCGAACCCCGACATCGCGCAGGTCGATCACCAGCGTGTCGATGCCGTCGAATACGCTCGCGTCAGCCTCACACGCGCCATAGAGGCTACTGACAGCCAGCCCGGTCAGCGGGTCGGTGCCGTGGTTTACGGATTCGCCGGCATGAGAGCCGAGGGTGATCCCGTGTTCCGGCGAAAACAGGTGTAGGGCGGGGCCGCCGGCTTCCGAGAGGCGGCGGCTGAAGGCCAGACTGGCGGGTGTGCCGTCGGCGGTTGTGCTGGCATGGTTGGCGAGCAGGCCCACCTTGCGTTCGGCGAGGCGGGAGATGGTCTCTGTGTCTGCAAGCAGGCGGTCGAGGCCGGACAGCGTACGGCGGGGGGTCTGGCGTGTCGGGGTGCTGCTGCCCATGGCGGCCACTCTAGCGCCGGGCCTCGGCGTCGCGGAAGCCGGGATCGGCCGCTCAGGCCACGCGATCGAGGAATGCGCCGCTGTTGCGGAAGCCCTGGTGTTCCTGCGCCGCGCGGTCGGCCGGCAGGCGGCGCACGACGTCGCCGGTACGGGGGTCGAGAATCTCGACCACGACGTCTTCGTGGTCGTAGTCGTAGCTCAGCCGCGCCTGGAAAATGCGCCCCTCCGCCTCAATACCGCGAACCGCGCGGAGGGGGACGGCTTCTGTTTGGTCGACGGGCCGTTCTCGCACTTCCTCTGCGGACGCGCTGCGGGGCAGCCGCGCAGGCGGCTCCCGGGTGATCGTTATGCGCTATATGCCTTCCATGGCGCGCTCCTGAGTTTCTCTCGGCCCTCCGGCGAAAGGTATATGCCGGTCGGGATGCACGCATTCCTTGCGTGCAGGTATCAGGATTGGCCCGGATCGAGCGGCAGCGCAACCGGGATCGGTTTCAGTTTTAGTTTTTGTAGTTTCTGGAAAAAATACGTCAAAAATCGACGCATTTTTATCTCCGAAAAACTAGCTGATCGCCACCAGTTTTGGCCGGCGCTCGATGGCGTTCAGGACCTCGAGCAGGCTCTGGCTCTGCTTCAGCTTCTGGGGGCCACGCGAGACGATGAAGCGGTCCGGGCGGTTGCCGCGGGCCGGGTATTTCTCGATGGAATAGAGCGGATGCTCGGCGGCGTGCCGGAAGACGGAGAACACGGCCCGGTCCTTCAGCATGTCGATGGCGTAGTCGCGCCATTCCCCGGCCGCGACCCGGCGGCTGTACTCGTTCAGCAATGTGCGAAGTTCATTTCGGTCGAACGTGACCTGACCACGTATGCGATTCTGCGGGTTCAGGTGGTATGCGGAACTCATCGGCCGGGCGATCATCCGTTGCTGTTCTGTGACGGAGTTTTCCCCATTTTGGCGAGGCTGTCCAGACGCGGGCGCAACCCCTCAGTTGATGCGCCTGGAGGCCGTTTCGTGCGGGTTCTCGACCGGGTAGCAGGTCATGGAGGCGATCGATTTGTAGCAGACCTGATTCGGGGGCGGCGGCGTGTCGGCGAGGACCGGCATGCACCAGGCCTTGCCGCGCAGCGAGTTCAGGAACGAACAGTCGTCCCCCGTCACGAAGGACATGGCATGGTCCGACACGGTCTTGCCGGAATCGAAGGCCGTTACCACGCTGGCACTGCTCACGGCCAGCGACGCCGGGTCCGCGCAGGCGGACAAGGCGAGCGCGCCGAGCAGCAGGAGTGGGGTATGTATGAGCCGATACATCGTCGCGGTGCGTTTTGTGATACACACACATCATTCGCCCGTTCGGTTAAGGAATGGTTCGACCCCTCAGCGATTGCATCAAAAGCCCGTTAAACTGTTGATTTTACCGCGGCATATAGCGATATAGCGCCGGGGTGTTCGCGCGAAGTCTTTGAAAAGGAAATGTTTTCGTGTCCGACGAATTGTTTCGCGAAGTAGACGAAGAGGTCCGGCAGGACCGCTACCAGGAGATGGTCAAACGCTACGGCACGTATGTCGTTGGCGCGGTCGTCCTGATCGTCGGCGCGACGATTGCCTTCGTGGTCTGGCGGGACAGCCAGGAAAGCGCTCGCATGGCGGACAGCGAGCGATTCCTCGCCGCCGTGGTGGAAGAACAGTCCTCGTCGGAAAGCGCGCTTGGCCAGCTGCAGGCAATCGCACAGGACGGGACGACGGGGTACAGGTACCTGGCGAGCCTGCGCGAGGCGAGCCTGCTCGCTGATAGCGGCAAGAAAGGCGACGCCGTCGCTGTTTTCGACGCGCTGGCCGCGGATGATACCTATTCCAAGACTTACCGCGACCTCGCGCAGGTTTTTGCCGTCGCCAACGGCATGGACCAGATGTCCCGCGACGAGGTTCGCAGCCGCATGGAACCGCTTAACACGCCCGACAACCCGTTCCGGTTCTCGGCACGAGAGTTCCTGGCAGTGTCGGCCATCGGGGCCGGCGGTTCCGATGATGCACGTGAGTTGCTGCGTTCGATCGTCGAGGATCCCGACTCGCCGCTGGCGACGCGTGCGCGCGCGAGCGAACTTCTTGCCCTAATCGGAAGCTGAAGATGACGCGACGGAGCATTCGCGTGCCCGCGAGGGTCTGTCTGGCGGCAGTGGCACTGGTGACCCTTGCAGCCTGCGACACCCTCGATTTCCTGGGCGCGTCCGACGATGCGCCGCTGCCGGGCGAGCGTATTCCGGTTCTGGCCGGACAGGACCGGATACAGCCGTCTGCCCGTGTGGCGGATCTCGATATCCGTCTTCCCCGTCCCCTCGTGAACGTCGAGTGGCCCCAGCAGGGCGGCTTCGCGAACCACGCGATGCATCATCTCGCCCTGTCCGAGGCGCCGGTCGAGGTCTGGTCGCGCAACTTCGGTTCGGGCGCTGCGGATGACGAACCGCTCCTGTCGGGCCCGGTCATTGCCGAAGGCATGGTCTTCACCATGGACACCGACGCCGTGGTCACCGCCAGCCGGGCCGAGGACGGTGCAGTCGTGTGGCAGAGCGACATCGAGCCGCCGGAAGAGGATGACGGCAACTGGGGCGGCGGCGTGGCCTATGACCTGGGCCGCATCTACGCCGGTACCGGCTTCGCGCAGGTCGTCGCGCTTGATGCGAGATCCGGCCAGATACTCTGGCGCACGCCTGTCTCCGCGCCCATGCGCGCTGCGCCGACGGCGTTCGGTGGCCAGGTCTATGCGATCACCAAGGACAACCAGCTGTTCGCAATCAATGCGGAGACGGGAGAAGTAGCCTGGACCCACACGGGGATCGAGGAAACGGCGGGCCTGCTCGGTTCCGCCAGCCCGGCCGTCGACGGCGACATCGTCATCGTCCCGTACTCGTCCGGTGAAATCTTTGCGCTGCGTGCCCAGAACGGCCGCCAGCTGTGGAGCGACAACCTGGCGGCGATGCGCCGTGCCGACGCCGTATCCGCACTGGCGGATATTCGCGGCCGCCCGGTTATCGACCGAGGCCGCGTTTATGCAATCAGCCATTCGGGCCGCATGGTCGCCATCGACCTGGCCAGCGGCCGCCGCATCTGGGAGGCCGAGGTCGGCGGGGTCAACCAACCCTGGATTGCCGGCCGGTTCCTGTTTGTCGTGACCACGGAAGGCGATGTCGTTGCGCTGGTGGCGGACAATGGGCTGGTCAAATGGGTCACCCCGCTTGGCCGTTATGAGGACCCCGAGGATCGCACCGATCTGGTGAACTGGCACGGCCCGGTCTTAGCCAGCGACCGGCTGATCGTGACCGGCAGTCATGGACTGGCGGTTGCGATGTCGCCCTATACGGGTGAGGTGATCGGCCAGATTGAGATGCCGGACGATGTGTCGTTGTCGCCCGCGATTGCCGGTGAAACGCTTTATTTCCAGACCGACGACGCGCGGGTCACCGCGTTTCGCTAGTCCGGAAGAAAGTCGCACGAGATGATCCCGACCGTCGTAATCGTCGGACGGCCGAATGTCGGCAAGTCGACGCTGTTCAACAGGCTGGTTGGCCGGCGCGAGGCGCTGGTCGATGACAGCCCCGGCGTGACCCGGGACCGCCGCGAGGGCGTTGGACATCTCGCGGACCTGACATTCCGCATCGTCGACACGGCCGGGCTGGAAGAAGCCTTCGATGACAGCCTGCCGGCCCGCATGCGCCGCCAGACCGAAGCGGCCATTGATGAAGCCGACGTGGTCCTGCTGGTGGTCGATGCACGTGCGGGTGTCACACCGCTCGACGAGCATTTCGCCCAGTGGCTGCGCAGCCGCAACGCCAATGTGGTGCTGATCGCCAACAAGTGCGAGGGCCGCGCGGGCGAGGCGGGCTACATGGAAGCCTTTGCGCTGGGCTTAGGCGAGCCGATTGCCCTGTCCGCCGAGCACGGCGAAGGCATCCACCTGCTGTTTGACCCGATCGCCGCCGTCTCACCCGAGCCGGAGGAAGAGGACTTCGACGAGGAGCCCGTTGCAGTCGCGGATGGAGAGGACAACCGTGTTCTCCAGCTCGCGATCGTCGGGCGCCCGAATGTCGGCAAGTCCACGCTGGTGAACGCGATCATCGGACAGGAGCGCCTGCTGACCGGGCCGGAAGCCGGAATCACCCGCGATGCCATCTCGGTCGAGTGGGAGTTCGGGGGCAAGCGGATCGCGCTGGTCGACACGGCGGGCATGCGGCGCCGCGCGCGCGTCGAGGGAAAGCTGGAAAAGTTGTCGGTCGGCAATTCGCTGAATGCGATCCAGTATGCCCATGTGGCCGCGCTTGTCCTCGACGCCGAGCAGATGCTCGAGAAGCAGGATCTCGCGATTGCGCGCCACATCATCGAAGAAGGCCGGGCCTTCGTGATCGTGGTGAACAAGTGGGACCTGGTGACGGATTCCCGGGCCGCGCTCGCGATGCTCTACGACCGGCTCCAGATTTCACTGCCCCAGGGTGCGGGCACGCCGATTGTGACGCTGTCCGCCGCGACGGGCAGGGGCATCGACAAGCTGATGCCGGCCGTCCTCAAGGCCTATGACAACTGGAACCGCCGCGTGCCGACGGCGCAGCTCAACGCCTGGCTCGATGGCATCCTTGCCCACCACCCGCCGCCGCTGGCCGCCAACAAGCGCCCGATCCGGCTGCGCTACGCGACACAGGCGAAAGCCCGCCCGCCGACGCTCGTCCTGTTCGGCAATCGTCCCGAGGACCTGCCGACCAGCTACCTGCGCTATCTGGAAAACAGCTTCCGCGAGGAATTCCAGCTCGAAGGCACGCCCATCCGGGTGCAGACCCGCAAGAGCGCGAACCCCTACCACAAGAAATAGGCGGCGTATTGCCGTCAGCCGAGGTCGATGATTTCGCCGTGCTTCGTGCAGGCCGGTGACGCGAGTTCCACGAAGGCGTCGGTGGTTTCTTCCGGCGTCTTGAGGGTGTTCGGGTCTTCTCCCGGGAAGGCAGCGGCGCGCATGCTCGTGCGTGTCGCGCCCGGGTTCACCACGTTCACGCGCACGTCCGAGTTCTGGACTTCCGAAGCCCAGACCTTCGCCATGGTTTCCAGCGCGGCCTTGGTGACGGCATAGGCACCCCAGAAGGCGCGGGGATTTCGCGCGGCGCCGCTGGACACGAAGATGGCGCGTCCGGCATCGGACTTGCGCAGCAGCGGGTCGAGCGTGCGGATCAGCCGCCAGTTGGCGTGGACGTTGACGTCGAACACCTCGTGCCACGGCTTCGCGTCGTAATGGGTGAGCGGCGTCATGTCGCCGAGCAGGCCGGCATTGCCGACGAAGATATCCAGCTTGCCGAAACGTTCCAGCAGGACGGGGCCGAGCGTGTCGATGGCCTCGAAATCGCGCAGGTCGCATGGCACCAGCGTGACCTGGCCGCCGGCAGCCGTGATCTCGTCGTCCAGCTCTTCCAGCGCGCCCACGGTGCGTGCAAGTGCAACCACATGTGCGCCCTCGGCGGCAAAGCGCTTCGCGATCGCTTTTCCGATGCCGCGCGATGCGCCGGTGACAAGGGCCACGCGGCCCGAAAGTGCGCCTTCACTCATTCGGAAATTCCAGTCGGTCAGGCCAGTTCGGCCAGCAGCGACATCTGGCTGACGTTGTCGCCATCGGCCAAGTCGGTCAGTGCGATCGGGTATTCGCCGCTGAAGCAGGCGTCGCAATATTGCGGGGCGTCGTTGTTGCGCCCGTCCTCTCCCATGGCGCGGTAGAGGCCGTCCATGGAGATATAGGCAAGGCTGTCCGCGCTGATCAGTTTGCGGATTTCCTCGACATTGTGATTGGAGGCCAGGAGCTCCGAGGCTTCCGGCGTGTCGATGCCGTAAAAGCAGGGGCTTCGGGTGGGCGGGCTGGAGATGCGCACATGCACCTCGCTGGCGCCGGCCGCGCGAACCATCTCGACGATCTTCTTCGATGTGGTGCCCCGCACGATGCTGTCATCCACCAGAATAACGCGCTTGCCCTTGAGCTGGCCCCGGTTGGCGTTGTGCTTGAGGCGTACGCCCAGATGGCGGATCTCGTCGGTCGGCTCGATGAAGGTCCGGCCCACATAGTGGTTCCGGATCAGGCCAAGCTCGAACGGGATTCCCGCCTCGGCGGCATAGCCGATGGCGGCAGGTACGCCGCTGTCGGGCACCGGGATGACCAGGTCGGCGTCGACATTGCTCTCGCGCGCCAGTTCGGCGCCGATGGCCTTGCGCGCCTCGTAGACATTTGTGCCGTCCACATCGGAATCGGGCCGCGCGAAATAGATGTACTCGAAGATGCACAGGCGCTTGCGGACCGGTGGGGAGGGGTGATGGGAATGCAGCCCGTCCTCATCGATGACGACGAGTTCGCCCGGCTCGATATCGCGGACATAGCTGGCGCCGATGATGTCGAGCGCGCAGGTCTCCGACGCCAGGATCCAGGCGTCGCCGAGCTGGCCCAGGACCAGCGGGCGCACGCCCAGCGGGTCGCGCGCGCCGATCATCTTGCGCCGGGACAGCGCCACCAGCGAGTACGCGCCGTCGATGGCACGCAGCGCCGAAATGAAGCGGTCGAGCAGACGGCTTTCCCGGCTGGTGGCGATCAGGTGCTGGATCACTTCCGTGTCCATGGTGGACTGGAAGAGCGAACCCGTGCGCACCAGTTCGCGGCGCAGCTGGCGGGCGTTGGTCAAGTTGCCGTTATGGGCCAGCGCCAGGCCGCCGAAGCTGTAGTCGGCGTAGAGCGGCTGCACATTGCGGAGCACCGTCTCTCCGGCGGTGGAGTAGCGGTTGTGGCCGATGGCGGAATCGCCCGGCATGGTCCGGATGACCTCGCTGTCGCCGAAGATATCGCCGACGAGGCCGAGTGCGCGGTGCGGATGGAAGCGCTTGCCGTCATAGGAGACGATGCCGGCAGCTTCCTGTCCGCGGTGCTGCAGGGCGTGGAGGCCCAGCGCGGTCAGGGCGGCCGCGTCCTCGGTGCCGTAGACGCCGAAGACGCCGCATTCCTCATGAAACTTGTCCGGGTCGTGCGGGGACAGAAACGGATGGGTGGTCATACCTTGAATCACTGTGCCTTCCGGATCAGGTCTTCGATGCTCTGGCGTTCGCCTTCCTTATACCCTTCCTTGGGCGGGGGCGCAGTGGATTCCGGAGGGCTGGTGAGCCGGTCGAGCGCTTTTTTGGCGGCGCCGATGTCGTTTGCCTTCTGCTGGGCGCGTTCAAGCGCCGCGCCGGTCTGGCCGATCAGGTCCTCGGGCATCAGGCCTCGGACCAGCAGTGCGCCGCGCTCGACCGCCGGTCGGGTGCGCGCACTCTCTACCCAGTCGGGCTGCTCTTCGCCCCAGACGTCGCTCATAAACAGATAGGCCACGCAGATGATAATTCCAGCCGTGGCCAGCCCGGCCAGCAGTCCGAGGGAGCGGTCGAGCGCGTTCAGCCGTCCCGAGCGTACCCAGCCGCTGAGTATGTGGCTGACCAGGTGGAAGACGATCAGCGCCACGATGAACAGCGCCGCACCGGCGACGAGGTCGGACAGCCATTCCGGGCTGATGTACTTCGCGGCAATCGGGGTGACGGTGTTGTAGCCGTAGATGGTGACCAACCCGGCGCCGATCCAAGAGGCGACAAACAGCCCGCCGCGCACGAACCCCGTCACCAGGCCGAACAGCGCGCCCAGAAAGAGGACCGCGAGCACGCCGATATCGAAACCGCTGAAACCGCCGACGTCCATGTTCAGACCCTCGCGACCACGTTACGTCCCTGCGGAACGTCGAACTGGTCAAACAGGTCCCGCAACTGGCCGATTTCCGTGAAATGCAACGCATTTGCACCGGGTTTGCCCCCCGATTTGCCGCTCGATTTTCCGGTGCGCGCGGGAATGAGGGCACGCTGGAAGCCGAGGTTGGCCGCCTCGCGCAGGCGCGTGTCGGGCTGGCCGACCCCGCGCACTTCGCCGCCGAGCCCGACTTCGCCGAAGACGACCGTGCGAGCGGGCAACGGCTCGTCCATATGGGCGGAAATCAGCGCGGCCGCGACGGCCAGGTCGGCCGCGGGTTCGCCGATGCGCAGGCCGCCCGCCACGTTCAGGTAGACGTCGTGGTAGCCGAGGTTGAGCCCGCACCGGGTCTGCAGCACGGCCACGATCATGGCCAGGCGGCCGGAATCCCAGCCGACGACCGCGCGCCGGGCCGTGCCCAGCGCGGTCGGCGCGACCAGCGCCTGGATCTCGACCAGCAGGGGCCGTGTGCCCTCGATCCCGGCGAAAACCGCCGAACCGCTGGTGGAATCGCTGTGCCCGGCGAGGAACAGCTCCGACGGGTTGGCGACCTCGGACAAGCCGGCATCGGTCATCTCGAACACACCGATCTCGTCCGTGGCGCCGAAGCGGTTCTTGACCGCGCGCAGCAGGCGGAACTGGTTGGCGCGCTCACCCTCGAAATACAGGACCGCATCGACCATGTGCTCCAGTACGCGCGGGCCCGCAATGGAGCCTTCCTTGGTGACATGGCCGACCAGGACCAGCACCTGTCCGCGCCGCTTGGCGACCCGGATCAGTTCCTGGGCGCAGGTCCGCACCTGCGCGACGGTGCCGGGCGCCGAGTCCAGCGTGTCGGCGTACATGGTCTGGATGGAATCGATGATCGCTACATCCGCGCCATTGGCCGTGTCCAGCGACGCAAGGATATCGCGCACATTGGTCGCGGCGGCCAGAGAGACCGGCGCGTCGGCCAGTCCCAGCCGGGAGGCGCGCAGGCGGATCTGGTCCACCGCTTCCTCGCCGGAGATATAGGCGACGGAGGCACCCGCGCGGGCCAGCGCCGCGGCGGCCTGGAGCAGCAGCGTGGACTTGCCGATACCCGGATCGCCGCCGACCAGCAGGGCGGAGCCGGGCACCAGCCCACCGCCGCACACCCGGTCGAGTTCCTTCAGCCCCGTGGTGCGTCGTGCACGGTCTTCCGGTGCGCCGTCCAGCGAGGTGAATGCAACCGGCTTGCTGCCCGCACGCGTGACGCCCTTGGGGGCCGTGGCCTCGGTGGCCTCCTCGACGATGGAGTTCCATTCGCCGCAGGAATCGCAGCGGCCCGTCCACTTGCCGTGGACCGCCCCGCAGGACTGACAGACGAAACGGTTGGCCGCGCGCGCCATCGACTAGCCCGCGACCCGCAGGCGGATCGGCCCGTCGGAACGTCCGTTGATGAATTGGTCGAGCATCTCGTTCCCCGAGTGGTCGAGATCGGCGACCGGCCCGTGCCAGACGATCCGACCCTCGTAGATCATCGCGACATTGTCCGCGATTCGCCGGGCGCTCGCCATGTCATGTGTAATCGAGAGCGCGGTGGCCCCGAGCTCGCGCACCGACTTCACGATCAGGTTGTCGATCACGCTGCCCATGATGGGGTCGAGGCCGGTCGTCGGTTCGTCGAAGAACAGGATTTCGGGTTTTGTGGCGATGGCGCGTGCGAGCCCGGCACGCTTCTGCATGCCGCCGGACAGTTCCGCCGGGGAGCGCTCGGCGATGTCCGCTTCGAGGCCGACCTGCGCCATGGCCGCCAGCGCCGCCTTGCGTGCGTCCTTGCGGCCCATGCCCTGGGCCTGCATCAGCCCGAAGGCGACATTCTCCCAGACGGGCAGGCTGTCGAACAGGGCCGCGCCCTGGAACAGCATGCCGAACTTGCGGGTGATGGGCTCCCGCTCGGCGGGCGACATGCCCACCACTTCCTGGCCGTCGATGCGTATGGAGCCGGAATCAGGCTCCATCAGCCCGATGATGTTCTTGATGAGCACCGACTTGCCGGTGCCGGAGCCGCCGATGACGGCCAGCGACTTGCCGCGCTCGACGTCGAGATCGAGGCCGCGCAGCACCTGCTTGGGGCCGAAGGACTTGCACAGCCCGCGAACGGCGATCTTCACATCCGGGCCGGGTGTGGAGGCGGTCATGAAGCGAAGAACAGCGCGGTGATGATGAAATTGAACAGCAGCAACAGGATCGAGGCCGACACCACGGCATTGGTGGTCGCCTGGCCCACACCCTGGGCGCCGCCCTTGGAGTTGTAGCCGTGATAGGTACCCATCAGTGCGACGAGGAAGCCGAACACGCCTGCCTTCACGAGGCCCGAGACAAAGCCAAGAGTGTCGAGGCTGTCCCAGGTGCTTTTCAGGTAGGTGCTCGGGTTGAAGCCGAAGTCGTAGATCGAGACGATGAACCCGCCCAGCACGCCGATCACGTCGGCCACGATCACCAGGAGGGGCAGCATGGTGATGCCCGCGATCAGGCGGGGCGCGACCAGGTACTTGAACGGGTTGGTCGACAGCGTCGTCAGGGCGTCGATCTGCTCGGTCACCCGCATGGTGCCGATCTCGGCGGCCATGGCGGCGCCGATACGTCCGGCCACCATCAGTCCCGCCAGCACGGGACCCAGTTCGCGGGTGATACCCCAGACGACGACGTTGGCGATCGCAGCCTCGCCCGCGAACGCAAATCCGCTGTAGCTCTGCAGCGCCAGCACCATGCCGGTGAAGATGGCGGTCAGCCCCACCACGGGCAGGGAGTAGTAGCCGATCTCGATCATCTGGTGGGCGATCAGGCGGGGATAGAAAGGTGGCGTGACACAGTGGTAAAGGCCGGCCGCCGCGAAACCGGCGATCCGCCCGATCAGCGCGAACACGGCGATGGTGCCGCGGCCGATGGCGCGCACGAAGCTCATCGCCGCGCCGCGCCGCCGCGATAGACCCGGTGCAGGCGGTTGCCGAAGCGCGCGATCACCTCGTAGCCGATGGTGCCCGCCGATGCGGCGAGGCTGTCCGGCGTGGCGTGGGGGCCGAGCAGCTCGACCTCCTGGCCGGGTACGGCCAGGCTCGTGGGAATGTCGCTGACGTCAAGCGTGATGAGGTCCATCGATACCCGTCCGAAGAGGGGAACCCGGTGGCCGGCGATGTATGCATGCATGGTCTCACCGCTCCGGCTTCCCGCCGCGCGCGGATATCCGTCTGCATATCCCGCCTCGACCGTCGCGATCCGGGACGGCCGCTCCACGCGATGGGCGGCACCGTATCCAACGGTCATGGGGGTGTCAACGGACCGGACTTGCAGGATTTTTGTATATATTTCAACCGTTTGACGCATCGGATTGCGGGTGCCCGCTTGTGGGGCCAAGCCGAACAGGGCGGCGCCGGGGCGGACCAGATCGAAGTGGTACTCCGGCCCAAGGAACACGCCGGGTGAATTGGCGAGGCTGGCACGCACCGGCCCGATCAGGGTCTCGAGCCGTGCGCGGATGTCCTGGAACGCCGTGAGCTGTGCCGCGTTCATCGGATCTTCCGGCGTGTCCGCACAGGCCAGGTGGCTCATTACGGTCGAAATAGAGATGTCGTGCAGGTGCGAGGGATCGGCAAACAGGGTCTCCGTCTCGTCCGGGCCGAGGCCGAGCCGGTTCATGCCGGTATCGAAATGCAGGTAGGCGGAGGCGGCCTCATCCCCGTCGCCGCCGCTGTGCCGCCACAGGTCGATCTGGTGCAGGCTGTTCAGCGCGGGCGACAGGCTGGCGTCGAGGATCAGGCTGACCGAGTCACGTGACGGGCCGTTGAGCACCACGATTTCCGCCGCCGGGAGGATGTACCGGAGTGCGAGGCCCTCGCCGGATGTCGCGACGAAGAATGTCCGGCAACCTGCAGCTTGAAGTGTGCGCGCGACCGGCTCCAGGCCCAGGCCGTAGGCATCGGCCTTGACCGAGGCGCCGACCTCCGCACCGGGGCATTTCTGCCGCAGGGTATCGTAGTTCTCCGCGACTGCGTCGAGGTCGACAATCAGCGTTGCGCTGTTCCCGTCGTGGATGGCGCTCCGGTCCGCGGCCAAGGCTCTAGTACCGCTCCTCGGGCAGGTAGGTGTCGGCCTGCAGGTCGGAGAACTGGGTGTAATCACCATTGAACTGCAGGGTCACCGTGCCGATGGGGCCGTGACGCTGCTTGGCTATGATGACTTCCGCCTTGTTGCGCGCGGCCTCAAGGAGGTCGTTGAAGCGCTGCTCGCGCTCGAGGAAGGTTTCCTGTTTTTCGCTGTCGCGCGGGGTCGGGCGTTCACGTTCGCGGTAGTACTCCTCGCGATAGATGAAGGACACGACGTCGGCGTCCTGCTCGATCGAGCCCGATTCACGCAGGTCCGAGAGCTGCGGGCGCTTGTCCTCGCGCTGCTCGACGGCGCGCGAGAGCTGAGACAGCGCGATCACCGGCACGCTCAGTTCCTTGGCCAGCGCCTTCAGGCCACGGGTGATCTGCGAGACCTCCTGTACGCGGTTGTCCGATCGGCTATTGGCCGGCGGATTGATGAGCTGCAGGTAGTCGACGATGATCAGGCTAAGGCCGTGCTGGCGCTTCAGTCGGCGTGAGCGGGTGCGGATCTGGGAGATGGTCAGCGCCGGCGTGTCGTCGATGAACAGCTTCAGGCCGTGCAGGGCCTGGGCGACGGCGAAGACGCGGTTGTATTCCTCCTCGCGGACATCGCCGCGGCGGATCGAGTCCGACCGCACATGGGCCTGCTCGGAAATGATACGCGTGGCGAGCTGCTCGGCGGACATTTCCAGCGAGAAGAAAGCAACGCTCTCGCTTTCCTCGATCTCGGTGTCGTCCGGGCCCTCCACGGTCTTCTTCGATGCCGCGGCGTTGTAGGCGATGTTGGTGGCGAAGGCCGTCTTTCCCATCGAAGGACGTCCGGCGACGATGATCAGGTCGGACTCGTGCAGGCCGCCCAGCATCTTGTCGATGTCCGTAAAGCCGGTCGGTACGCCCACCAGCTGTCCGTCGCGCTTGTAGGCGGCGGCGGCCATGTCGATAGCGCCTGTGACCGCGCTCTTGAAGTCACGGAACCCGGTCTCGGTCGAGCCCTGCTCGGCCAACTGGAACAGCATTTCCTCGGCGCGCTCGATCTGGCGCGTCGCGGGGGTTTCGATGTCGTATTCGTAGGCGCCGTTGACAACCTGGTCGCCGATGTCGATCAGTTCGCGCCGCAGGAAGCAGTCATAGATTTCGCGGCCGAGGTCGAGCGCGTTCTGGATCGTGATGACGGAGTTGGCCAGCTCGGCGATATAGCCCTGGCCGCCGATCTCCTGCAGGTCCTCGTCGTTCTTGAAATAGTTTTTCAGCGTCACAGGATCGGCGATCTGGCCGCGCTCGATCAGGTGGGCGCATGCCTCGTACACGCGCCCATGGGCGGGGTCGGCGAAATGCTCGGGCAGCAGGAATTCCTGCACCCGCTCGAAGGCGCGGTTGTTGACCAGGATCGCGCCCAGCAGGGCCATCTCCGCCTCGAAATTGTGCGGCGGCGAGCGGAATCCCGGTCGGTCCTCCTCACCGTGCAGGCGGGTTACGTTGGCGATTTCTTCTGCCATCGGATCAGTTATGTCGCTCGTGGTCATGGCGGGGCACCCTATAGGTGTCAGCGCGGTTACAGTGTAGCGAAGCGGGCGTGAGTCTGGTGGAACATGAGGATAAGCCGTGTGAATTCGTCCCGATTTCCGCTTGCATCCGGGTTTTGCCTGTGCCGCCGGGCTCTTGTGAACGGGTATAGTGTCGATTATCCGGCAGAAGCCCGGGAAAAAATGAGGAGGTAGCAGTATGCGCGCAGCCTGGTATGAAGAATTCGGGGACGCGGACAAGGTGTTCAGGACCGGTGATCACCCGAAACCGGAGGCCGGCGAAGGCCAGGTCCTCGTGCGTGTCCATGCGTCCGGGATCAATCCGCTGGATGTGAAACGGCGCGCCGGACATCGCGGGCCGATGATGGCGGACCGCATGATCCCCCACTTCGACGGGGCGGGCGTGATCGAGGCTGTCGGCGCGGGCGTAGACGCGGTTCGCGTGGGTGAACGGGTCTGGATCTACGAGGCGCACCTTCGCCGCCCGGAAGGCACGGCGGCCGAGTACGTCGCCATCGATGCGACGCGCGCGAACCCGCTGCCTGACAGCCAGAGCTTTGCGGCAGGCGCGTGCCTGGGCATTCCCGCGATGACGGCCCATGCCGCCGTCTACAAGGACGGGCCGGTCGAGGGGCAGACGATCCTGGTGACGGGCGCGGCGGGTGCGGTCGGGAACTACGCCGTGCAGATGGCGCGCAACGGCGGGGCCACCGTGATCGGCACCGTGAGCTCGGACGAGAAGGCCGAACGCGCGTCGGCCGACGGTGCGGCCCACACCATCAACTACAAGAGCGAGGACGTGGCGGCGCGCGTGCTGGAGCTGACCGGCGGCAAGGGGGTCGACCGCGTGGTGGAGGTGGAACTCGGCGGTAACTTCGAGACCACCATGAAGATCCTGAAGACCGGCGCGGTGATCGCCGCCTATGCGTCGATGGCGGAGCCGGTGACGCCGTTCCCGTTCTACCCGCTGCTGCCGAAAGCACCCAGCCTGCATATCATCGGCTGCTTCACGATGCCCGAAGCGTTCAAGCAGCAGAGCGTGGCGGATATCTCGCGTTGGATGTCGGAAGGGCGGCTGACCAGCCGCGTGGCCGCCGAACTCCCGCTGGAGGAGATTGGTGCGGCCCACGCGATGGTGGAAGAGGGGCGTCAGGTCGGCGGCGTCACCGTCACGATCGGTTGATTGACCGCAGGGCGGACTGCACCTGATTTTCCAGCGCCTGGAGAAAATTCGATCGGTCGGCTTTGGAAAACGCGGCAGGGCCGCGGGTCACCTCGCCGGACGAACGCAGGTCCGTCATTAGGTCGCGCGTGGCAAGCGCCATCCCGATCGAGGCCGTGTCCAGAACCCGGCCGTTGGGGCGCAGGGCCAGCGCTCCGGCCTTGATGCAGCGGTCCGCCAGCGGGATATCCTGGGTGACGACGATGTCGTGCGCGCCGATCCGCTCGGCAATCCAGTCATCGGCGGCGTCCGCGCCCTCACTGACGACCGTCTGCGTGACGAGCGGGTGGCCGTGGTAGCCGAACATGCCGCTGTTGGATACGAGATGGACGGCAAGCTGGTGCCGTTCGGCAACGCGAAGGATCTCGTCCTTCACCGGGCAGGCGTCGGCATCGACATAAATCTCGGGCCGGCCCGTCATGGGAGTATATGCGCTACTCGGCGGCCTTGTGGGCTTCCGCGCGGACCGAACGTTCCCAGTCCGTGATGTAGTCTCGCGTCAGCGGCACGGCCTCCTGATGCTTTGCAAGCTGGATCTGGAAAACCATCTGGCCCATGCGCCGGAACGCGATCTCGCAGCCCAGCAGGTAGAACTCCCACATCCGGCAGAAGCGCTCGTCATAGAGTTCAAGTGCCTTGTCACGCTGGGCCATGAACCGGTCGTACCAGTGGTGGAGTGTGTCGGCGTAGTGCAGGCGCAGGATCTCGATGTCGGTGACCCAGAGGCCGGCCTTCTCGATCGCGGAGAGTGTTTCAGAAAGCGCCGGTGTATAGCCACCCGGGAAGATGTACTTGCGCAGCCAAGGGTTGGTCGTGCCGGGCGTGTCCATGCGGCCAATCGAGTGGAGCAGGAAGACACCGTCGTCCTTCAGCAGTTCGCGGGCCTTGCGGAAGTACTCGAGGAAGTGGCCTGCGCCGACATGCTCGAACATGCCGACCGACACGATCCGGTCGTAGGTGCCGGTCTCGTCGCGATAGTCTTGGAGCTTGAAGCGGACCCGGTCCGACAGGCCGGCCTCTGCGGCCCGGCGCTTGCTCACCTTGTGCTGTTCGGTCGAGAGCGTCACACCAGTGACATCCGCACCGGTTAACTTCGAGAGATACAGGCCCATGCCCCCCCAGCCTGAGCCGATATCGAGGACCTTCAGGCCCGGTTCGTTGAGAAGCAGCTTGGCGGCGATGTGGCGTTTCTTGTCTTCCTGGGCGCGTTCGAGGTCGTTGTGGGTGCCGTCGAAGTAGGCGCAGGAATACTGGCGGTCGCTGTCGAGGAACAGGTCGTAAAGGTCGTCTGACAGGTCATAGTGGTGCGCGACGTTGCGCTGGGCCTTGCCGACCGGATTGTATTGCTGGACCCGCCGCGACAGCCGGCTCAGGAAGGCGCTGAAATCCGAAAACCAGTGGTTCTCGAAATCATCGATATTGACCCCGACCAGTTCGAGGAGGTCGTAGAGCGATCCTTCCTCGATGGTCAGGGTGCCGTCCATGTAGGACTCACCGGCCGCGAGACGCGGGTTCATCAACAGTCGCCGTTCCGTCGCCCCGTCATGGACGCGGATGGTGACCTTCGGTGCACTTCCGTCACCGATCCTGTGAGTGCGACCTCGCGCGTCGATGAGCGTGAGGTCGCCCTTCTCGAAAACCGCCCCGAGAAACCGAGCCAGAAGCATCGCAGCCCCCCGCTGCCAAATGATTCGTTACGACGCCGGGAGAAACGCTAGCAAAACTCGATCACGTGGGCAAAACAAGGATCACTCTCAGGCGCTGGTGGTCTCTTCGCCGTCCTCGTCAGCCGGATCACCGGCTTCCTCGGCAACGCGCTCGGCGACTTCTTCCTCGACCAAACCCTCGATAGCCTCGGCCTCGGCCGACTTGTCGTCGGCAACGGCCAGGGCCTGCTCGGCCAATGCAACCGCAGCCTCCGCAGCCTCGTCTTCCTCGGCAATCTCGGTGATCGACTGGCCACGCTCGCGCTGGATTTCTGCCTCGTCCGCATTGCGGGCGACGTTGGCCGTCAGCTCGATCTGGACTTCCGGATGCAGTGATACGCGCACGGGGTGCAGGCCGAGTTCCTTGATCGGGCGATCCATCATCACCTGCCCGCGTGCGATCGTCACACCGGCCTCGGAGACGGCATCCGAAATGTCGCGCGCGGTAACTGAACCATAGAGCTGGCCGCTGTCGCCGGCCTGACGGGTCAGGACGATGTTGAGCGACTCGATCTTGCTCGCGACCGCCTCGGCGTCCTTGCGGCGTTCAAGGTTTTCAGCCTCGAGCTGGGTCCGCTGGGACTCGAAGAAGCTGCGGTTTTCATCGGTCGCACGAAGGGCCTTCTTCTGGGGAAGAAGGAAGTTGCGCGCAAAGCCCGGCTTGACGGTGACGACGTCACCCATCTGGCCCAGCTTTTCGATGCGTTCGAGAAGGATAACTTGCATTTTCAGACCTCCTGGCCAGCGGGCGGGAGCCCGATCCGGCGGCGAAGATTGAGAGTTTGATCTGCCACGCCGATCGCCGCGACAAGCGCGATGAGGGGCGGGAAAACGACCATGAAGCCGTAGAACACGGCATTGACGAGGTAAGTGATGGGTGTCCGGCGTGCGATCGCATGGAACGCACTGGCCCCCGACAGGAACATCGGCACCATCATCGCGATGGCGGCGTTGCGCCCGAGGTAGGCGTAGTTGATGTCACCGACAGCCCAGAACAGGAGTGCGACGGCAAACGCCACCGGGATCCACTGTGGCAGGCGCAGGTCTTCCATGCGCGGGGCTGGCCTTTGCAGGGCGCCGATGCGATGGAGAATGGCCAGCGCGCCCGCCGTCGCAATCGACAGCATCACGAGCCACAAGGCCAAAACCGAACCCGGAAACACCGGGGTCAGAAGTTCGACCATCCTGCGGATGTGGTGATAGCCCGTCTCGGGCATCATTCCGGTCAGGGTCGGCTCGAGGAACGACTTCGTCATGGCATCAAGGTCGGACAGCCCCTGCATGACCATGATGCCGAAGGCAATCATCGCCAGCAGCGCGCCGCCCAGAAGCCAGGCCATCACGTTGAGCGGCGGATGCCACTCGATGTAGCCCAGCGAGTCCGTGCGGGTGCGCTGCAGTTGCTGCACCGAGAAGACGACAGGGATGACGAACAGGCCTGCGAACAGGACGATCGGCTCCGAGCCCAGTGCGAGCAGCAGTGTAAAGATTGCGACCAGGGCGAGGCCGGTGAGCCCGGCGCCGATTGCCGCGAGGACGCCGAGCCCTAGACCCGCGGCCACTAATGGCACGCCGGTCAGGGTCAGCGGCGCCACGGCGGCCGGGCCAAAGGCGAACGGCACGGCGAACAGAATCGCCGCGGCCGCGCCTGCGCCCAGTGTCAGCGCCAGATTTTTTGCCGTTCCCTGCATCGGTTCCTGCTCCGTCCGGCAGCCTTACGGCTGCGCGGGCGGTCTGCGATCAATCGACGACGTAGGGCAGCAGAGCGAGGAAACGCGCGCGCTTGATGGCACGGGAGAGCTCACGCTGCTTCTTGGCCGACACCGCGGTGATGCGGCTGGGAACGATCTTGCCGCGCTCGGAGATGTAGCGCGACAGGAGCTTCGTGTCCTTGTAGTCGATCTTCGGCGCATTGGCGCCCGAGAACGGGCAGGTCTTGCGCCGGCGGAAGAACGGACGGCGTCCGCCGCCACGGGGTCCCATAGCCATTATTCGATGTCTCCGTCGCTGGAGTTGTCGTCAGAAGAACTGTCATCCGACACGGGTGCTGCACGGCGCGGACGTTCCTCGCCGTCATCGTCGTCGTCGCGACGCGGACCGCGTTCCTTGCGGCCCTGGAGCATCACCGACGGGCCTTCCTCGATTTCCTCGACGCGGAGCGTCATGTAGCGAAGAATGTCGTCGTGGATGCGCTGCTGGCGCTCAAGTTCGGTGACGACATCGGACGGTGCGTCCAGATTCATCATGACGTAGTGGCCCTTCCGGTTCTTTTTGATCCGGTAGGCAAGGTTGCGAAGGCCCCAGGACTCCGTCCCGACGACCTTGCCGCCGCCATTCTCGACAACGCCGGTGAAGGCCTCGACGAGCTGGTCGACCTGCGCACCGGAGATGTCCTGGCGCGCAATAAACACGTGTTCATAGAGTGGCATTGAATGCGACTCCCTCTGGCTGTTCACTGACCGCCGACGATCGCCCCGATCCCGGGCCGCGGCTGCACGGTCATAGCCGGCGGGCACCATGCTTCGCCGGCAAGGAGTACGGCGCGGATTTCTCCCGTGCCGCTTGAGCGGCGGTAATAACCACAAGCCGGAGGCCCGCGCAAGCGCTTCCTCTGCTGCCTTGCGGGACGCATTTGCCGGCTATATGACTGGCGTGTTTCGATTTTCGGGGGTTAGAGAATGAGCCGCGCGATAGTTTGTCCCGGTCAGGGAAGCCAGGAAGTTGGCATGGGCCAGGATCTTGCGGATGCCTTTCCCGCGGCGCGCCTCGTGTTCGAGGAGGTGGACGACGCGCTGGAAAGGCGTCTCAGCCGGATCATGTTCGAGGGGCCGCAGGAAGAACTGACCCTGACGGAAAATGCCCAGCCGGCGCTGATGGCCGTCAGCATGGCTGTCGTGCGCGTGATCGAGCAGGAAGGCGGCAAGTCCATCTCCGATATCGCCGCCTATGTGGCGGGGCACAGCCTCGGTGAATATTCGGCCCTCGCCGCGGCGGGGGCGATCCCGCTGGCCGAGGCTGCCCGCCTGCTGCAGACGCGCGGTGAGGCCATGCAGGCCGCCGTCCCGGTGGGGGAAGGCGCCATGGCCGCGATCCTTGGCCCCAGCCTTGAAGAGGTCGAGGAGATTGCTGCCGAGGCGGCCGGCGACGAGGTGTGCGAGGTCGCCAACGACAATTCCGAAGGTCAGGTCGTCGTCAGTGGTAACGCCGCAGCCGTCGAACGCGCGGTTGAAATTGCCAAGGAACGCGGTGTGCGCCGCGCGATCCTGCTGCCGGTCAGCGCACCTTTTCATTGCTCGCTGCTCGACCCGGCCGCCGACGTGATGACCTATGCGCTGGCCACGGCGAGAATCTCTGCCCCGAACCCTCCGGTGGTCGCGAACGTCACGGCGGCACCGGTCTCCGATCCTGACGAGATCCGCAACCTGCTGATCGAGCAGGTCACGAGCCGGGTGCGCTGGCGAGAATGCGTGCTGGCCATGCGCGACCTCGGCGTCGAGGAATTGTGCGAGGTGGGCGCTGGCAAGGTACTGACGGGCCTGGCGCGCCGGATCGACCGCGACCTGGGTGCGCGGTCGGTCGGTACCCCCGCAGACATCGAAGATTTTCTCGGATCGCTCTAGAGGAGACGCGGCATGTTCGACCTTCAAGGCAAGACGGCTCTGGTCACCGGGGCCACCGGTGGCATCGGCGGGGCAATTGCGCGCCATCTCCACGGCTGCGGCGCGACGATCGTGGCCAGCGGCACCCGGGCGGAGAAACTCGACGCGCTGGTGAGCGAACTCGGGGAGCGCTGTTTTGCCGTTGCCGCCAACCTCTCCGATCCCGAAGCGCCCGACGCGTTGATTGCGGCGGCGGGTGAGGCCGGCGGCGGCGTCGACATCCTGATCAACAATGCGGGCCTGACGCGCGACAACCTCGCCATGCGCATGAAGGACGAGGAGTGGCAGGAGGTCATCGACGTCAACCTGTCCTCCGCCTTCCGGCTCAGCCGCGCGGTGCTGCGCGGCATGATGAAGGCGCGCTGGGGACGGATTGTCACCGTGACATCGGTCGTCGGGGCGACCGGAAATCCGGGACAGGTCAACTACGCCGCGTCCAAGGCCGGCCTGACCGGCATGACCAAGGCGCTCGCACAGGAAGTCGCCGGCCGCGGGATCACCGTGAACTGCATCGCGCCGGGCTTCATCGAGACGCCCATGACCGATGCCCTGTCCGATGACCAGAAGGCAGCGCTGCTGGGCCGAATCCCCGCAGGGCGGCTCGGCGTGGTCGACGATGTGGCGGCCTGCGCGGTCTTCCTGGCAAGTGAGGAAGCGTCCTATGTCACCGGCCAGACACTCCACGTGAACGGCGGAATGGCGATGATCTGACCGGCGCGCGCTTGACGTTACGAGCGAACGCGGCTAAGTCGCGCCCTCCATGGGCGCTGTTTTCGGGCCACGGTCCGTCATAAGGCGCTATGATAGGGATTGGCGGTCGTTTTTTGGGGGGAACCCCGTCACCGAATCGTCTTAAATCATCCCGTGCTTAACCATCCCGTACCGGGATCATGAAACAAGAACCGAGGGCAGGCAGAAATGAGCGATATTGCCGAGCGCGTGCAAAAGATCGTCGTCGAGCATCTGGGCGTCGACGAAGGCAAAGTCACCGAGAACGCGAGCTTCATTGATGATCTTGGGGCGGACAGCCTCGACACCGTCGAACTGGTGATGGCGTTCGAGGAAGAGTTCGGGTGTGAAATTCCGGACGACGCCGCGGAGAAGATCCTGACCGTCGGCGATGCAGTGAAGTTCCTCGAAGAAGCCGCCGACTAACGCACGGTACCCGGCCCGCATGGATATGCCATTGCGGGCCATTCGACCGACAATCACCGCAATCGGAATTCCATGAGACGAGTCGTCGTCACCGGAATGGGTCTCGTCACGCCGCTCGGCGTGGGACTCGATCACAACTGGGCCCGCCTGACCGCAGGTGAGTCTGGTGCCCGGACAATCGAGAAGTTTGACGTTTCCGATCTT
Source organism: Alphaproteobacteria bacterium (assembly GCA_038117045.1). Taxonomy (GTDB): domain Bacteria; phylum Pseudomonadota; class Alphaproteobacteria; order UBA6615; family UBA6615; genus JABJAG01. The sequence goes on along the minus strand of JAYOFE010000015.1, from coordinate 50,977 downwards.
CCCGCCAAGATCGCGGCCCAGGTGCCGCGCGGTGACGGGACGAACGGCACGTTCAATGCTGACGATTTCGTGTCCTCCAAGGAACAGCGCCGGATCGACGAGTTCATCGTCTATGGCATTGCGGCGGCGGTGCAGGCGGTCGAGGATTCCGGCTGGAAGCCGGAAGCCGATGAGGACCAGTGGCGCACCGGCGTGATGATCGGCTCCGGCATCGGCGGGCTGCAGACCATCGCCAACGGCGAGAATCTGCTGAACGAGCAGGGGCCGCGCAAGGTCGGACCGTTCTTCATCCCCTCCGCACTGATCAACCTGGCCTCGGGCCATGTCTCGATCCGCTACGGCTTCAAGGGACCGAACCACGCGGTGGTCACGGCCTGCTCGACGGGTGCGCATGCCATCGGTGACGCAGCCCGGCTTATTATGCTGGATGACGCGGACGTAATGGTTGCGGGCGGCGCGGAGGCTGCCATCTGCCGCATCGGCATCGCCGGCTTCGCGGCCTGCCGTGCGCTGTCCACCGGCTACAACGACACGCCCACCCAGGCCTCGCGCCCCTACGACAAGGGTCGTGACGGGTTCGTCATGGGCGAGGGCGCGGGCGTGGTGGTGCTGGAAGAATACGAGCACGCCAAGGAGCGGGGCGCGCATATCTACGCCGAAGTCGTCGGCTACGGCCTGTCGGGCGATGCGCACCACATCACGGCGCCGGCCGAGGATGGCAATGGCGGTTTCCGCTCCATGCAGGCGGCACTGAAGCGTGCGGGCCTCAATCCCGAAGACATCGACTACGTGAACGCACACGGCACCTCGACACCGCTGGGTGACGAGATCGAGCTTGGTGCGGTCAAGCGCCTGTTTGGCGAACACGCCTACAACCTGTCGATGTCCTCGACAAAGTCCGCGATCGGCCACCTGCTCGGGGCGGCAGGTGCGGTCGAGGCGGTCTATTCGATCATGGCGATCAACAAGGATGTTGTCCCGCCGACGATCAATCTCGACGATCCGTCGGATGCCTGCGATATCGACCTCGTGCCCCACACGGCCAAGGAGCGCAAGGTGCGCTATGCACTCAGCAATTCCTTCGGTTTCGGCGGGACCAATGCGAGCCTCGTTTTCGCCGAGGTCTGACCTTACGACTCCCCCATTCCCGGCTAACATCGCCGGCACATGAGCGAGACACCCGAAACACACGAATACGCACCGCGCCCGCATCGCCGGGTGGGTTGGATGGTGTCCATCTTCGTGTTCCTGCTGATTGCGCTGGCGACCGTGGCGGGCGGCGGTTTCGTGATGCTGCACCGCGCCTACACGGACCCGGGTCCGCTGGCTGCCGACACGGTGGTCGTGATCCCGCCCGGATCGAGCGGCCGGGCGATCGTGCGCAGGCTCGTGGATGCTGGAATTGCGGCTGACCCGCGCCTGGTCCGGGTCGCGCTGCGGCTGTTTGCATCCGAGCGGCCGATGCGCGCGGGCGAGTATGCATTTCCCGCGTCCGTCAGCCTGCAGCAGGCCATTGGCAAGCTGCAGGACGGTGACACCGTCGTCCGGCGGGTGACTATCGCCGAGGGGCTGACGACGCGTGAGGCGCTGGCTGTTCTCAGCCTTGCGGAAGGTCTCGAAGGTGATGCTCCCGATCCCGTCCAGGTCGGCGAGGGGGCCCTGCTGCCCGAGACCTATCACTTCAGCCTCGGTGACACGCGAGCAGACATTGTCGCGCGGATGCAGGCGTCGATGAAGGAGACGCTGGCAAGGGAATGGGCGGCGCGGGATGAGGGGCTGCCGCTGTCCTCACCGGAAGAAGCATTGATCCTCGCCTCGATCGTGGAGAAGGAAACCGGGGTCCCGGAAGAACGCCCGCTCGTGGCGGCGGTCTTCATCAACCGCCTCAAGCGCGGCATGCGTCTGCAGTCCGATCCTACGGTGGCCTACGGGTTCGCGACCGATGAGGGCGAATTCTCGGGCCGTCTCCTGAACAGGCACCTCGAGACGGACCACCCGTTCAACACCTACACCCGTGACGGCCTGCCGCCCGCGCCCATCGCCAATCCGGGCCGCGAGAGTATCGCCGCCGTGTTGCATACGGCGGAGACGAAGGATCTCTATTTCGTGGCTGATGGTTCAGGTGGGCATGCCTTCGCGCGCACGCTCGCCGAGCACAACCGCAATGTCGCGAAATGGCGGCGCATCCAGCGCGAGCGGCGAAATTCGACGCGCTAGGTGTTGGCACGGCCGGAAATTTCATGAACAGGCACATGAACGATGTTTTGCCGGTTGCGGTGCATCAACGGAAATACCATACTCGCAATGCCTCGGGCGGTGAGGGAAACCGGTGAGATACCGGTGCTGTCCCCGCAACTGAAAGCGGCGTGGTCCGCAAGCCAGATACTTCCCGCTCCAAGGTGACGCCCAGCCGATGACCGGCGAGCGTTTCGCGCGAAGTCCACGGAGGATGATACATGTCGAGCGAATATTCCCCGTCTGAATCCGTTGTCGGCGGGGCCGTCGATAGTTCGGATCGCCGCAGGCTCGTGGCTGCCGCATCTGTCCTGCTGTTCGGCATTTTCCTGATCTGGGGCGCCGCCTATGCGAACTCCTCTGCGCTGCACAACGCCGCGCACGATGCGCGTCATTCCTTCGCGTTTCCCTGCCACTAGAAACCAGCCGGTACGAACCAATGTTTCGGCGAATTTTCTATCCCGGCTTGCTGGCCGGGCTGATTGCTGGCGTGTTCGTGTTTTCGGCCCAGCAACTGGAACTGGTCCCGCTCGTCTTCGAAGCTGAAACCTATGAGAACGCCGTCGGTGCGCATGGCCACGCGGAGGCGCAACCGGCTGCGGAAGAGGCGAGCCGACAGGAAAGCGTTCATATCCACGATGACGGGGAACGCCACGTCCATGGCGAGGGTGAATGGTCGCCATCGGACGGGTTGGAGCGGACGATGTTCTCGCTCTTTTCGAGCCTCGTGACGGCTGTGGGTTTTGGACTGATCCTGTCCGCGGCGATCGCATTTACCGGCCGTATCTATGGATGGAGGCAGGGTGTGGTCTGGGGCCTGGCGGGATTTGTCGCCGTGCACCTGTCACCGGCGTTCAGCCTGCCGCCCGAGCTGCCCGGCATGGCCAGCGAGGCGGACCTGATGGCCCGCCAGACATGGTCGATCGCGACGACGGTGTTCACGGCGGCGGGACTGGCCCTGATTGCGTTTCGTGATGCCTGGCTCTGGCGGATTGCCGGCGCCGCACTGATTGTCCTGCCACATTTCTTTGCGGTGGAGCGGACCCATGTGGACCACGCGATACCAGTGGAACTGGCATCGCAGTTCATTGTGTCCACGCTCGTGGTCACGGCCCTGTTCTGGATGCTGCTGGGCGGCTTGACCGCCTACCTGACGGACCGGAAGGCGCACCCGGCATAGCAGCCCTGCCGGCCATCCGGTCAGATTTTCTGGCCAGGTTGCGCCATGATCTGTTTCAGCACCGCATTGTAGCCGCCGAAATCGGTGAACCCACCGTCGACCGCGATATCGTGGCCGGTGATGTAGCTGGAATCGTCGCTGACCAGGAACAGCACCACCGAGGCGATTTCCTCGGGCTCCGCGCCGCGCACCATCGGGGTCTGTGCACCCAGGGCCTCGATGAAGTCGTCAGAGCCTGCGACGAAGGGTGTCATCACCAGGCCCGGACACACGGTGTTCACGCGGATCCCCCACTCCTGGAGCGCCATGGCGGCGCTCTTCGAGACACCGCGTACGCCCCATTTGGTCGCGCTGTAGGCGGTCGCGAAATGGCCCGTCAGTCCGGCAATCGAGCTGGTGTTGACGATGGCCCCACCGCCGCTGTCACGGATCAGCGGCGCCGCCGTGCGAATGCCGAGGAACGGGCCGGTCAGGTTGACCGACACAACCCGGTTCCAGTCTTCCAGCGAGGTGTTCAGCACATTGCCGCCGCGCAGGGTGACACCGGCATTGTTGACGAGGATATGGAGCGCGCCGAACTCGTCGCGGATGCTGTCGATAAGCGTCGCCCAGTTGTCCTCGTCGGCCACATCAAGGTGGCGGTAGTGGGCTTCGCCGCCGGCTTCACGAATGGCCTGTGCGCGCGCTTCCCCGGCCTCGTCCTGGACATCCGCAAGGATGACGCGCGCGCCGTTCTCGGACAGCAGGCGCGCCTCGGCCGCGCCCTGGCCGCCTTCCAGCGCCGCACCCGTGATCAGCGCGGTCTTGTTTTCCAGTTTCCGGTCCATAGCGGTTTTCCCCCTGATTTCATTCCTGTGGTCCGCTAGCCCTTTAGAAGGGAGAGCAGCCGGACGCCAATATACATCGGCCACGGAAAGGCGATGATGCGCCGGTTCCGGGCAAGACCCCTGCATATGATGCGGGCCGCGTGGTCGGCATCCATCAGCATCGGCATCCGGAAGTCGTTCACATCGGTCATCGGTGAACGTACGAAGCCGGGGCAGATCACGCTGATTCCGACACCGTCTTCGCGGCAGGACTTGCGCAAGGCCGTCCCGTAGAGCCGCACGGCCGACTTGCTGGCGCAGTAGGCGGGTGCATCCGCAAAGCCGTGGAATCCCGCGAGGCTGGACATCAGCGCGATTTGCCCGCGCCCGCGCTCGCGCATGCGCGGCAGAATGGGTATGACTGTGTTCGCCACGCCCTCGACATTGGTGGCGAAGATACGCGCGGCATCGGCGGGCGTGCCGCGCGTGGCCTTCCGTGTTCCCGCCGAGATCCCGGCGTTTGCGATGACAAGGTCGAGTGGCGTTTCCCTGTCGGTGCCGACAATCCACTCTCGCATGGCTTGGGCGTCGGTCACGTCCACCCGGGCGACGGTGTAATCTGCACCGGCCGCGCGCACGGCGTCTGCCACGGCTTCTAGACGCTGGGCATTGCGTCCGCCCAGCGCGAGGTTCACGCCTTCGCGGGCATAGGTCTGGGCAAGGACTGCCCCGATGCCGCTCGATGCGCCCGTGATCAGGATGCTGGTCGGAGAATCGAACCTTCCCATGTCGCTGCCGCAGTTCCCGGTCCGGCTTGTTGGTCACCGGACCCCAAGCTATAAGGCGCGCCATGAAAACAACAGCCCTGCAGGCGGTTTGCCGCCTCTCCGCACGCACCGAAAGGCCGCGATGACCCTGCAAAGCATGACGGGATTCGCCCGCGCATCCGGACAGGATTCCCGTTTCACCTGGACCTGGGAGGGCCGCAGCGTTAATGCGCGCGGTCTGGATATCCGGTGCCGGGTTCCGGGCGGGCAGGAGGCGGTCGAGCAGGCCGTGCGCAAGGCTGCCGACAAGCTGTTCGTGCGCGGCAATGTCACCCTCGGCCTGTCGGTCGAGCGCCGGGACCAGTCCGGCTCGAGCTACAGGGTGAACCGCGAACTCCTGCAGACTGTCCTCGCCCTTCGATCGGAACTTTCGGGCGAAATCTCGGAAGCGGCGCCGAGCCTCGAAGGCCTACTTTCGATCCGCGGCATGCTTGAGAGCGCCGAGGACAGCGAGTCCGATGAGGAGGTCTCCGAACGCCAGCGCGACATGATCCGCTCTGGAGAGTCCATGCTGGCCGGCATGGCGGAGGCCCGCGCTTCCGAAGGTGCGCAGCTTGAGGGCGTCCTGCGTGCACATCTCGCGGGTCTGGGATCGCTGGTCGAGGCGGCTTCGGAATCCGCGGCGACGCAACCGGATGCCATTCGCGCCCGTTTGCGGACGCTGGTCGAGGAACTCATGCAGGCGGACCCGCGTCTTTCCGAGGAACGACTCGCGCAGGAAGCGGCACTGTTGGTGGGCAAGGCCGATGTTCGCGAAGAGCTCGACCGCCTGCGGGTCCACATTTCCGCGGTCGGCGAATTGCTGGACGATGGCAAGGCGGTCGGACGGCGGCTCGATTTCCTGTGCCAGGAGCTCAACCGCGAGGCCAATACGCTGTGTTCCAAGTCGGCGGATGTCGAACTGACACGGCTGGGGCTGGACCTGAAGGCGACGATCGAGCAGTTCCGCGAGCAGGTCCAGAACGTCGAGTAGGGGGATCGGGATGGTCAGTGATGCGAACACCGGACTGAACATCAGGCGGCGCGGCCTGATGCTCGTGCTGTCTTCCCCCTCCGGCGCGGGCAAGACCTCGATTTCACGCGAGCTGCTTGAACGTGATCCCAACCTGTTCATGTCGATCTCGGCCACGACCCGCCCGCGCCGGCCCGGAGAAGAGGACGGCGTGCACTATCTGTTCGTCGACAAGACGGATTTCGACCTGATGGTGAACCGGCAGGAACTGCTGGAATACGCCAAGGTTTTCGACCACTACTACGGCACGCCGCGCGGGCCGGTTGAGGAGGCCCTGAACGCGGGAAAGGATGTCCTGTTCGACATTGACTGGCAGGGCACGCAGCAGCTCGATGAGCGTGCGCGCGAGGACCTCGTCAGCGTCTTCATCCTGCCGCCGTCAACGGCGGAACTTGAACGCCGCCTGAACACGCGTGCGCAGGACAGTGCGGAAGTGATTTCGAACCGGATGGCAAAGGCCGCCGACGAGATGACCCACTGGTCGGAGTACGACTATGTGGTGGTCAACCAGAACTTCGAGGACAGCGTGGCGCAGGTCCGGGCGATCCTGGAAGCCGAACGCCTCAAGCGGACGCGGCAGGAAGGCCTTTCGGATTTCGTGCGTCTTCTGCGTCACGGGCTGTGACCGTGCGGGCGCGCTGGCTTTCCGGCACTTCCTCTTCCAGCAGCACCGAGAGCTTCCTGAGCGAATCGCGGCGGCAGAACGGCAGCCCGAGACGCTCGTATTCTGGTTCATGGGTCCGATAACGGAACCCGGGGATCGAAGGGTCTGCGCGTTTCATGGCGTTACTCCGCAGAAGGGGCCGGGCCGCGAACGCATCGCGCCCGGGCAGGCTTCACGAACTAGATGATCCCGAGCTCGCGCGCACGCATCGCTGCCTGGGTCCGGTTCGCCGTTGAAGGCAAGTGAGGTTGAGAGTTTTCTCATCCGTTGAAATACTATTGTACCTTTTATATAGGTGCGGTGAGAAAAATCCCGTTCATTGAGCATTGAAACGCGAAGGCTACGTGCATGAATTTTCGCCGAGATTTGAACTTTGATGCGAAAGGAAGTTTCAGGGAGTAGCTAGCGCACCGTACCCAAGGTTTCGACCCCTACCGTCATATTCTTGATCGGCTCTTCGAAAGCACCCGGGAGGGCTATTGGTTCATCGACGCCGAAGGCAAGACGTTGGATGTCAACCCCGCGTTGTGTCGAATATTGGGACGGTCAAGAGACGTGCTGATCGAAACCACCGTTTACGACGTCGTAGATGAGGCGAACGCGAAAATTTTTCGGTACGAACTAGAGAAGCGAAAAAAGGGGATATTCGAGCCATACGAAATCTCTCTTCTGCGATCGGATGGTGAAAACATTCCCTGCATCAACAATCCGACGCCGATATACGATGACGATGGTAAGCATATCGGTTCCATAGGATTATGGACTGACATAAAGGATTTGAAGCTCACGAAGAAACGTTTGGAAACGGTCGAACGGGAAATCGAAGCCCGGAAACAAATCGAACGCCAAATTCTTGCGGCTAAGGAACAGGCCGAACTCGCTAACAGGGCGAAATCCGATTTCCTAGCCAATATGAGCCACGAACTCCGCACGCCGCTGAACGCCATCGTCGGGTTTTCCGAGGTTCTCGCAGGGGAGGCCTTCGGGCCGCTGGGAAACGAGAAAAATCTCGAATACGCGAATTTGATTCATGAAGCGGGCACGCAGCTGACCCAAATCATTACCGATCTCCTCGACCTGTCGAGGATCGAGGCCCACGAAATGCCCGTCGACGAAACGGTGGTCGTGGTCTCCGAGGCTATAAATTACTGCATCTCCATGGTCGCCCAGCAGGCCAACGCGGGCGAAGTGTCGCTGTTGTATGACGACCCGAAGGGAACCCCGCTGCTGCGGGCGGACGAACGCCACTTCAAGCAGATCGTTCTCAACCTTCTCTCCAACGCGATAAAGTTCACCCCGCCTGCGGGGAGCGTCCAGATCCGCGTTGTGGAGCACGAAGACCGGACTCTGGCGCTGACGGTATCCGACACCGGTATTGGCATTGCCGAAAAGGATTTTCGCAAAATCTTGGAACCCTTCGGCCAGGTTGCCGACCCCTACAGGCGAAAACACAGCGGCACAGGCCTCGGATTGTCGATCTGCAAGTCCCTCGTGGAACTGCACCGGGGAACCCTCGAACTGGTCAGCGAGGTCGGAAAGGGAACGGTCGTAACCGTCCTGTTCCCGCCGGAACGGTTGGTTCGGGGTTTCGGGCAGCTGTAAAAAAACCGCTAGAGTGAATTCCTCCATAACACGCGGTTCGGCGCGCCGCGCCATCGAACGCACCATGTCGCGGCCTCTGGACAAGGGAGGCAGCCAGGACGTGGTGATGTTGGTTCGTGATGAGTCGCTGCGCGAGGATATGAACGAGCGGCTTGCCCATGCCGACCGGCTGACGAGCCTCGGCGAGACAGCGGCGAAACTCGCCCACGAAATCAACCAGCCGCTTGCCGTCATCAACATGGCGGCCGAGAACGCGCTGCTTGAAATGGAAGGTGAGAACGGCGATCCGGCCTATGTCGAGGCACGCTTGCAGGCGATCTCAGAGCAGGTCGGGCGCCTGCGCGAGCTGATCGAACACATCGGAAGTTTCGCGCGCCGCCTTGAGCCGGGCGATCAGCCGTTCGACATCGGTGAGGCGGTCAGTTCGGCGACGAAACTGTTCGCCAGCGAGTTGGCCAAGGACGATATCGCGCTCGATCTGACCCTGTCCGAGGGGCCAGTCTTCACGACCGGCAAGTCGATCCACCTGGAGCAGGTGGTCGTAAACCTGATTTCCAATGGCCGCGATGCGATCCTGAACCACGCAGGCACTGCGCAGGATGCCGCGCGCCGGGTCCGTGTCCTTGTCGAGGCCAGCGGAGACCATGCTGAAATCTCGATTTCCGATACCGGCGGCGGGATTCCCGAAGAGATACGCGCCTCGGTCTTCGAGCCGTTCTTCACGACGAAGGCGGCGGGGAAAGGGACCGGACTTGGTCTTTCCGTGGTGGAGCGTATCGTCACCGGTATAAACGGCCGGATCGGCGTCGAGAACACCGGGGACGGCTGCTGCTTCCGTATTTCCCTGCCTCTGAACAGCCCCGCGGACGCTTAGTCGCGCTCAGCGCTACCTGCTGTCGAACGCGTTGGCGATGGCGCAGAACTGGCCGATATCCAGATCTTCCGCGCGTGCGTCCTCCGCAACACCCGCTGCAGCAAGCAGTTCGGTACCTCCCAGTGATGACAGCGCCCGGCGCAACATCTTCCGGCGCTGACCAAAGGCGGCGCGTGTCACCAGTTCCAGCGTCTCGCGCCGGGCCGGGGCGCGCGGTTCGCGGCGCACCGTCATGTTGACGACGGAAGACGTCACATTCGGCGGCGGTACGAAGGCCGAAGCAGGGATATCGAACATGATTCGGGTGTCGGTCAGCCACTGGGACAGGACGGAAAGCCGCCCGTAGGCCTTGGTGCCCGGCGACGCGACGATACGCTCGGCCACCTCCTTCTGGAACATCAGGGTGAAGCCGAGAAAGTCCTGCGCGTGGATGAGCCAGTCCACCAGGAGCGGCGTTCCGACGTTGTAGGGAAGATTGGCGACAATCCGCCGGGGCGCCGGCACCGCCGCGGCGAGGTCGTAGCCAAGCGCATCCGCGTCGATCACCGTCAGCCGGCCACCAGCATGGCCTGCCAGGTCGCGCAATGCTGCGATGGCGCGCGGATCACGTTCGACTGCAAAGACATGCTGCGCCGGGCTTTCGAGCAGGGCGCGGGTCAGGCCGCCGGGGCCGGCTCCGATCTCGATGACATTCTGCCCGCCGAGGTCTCCCGCCACAGAGACGATGCGGCGGGTGAGGTTGAGATCGAACAGGAAATGCTGGCCGAGCGACTTCTGGGCCGCAATGTCAAAGCGGCCGACAATTTCGCGGAGCGGCGGAAGGCGGCCGGCGTCAAACACGCAAGTCGACGAAGGCTGCGCGGCGCAGGTCACGAAGGTAGCGGCGCGAAAGCATGTCGACCCGATCACGCAACAGGGTCTGCCGGATCTCGCCCCGGTCGGGCCCTGTCTCGTCCTGTCGGTCGCAGATCATCACGACCTGGATGCCTGCAGGTTGGCGGATAGGGGCACTTGCCTCGCCGACTGGTTGGTTGGCCGCGATGGTCCGAAGCTGGGCGTTCAGGTCCTTCAGCTTGAAGGTTGCCGGGTCGCTCGGCTGCGGGGTGCCTGCCGCCTCTGCCGCGGCGGCGAAATCAGGACAGCCGCGGACATTCGCGACGATCTCGCGCGCCTTGGCCATGGCGGCATCGACGTCTGACTGGGCGGCGTTGCTGTCCAGGAGTATCAGCATCTGGCGAAGCTGCACGGTGCGCTCGCCCGCCTCGGCCGGCTCGTTGGTGCGCTGGCTGACAAGGGTGACGATGGCGATTCCGTCGGCGGTATCGATCGGGGCGGAAACTTCGCCGACATTCATCGAGGTGATGGCGGTGTTGAGAGACGGCTCCAGGCTCCCCGCCTGGATCCAGCCGATATCGCCGCCCGTGGCGGCAGAGGCGCTCTTGGAAAACTGGCTGGCGACCGCGCGGAAATCGGCGCCGCCCCGGATCTGCTGGACCAGCCGTTTTGCCAGTTCGCGGATTTCGTCGGCATCTGCCGGGTTGTCGACCGGTAGCAGGATCTCGCCCACCCGGTACTCCTTCACGCCCCTGTTCGCCTCGATCCGCTGGATGACCGCGTCGATCTCCTCCTCGCCGATCTCGATGGTCGGGATCACCGTGCGCGACAGCAGCTTCTGCCAGGCAATGTTCGCACGGATCTGGTCGACGGCCGCTTCGGTCGAAATTCCCTGCTGGCGCAGGAAGGTTTCAAAACCGCCCCGGGGGATATTGTTGGACTGCTCGATACGGCCGATGGCGGCATCAATTTCGGACTGCGTGACTCGGACATTCAGCCGTTCGGCTTCTTCGGTCTGCAGTGCCTCGTCGATCAGCCCGCGCAATACCTGGGGCGTGATGCGCAGCTGGGTTTCCACCGTGTTGGGCAGACCGGACGATGCAATCAGGATCTGGATGCGCTGCTGCACGTCGAAGATCGAGATGACCTTCTCATTCACCACGGCCGCGATGCGTTGGACGTCCTGTGCCGAGACCGCCGAATAGGACGTGGACAGGACGAGCAGGGCCGCAGCTGCGCAACGCGCGGCATTGGTGAACATGTGGGCGAACAGCGAATTCTGGTTTTGATTGAGGATGGTCATTCTAGAACACCGCAGAGGACACTTGTCCGAGGCTCTTGAGCGTGATCCTGAAAATCAGCGATTCTGTTGGCGGCACATCGCGGTCCTGCGTGAAGTCACGCCGGTAATCCAGCGAGAAGTCCATACAGTCGCATTCATAACGCAACGATGCGCCATAGGACAGGGCACCGCCTTCCGATGTGAGGTCGCGCCGCGTGTCAGCCTGGGCCGACCAGCGTTCGGTCAGCTGGGATGTCAGGGCAACCGTCGCCTCCTCACGGTCGGCGAACTCGTTGGTCTTGTCGAAGAACACATAGTTCAGATCGAGCCTGAGGGCCTTCGGGCCGGCCGATGCGATGATCTCCGTCCGCCGTGCGCGAAATGAGTCCTTGTCGAAACGGGTCTTGTAGAGCAGGTCGAAATAGTTGCTCGGCGACACCTGCAGGCTTGCGACGATGTCCGAGAGCTGGTCCTCGAGGCCCGAGCCTGTATTGAACGGGCTGTCGTCGCGGAACCGGTATGACTGGCCGACAATCAGAGTGGTGCTGCCGCCGCCTGCGCCGAAGAAACCTGTGCGCAGCCCGTACACGATGCGCTGGCCGCCTTCGACGCGGTCCGTGCCTGAGAACCGGTTCGCCCGGAACAGATTGGTCTCGTCGAACTCGACTGACTGGCTGTCCTCGTTGGGAATCTCGTCTGGGTTGCCGCCGTTCGGCGCCAGGACCAGCGCCGTGAGCGGCTCGATAATCTGGCTGGTGCGCCCGCTCCGGCGGACCCACGGGTAGCGCCAACTCACGATCGCCTGCGGGAATATCCGGCCGTAAACGCCGCTGTCCGGCCCGCGCGCCGTCGTCACGTCCTGGGTGTTGTAGACGTCGCCCTGCAGGGATGTGCGGAAGCTCGTGATCGTGCCGAGGCTGTCCGTGTGGGAAATCTGCCAGCCGGGAATCAGGCTGAACTTCTGGCTGGATGCACCATCATCGCGGGTCATGGAGCGAACCTCGGTGTCGAGGGTCGTCATGCCGCCGAAGCTGTTCGGCTCGCTGACATAGTTGTAGTTCAGCTTGGGGGCAACGAGCGGCGTTTCCGCTTGCTCGTCGTTCTGTCGCAGGCCCTGGAAATAGTATCCTTCGGCAACGGCATAGCTGCGCTCGCCGAAGCCTTCCGCAAACAGGTGGTTGCGTAGCGTGTCCTGCTTCAGGAACCCGTAGCGCTGCAGATAGGTGTCGTCGCTGGCTAGCTTGACGTCGAGGCCCCAGCGCCAGAGTTCGTTGATCGAGAACCGGGTCTCTGAATCGATATGTCCGCGCAGACGGTTCTTACCGACCTGAGCACTGTCACGTGTCCCCGAAAGGCGGATGAAATGTTCGCCATCCGCGAACCGCTGCCTGTATTTACCGGTGACGACGGGCAGGTTGTCGGACGAGAAGATGGGGTCGAAAGTGAAGTCGCTCTCGCGGTTGATGGCCCAGAAATACGGCACCTGCACTGACGAGCCGAGCAGGCTCGACACGCCGAAGGTCGGGGTCAGGAAGCCGCTCTTGCGCTCTACCGTGGGGTCCGGGTGGCTGAGATAGGGCGTGTAGGCGACCGGGAAGCCCAGGAACTCGAGCGTCGCGTCACTGTAGACGACCTCCTGGTCATTCGCATTGTGGACCACCCGGCGCGCCTTGACCTGCCAGATCGGCTCCCCATCGTCGTCGGTGCAGTTCACGCACGGGGAATAGGCGGCACGGGTCAGCTCCGTCTCGACGCCGCCGCGACGTTGCGCACTCACCGCCGCGAGGCGGGTGTCGTCTGTCAGAAGCATCCTGAAGCCGCGCAGGAAGCCCTCGCGCAAGTCGCCGGTCAGTTCCGCGAACTCTGCAAACAGGACCTCGCCTGTCGGCTCCAGCAGGACCACGTTGCCCGACGCTGTCACAATGTCATCGCGCTGGTTATAGGTCACAGCATCGGCATTGAGGACGCGTTCGCCCTGGACAATCTCGACATTACCCCGCGCTGTCGCCGTGCCGAGGTCTTCGTCGAAATTCAGCTCGTCCGCTTCCATCAGGACAGGCTGCTTGTCTTCGCTCACGCCCTGCGCCATCGCGGGCACCACCATCGCGATCCAGGTGGCGGACAGAACCGCCAGGAATCCCCCCCAACGGCGCATCATCCGTCTTCCAGGTGCAGCAGCATTGCGAGCCCGGCCATAAGGCTGACACCGGCCGGGGTCCATGCGGCGAGGACGACCGGAACATTGGAGCCGAGGCCGAGCGCCTGGATCACGTTGGTCAGCAGGAACAGTAGGAAACTGGCAAGCACCCCTGCGCCGATCAGCAGGACAGTCCCGCCGCGCCGCGTGAGGCGCAGCGAGAACACGGCGGCGATCAGCACCATCGCTGCCAGCAGCATCGGTTCGGCGAGCAACGCATGAAACTGGAGCCGGTGTGCCACCGGCGAAAAGCCAGTGTCCTCAAGGACCTTGATGAACCGCGGCAGGTTCCAGAACGCAACGGTCTCGGGGCTTGCAAAGCTTTCCTGGATCTTGTCCGCCGTCAGGTCCGTCGGCAGTTCGTGATGTTCAACGAACTGGCCCGAGCGTCCCGGGCGGGTCAGCCACGCATCGGAGATATCCCATCGGCCGTCAAGCAACTGCGCCCGCTTGGCATCGATGCGGCCGACGAAACGGTCGTTGTTCCCGAACTCGAAGACAATCACATCTTCCAGCAACAGGTCGTCCGGCTGCACACGCTCGGCGTGGATCACCGTCTGGCCTTCGCCTTCGATGCCTGTCTGGCGCAGCCAGATGCCCTGCGAAGATACCGCCAGCAGGGATGAACGTCCGGTCAGGTAACGGCCCTCGAGTTCCTCGAACTGCGACAGCATGATCGCCGACAGCGGATTGAGCACGGTCACGGTGAACACGCCCAACAGGATGGCCGCGGCCACGGCCGGCATCAGGAACTGCCAGACCGAAACGCCCGCCGCGCGCACTACGACCAGCTCGTGGCTGCGCGTCATCTTCAGGAAGGTGAAAATCGCCCCGAACATCACCGCAAAGGGGACTGCTTCCTGGGCGAGGAACGGTGCGCGCAGCAGGGCCATGCTTGTGATGATGGAAGCTGTTGCACCGGCGTGGTTGCTGCCGCGGCGCAGCAGCTCGATGGCATCAATGAGTGCGATCACCGCCAGCATGGTCGCGAACATGACCGCGAACCACAGAAGGAACTGCCGCAGGATGTAGGACGATATGGTGGGTGACGACATCATGGCGACGGCTCAGGCCCTGGCCGCTTCGGGCATGATGCCCGCAGGCCGGCGCAGGCGCGCGCGCATGATGATGACCAGGCCCCCGAAGAAACATGCCACAGGAAACGCGTAGACGAGCGGGATAACGGCGAGAGTCCGTTTCGAGATGTTGAACAGTCCGAGCGAGGCAACCTGGATCGCGAAGATCGCCGCGATTGCCACGAGGATGCGCGTGGTGTTGCCGCGCCGACTGAAGTTTCCGGACAGCATCGCCGCCATTGCGATGGTCGCAAACACGAGGATGTAGAGTGGTGTGGTGAGCCGCCGGTGGCCTTCCGCAATCAGGTGCGTTGCATAGTAGGCGTCATGGACGCTGTCGCCGGGGCGGAAGAGCGAGCCGAGGAAGCGCTCCTCGGGCTCGCGCCATCTCGGCTGGACGGACTCGTTCAGGATGCTGAGGTCCAGTGAATACTGGTCAAAGTTGAAAAGGGTCAGCCGGCCTGACGCCCGGTCGACGTCCTGCTGGCTGCCGTTGAACAGCACGACCCGGGTGCCTTCCGGGGACTGGACCGCTGTGCCGCGTTCGGCGGTGTAGGTGACCGGGCGTTCGGGATCGCGGAAGTCGTGGGCGAAGATGCCGCGCAACTCGCCTTCGCCGGTCCGTTCGCGGATATAGATCGTCAGCCCGTCGATCGGCGTGTTGAAGCGCTGTTCCTGCAGAAGGACGCTGCCGTAGGAATTCCTGTAGTTCGTTTCCTTCTGCTTGAAGGCATGGATCGAGGCCGGAACCAGGTACAGGTGCATCGCATAGGCGACAATCACGCAGACGAGGCCGAGCATGAGCCCGGGCCGCGCCATGGCCAGCGGGCTGATCCCCGCAGCGCGCATCACGACCAGTTCGCTATCGTTGCGCAGCTTGTTGTAGACGACCAGCACGGCGGCGAAGACGGCGATCGGCAAAAGGACGGCAATGAACTTTGGCAGGTTGAGGCCGCTCATTTCGAACAGGACCGAGATCGGCAGGCCACGGTTCACTATAAAATCGATCAGGCGCAGCGACCCGAACAGGGAAACAAGCACGGTCAGAACCGCGGTGACGAACACCGTCGCCAGCACGAGTTGTCTGAAGATGTACTTGCCGATCGACTTCATGGCCGCTCCGGGCGCGAGACAGTGAAGGAATCGTCCCTCAAGCCCCTGATTCGCAAAATAAACATGTATTCCGGCACGGGGGTTTGTAGCAGATCGGATTCTGGCGACAAATACCTGTGAGCGCCCGCCGGGCCATGTTGCGTGCGCCCGGCGGGTGCTCTAAACCTCGAAGAAGCCGACCTTGGGTCCGATTGTCCGCAAACCGGTCTTTGATGGAAGTGAGCGTCATGAAAATCAGTTTTGCCGAACCGAAAGTTCCTTCCCGCGGCATGGTTGTCCTGCTCGTTGGGTCCGATGGTGCATTGGGAACTTCGGCGAAGAGCATCGACAAGGCCACAGGCGGGGCGCTGGCACGCGCCATTGAAGCGCGAAACTTCACCGGCAAGAAAGGCGAGAGTGTGGCCGTCCTTGCGCCGCACGGCCGCGAGACGCTGAACATCCTGCTGGTCGGAGCCGGTGCCGGTGCCGACCTGGATACGCTGCAGGCGCAGGAACTGGGTGCGACGATCTACAAGGCTGTCGGCGGCCTGTCTGCGAAATCCGCCAGCGTGATGGCC
The DNA here is from genome assembly GCA_038117045.1 of Alphaproteobacteria bacterium. GTDB lineage: Bacteria > Pseudomonadota > Alphaproteobacteria > UBA6615 > UBA6615 > JABJAG01. The sequence continues at coordinate 34,718 of JAYOFE010000015.1, read as the reverse complement.
GAAGCCCCGAAGGGCGCGAAGGTGCGTGGCGGGGAATTGGCCGCCGCGATGGCCGGCGGCGCACGTCTGCGTTCCTATACCTATGACAAGTACCTGACGCGATCCAAGAACGGGGCGGCACCCGACCGGATCCAGTTCATGGTCAAGGGTGCGGCTGCCGCGAGGCGCGGCTACGCCGATTTCGAGCCCGTGGCAGACGGCGTGGACTTCGCCCGCGACCTCGTATCCGAGCCGAGCAACGTGAAGACGCCAAAATGGATGGCGGCCCAGTGCCGCAAGCTGACCAAGCTGGGCGTGAAGGTCGAGGTGCTGGGCGAGGCCCAGATGAAGAAGCTAGGCATGAATGCCCTGCTTGCGGTGGGACAGGGCAGTGCCCAGGAATCCCAGATGGTGATCATGCAGTGGAACGGCGGCGGCAAGGACGCCAAGACCGTCTCGCTGCTGGGCAAGGGCGTGACCTTTGACACCGGCGGCATTTCCATCAAGCCGGCCGGCGGAATGGAAGACATGATCTGGGACATGGGCGGCGCCGGCACCGTGATCGGTGCGATGCACGCCATTGCGGCCCGCAAGGCCAAGGCGAACGTCATCGGCGTGGTCGGTCTCGTGGAGAACATGCCCGACGGCAACGCCCAGCGGCCGGGCGACATCGTCACGTCGATGTCAGGCCAGACAATCGAGGTGATCAACACCGATGCCGAAGGCCGCCTCGTGCTGGCCGATGCGCTCTGGTACACCCAGAAGCGTTTCAAGCCCGATGTGATGATCAACTTCGCGACCCTGACGGGCGCTATCATGGTGGCGTTGGGCCGTGAGTATTCCGGGCTCTATGCGTCGGAAGATTCACTGGCCGAGCGGATCGTCACGGCGGGCAATGCCGTCGGCGAGAAGATCTGGCGCATGCCGCTGGACGAGGCCTTCGACAAGCAGATCAACTCCCCGCGTGCGGACATGAAGAATGTGGGCCCGCGCTGGGGCGGCAGCATCACGGCTGCGCAGTTCCTCAAGCGTTTCACCAATGACCTGCCCTGGGCGCACCTGGATATCGCGGGCGTCGCCTGGTCGGACAAGGAACTGCCGCTCATGGAGAAGGGTGCCTCGGGCTTCGCGGTGCGCACGATGGACCAGTTCGTGCGCGACTACTACGAGGGCTGACCTGCCCGGCTGCCGTGACCGAGATCCGCTTCTATCACCTGACCTTCAAGGCGCTCGAAGAAGTGCTGCCGGTGATGCTGGAACGCACGGTCGTGCGCGACGGACGCCGTGCCGTCGTGGTCGCGGGCTCACCCGAGCGGGTGGAGCACCTCAATGCGCATCTGTGGACGTACAACGATCGTGTCTTCCTGCCCCACGGCAGCAAGGCTGACGGGCACGCGGCGCACCAACCGGTCTGGCTGACCGACGCCGACGAGAACCCGAACGGCGCGAAGGTCCTCTTCCTTGCGGACGGGGCCGTTTCGGAGACCATCCCGGACTACGAACTGGTGTGTGAACTGTTCGACGGCCGTGACGAGGCGGCGGTGGGTGCGGCGCGGACGCGCTGGCGCGATTACAAGGCCGCCGGCCACGACCTCACTTACTGGCAGCAGACCGAGCGCGGCGGCTGGGAACAGAAGGCCCAGGGCTGATTTCACCGCCCCAACGGCAACTGTGCAGGCTGCTCGCTTGTCCACGCGCGGCTCGGTGGATATAAGGCGCGCACAAAATCACCCACATCCGTTACTGGAGAAAATCCCATGGCGACCGAGCGCACTTTCTCGATCATCAAACCCGATGCCACCCGCCGCAACATCACCGGCCAGGTCATTGCCAAGCTCGAAGGCGCGGGCCTGCGCATTATCGCGCAAAAGCGCATCCATATGACCATGGAGCAGGCCGAGGGCTTCTATGCGGTCCACAAGGAGCGCCCGTTCTTCAACGACCTGGTGGCTTTCATGACCTCCGGCCCGGTTGTGGTGCAGGTGCTGGAAGGCGAAAACGCCGTGGCGAAGAACCGCGAAGTGATGGGTGCGACCAACCCGGCAGATGCTGCGGAAGGCACGATCCGCAAGGAGTTCGCGGAATCGATCGAGGCGAACTCGGTGCACGGTTCCGATGCGCCCGAGACGGCCGCGCAGGAAATCGCGTTCTTCTTCGATGAGAGCGAGATCGTCGGCTAACGAGCCGACGGACCGTCAGTGGTGGGCGATCAGATGATCGTCCACCACATGATGAGCAGAGCGATCGCAACAGCGATGCCGGAATAGCTCATCAGCTTCAGAAAGCCGCCCCAGGTTTTCCAGCGGCGATCGAGATCCATGTGTTGCTCGGACATCTTGCCTAGCGCCCTTTTTGGTTGCGTGTTCGAAGCGACTTATACGCCAGCGCGGGGGGCATTCAAACCCTGCGTCGCATTCATCCGCCTGGATTGATCAGCGAGCTGTCGGCCATGCCGGCTGTGTCGATGACCGTGCGTTCCCCGTCGATCGTGACCCGGCCTTCCGCGATCAGCCGGACGGCCAGCGGATAGCAGCGGTGCTCAACTGTGAGGATGCGCGCCGCAAGCGCGTCCTCGTCATCGCCGGGCAGGACCGGAACCGCGGCCTGCACCAGGATCGGGCCCGCATCCATTTCCGGCCGCACGATGTGCACCGTGCAGCCGCTCAGCTTGACGCCGCTGGCAATGGCCTGCGCGTGCGCGTCTATGCCTTTGAACGCGGGCAAGAGTGACGGGTGAATGTTCATCACCCGGTCGCGCCAGGTCTCCACAAACCAGCTTGAGAGAAGGCGCATGAAGCCGGCCAGGCACACCAGTTCCACGCCGGCATCCGCGAGCTTGGCATGGACGGCCTTGTCGAAGGTCTCCCGGTCCGGGTAGCCACCGTGCTCGACGACCGTGGTCGCGATCCCGGCGGCGTCGGCATGTTCGAGCCCCTTCGCATCGGCCTTATTGGAGACGACGAGGACGATCTCGGCCGGATAGTCCGGGGCCTTGCAGGCCTCGATCAGCGCCTGCAGGTTGGAACCGCGCCCCGATATCAGAACGCCGAGCTTCAGGCGGGCCATCAGGCCGTCCCGAGTGCGGCGGCGAGGTTGTCGATATGGACGGAGCCGTCAGCGTCGGCGATCACCGTGCCGATCCGCGCTGCGGACTCGCCCGCCTGCGCGAAGACATCGAGCAGCGCGTCGGCCTGCGCATCCGCGATGATCGCCACCATGCCGATCCCGCAGTTAAAGGTGCGCGCCATCTCTTCCTCGCTGACACCGCCCTGGGCCTGCAGCCAGGCAAAAACGCCAGGCGCGTGCCAGTTCGAGCCATCCAGATGCACGCCGAGACCCTCGGGAAGGACGCGGGGAATGTTTTCGAGAAGACCGCCGCCGGTGATGTGCGCAAAAGCGCTCACTCCGCCGTGCCGCGCGGCGGCGAGGCACGACGCCACATAGATGCGCGTCGGCGACAGCAGGGCCTCGCCCAGCGACTTGCCGTCCTCGAAGGGGCAGGGGGCGTCGAGCGCAATCCCCGACCGCTCGACGATCTTGCGGACGAGTGAATAACCGTTGGAGTGCACGCCGCTGGAAGCGAGTCCAATGATTGCCTGGCCTTCCGCGACGGGCATGTCATCCGACGGAAGTCCGTGGCCGCGCTCCATGGCGCCGACCGCAAAGCCTGCGAGATCGAACTCTCCGGCGGCGTAGAGGCCCGGCATTTCTGCCGTCTCACCTCCGATCAGCGCACAACCGGCCTCCGAGCAGCCGTGAGCGACGCCTGCCACGACCTGCTCGGCCACATCCGTCTCGAGACCGCCGGTCGCAAAGTAGTCGAGGAAGAACAACGGCTCGGCGGCCTGCACGACCAGGTCGTTCACGCACATGGCCACCAGGTCGATGCCGATGGTGTCGTAGCGCTCCGTGTCGAAGGCGAGTTTCAGCTTGGTGCCGACGCCGTCGGTGGCGGCAACCAGGACCGGGTCCTTGAAGCCGGCGGCGCGGGGGTCGAACAGGCCGCCGAACCCGCCGAGGGAATCCATGCTGCCGGCACGCCGCGTGGCCGCGGCCAGCGGCTTGATGGCATCGACAAGCCGGTTTCCCGCCTCGATATCGACCCCGGCATCCTTGTACGAAAGGCCCAGAATCCGTCTCCCGTGCGTACTTTTGTCCAATTCGTGCTATCTGTGGACCATACGTCAGATCGATGGACCCAAACGCGCCGAATCGCGTTGTTCAGGCGGGTCACAATAGGTGTTTCGAGGTCATTTGCAATGGATGGTAAGTCGTTCCGCAAGGGAGTCGTTCCCGCATTCATGTTCGCGGTTTTTGCGCTGCTGTTTTCGCCCCTGATAGACGCGAAAGCGCAGACCACGGCGGTTTCGGACATCTTTGTTGTCTCCGATGTGCCGGTCGATGAGACCGCGCAAAACGCGTCTGGTGCGCGTGCGGCGGCACTGGTAAACGGCCAGGTCGAGGCCGCGCGGCGCCTGTTCATGCGCCTGACCCGGGAGGCCTATCACGCCCAGCTTTCACAGGTGGATGCAGATGCGCTCAGCTTCCTCGTGGACTCGCTCCAGATCGACAATGAGCGCACATCGAACGTGCGTTACCTTGCCAACCTGACCGTGCGGTTCAAGCCGGAGGCGGTGCGCGACTACCTGCGCAATGCCGCCATCCCGTTCGCCGAGGTGCGCAGCCGTCCGGTGCTGATTGTGCCGGTGTTGCTGGCCGGAGGCGGGTATGTGCTCTGGGAGGAGCCGAACCCGTGGCGCGCCGCATGGCAGAACCGCCCGGTGGAAACCGGGCTGTTGCCGGTCTTGGCCCCGATCGGAGACCTCACCGATTTCACGATGCTGACAGCCGACCAGGCCATGGATGCCGATGCGGGCGCGCTGGGCGCCATGGCCGATCGCTACGGTGCGGGTTCCAGCGTGGTCGCGCTTGCGTCGATCACCGGGACTGCAGATACCCCCACACAGGTCGACGTCACGGCGGCGCGGGTCGGGCGGCTGGACGAGCAGCCGGTCGTCTTCACCCTGACACCTTTGCCGGAGGAGATGCCGGACGACTTCCTCAAACGCGCCGCGGATACCGTTGTCGCAGCGCTGGAGGATGGCTGGAAAGAGTTGAACGCGGTCCGCTTCGGGGAGTCGAACCGCATCCATGCAGCGGTCCCGGTTCGCGACCTCGCCCACTGGATCGAGGTGCGCAGGCGCCTCGGCAGTATCCCCGCGGTCTCCCACGTTCGCCTTCTGGCGCTGACCCCGGACTCGGCGGAGATCGAGCTCGATTTCTTTGGTGAGATTGCGCAACTCGAGCGCGCGCTCGACCGGTTCGATTTCGTCATCGAGGACACCGGCCTGCCGACCGACACGCGCAACCCGGCCCTGCCGTCGGCCGTCCTGTCGCCCGCGGTTCCGGCCTATATCATCCGTCTGCCCGGGGCCTGATCGGGCGGCTTCGTGACCCAGCAACTCACCCTCGATCTCGGCCACCGGACCGCACGCGGTCGTGCGGATTTCCTTGTGTCCGAATGCAACATGGCGGCGGTGGAATGGATCGACCGCTGGCCCGACTGGCCGATGGCGGCCCTGCTGATCTGGGGGCCGGCGGGCGCTGGCAAGACCCATCTCGGCCATGTCTGGTGCGCGGCGTCGGGGGCGGACATCGTCGATGCGGCAACCGTCCGGGCCCATGACGCGGCGGCCCTGCGGGCCCGCACAGCGCGTATCTTTGTGGACGACGCCGAACAGCTGGCGGGCGACCGCGAGGGCGAGGAGGCGCTGCTTCACCTCTACAACTACATGCTGGAAACGGAGGGCGGATTGCTGATCGCCGCCGCGCGTGCGCCGGCACATTGGCAGATCGCGCTGGCGGACCTGTCTTCCCGCCTCAAGGCCCTTCCCGCGGCGGCGATCGCCGCACCGGACGATCCGTTGCTGGCCGCGCTGCTCGTGAAGCAGTTCCAGGACCGGCAATTGCGGGTCGGGGAAGGGGTCGTCTCCTACCTCGTCGCGCGCATGGAACGCTCGTTCGAGGCCGTTTCGCGAATCGTCGCGCAACTGGATGCCGCCGCACTGGCCCGGCAACGTCCCGTCACGGTGCCGCTGGTCCGCGAAGTTCTGAACGAAATCGAGCGTTAGACGCGCGCGTCATCTAACTGTCATGTAGTTGTCATGTTTTGCGGACATGTTCGCAAGCCATTGGCTTCTTGCCGTATCGCGCAATACCATTGCGCCGAACTCTGGCTGAAAGTGATCGCGTGGTCGCCGAAGATACAATCATCAACGAAGTCCCTGCCGTCGAGATTGCGGCGGACTCGCCCGAACGCTTCATCAATCGGGAGCTGTCCTGGCTTGCTTTCAACGAGCGCGTGCTGGAGGAGGCGGAGAACGCCACCCATCCGCTGCTGGAACGCCTGCGTTTCCTGTCGATCTCGGCGTCCAACCTCGACGAATTCTATATGGTCCGTGTGGCCGGCCTGAAAGGCCAGGTGGCGGCGGGTGTCTCGACCCCCAGCCAGGAAGGCATGTCGCCGGGCGAACAGCTTGCCGCGATCAACGAACGCGCCGGCCTGTTGATGGACGAGCAGCAGCGGATCTGGCGTGAGCTGCGCAGGGAGCTGCGCAACAAGGATGTGTCCGTGATCGATTCAGGCGAGATGACCGGCGACGAGACCGAATGGCTCGAGTCCCGGTTCATGTCGCAGATATTTCCGGTGCTGACGCCGTTGGCCGTTGACCCGGCGCACCCGTTCCCGTTCATCCCGAACCTGGGTCTTGCGCTCGCGCTGGAGCTCTACCGGGCGTCCGACAACCGGGCGATGATCGGCCTGCTGCCGCTACCGGGCCAGATCGAACGCTTCATCCGGCTGCCGGGCGAACGGCCGCGCTTCATCCTGCTTGAGCATTGCGTCGGCCTGTTCCTCGACCGCCTGTTCCCGGGATTCGAGGTGCGCGGCAAGGGGACCTTCCGGGTCATCCGCGACAGTGACATCGAGATCCTGGAAGAGGCCGAAGACCTCGTGCGGCTGTTCGAAAGCGCGCTGAAGCGCCGCCGGCGCGGATCGGTGATCCGCCTGACCTTCGACCAGGAAATGCCGGAAAGCCTTCGCAAGTTCGTGACCGACGAGAGCGACATCGACGAGCGCGATGTCTTTGTGCTCGAAGGCCTGCCGGGGCTGGACCGGACCAAGGAACTCATTATCGACGAGCGGCGAGACCTGCTGTTCCAGCCCTTTAACATCCGCTTTCCCGAGCGTATCCGCGACTTCGCAGGCGACTGCTTTGCCGCGATCCGGACCAAGGACATCGTGGTTCACCACCCGTTCGAATCCTTCGACGTGGTGGTCCAGTTCCTGCGCCAGGCCGCGCGCGACCCGCAGGTCGTGGCGATCAAGCAGACGCTCTACCGCACGTCCGAGGACTCGCCGATCGTGCATGCCCTTATCGAGGCGGCCGAGGCGGGCAAGAACGTGACCGCGCTGGTGGAACTGAAGGCGCGTTTCGACGAGGAGGCCAACATCCGCTGGGCGCGCGAACTGGAACGCGCGGGCGTGCAGATCGTATACGGTTTCATCGACCTGAAGACCCACGCCAAGATCAGCCTCGTGCACCGTCGCGAGGGCAACGACCTGCGCAGCTATGTGCACTTCGGCACGGGCAACTACCACCCGATCACCGCGCGCATCTACACGGACCTCAGCTACTTCACGCAGGACCCCGCGCTGTGCCGGGACGCCTCGCGGGTGTTCAACTTCATGACCGGCTATGCCCGGCCCGAGGAGTTGGAGAAGGTCGCGGTCGCGCCGATCAACCTGCGCGAAACCCTGATGAAGAACATCGAGGCCGAGATCGCCCATGCGCGCGCCGGCCGGCCGGCGGAAATCTGGGCCAAGCTGAACAGCCTCGTCGACGGCGACATCATCGATGCGCTCTATCGTGCCTCACAGGCCGGCGTGGCGATCCGACTGGTCATCCGCGGCATTTGCTGCCTGCGGCCGGGTGTGCCGGGCCTGAGCGAGAACATCGAGGTCACCAGCATCATCGGCCGGTTCCTGGAGCATGCGCGCATCGCCGCCTTCGGAAACGGCGAGGAACTGCCTTCCCCGCAGTCCAAGGTCTACATCTCGTCGGCCGACTGGATGCCCCGCAATCTGGATCGCCGGGTCGAGACCCTGGTGCCCATCGAGAACGATACGGTTCACCAGCAGATCCTCGACCAGATCCTGGTTGCGAATCTGCTGGATCGCGCCCAAAGCTGGGAAATGAGTGCCGACGGCACCTACACCCGGATCGACACGAGTGGCGAGCAGGAACCATTCAGCGCGCACAATTATTTCATGACCAATCCCAGCCTCTCCGGGCGCGGAAGCGCGCTCAAGAAGCCGGGCAGTGCGCCGCAGCTTCTGGCGCACCCGGACTAGCGTTTCCACCCAAATCAGGGCATTTACGCGGCCATGGCCGCCAATTCTGAAGACGCTGACGGCCGCCCGGCGGCGGTCGTGGATATCGGCTCGAACTCGATCCGTCTGGTCGTGTTCCGGGACCGAACCCGTGCGCCCGTCGCGGTGTTCAACGAGCGCGTGATCTGCGGCATCGGCCGCGACATGGCACGCACCGGGCGCCTGCATGCAGAGGGCGTCGAGCAGGCGCTGGCGAACCTGCCACGTTTCGCGGCCATCACCCGGTCCATGGACATTGATGACGTGGCGATCCTTGCGACCGCCGCGACCCGCGAGGCGGAGGACGGCCCGCAATTCCTCAGGAAGGTCGAGAAGATTTTCGGCCAGACTGTTGTCCAGCTCGACGGGGACGAGGAGGCGCGGCTGGCCGCTTCGGGCGTCCTGTGCGGCCTGCCGGATGCACGCGGTATCGCGGCCGATCTCGGCGGCGGCAGTCTGGAACTCGCGGCGCTTTCCGGCGGCGAGATGGGCGCCTTCAGTACACTCCCGCTGGGTCCGTTGCGCCTGCTGGCAACGGTGGGCGACGACCGCAAGGATATCGTGTCGACGGTTGACGAAGCGCTGGCCGATCTCGATTGGCTGGCCGATGCGGTGAAGGGTGGCGCGATCTACATCGTTGGTGGTGCCTGGCGCGCGCTTGCACGGCTCCACATGGTGCAGACCGGTTACCCCTTGAGGGTCATTCACAACTACCGGATCACCGGGCGCGAGGCCCGGGAGTTCTGCGATGTGGTTGCCGGGCTGGGCGCGGAGACGTTGGCACGCATCGATGTGGTACCGAAAGCACGCGCCACGACGCTTCCCATTGCGGCCTCCGTCCTGCAGCGGCTGATCGCCGCCTCGCGCGCCGAGCAGATCGTGTTCTCGGCACTGGGTATCCGTGAAGGCCGGCTTTACGAGACCCTGAACAAGCAGCAGCGCGCGCCTGACCCCCTGATTGTCGCCTGCGAGCAGTTTTCCGAGCGCGAGAGCCGGTTTACCGGAATGGGGGAGAGCATTTTCGACTGGGTTGCGCCGCTCTTCCCGGACGAACCCCCCACCGTCACACGCCTGCGACTGGCTGCCTGCCTGCTGGCCGATATCGGCTGGCACGAGCACCCTGACTACCGGGCCGAGCAGGTCTATTTCCGCATCCTCCGCCTGCCGCTGCTGGCGCTGACCCATGAGGAAAAGACCCGCATCGCGCTGGCCGTGTATCGCCGCTACGGCGGGTCGATGAGCGACCCGTCACTGCGCACCGCTGAGGCGCTGCTGACAGAAGACGACATCGCATGGGCGCGCAAGCTCGGCGCGGCCCTCCGCATGGCCGAGACACTGACGGCCGGCAATGCCCACCTGCTGACCGGCGCGGAACTCAAGCTGACCGACAGCGAAGTCATCCTGAAAATGCAGAACGGCCATGCCGCGCTTGTGGGCGATGTCGTGCGCAGCCGGTTCGCATCGCTGGCCCGCCGCTTCGGCCGCGAGGGCCGGATCGAGGGCAAGGGCCTCTAGTCGAGTTCCACCACGCGGACCTTGCCGTGGCCCGCGGCCAGCGCGATCTCCCCGCGCTTGAGTCGCAGTGCATCATCCCCGAACAGCTCGCGACGCCAGCCCTTCATGGCGGGCACATCGGCGTCGTCGTCGGCGGCGATGGCTTCCAGGTCGGGCACCGTCGCGACCAGCTTCTGGGCCACCTGGTGGCGGTCGCACTTGTACTTCAGCAGGACCTTCAGAAGGTCCATCAGCGGGCCCGCGCCAGGCGGAAGTTCGGGCAACGGCGGCAGTTCGGGCGCCTCATTCGCCGGCAGGTCCAGCCCGGCCTCGATAGCCTCCATCAGGCCACGGCCCAGCTTGCCCTCGACGAAGCCCTTGGGAATGCCGCGCACGCGTGACAGTGCCTTGGGGTTTTCCGGGGGGCGGGCGGCGATCTGGTTGATGACCTCGTCGCGGATGACCCGGTTGCGGGGCAGGTCGCGGTTCATCGCCTCGCGCTCGCGCCACGCGGACACGGCCTGCAGCACGGCGAGGAAACGCGGCTGGTTGCGCTTGGGCTTCAGGCGCCGCCAGGCTTCCTCGGGCCGCACTTCGTACTTCTCGGGCGCGGCGAGGTCGATCATCTCCTGCTCGACCCAGGCGATGCGGCCGTTCTCCTCGATCCGCGCGCGCAGCTTCTCGTAGGCCGGGCGCAGGTGGGTGACGTCGGCCAGCGCGTATTCAAGCTGGGAGTCGGACAGCGGGCGTGCAGACCAGTCGGTAAACCGGCTCGCCTTGTCGAGGCTCACCTTGGCAAGCTTGGAGATCAGGCCTTCGTAGCCGACCTGGTCGCCGAAACCGGCCACCATGGCGGCCACCTGGGTGTCGAACAGGGGCCTGGGCGTCACGCCCGCCTCATGGTGGAAAATCTCGATGTCCTGGGTGGCCGCGTGCATGACCTTGAGGACGTTGTCATCCGCGATCAGGTCATAGAGCGGGGACATGTCGATCCCGTCGGCGAGCGGGTCAATGATCGCCTCGTCCTCCGGGCCGGCCACCTGCACGAGGCAGAGCTGCGGCCAGAAAGTGCTCTCGCGCATGAACTCGGTATCGACGGTGATGTAGTCGGCGTCGCGCAGGGAATCGCAGAAGGCGGAGAGCGCGCTCGAATCGGTAATGACGTTCATGACGGGCGTTTCTACAGGATTCCGGCAAGTGCGGGAAGGCGGGCGGCACCGCGCCAAGCCTTGACACGACCCCGCGATCCATGGCCATTGGCGCGCGCCGGGATACCCGGGGATTTCCAAGGAATTCGAGACTGAAAATGCATCCGTACCGATCCCATAACTGCGGCGAACTGCGCGAGGACCACGCGGGCGAGACCGTGCGCCTGTCGGGATGGATTCAACGCAAGCGCGACCACGGCAACCTGCTGTTCGTGGACCTGCGCGATCCGTTCGGCATCACCCAGTGCGTGGTGGACACCTCCAGCCCGCATTTCAAGGCTGTCGAGGGCGCGCGTGTGGAATCGGTCCTGACGGTCACCGGCCCGGTGGTCAAGCGCACCGCGGAGACGGTGAACGAGGCCATCCCCACCGGCCGCATCGAGGTGCAGATCGCCGAACTGGTCGTGGAATCCCCGGCGGACGTGCTGCCGCTGCAGGTGAACTCGGACGAGGACACGGGCGAGGATATCCGCCTGCGTTACCGCTATCTGGACCTGCGCCGCGAGAAGGTCGCGCGCAACATCGCGCTGCGCTCGGACGTGATTTCCTCGATCCGTCGCCGGATGATCGACCAGGGCTTCCGCGAGTTCCAGACCCCGATCCTGACGGCCTCTTCGCCGGAAGGCGCACGCGACTATCTCGTGCCGTCGCGCCTGCATCCGGGCAAGTTCTACGCGTTGCCGCAGGCCCCGCAGCAGTTCAAGCAGCTGCTGATGGTCGCGGGCTTCGACAAGTATTTTCAGATCGCGCCGTGCTTCCGCGACGAGGATGCGCGAGCCGACCGCTCGCCGGGCGAGTTCTACCAGCTCGACTTCGAGATGGCCTTCGCGACCCAGGACGACGTGTTCAACGCCATCGAGCCGGTGATCGCGGGCGTCTTCGAGGAATTTGCGGGCTTTAACCGCGAGGCCCCGTGGGCCGTCACGCCGACGCCGTTCCCGCGTATCCCCTATGCCGAGGCCCTTCTGAAATACGGATCCGACAAGCCGGACCTGCGCAACCCCATCGTCATCGCCGACGTGCCGGATGTCTTCGCCGGGTCGGACTTCAAGATTTTCGCCGGGCTGGTGGAGAAGGGCGGCACCGTGCGCGCCATTCCCGCGCCGGGCGCCGCGTCCCAGCCGCGAAGCTGGTTCGACAAGATGAACGACTGGGCGCGCGAGGAAGGCGCGCCGGGACTCGGCTACATCGTGCTGGAAGGCGGCGAGGGCAAGGGCCCGATCGCCAAGTTCGTGGCCGGTGACCGCCTCGAGAAGCTGAAGGAACTGGCGGGCCTGAGTGACGGCGACGCCGTGTTCTTCTCCGCCGGTGACCCCGGGGCCGCGGCTGACCTGGCCGGCAAGGCGCGCACGCGCATCGGCCAGGACCTCGGCCTGATCGCCCAGGGCCGCTACGACTTCTGCTGGATTGTCGACTACCCGATGTACGAGAAGGACAAGGACACCGGGAAGATCGAGTTCTCCCACAACCCGTTCTCCATGCCCCAGGGGGAGATGGAGGCGCTGGAGACCAAGGACCCGCTCGATATCCTCGCCTGGCAGTACGACATCGTCTGCAACGGCGTGGAGCTGTCTTCCGGTGCGATCCGGAACCACCGCCCGGACATCATGGTGAAGGCCTTCGAGATCGCGGGCTACGACCGCAACACGGTCGAGACCGAGTTTGCGGGCATGTTCAACGCCTTCCGCTTCGGCGCCCCGCCTCACGGCGGCTCAGCCCCGGGCATCGACCGCATCGTCATGCTGCTGGCCGACGAGCCGAACATCCGCGAGGTCATCGCCTTCCCGATGAACCAGCGCGCCGAGGACCTGATGATGGGCGCCCCGGCGGAAGTTGATGACGCGCGGCTCAAGGAACTGCACCTGCGCAAGGTGCTGCCGCCGAAGGCTAGCTAGAAGCCCTGAACCCGAACCGGTAAGACCTATGAAGATTGACCTGAATGGAGTCGGTTTCCGCTACGAGATCGACGGTAAGGAGGACGCGCCCTGGATCGTGTTCTCCAACTCGCTGACCACCGATGTGAACATGTGGGACGGCGAGGTCGAGCAACTGAAAGACCGTTACCGCATCCTGCGCTACGACACGCGCGGCCACGGCCAGACCGACGCCGCGCCGGGGCCGTACAGCCTCGACATGCTGGTCGGCGATGTGATCGCGCTGATGGACGCGGTCGGGATCGGCAAGGCCCATTATGTGGGCCTGTCGCTCGGCGGGATGACCGGCCTGGGCGTGGCCATTTCCCACGGGGACCGGCTGCTCAGCCTGACGGCCTGTGACGCGCGCTGCTGGGCACCGCCGGAATGGGCCGCGCTGTGGATCGACCGCATGGCGATTGCGCGTGAGAAGGGCATGGAGGCGCTGGTCGAGCCGACCGTCGCGCGCTGGTTCACGGACGGGTTCCGGGACAAGCCGGAGAACGCCGGCGCGCTGGATGACATCCGCAGGATGATCCGCGAGACCTCAGTCGAGGGCTATACCGGCTGCGGGCAGGCCCTGCAGAAGCTGGATTTCCGAGCGGGCATGGCGTCGATCTCCGTCCCGGCGCTGTTCATGACCGGCGCGAGCGACGGCAGCACGCCGCCCGAGGCATCGCGCGAGATGCAGGCGCTGGTGCCGGGGTCCAAATGCGTGATCGTCGATCCGGCCTCCCACATCTCCAACGTCGAGAACCCGGCGCAGTTCGACGCGGCGCTGTTCGCCCATATCGACGCGGTGCACGCGGCCTAGCGGCAGTCTTCGCCGATTGACCGGGATCAAGGAGCCCGGCAACGTAATTCCCGACTATCGTGGTCACGCGGGCGCGGAGGGCGTCCGTGTGGTCCGAACTGACGGGAGGCAGGCCATGTCCGGCGCCATAAAGCCGCAACTCACCCATGTCGGGATGTACACCCGGGACATGGACAGGCTGGTGGGATTCTACACGAAGGTTTTCGGGCTCACGGTGACCGACGAGGGCACCTTCGGGCCGGACAATGCGCGCATCGTGTTCATGTCGGCGACGCCTGACGAACATCATCAGTTCGTGCTGCTGGAGGGTGGGCCGGACCCGGACACGCCGCGCATGTCGCAGCAGATCTCCTTTCTGGTCGACTCCCTCGATGAGTTGAAGGAAATGCACAGCCGCATCAGCGAGGCCGGCTGTGCGCCCGACCGCATGGTCACCCATGGCAATGCGTGGTCCTGCTATTTCAACGACCCGGCGGGCAACCGGATCGAGGTCTACACGCACACGCCCTGGCATGTGCCGCAGCCCCATGCACACCCTTTCGACCTGTCGAAGCCGGTCGACGAGATCGTCGCCGAGACCGAGGCGCATGTCCGTGAGACGCCCGGGTTCATGCCGGCCCAGGAGCGGCGTGAATACATCTCCAAGGTGATCGGCTAGCCGATTTCCTAAAACTTGCCCGTTTCTTAACCGCTCCCTAAGCGTGCGGCCGCGAAGCTGTGCGCTGCATTGCTGTGTGCAGGCCGAAGGCAGGCATGCAGCCTGGCGGGAGACGGCACATGGACCAACGGGATTCGGTGGCGCGGATTTTCTTTGCGGGTGCGGGCGTGGCCCTGACCCTGCTGGCGCTGCTGCACGGCACCGGTGCGCTGGCGCAAGATCGGGTTTCGCCTCAGCCGGCGGCGGTCGCCGAGACGGGATACGACGCGGCGACGCTGTCGGCCTTCGTGCGCGCGGCCCAGGCCGTCTCGGCCCTGCGTGACAGTTACATGCCGAAGATCACGGCGGCCAACATCGCCAAGCGGCCCGAGCGCGCAGAAGCGCTGTTCGGAGAAATGCGCTCTCGCATGCATGATGCGATCGATGCGGAAGGCCTGAGCGTCGAGCGCTACGAGGCAATCTCCGACCGCGCGGCACAGGACAGCCGGCTGCGCGCGCGAATCGAGGCCATCCTGTCCGGCAACGCCGTGCCGCCTTCGCCCCCGGCCTCCCCGCAGGAACAGGACGTCCGCGCCCCGGCACGCCCGACGGACGCGGCGCCAAGCCTGATGGCACGGGCGCAGCACGCCGTTGACCTGTCGCAGGCCGAACGCCGCATCGCGGAGCTGGAACGCAAGCTGGCGAACGCCGAGGCGCGTTCGGAGCTGGCGGAGACCGAGCGTGCCAAAACGGCTGCACTCGCGGCGCGCCTGCGTGCAGACCACACGGCCCTGGTGGCCGACTTCAATGCCGAGATGAATGCCCGTCCAAGCGCCGAAGACCTGGCTGCCACCGAAGGCGAACTGATTGCGATGCGTGCCGAGCGCGCGGATGTGCGCGGCCGGCTCGCCGACCTGTCACGCGGCCTTGCCCGTGTCGTTGCATCGCTGGATGGGCTGGATGTGTCACTCGACGGCGGCGTGAACGCCAATCTGGGTGCCGTGCAGCGCTTCACCCGGATCGAGCCGGTGGCCTTGTCAGCGCAGATGCCGGGTTTCATGGCGAACCAGGGCACGCTGCAGGCCCAGCTCGACGCTGCGGAAGCGCGGAATCTTGCCCAGCACGCCACGAGACAGGCCGAGCGCGCAGCGCTCCGCCGGGAGCTGGCGCGCATCTCGGCGGAGATCGAGGCGGCGCGCCGCGAACTGGCGTCGGTCGAGGAACGCCTGGACACGGCGGAAGGGCCCGTTTCGCCGGACCCGGTTGAGGCTGTAGGAGCGCAGGTCGAAGAGGCTGCGGTGAATGAGGTGCCTGCGGCACCTGAACCCGCGCCTCAGGTGCCTGCTGAGTCTAGTGCGGGGCACGACATCGAGGACGGCATCCGCGCCTATGAGGCGAAGGATTTCCCGCGCGCCTATGCCATCTGGCGGCCGCTCGCGGAGGCCGGCGACCCGCTCGCCCAGTTCTACCTCGGGGCACTCTATTTCGAGGGACGCGGTGTGTCGCGGAACCTCGCCACGGCCCATGACTGGCTGTCGCAGGCGCTCGATCATGGGGTGGAACGCGCGCGCTTCCTTCTGGTCCGGGTGGAGAAGGGGCTCGCCCGGGCGGGCTGACGCAGGTGGGAATCATCTCTTCACAACCTTGCCGCAATTCGGGCGGATCATCGGCCCATGCGATGGGCATGGGCAAAGATCGTGGCGTTGCTGGGAGCCGGGGTGGCTGCCGTCTGTGCGGCGGGCAGCGCCCAGGGGCCGGCCTTCGTGCAGGCATACCTGCAGCGGCTCGGCGGGCATATCGATGAGGCAACCCGCACGCTGAACGAGTTCACCGGTGGCGCTGCGGGCCGTCTTGTCGGCGATGCGGCCACACGCGAGCGGCTGGTTGCCGAGTTCGCCGGGCGTGTCGACGAGCTCTCGCTGGCCCGTTCGGAAATCACCGATGCGCATCCGCTGATGCAACCGCTGGCCCTGGCGGCTCATGCCGATCCCGAGATCCTCAACGCCACCTGGCGGGCCTACACGCCTGCCATGCCCCTCGATACGCCAAGCCTTGTCTATGCGGGAATAGGCCTCGCCATCGGATGGTTGTTCTGGGAGGCCGTCCAGTCGCCGTTTCGGGCACGCGCGCGCCGTCGCCGTGAGGCGCGGCTGATGTCGGGGCGGAGCTGATCCCGAGAAACCCGCTTCCGGGTCTGGCCACGGCAGATACCGGGTCTATATCATCCCCCACAAATTCCAGAAGGGGGAGACGCCCGTATGCGCGCAGCATTCTATGACAAACTCGGTCCGGCCGAAGTGCTTCAGGTCGGTGAACAGCCCATGCCCGAACCCGGCCCCGGAGAGGTCCGGGTGAAGATCGAGGTGTCCGGCGTCAATCCGTCGGACTGGAAGGCGCGGCTGCGCGGGCGGGGCGCCGGCATCCCGTTTCCCCTGATCATCCCCCACAGCGACGGCGGCGGCGTAATCGACGCGGTCGGTGACGGGGTCGATTCCGCGCGGGTCGGCAAGCGTGTCTGGCTGACCAACGGGCAGTGGCAGCGCCCCTTCGGGACGGCCGCCGAATACATCTGCATTGATGCCAAGTATGTGTTCGACCTGCCGGACGGCGTGGACATGGCCGAAGCGGCTTCCTTCGGAATCCCGTTCCTGACGGCGCACCAGGCCGTCCTGTTCGATGGTGACGTCGCAGGGCAGACCATCCTGGTGCAGGGCGGGGCCGGTGCCGTCGGCCATCATGCGATCCAGGTGGCCAAGTACAACGGCGCCCGTGTGATCACGAGCGTGAGTTCGGACGAGAAGGCCGAATACACGCGCGCGGCTGGCGCCGACGAGGTCGTGAACTATCGCAGCGAGGATATCTCCAAGCGCATCCTGGAGATGACCGACGGCAAGGGCGTGGACCGGATCATCGAACTGAACCTGTCCGCCAATGGGCCGACCTACGGCCAGATTCTCGCGCCGCGCGGGACCGTCATCATCTACGGCACCGTCGACGGCATGGCGAGCGTCCCGGCCCAGGACTTCATCGTCAAATGGGCGACGCTAAAGTGGTTCATCATGTACACGCTGTCCGACGAACAGCGCCAGGCGGCTGCTGTGGCGCTGAACAAGATGCTTGCGGACGGCGCGCTGGAGACCACCATCGCAAAACGGTTCCCGCTCGATGAGGTGGTCGCCGCCCACAAGATGGTCGAGGACGCCAAGCATATCGGCAACGTGGTCCTCGACATTCAGTGATTTGTGGCGTGTGTCGCTTGTTCTGAGGGACTGTAATCCCAAATAGCAGTGCGTTCATTTTGAGGTTCTCGGAGCACGTCCCGAATATGTCGGAAGTCAGTACCCACCGCGCGCGGCTACGCGAATTCGTGGAAAGCCCGCGGTTTCGTTATCCCGTCCTCGCGCTGATATTCATCAACGCGGTGACACTTGGTCTCGAGACCTCGGACACCGTGATGTCGACGGTTGGCGATATCCTGCGTACGCTCGATCGGGTGATCCTTGCGGTGTTCGTGGTGGAGTTGATCGTGCGGATGTATGCCCACGGTCTGCGTTTTTTTCGCGACCCCTGGGGCCTGTTCGACTTCCTGGTTGTCACGATCGCAATGATGCCGGCCAGCGGCGAGTTTTCGGTCTTGCGCGCATTGCGGGTCCTTCGGGCACTGCGTCTGGTTTCCGGCGTGCCGCGACTGCGCCGGGTTGTCGAGGCACTGCTTCGCTCTGTTCCCGGCATCGGGGCAATCGGCGCATTGCTGCTGCTGGTTTTCTACGTGTTCGCGGTCATGGGCACGAAGCTCTATGCCGAGACCTTCCCGGAATGGTTTGGCACGATCGGTGGATCGATGTTTACACTCTTCCAGATTATGACCTTGGAAAGTTGGTCGATGGGGATCGTGCGCCCTGTGATGGAGGTTCACCCGCAGGCCTGGGCATTTTTCGTACCGTTCATCATCACCTCCAGTTTTACCGTGCTGAACCTGTTCATCGCGATCATTGTCGATTCCATGCAGCATCTGCATGAGGAAGAAGAACAGGCGAAAGACGATAATGACAACACGGCATCACAGATCGCGGCGCTTCGGAAGGAGCTGTCGCAGGTTCGGAAACTCCTCGAAGTGAGAGATTCGTAAGCTGCTGTTTTGAATGAGTTTTATTTATAAAATTGACTCTGTTCAGGAAGTTTATAACTCCTTGGAATCCGACAAAAATTCCAAATCCCGACTCAACTGACAAATGTGGATAATTTAGATAAGTCAATAAAATTATGATTTTATCTGCCTTTCTTAATTTTTTTCTTTCCAAATCGAGTCGTCCCGATTCATTGTGGCCTTCAAGCCAGTGGGAGGCTTTGCAATGCGGAAATCCTTGGTACTTATCGGGCTGCCGATTCTTCTGGGCGGGTGCGGATTGCCGCCGGCGATATCGGTGGCATCCTGGGCCCTTGATGGCGTGAGCTACATCGCCACGGGCAAGAGCGTAACCGACCATGCCATTTCTCAGGTCGCCAACCAGGATTGCGCCCTGTTGCGCGTCGTTCAGGGCCGGGAAATATGCGAAGACTTCGAACTGGACGGAGCGGACGGCCCGATCTTCAGTGCCTCCGCGCTGAGCGTCTCTGAACCGCCCGAAACTGTGCTTGCGCCCTCCGATCCCGCGTTCGTGGCGCCGGATATCGTCGAATTCGCCCAGGCCTTCGGTTCCGCCGGACCGGTTTCGGGGGAACTGGAAACCGTCGAAATCACACCGGCCGCATTTTCGTGGCAGCCGGTCGCGACGCCTGAGGAGACCGCTGCGCCGACGATCGAACTGGCGGCGCTGCCGAAGCCGCGCCCGGCGCCGGCCGAGGTCGAGGCCCCTGCAAATCTTCCCGTCTCCGAGATGCGCTTTGTGTCGGTCGTGGGTAGCTTCCAGCATGCCGCCAACGCCCATGCACTGGCCGCAAGGCTCGGTGATCTGGGCGCCGAAGTTCGCTCAATCGAAAAGGACGGCCGGACCTGGCACCGCGTGATTACCGCCGCCTCTCTGACCGAAGTTCAGGGCGCCGGGTTCGAGGAAGCCTGGATTCTGAAGGTCTGTGACGGCGCGAGCGGTGCGGATGGTTCGTGCGCTTCGGTCCAGGCGGGTGCCGTGACCCTGGTCGCACAGGCGAACTAACCTCCGACATCAAATTTGCCCTGAATCTGCCCGGTTTTTCGGGCAGTATCGGCGCATGATGATTTGTTCCAGACGTTTTCTCGTGCATGCCGCGGCCGCGGCAGTGCTGTTTTTCGCCGTGAGCCCGGATGCGCATGCCGCATCCGTCACGCATGCCTCCCACCGGGCGTTCTATGAGATCAGCATCGGCCGGGTCGACCAGGGCTCATCCATCGTTGACGCGCGCGGTCGCATGGTCACCGAATGGCGCCGCGCGTGTGAAGGTTGGACGACCAGTCAGCGCCTGATCGTCAGCATGGCGCCGGGCGAAGGCGAGCCGATCGATTCCGAGGTCACGCTGACCAGTTTCGAAAACGCCAAGGGCACGGAGTATGTCTTCGATTCCGAGACCCGAATTGGCGGTGAGACGGTAGAGCTCGTGCGCGGTCGGGCCGAGCGCGAAGGCCCCGGGAAAGCGGGGACGGCCACCTATGAAGAGCCGGCGGGTGTGTCGGTGGATCTGCCGGCTGATACGGTTTTCCCCTTTGAGCACACGGTTGCGCTTCTCAATGCGGCCGAGCGCGGCGAGGGCCGCGCCTTCAACCATTATTTCGACGGTTCGCAGCCGGAAATATCGCCACTCGCGTCCAATGCCCTGATCCTTGGCAAGCCGCGCGATGGCGTCGACGGCAAGCTCGACCAGTTCGGGGACCTCACCGCCCGCAAGTGGTGGCCGGTCCGCCTCGCAATGTTCAACGGTCAGGCCAGCCACATGGGCGAGGGCCAGCCTGAGTTCGAGATGACCCAGAACCTCCAGGACAACGGGATTGTGCGCAGTTTCGAGTTTGACTACGGCGAATTCTCGCTGGTCGCGTCCATGCTGAAACTGGAAGAGCTGGACGCCCCACGCTGCGACTGACGTGCCCTAGCTGGATTTAGGCCTGAGTCCGCGGCCCTTGGTGATCGCGTCGCTGCCGAGCTTCTCACGCACCCGGTCCATCACATCCTCCACGCGTTTGCGATGCGCGGCATCCGGATCGGCGAGGTCCTGCGGGTCCGCTGCTGCCGCGTCCCCAAAGTTCGACAGCCCCACGCCGATCAGCCTGTAGGCGGAACCTGGCGGCGCACCTGAAATTGCCTTGTCCAGCAACGGTTCGGCTGCGCGAAACACCGTTTCCGCCAGTTGAGTGGGCGCGTGGAGTGCCTGGGTGCGGGTCAGGGTCTGGAATTTTGCGGTCTTGAGCTTGAGCGTCACGGTGCGCCCGGAAAGCCCGCGCGCCTTGATGCGGGCGGACACTTTTTCGCAGAGCGGCCAGAGGCGGAGGAGCAGTTCCTCACGTCCGGCGACATCGCGGGAAAACGTCGTCTCGTTCGAGATGTTCTTGGGTTCCGAATGCGGAGTGACCTGGCGCGAATCCTCGCCCCGGCTCAGCCGGGCCAGACGCTGGCCCATCGCGCCATAGCGCGCCATCAGTCTTGCCTCGTCGACAGACCGAAGTTGACCGATGGTGTGAAGACCGTCAGACGCCAGCTTGCGGTGGAGCGCCGCGCCGACCCCCCAGATGCGCGTTACCGGCTGGCCGTCGAGGAAATCCAGCGCCTCGGACCTACCGATCACCGCGAAGCCGCGCGGCTTGTCGAGATCGGAGGCGAGCTTTGCCAGGAACTTGTTGTAGCTGAGGCCGATGGATGCGGTGATTCCGATTTCGCGCTCGATCCGGTTCACGAGCCGGACGAGCACGGTCGCCGGGCTGGCGCGATGGAGGCGAAGCGTGCCTGACAGGTCAAGGAATGCCTCATCGATCGACAGCGGTTCCACAAGGGGAGAGATGTCCCGCATCAAGTCGCGCACCTGCCCGCCTACGTCGGCGTACTTGTCCATGTTGGGCCGAATGACGGTGGCTTCCGGGCAGAGCTTGAGCGCCTTGAACATGGGCATAGCGGAGCGCACGCCCTTGATCCGGGCGATGTAGCAGGCAGCGGAGACCACGCCGCGCTGACCGCCGCCCACGATCACAGGCCTGTCGCGCAGGGCTGGATCGTCCCGCTTCTCGACGCTGGCATAGAATGCATCGCAGTCGAGGTGCGCGATCGACAGTTCGTGCAGCTCGTCATGGAAGATCGTGCGGGGAGAGCGGCAGGCCGGGCAACGCGTCTCACGGGCAGACAAGGGGGCTGCGCAGTTGCGGCAGAGGCCTGTCGGTGCGGACGCCGGCTCTCCGGTCATGGCGTATCAGGCCAGAGCCAGGCCGCGCCCCGCACGCCGCCGGAATCGCCGTGGACAGCGCGCACCACGGGGGTGTCGATCGCGTCCGAGAAGGCGTACTTGCCGATTAGGCCGGGGAGGTTTGTGTATAGGCACTCAATGTTTGAAAGGCCGCCGCCCAGAGCGATGATATCCGGGTCGAGAATATTGATCACCGCCGTCAGAGAACGCGCGATCCGGTCCTCCAGGTCCGCCACAGCTTGCTCTGCCGCCTGGTCCCTCGCTGTGGCGGCCCGCGCAATATCGGCGGCGGACAGGCTCCGGCCCGTGTCCTCCCGGAAACGCCGCTCGAAGGCCGGGCCGGACACGAAACTCTCGATGCACCCGTTCAGCCCACAGTAGCAATCGGTGCCGGGGTATTCGTCCGGGCGCATCCACGGCAGCGGCGTATGTCCCCATTCACCGGCGATTGCGTTGCGCCCGGTCAGGATCTGCCGGTTCACCACGATGCCGCCGCCCACGCCTGTGCCCAGGATCACCCCGAAGACGACAGCCTGGCCGCGTCCGGCACCGTCCACGGCCTCGGAAATTGCAAAGCAGTTGGCGTCATTGGCGACGCGTACGGGCCGGCCGAGCCTTTCCGCGAGGTCGCGGTCGAACGGATGCCCGATCAGCCAGCTTGAGTTGGCGTTCTTCACCAGTCCGGTGGCCGGTGAGACGGTGCCCGGGATACCGATCCCTACCGGTGTGAACAATTGCGGGGCCGGGTCCACGGTCTCCACGAGCCCGGCAATGGCATCCAGGGTATCCGTGTAGCTTCCGCGCGGTGCCATGATCCGCTCACGTGCAAGCTCCGCACCGCCCTCGTCGAGGACGACGGCCTCAATCTTCGTGCCGCCAAGGTCGATCCCGATACGCATCTTCAAGTCTTTAGGTGGACATTCGGTTGAATATTATCCATTTTCCCCGCTCAGGATGCATAGTTCCGGGGGGAGCCGCCGCGCAGGCGGCAGCACATGTGTCCTTCAGGGGGATTTCAAAAAAGGCCGTTTCAATGCCGAAGACCGTTCTTATCGTCGAAGACAACGAACTCAATATGAAGCTCTTCCACGATCTGCTGGAAGCGTAGGGATATCTGACGCTCCAGACCAAGGATGGGAAGGAGGCGTTGCAGCTTGCGCGCGAACATCGTCCCGACCTGGTTCTTATGGATATCCAGCTTCCGGAGGTCTCGGGCCTTGAAGTCACCAAGTGGATCAAGGAAGACGACGAGCTCAAGTCCATCCCGGTGATCGCCGTGACGGCGTTTGCGATGAAGGGTGACGAGGAGAAGATTCGGCAGGGCGGCTGCGAGGCCTATATCGCCAAGCCGATTTCTGTGACCCAGTTCCTCGAGACCGTCCAGCAGTTCATCGAATAAACGACGGACGGAAAAGATTCCGAAACAAAGAAAGCCGCCCAGTGGGCGGCTTTTTCGTTTGGGCACGCAGACGCGGGCCATTAGGCAAGAGAGCCTATTTCATCTTCTCTTCCTTGAAGGCGACATGCTTGCGCACGACCGGGTCGTACTTGCGCATCTCAAGCTTTTCCGGCTTCTGGCGCGGATTCTTCTTGGCGACATAGTAGAAGCCGGTGTCGGCCGTGCTCACGAGCTTGACGAGAATGGTGTTCGGTTTGGCCATCGGATTGTCCTGATGCTGAATTCTGGCGGGGAAAATACCCGGCGCGGGCCGCAAGTCAAGCGGCGCGTTGCCGAAAGTGAATCGGTTCTACCGGTGCGTCACCGTTGTCTGGGCCTCATTGAGGAGAGAACGATAGAGAACGGGGTCCGCGAGGATGGCCCGGGCGAGCGCGAGGTCGATATCTGGCGCGCCCCCGTCCGAGGGGCAAAGCTCCCGCAGCCGGTGGCGGGCGGCCTCGTCATCGTTGCCCGTTGCGCGCCAGGTGTTCAGGCGGTTCGCGAGGGTTTCGTCGCCGTGCTGGACGGCCGGGACCAGGCTTTTCACGGTCTTGATCTCGCCGCCGCCATGGGTACACACGGACGGCAGCACGCCGAGTTCATGCAAGCGGTAGCCCGACGGGGCCAGGAATCGCGACCAGGTGAGGGTCAGTTCGCCCTTGTTCGGCATCTGCAGCACCGACTGCACGGTGCCCTTGCCGAAGGAATTCGTGCCGATAACGATGGCCCGGGCGTTGTCCTGCAGCGCGGCGGCGACGATTTCCGACGCGGACGCGGAATTTCCGTTGATCAGGACGACCAGCGGAAGTCCGCGGGTCAGGTCGCCCTTGCTCGCCTCGAAGACCTGGCGGCTGCCGGGATGGCGGCCACGTGTGGCGGTGATCGCGCCGCCGTCCAGGAAGATGTCGGCCACCTTGATCGAGGTGTCGAGCCGGCCGCCGGGGTTGGAGCGCAGGTCCAGGATAAAGCCGCGCGGCGGACCGCCGGGGGCGCTCATTTCCTCACGGACCAGCCGCTCGAGGCGCTGTGCGGAATTGACGTTGAAGCCGAAAAGATGGATCAGCGCAAACCCGCCTTCCTCGTGTTCCACCTCGGCCGTCTCCGGCACGACATAGCTTCGCAGGACACGGACATCGATGGGCTCCGGCACGCCTTCGCGGCGTACTGTGAACGTCACGGTCGTGTTGACGGGGCCACGCAGACGGTTGACCAGCTCTCGCTGGGTCCAGCCTGCGATTGATTTCCCCTCGACATGGGTCATCCGGTCCTTGGGATGCGCACCCGCCTTGTCGGCCGGTCCACCTTCCGAGACCGTCACGATCTCGGCCTCTTCGTCCTGCATCCGGATCGTGATGCCGATCCCACCGAAGCCGTCGCGATAGGCGCGTTTCTCGCTCGCGCTTTCGGCGTCGTCGTAGCGGGAGAACCGGTCAAGCGGTTCGAGGGCGCCGTCGAAGACTGCCTTGAAGACTGCCTCGGCGCGCGCCTCGCCCAGGGCGGGAGACGCCCTGCGCGCCAGCGCGATGGCGGACACGGTTGCCGCGCTCCAGTCGCCAGGCTTGTCGGTCGGCGGGAACGGGACCGTTCCGACCAGCTTGCCGTTGTAGAGAACCTCGATCGCTCGCTGTTCGTCGCGAATCTCGACCTCTGTATCGATCTGGCGCAGGCCGGACAGCCCGCTGACGCTCAGTTCGCGCAGCGAGACGGGGGAGATATAGCGGTCGCTGATGAACGTGTAGCCGGTGTCGAACATGTCGCGGCTGTAGCGGTCCGTGTAGGCCGCTTCCTGCCGCTTGCCGATCTGCGCGCAGGAGGCCAGCAGCAGGACGAGCGCGACCGTGCCGACTATACGGGCACGTGAAAAAGCCTGTTCAAACAGCATGTTCATGGACAAAGACATATCGCGGCGCACCTTCGCCGGTAAAGGCCATACATCGACATAGGCCTATTCTTGACGAAAGGGTTGCAATCTCCCTAACGCCGCCGCCGGCGGCTGCGTTTGTCCGGGCGCTTGCGCCCCGATTTTCGCAGTTTCGACGGCTTGCGCGGCTCGAGCCGCACGCCGGAATCCAGCAGATCGAAGATCGACGAGCCACTCAATCCGTCGGCTTCGGCGATCCGCACCTCGACCGAGTCGCCTAGCGCATAGGCTGCGCCGCCGGAGGTGTGCAGCACCTGCGCGCGGGCATCGAAGCGCGGGCGGCCTCCGGGCAGGCGGGAGGCGGGGATAAACCCCTCAGCACCCTTCTCGTCGATGGCCACGAACAGGCCGGCGCGCGTGACACCCCGGATGATGCCCGAAAAGCTCTGGCCCAGATGCTGGGCGAGGTAGGCCGCGGTGTAACGGTCGTTCGCGTCGCGCTCCGCCGAGACCGCGCGGCGCTCCGTAACCGAGATGTGCTCGCCGATCTCCTCGAAACGTTCGCCCTCGCGGGGGTCGAGCCCGCCATCGCCGAGCCTCAGCCCGGTGATCAGCGCGCGGTGGACGAGCAGGTCCGCGTAGCGCCGGATGGGCGACGTGAAATGTGCGTAGTCCCGGAGCGCGAGGCCGAAATGGCCGATATTGTCCGGGCTGTATTCGGCCTGCATCTGGCTGCGCAGCACGATCTCGTTGACGGCCTGTTCCTGCGGTGTGTCTCGCACACGATCGAGGATCGCGTTGAAGTCCTTGGTGTGCATGGCCTTGCCGCGCGCCAGGTTGATCCCGAAGCCGGCCATGACCTCGCGCAGGTCTTCCAGCTTCTCGATCGAAGGCTCGTCATGGATACGGTACATGACCGGCTGGTGCAGCCGCTGCAGTTCACGCGCTGCGGCCACGTTCGCGCAGATCATGAATTCCTCGATCAGCTTGTGGCTGTAGAGCCGCGTGACCGGGGCGATGTCGGTGACGTTGCCGTCGTCGTCGAGGACGATCTTGCGTTCGGGCAGTTCCAGGTCGAGCGAGCCGCGCTTGCGCCGTGCATCGGCGAGGCAGGCATAGGCGCCATAGAGGTTGTCGAGATGGCCAGGTGCGACCGGCTCCTCGCCGGCATCGCGTGCGGCCTGGACCTGGTCGTAGGTGAGCCGTGCGCGTGAGCGCATCAGGGCGCGGCGGAAGCGGTGACGCTGGAGCGTGCCGTTCGCCGAGATCCAGAGGTCTGCGGCCATGCAGGCGCGGTCCTCGTCCGGGCGCAGCGAGCACAGACCGTTGGACAGGGCCTCGGGAAGCATCGGGACCACGTGGTCCGGGAAATAGACCGAGTTGCCCCGGCGGTAGGCCTCCCGGTCCAGCGGGTAGCCGGGACGGACGTACTCCGCCACGTCGGCGATGGCCACGACGAGATGCCAGCCGCCCTTGTTTTCGGCCGCATCGTCGGGCTCGGCATAGACAGCATCGTCGAAGTCGCGCGCGTCGGCGCCGTCGATGGTGACAAGTGTCAGGTCGCGCAGGTCAGTCCGGTTGCCCAGCGTCGGCGGCTTCGCGCGCTCGGCCTCCGCCACCACCTCGTCCGGGAAGTGGTCGGGAATACCGGCCCGGTGGATGGCGATCCGGCTGATCGCGTCAGCCGCGTCGCCCGCGCCGAGGTTCTCCACGATCCGTGCCTGCGGCATGCCGAGGCGCCGCGCCGGCAGGAGTTCGACGACCACCAGGTCGCCATTGTCCACCGCGAGGTCACCCATTCCGGCAGCGAGGAAGTCGCCCCGGTGACCGCGCTCCAGCGGCGTGATGCGCCCGCCGTCGTTGCTGTCCTTGTAACGGCCGACCACGGTCTCCGCCCGGCTCTGGGCAGGCCGCAGGGGCGTTGCGACATAGCGGTTCTCGCCGCGCGGTGTCAGCCGGGCGACGAAACGGTCGCCGACGCCCGGCGCGGGCATGCTGCGCTGTGGCTTGCGGACCTCGATCCGGAAGGGAATGTCGGCCAGGTTGTCGCCCACGGGGCGGACACGCAGGTCGCCGTCCTCGTTGACGGAGACCACCTCCAACACGGTCACCGGGGGCAGCAGCGCAGCGATGCGCCAGCGCCGTCCCTGGACGCGTTCGATCCGCCCGTCCTCGGCCAGATCATGTAGGAGCCGCCGCAGTTCGGCGCGCTGCGGGCCCTTCAGTGAGAAGATGCGCGCGAACTCACGTGTCGGCAGTGCCTCATGGGAGGACTTCAGGATGTCGAGAATATCGTCGGGGCCGGGCAGGCCCTCCGACGCCGCATCGCTGGGGGAGCGCTTAATCAACCGGTTGGCCTAGTCCGCGCTGTCCGCAGGAGCTTCCTCTTCCGCCACAGCCTTCTTCTTCGCAGGTGCCTTCTTCTTGGCGGAGGCCTTTTTCTTCGGCGCGGCCTTTTTCTTGGCCACCGGCTTGCCGGACTTCTCGGCCTGCTTGGCGATGCGCGCGGCGATCAGCGCGACGGCCTCCTCCAGGGTCAACTCCTGCGGGTCGCGATCCTTGGGGATCGTCGCATTGGTCTTGCCGTGCTTCACATACGGGCCATAGCGGCCGTCATGCACGGTGATCGGCTTTTCGTCCTCGGGATGGTTGCCCAGTTCCTTGAGCGGCGCGGCGCGGCCGCGGCGGCCCTTGCCCTTTTCGGCCAGCACGGTGACGGCGCGGTTGAGGCCGACGCTCAGCACCTCGCGAGGCTCGGGCAGGGAGGCATAGACAGTGCCGTGCTTCACATAGGGACCGAAGCGGCCGATACCGGCCTGGATGACCACACCGTCTTCCGGGTGAGGGCCGATATCTCGCGGCAGCGCCAGCAGGGCCAGCGCGACTTCAAGGTCGATCTCGTCGATGGTGTAGCCGTCGGGGATCGAGGTGCGCTTGGGCTTGGTCGCCGCCTTGCCTTCGCCTTCCGGTTCGCCGAGCTGCACATACAGGCCGTAAGGGCCCTTGCGCAGGGTAACGTCCTTGCCGGTATCCGGGTCCTGGCCGAGGATCTTGGGGCCGTTGGCGAGCTCGGCCGCGGCATCGTCCGCGCCGTCGACGGCGAGCTTGCGGGTGAACTTGCACTCGGGATAGTTCGAGCAGCCAACGAACGGGCCGTGGCGCCCGAGGCGCAGGCCCAGACGGCCCTCGTTGCAGGCCGGGCAGGCGCGGGCGTCGGTGCCGTCCTCGCGGGCCGGGAAGAAATGGGGTCCCAGTTCCTCGTCGAGTGAATCGAGGACTGAGCGTACACGCAGTTCCTTGGTGTCGTCGATGGCGGCGGAGAAATCGCGCCAGAAGTCGCGCAGCACGGCCTTCCAGTCGATCCTGCCGCCGGAGATGTCGTCGAGGCGCTCTTCCATCTGGGCGGTGAAGTCGTACTCCACATAGCGGTGGAAGAAACTGGACAGGAAGCTCACGACCAGGCGACCCTGATCCTCGGGAATGAAGCGCTTGCGGTCCAGCGTAACGTATTTGCGGTCCTGCAGGACCTGGATGATCGACGCATAGGTCGACGGGCGGCCGATGCCCAGCTCTTCCATGGTCTTCACCAGGCTCGCTTCCGAATAGCGCGGCGGCGGCTGGGTGAAGTGCTGCTCGGGCGAAATCTCGCGCACCGTCGCGGCTTCGCCTTCGTCCAGCGGCGGCAGGCGGCGTTCATCGTCGCTCTCGCTGTCCTCGCCGGACGGGTCGTCCCGGTCCTCGCGATAGAGCTTGAGGAAGCCGTCGAAGGCGATGGTCTGGCCGTTTGCGCGCAACGCCAGCCGGCCATCCTGTGAACGCAGGTCCACGGCCACGCGGTCGATCTGGGCCTCGGCCATCTCGGAGGCCAGAGTGCGGCGCCAGATCAGCTCGTAGAGGCGGAACATGTCCGTATCCAGCACACCTTTCACGCTGGCTGGGCGGCGGAACAGGTCCGTCGGCCGCACAGCCTCATGGGCCTCCTGGGCGTTCTTGGCGCGGGTGCGATAGACGCGCGGCTTCTCCGGCAGGTACTCCTCGCCAAAATCCGTGTCGATCAGGTTCCGGCAGCCGGTGATCGCCTCTTGGCTGAGGGTCACACTGTCGGTTCGCATATAGGTGATGAGGCCGACCGTCTCGCCGTCGATCTCGACGCCCTCGTACAGGCGCTGGGCGATCCGCATGGTCTGGGACGCGCCGAAGCCCAGCTTGCGCGAGGCCTCCTGCTGCAGGGTCGATGTGGTAAAGGGCGGCTGCGGATTGCGGCGCGTGCGCTTCTTCTCGATGGTCGCGATCTTGAAAGTAGCGGCCTCGACATCGCTCTTCGCGGCCATGGCCACACCTTCTTCAGCGATGTCGAAGCGTTCCAGCTTCTTGCCATCGCGCTCCACGAGGCGGGCCTCGAAGGCGTCGCCGCGCACGGAATCCAAGCCCACCTCGATGGACCAGTATTCCTGCGCCTTGAAGGCCTCGATCTCGGCCTCGCGCTCGCAGATCAGGCGCAGGGCGACCGACTGGACGCGCCCGGCCGAGCGGGAGCCCGGCAGCTTGCGCCACAGCACCGGCGACAGCTTGAAGCCGACCAGGTAGTCCAGCGCGCGCCGTGCCAGATAGGCCTCGACCAGCTCGTCGTTCACGCCGCGCGGGTGGTTGAAGGCGTCCTGCACCGCGCCCTTGGTGATCTCGTTGAAGACCACGCGCTTGACGTCGATGCCTTCCAGCAGGCCGCGGTCACGCAGGATCTGCTCGATGTGCCAGGAAATCGCCTCGCCCTCGCGGTCGGGGTCGGTGGCGAGGTAGAGCCGCTCGGCACCCTTCAGCGCGCTGACGATCTCGTTGATCGGCTTTTCCGACTTGGAATCGACGGACCAGTCCATTTCGAAGTCTTCGTCGGGCCGGACCGAGCCGTCCTTGGGCGGCAGGTCGCGCACATGACCGTAGGAGGCGAGGACCTTGTAGTCATCACCGAGATACTTGTTGATGGTCTTGGCTTTTGACGGAGACTCAACAATGACAACGTTCATGGAAACCGGATTCGCTTTCGGTTTTGCGCGTTTGGCGCGCGGTCCGCGGCGTGTTCGGCTACGTCCTAAATTGCCGCGACCCGGTTGCCCGGATGCCGTTCCAGGCGTCCTGCAAGTTCGAGTTCAAGCAGGATTGTCCTGACAACAGGGGCGGTTAATTGGCACCGACGCACGATTTCGTCAACCGAAACGGGTTCAGGCGACAGACATTCGATGACCGCATCACGGTGCTCAGGCGTCGTTTGACTTCGGGCCGGGCCGGACAATTCAGGTGCGTTTTCCGGTCGTTCACCTTCCGGTTTTCGCTTCGACGCGGGGCGTTCCAGCATCGGCTGGATAGCTTCCAGAACGTCGTCCGCGTCACGCACCAGCGTCGCGCCGTCGCGGATCAGCCGGTTGGCGCCGTAGGAGCGCGGGTCGAGCGGTGAGCCGGGCACAGCGAGCACGTCGCGGCCCTGTTCCCCGGCCAGCCGCGCGGTAATGAGCGAGCCGGAGCGCTGGGCTGCCTCGACCACCACAATTGCCATCGACAGGCCCGAGACGATCCGGTTGCGGCGCGGGAAGTGCCTGCCTGTCGGCTGGGTGCCCGGCCGCATCTCACTGACGAGCGAGCCGTGTTCTCGGATCCGGTCATGCAGCAAAGCGTTTTCCGGCGGGTAGGCCACGTCGATGCCGCCCGCGAGCGCCGCGACCGTGACTCCGCCCGCCGCCAGCGCGCCATTGTGTGCCGCAGTGTCGATGCCGCGCGCGAAGCCGGAGACGATGGCGAACTCACCCGTCCCGGCAAGGTCGCGGGCGATCGTCTCGGCGATGCGTCGCCCATTGGCGGACGCGTTGCGCGCGCCAACGATGCCGATCCCGGGGCGGGACAGGTGCTCGGGGTCGCCCAGAACGGAAATGACCGGCGGCGGGTCGTCGATCTGTGACAGGGCTTCCGGGTACGCGGCTTCGCCGAGCGTAATCACGTGCGCGCCAATTTCCGACAGGCGTTCGAGCTCGTCTTCGGCACTGTAGGCCGATGCGATATCGAGCTTCTTCCTGCCAGCGAGCTCCGGCAGGCCTGTGACGGCCTCTGTTGCGGAGCCGAAATGCGCCATGATCTCACGCCAGGACACCGGGCCGATTGTGTCGGTCCGTATCAGGCGCAGCCGGTCGCGCCGCTCGGTGTCGCTGATGGTTTTGTGGTTCACACGCGCGAGGATGAACTGCGCCGCGCGGGACGGTCAACTCGCGGCGCCGGTCCGCTTCAGCTTGATGCGGGATTCCTCGCCGCGCAGCAGGCGGCGGATGTTCGCGGCATGCCGGATCCAGACCAGGATCGCGAGGAAGATGGCTGCCTCCGCCACCTGCGGGCCACCCAGATACCAGCCATAGACCGGCGCGGCGGCGATGGAGACCAGCGCTGCCAGCGACGAGTACCGGAACACCAGTGCCACGGCGATCCAGGTGAGAAGGCAGGCGACGCCGACGGCCCAGGACAGGCCCAACAGGACGCCGAGTGTGGTGGCCACACCCTTGCCGCCCTTGAAGCCCAGCCAGGCCGGGAACAGGTGGCCGATGACGGCGGCCAGTGCCGCGAAGAAAGTGATGTCCGGGCCGAAGAACCGCCAGGACAGGAACACGGCGACAAATCCCTTGCCCATGTCGAGCAGCAGGGTGGCGGCGGCGAGTTTCTTGTTGCCGGTCCGCAGCACGTTGGTCGCGCCGATATTGCCCGAGCCGATCTTGCGGATGTCGCCGAGGCCGCTGGCCTTGGCCAGCAAAAGGCCGAACGGTATCGAGCCCAGGATGTAGGCGGCGAGGATGACCGGCAGGAAGACCTGCCAGTTGTAGATGACGTTCTTCCAGTCAGGGATCGAGAAGGTCGACTGGAAGACGCTCCAGTAGAACAGGAGGGGTCCTGCGCCGTCTTCCATGACTAGCTTGCGGCGTCGGCGTTGAAGATCGTGCGTCCGTCCACGACGGTGCGTTTGACGATGCCCTGCACGAGGCGACCGTCGAAGGGGGAGTTCTTGGACTTGGAGACGAACTTGTCCGGTTCGATACGGCCAGGGCGCTCCGGGTCGAAGATCACGAGGTCCGCCGGGGCGCCGGAATAAAGCCGCCCGGTCGGCAGGCCCAGCAGCTTCGACGGCGCGCTGGTCACCTTCGCGAGCGCATCCCTGAGCTCAAGATGGCCGTTATGGACCAGTTCCAGCGTCAGGGTCAGCAGGCTTTCCAGCCCGGCCGCGCCGAACTCCGCCAGTTCGAAGGGCAGGCGCTTTGCCTCCTGGTCCTGGGGGAAGTGGTCGGACGCGATGCAGTCAATTGTGCCGTCAGCGAGACCGGCCACCACGGCCTGGCGGTCTTCCTCGCTGCGCAGCGGCGGGGAGAGCTTGGCGAAGGTGCGGTATTCGCCCACGGCCAGCTCGTTCAGCGCAAAGTAGGGCGGGGCGGTATCGCAGGTCACGCGCAGTCCTTCGGCCTTGGCCTGGCGGATGCATTCCACGCCCGCCGCCGTGGAGACATGGGCGGCGTGGTAGCGCCCGCCGGTCATCCGCGTCAGTGCGATATCGCGGGCGAGCATGATGGTCTCGGCCTCGCACGGGATACCGGGAAGGCCGAGGCGGGTCGAGAGTTCTCCGGACTGCATCACGCCGCCCGCTGACAGGTCGAGCTCTTCGGCATGCTGCACGATCAGCGCGTCATAGGCCTGGGCATATTTCAGGGCGCGCGACAGCGTCTTGGCATTGGCCACACTCGTGCGGCCGTCGGTGAATGCGATGGCGCCGGCGCCCTTCAGCAGGCCCATCTCGACGATCTCGTCGCTGTTGCCGCCACGGGTGATCGTCGCATAGGCAAAGACCTTCACCAGCTTCACCTCGCGCGCGCGCCGCGCGACGAATTCCAGAACGGACGCATCGTCGATGGGCGGGTCCGTGTCGGGCAGCGTCACGACCGCTGTCACGCCGCCCCAAGCCGCGGCGCGGCTGCCGCTCTCGATGTCTTCCTTGTGCTCCGAACCCGGCTCGCAGAAGTCGACCCGCATGTCGACGAGCCCGGGCGCCAGCACCGCGCCTTCGCAGTCGATGATCTCGGCCACCGCGGGCCGGCCGCCATTGAAGATGTCGGGGCCCATGGCGACAATGGTCTCGCCGTCGGTCAGCACGCCACCGGACGGGCTGGCCGGGTGGTCGACGCCGGACGCCGGGTCGATCACCCGGGCGTTGATATAGGCAACCCGTCCTGTCATTGCGCCGCTACCGGGCCTTCGCGAGTCAGCACGTCGAGGCAGGCCATACGGACGGCCACGCCCATTTCCACCTGCTCGCGGATCAGCGAGCGGTCGATGTCATCGGCCACGTCGGAGTCGATCTCCACGCCGCGGTTCATCGGCCCCGGGTGCATGATCAGCGCGTCCGGCTTCGCATGCTGCAGCTTGTCGTAGTCCAGGCCGTAGAACTTGAAATATTCATGCACGGAGGGAACGAAGGAGCCCTGCATGCGCTCTCGCTGCAGGCGCAGCATCATCACGATGTCGCAGTCCTCGAGCCCGGCGCGCATGTCGGTGAAGACCTCTACGCCCAACCGTTCCATGGCGGGCGGCACCAGCGTTGGCGGCGCGATCACACGGACCCGCGCGCCCATGGTCTGCAGCAGGTAGATGTTGGACCGCGCCACGCGCGAATGGGCCACATCGCCGCACAGGGCGACCAGTAGCCCCTGCAGGTGTCCCTTGTGCCGCCGGATGGTCAGGGCATCCAGCAGGGCCTGTGTGGGATGCTCGTGGCTGCCGTCACCGCCGTTGATGACGGCGCAGTTGACCTTCTCCGACAGCAGCTTCACCGCGCCCGCATTGTTGTGGCGCACGGCCAGCGCGTCGGCGTGCATGGCGTTCAGCGTCATTGCCGTGTCGATAATGGTCTCGCCCTTCTTGATGGACGAACTGGCGACCGCGATGTTGATGACGTCGGCGCCCAGGCGCATGCCCGCCAGTTCGAAGGAGGTGCGGGTGCGCGTCGAATCCTCGAAGAACAGGTTGATGAGCGTCTTGTCGCGCATCAGGTCCAGCTTGGGGCCGCGCGCGCGGTTGTATTCGGCGTAGTGGTTCGACAGGTCGAGCAGGTAGCCGATCTCGTCCGGGGAGAGATCCTGGATACCCAGCAAATGGCGATGTGGGAACAGAAATTCCGCCGGCAAATCGGGGATTGTGTAACCTGTTTGGGCGGCAGTCATTAAAGCCGGAATATAGGGATCGGACTCCGGCAATTGCAAGCAATGGTTCTGTGGGTGGATTTCCGGCGAAAAACCCGCTTCTGGCGGCGCATTGCGCGATTCTGCTAGAAGCGAAGAGCGATGCAAAACGCGAAAGATCATTCGGGGGCCGCACAATGAAAGCGGTGATACTGGCGGGCGGGCGCGGCACGCGCCTGTCGGAAGAGACGGAGTTGAGGCCCAAGCCGATGGTCGAGATCGGTGGGCGACCGATCCTTTGGCACATCATGAAGACCTACGGCCACTACGGGATCACCGATTTCGTGATCTGCCTCGGCTACCGCGGCTACATGATCAAGGAATACTTCG
>JAYOFE010000014.1:0-92914 GCA_038117045.1 Alphaproteobacteria bacterium | reverse complement strand
TCAGGTTAGCCGGACTCTCTCAATCAGCATGGACCAAAATTCGGGGAGCAGGTCACTGTCACGAGTATCACGGCACGATCGACAAGAACGCCGCCCTGCCGGGCGATGCGACCCACCGGTTTGCCAGCAGGACCGGAAGTGCGGAATCAGAGCTATCTGACCAGTTGGGCCGCTACCTCGCCGTCGCCCGGAAATAGCCCTAGCGTTCCACCATCCCGAACATCGCATCGCCGAATTCAGCACGCGCCTCGTCGTATAGCGGCGCGACGTCATCGCGGAACTGCGCACGCTCGTCGGCGGCCAGCTCGACGATCTCGCAATTCTCCGCCTCGATGGCCTTCCGCGAGATGTCTTCCTCTTCCACGGCCAGTTTGCGCTGGTAGGCGGTCGCATCCGTCACGGCGGCACGGACGGCCCGCCGCAGTCCCTCGGGCCAGCCGTCCACGCTCTCGCGGTGGCCGTAGACGCCGCGCGACAGGTAGAAGTGGCCGGACAGCGTGTGGAAGTGGTGATACGTGTGCACGCCGTAGGTGACGGTGTTGGCCAGCGGGTTTTCCTGCGCGTCCAGCGTGCCGTTCACGACCTGCTCGATCGCCTCGGTCAGGTCCATGCGCAGTGGCTCCGCCCCCAGCAGTTCGAAGGTGCGCACATGCATGTCGCTGGGCAGCATGCGGATCTTCATGTCCTTGAGATCAGCCGGTGTATGGATCGGGCGCAGCCGGTTGGAAATGTGCCGGAAACCGTTCTCGAAATAGCCCAGCATCCGGTAATTGTACTCGCGCTCGATACAGGCATCGAGGTGACGGCCCAGTTCGCCGTCGAACGCCCCGCGGGCGTGGTCAAGGTCGTCGAACAAGAAAGGCAGGTCCACGAAGCCCAGTTCGGGCACCCGGTCGGTCAGGTAGCTGGTGGACTGGTACGACATGGTGAGGATGCCGCATTCCGTCAGCCACAGGATCTCGTCGGCCCGGTAACCGAAATCCATGATGTTCCAGACGTACTTGATGTCGACGCCGTCGCCGAACTGTTCCTCCAGCCGGTCGCCGATGAACTTCAGCGCGCGGCTGTGGGTGGTGGTCGGCGGGCCGTAGCCCCCCATGCGAATCTGGATGGGATCGGAAGCCAAGGTTGTGACCTTTCGGGTTTTCGTTGGGCGGTTCGCGTGCCGCCAAAGGCGTTTCGTCTGTTTTACTTGGAATCGAGCACGATGTGCGAGCCCGTGTCGCCCTCGTCCAGACGCGCCAGATGGAACCGGGCCAGGTCCGCGTCCGGTGTGGCCAGCGCTGCCTCCAGCCCGGTCCGGGCTCCGGCCGTGTCGTTGGCGGCCAGCGCATTGAACGCCTTGAGGTAAGCAGGCCCCGGTTCGCCCGGCGTGAACACGCGCAGCGGCTGCGAGCGGCCCTTGAGGACGATGTCCCCGACCGGGCGCAGGTTGGTCTCTTCGGCGGCTTCGGCGGTGGTTACGCTGATGCAGGTGGTGGTGCCGAGATACTTGTTCGCGCCTTCCAGCCGCGCCGCCGTGTTCACCGTATCGCCGATGGCCGTGTAGTCGAAACGCTGCTCGCCGCCGATGTTGCCGACGACGGCCGGGCCCGTATGGACGCCGATCCGCGTGATGCCGAGCGCGATTTCCTTCGCGTCGCCGTGGGATATGAAGTCCGTGGCGAAGCGGTCGAGTTCGCGCGCGCAGGCGACGGCGCGCGCGGCGTGGTCGGGCTGGGGGACCGGTGCGCCGAAGATGGCAACCAGCGCATCGCCGATGAACTTGTCGACAGTGCCGCCGTGGTCCATGACGATCGTGCTCATCCCGTCGAGATAGTCGTTGCAGTTCGTCCACAACGGCGGGAGAGACATAGCGGGACATGGCGCCGCGGATGAAACGCTTCTCCTTGCGGTGCTGGCGACCGGCCAGTGCGGCACCCAGTCCTGTCGAGGCAGCCAGCGAGACGGTCGGCATGACCAGCGGGATGACAAACCCCAGCTCTCCGACGGCGATGGTGCCGCCCGCCCAAAGCGCAGCGACCAGTACGCCGGCGCCGGTCAGCTTCGCCCAGAGCGAGCCCGACGTGGCGCCGATGACGAGGCCCACGAAGGCGAGAAGCGCTGCGAGCACGGAATCGAAGGTGAAGCCGGTCTTGCGGAAGTTGTCGCCGTCGATCAGGTCGGCGACGGCCTGGGCGTGGATTTCCACCCCGGGGCGGGTGCCGGCCTGCAGCCCGTCGAGCGCGACATAGGACGTGGCGTAGCGGTCCTCATGGGGCAGGTCCGCGCCGACCAGCAGGATGCGCCCGGCGATCCAGGCATCCGGTAACAGGTGGAACGCGTGGGCGGGGTAGCGCGGGAAGGGGGCCGGCTCGCCGTTCTCCCCTCGGCGCAGGCGGATCACCCGGCGCTGGTCGGGGTCTTCCAGCCCGGCGAGCGCACTGGCAAGGCCGGTGCGGAAGACGCCGTCCACCTCGCGGCCCGCGAGGGTGGCGCGCACCGTGCCGTCGCGGTCGTCGCGGACGACATTTACATAGGCGCGCTTCGCTTCGGGCGCGAAGCTGGCGAGAAATTCGGACTGCTTCTCGGTCAGCCCGTCGCGCTTGTTGGCATAGCCGATGAAGACGGGGATTTTCGCATCGTGCACGGCATCCTCGAAAGCCTTGTCCTTGGCGGGGTCGGTCGCCTTGTCGAAGAGGATATCGAAGCCGATGGCCTTCGCGCCGGCGGCATCCGCCTTGCGCAGGATGCGGGCAAGCAATTCGCGGTCGACGGGATGGCGGTAGGTCAGGGTGGCCAGCGTGTCCTCGGTGATGGTGACGAGGCCGATGCGCGGATCGAGCGGGACCTTCGGCGCGGTGAGCGCGATCCGGAGATCGAGCAACCAGTTTTCCAGCATTGCGGCCAGCGATACCGTACGCGCGGCCCCCGCCGCCGCCACGCCGATCAGCGCAGACAGGAGGACAAAGCCGATGATGGTGCGGATACGGCTCATGGTCAGTTCAGTGCGCCGCCAAGCACAAACGCGCCATAGATGGCGGGTGGAAATCCGGCAGCCCTGGTCGCGTCACGTGCGGCGAGCCAGGCGGCTCCGGCGCCTTTCGGCAGGTTCTGGTGAAAGGTTTCCATAAAGACCTTCGTTCCGGCGTCATCGACAGGCCAGAGGGAGTTTACGACACCTGTGCTGCCGCCCAGGTAGAAACTGCGCACGAGACCCAGGAAATCGTCTCCGGCCACGGCCCGACCCACCCCGGTCTCGCATGCTGAAAGGACGACAAAGTCCGCGCGGAGCGGCGCGCGAAACAGATCGCGCGCACTGAGCGCCCTGGCTTTCCCGGACGCGTCCGAAAGGTAGAGAGCCGAGCGGAGCGGGAAGGCGGGCTCGAACCGTCCGTGGGTCGCGAGGTGGAGGATGGTGGTACCGGGCCCTACCGCAGCGCGCAGGGCCTTCTCGGTGGCCGCGGCGCCTGACAGGGCGGCCGTGTGGTAGAGCGCTGCGACGCTTCGGGCCTCGGCGGCGGCTCCGGCCAGTTGTGGCAGCAGGCCGCCGAACGCCGGGTCGCCTACAACAACGGGATTGTCCGCCTGTCTCGCGGATGCATAAACGCGGCGCACCCAGCCTGCATTTGGCAAAACGACGACCGGGGCATCACCCGTCACGATTCCCCAGGGTACGAAGAACAGCGCACCTGACGGCACCACCAGATACCGGGTGGCCTCCGGCCAGGCTGCAAAGTTCAGGGCCTCGGCGATGGTGTCGCCCGCATCCTTCTGGGCGACGGAGTTGCCCGTTGTGACGGCCGCGCGCAGTGATTTCAATTGCGCGTCGAGTTCGTCCGATTTGGTCGGCGTCTCGAACAGGCGTGTTTCCTCTTTGCCGATCATCAGCAGTCGGACTAGGTCATCGCCGTGCGCCGGAACGCTATAGACGATCACGTCACCTGGCCCGAGCGATTGCCGGATATCCCCAAGCGAGGCAATGCGGACACCCAATGCCTCGGCCAGATCGGGCGCCCGCGCCGACAGCGCCTTCAGATGGGTTTGGCGCTCCTTGAGGAGTTCCGAGACCCGGGCGGGTTCGGCTTCGCCGCGTGTGCTCGCTGTGAGACGAAGAGACCGGATCTCGGAATCGATTGTCGCGATCCGCTGGGCGTCGGGATCATCCAGCGCGGCGCTGACCTGCACGCCCGCCAGCATGTCGACAAAGGCGCGTGCGCGTCCGCGCTCGAGATCGATGAAAAGCTGGTCGAGGTCCCCGCGCGCGATGTCGAATTCCGCCAGCCGGTAGGTGATATCACTCTTGCCGACGCCGAACCGGCGCTTGGCACGGTCGCTGGCCAGCGCGCCGGAAACCGTATCGACCGCGGCCTCGGCGCTTCGCAGGACCTGTTCCGCCTTCTCCGTCTTCCCGTCGGCCAGCAGGGCCTCACCGCGCAGGGCCTGGACCCGCCAGATCATGTCCGCCTGCCCGGCGGCCAGTGCCATGTCCACGGCCTTCGCTGCCTCGGCGTCGGCACGGTCAAAGTCCTCGATGGCGAGCGCCGACCATGCCCGTAGCGCCTGTGTGGTTATGCGGCCCGGGCGGTAGCCGATCGCGTCATAAAACGCGTCGGCACGGTCCATGGCTCCTGCGCCGACACCCCCGTCGCGGGCCTCAACGGTCCGCGCCGCTCCGAGAAAGGATAGGTTGATGGCCCGGCCGTAGTAGCTATCGGCATGGACCGATACGAAATATCCGTAGAGCGGGTGGTTCGAGACGAAATGGACGTCGGCGAACAGGGTCTCCGCGCGTTCGGCCCAGGCGTGCGCTTCCGTGATCCGGCCGCGCAGCAGGTACTGGCCCGCCAGCACCGTGTAGGTGCGCAGCTGGGCCGTGGTCAGGTAGACCAGTTCGGGGATGTTGGGCGGCGGCGCGGTGTAGGCGGTCGGCAGGCGCTAGTCCTTGAGCTCGTCCGCGACCGGCGCCAGCACGGCGGCGGCCCGGTCATAATCACCGATCCACACCAGTGCCTCGCCTTCCAGAGAGCGGGTAAACACATCCCGTCCGAAGGCTTCTCGTTCATGCTTTCCAGCAAGCGCCAGCTCGCGTTCGGTGTCGGCGGCCCGACCGGCGGCGATCAGGATTTGGGCGCGCAGGGACGACATGTGCCAGGCGAGAACCGCGCTGCAGTCCGCCGCCTTTTCGGCGCGCTCGAGTGCAGCCAGTGCCGCGCGGGAATCACCACCCAGATAGGCGTCGTACGCGGCTTCCAGATCGGGCGTCACCTTGATGCCGTAGGCGTTGGTCTCGCCTGCGCGCGGCATCTCGACTGGTCCAGAGGGCATGGGCGAGGCCTCGCCCGGTTCGAGCGGGTGGGCGACAAGCTTTGCAAGGCTCGATTCCGGGGTTTCCCAGCTCAATGCGGCTGTCGCATCGGTGCCGGTCTGGGCCATCGCCTGGCCCGGCAACAGGGCCAGGGTGGCGAAGGTGAACACAATTCGTGCGGAGGTCCTGAAACTCATCTGGGGCTCGCGGGCTTCCGGGATCGGCAGTCTAGAACATCGCCCCGCACTCCGCGAAGTGGCGCGCGGACCCGGATGCGTGTCATGCTGGGAACCCATGGACATGACTGCAATACGCGCTTCCGACGATGACGGCGGGGACGACCCAAACGTCAATACTGCCACGAAGACGCGGGTGAAGACCCAGCGCCCGCGCATGTACAAGGTCATCCTGCTGAATGATGACTACACGCCACGCGAATTCGTGGTGGCGGTGCTGCGCGCCGTCTTCGGTCTGGGAGATGAGCAGGCCTACCGCGTGATGATGGCGGCCCACCAGCTCGGTGCGGCGGTCATTGCGGTCTACACGCGCGATATCGCGGAAACCAAGGCCAGCGAGGCTAACGAGATCGCCCGCCAGGAGGGACACCCGCTCCAGCTCACGACCGAGCCGGAGGCGTAGGAGTCAATGTCACGAGAGGTTTGGTTTCTATGATCGGGAATGTGCGATCCAAACTGATTGAAAGGCCCCTCCAGGGCTGGATCATCCTGCTACTCGGCGTTCTAGTGCCTATCCTCGCTATTTTGTTTCCCTCTTGGGAGCGGTGTATATGAACCGGCTTACCGAGGGGCAGCATCCATCCTTCGGAGCAGCTGCTTTCGCCATGTCGCCGATCGCGGAGACACTGAAAGTGACTTGGCCGTTGATCATCGGGACAGCATGTTCTCTGGGATACATGCTGCTCGCGCGGCGCCGCGTGCTTCTGCTCGCAGTCAGCTACGTCACTGTGTTCGTTTCTATTCTGATCGTTGTTTTCTTCGGTGCCGTG
This sequence comes from Alphaproteobacteria bacterium, assembly GCA_038117045.1. Lineage (GTDB taxonomy): Bacteria > Pseudomonadota > Alphaproteobacteria > UBA6615 > UBA6615 > JABJAG01. The sequence continues at coordinate 86,621 of JAYOFE010000014.1, read as the reverse complement.
GCACTCACCGACTGGATGCCGTTTGTCATCACCGGCGGCAAATAAAGAGAAGCTCTACCCGTCGGGGGGCGTGAGTTTCATGCCTTCCGCTTCTGCTGTTCTGCGGAGTTCGGGTCACCCACATCCGGCTGGATATAGGGGGCCTGCATCTCATAGATCTGGTCGGTCTTGCAGTAGCGCGGCCCGCCAAGGCGGCCGACCGGCTGGAGCAGGTGCGGGTTGATGTACTTGTCCTCAAGCATCAGGTCCTCGCGCACATGCCAGCGCAGCACGCGCCCGATGACGAGGTGGGTCCGCCACTCTTCGCCGAACTCGATGGTGCGCTCATGGGTGCACTCCATGGCGACAGGACAGTCCTTGATGCGCGGTGCGCCCACGAGGTCCGACGGCACCGTTTCCAGTCCCAGTTCCGCGAACTCGTCCTGGTCGGGCTCGTAGTTCGCCGAACTGGCGTTCATCACCTCCTGCCAGCCTTCGGTGACCGTGTGGATCACGTAACCTTTCGTGGCCTCGATGTTGGCGGTGGTGTCCTTCCTGCGCTTGACGATCTCACCGGCGGAAATCGATACCATGGGTGGGTAGTGGGACACCGTGGTGAAGAACGAGAAGGGGGCCAGGTTCGCCACGCCATTGGCGTCGATGGAACTCACCCAGGCGATCGGGCGGGGCACAATGGCGCCGATCAGCAACCGGTAGCACTGGCGGTGGTCGAGTTCGTCGGCGTCGAAAATCCGGTAATCCATGCTGGGGTGTCCTCCCGTAAACGCGGTTGAGCGCTTCCTTGTGCCGGATGGGACCGCGCCCAACAAGGGGCCTTTGCCTCACATGATCTGTTCGTGTATCCCCGCGCAGTTATGACCGTTGATCTCCCCGAAAATCTGGCGCTCCAGGTGCGCACGGCCCTGCCGGACGGTTTCGCCTTCCTTCTGGAGGCGTACCCGCGCGAGACTTGGGAAGGACATCCCAACAACGGCCAGTGGTGCCAGTTCTGGCTGGCGCGACACAAGATGTTCCGGGATTTCGGTACGGCGTTGACCGATGCGTGCGAGAAGCTGGATGCGGGCCAGGTCGACCCGCCGACCTTCCACGACTGGTTCATGCCGCGCGCGAGCTTTTTACTCGGTGAACTCGATACCCACCACAAGGTGGAGGAGTACCACTATTTCCCGCTGCTCGGCCGCGCGGATCCCCGGATGGTATCGGGTGTCGCGCTGCTGGAGGCCGACCACCACATCATCCACGACGCCTTGCGCAGCACCTATGACGCGATTGTCGCGCTGGAGGTTGCGATCAGGGAAGCCGAGGGCGATGTGGCGGGGCTGGTGCCGCGCCTGCGCGACGAACTGGCCGTGCTCGACACGAACCTGTGCCGTCACCTGGATGATGAGGAAGACCTTGTCGTGCCGCTGATCCTCGACCGGTCGGAAGCCGGGCTCGGTGTCGACCACTGATGCGGGTGAGGCGGGCTATTCGAGTCGGTTCAGGCCGTCGAAAGCCGCCGTCTTGTAGCACTCGGCCAGGGTCGGATAGTTGAAGATGGTATCGACGAAGTAGTCGATCGTGCCCTTGTGCGCCATCACGGCCTGGCCGATATGGATCAGCTCCGACGCGCCTTCACCAATGATGCTGACGCCCAGCACCTCGCGCGTTTCCAAGTGGAAGATGATCTTCAGCATGCCGGTGTGGTCGCCGATGATCTGGCCGCGCGCGATCTCGCGATAGAAGGACTTGCCGACCTCATAGGGAACCCCGTCGCGGGTCAGCTCTTCCTCGCTGGCGCCGACCACGGAAATCTCGGGGATCGTGTAGATGCCGTAGGGGAAGATTTCCGCGAAGGAATTCGAACTGGCGCCGAAGGCATGGCACGCCGCCAGGCGGCCCTGCTCCATGGAGGTGGATGCCAGGCTGGGGAAGCCGATGACGTCGCCGGCGGCATAGATGTGCTCCACTTCTGTGCGGTAGTTCTGATTGACGGTCAGGCGACCCCGGGGATCGGTCGTGAGGCCCGCGGCTTCGAGATTGAGCCCCCCCGTCGCGCCGGTCCGGCCGATGCTGTAGAGCGCCTTGCGGGCATAGACCTGCTTGCCGCTGGCAAGGTCGATCCGTACGCGCGGTCCGGCCTTGTCGTCGCAGCGGTTGATGCTGTCCACACCCTCGCCGAGGCGCAGCGCGACGCGGTTCTGGCGCATCAGATAGGCCAGCGCATCCACGGTCTCTCCATCGACGAAATCGAGCAGCCTCTCGCGCTTGTCGATCAGGGTCACCTTCACGCCCAGAGTGGCAAAAATCGTTGCGTATTCGAGGCCGATCACGCCCGCGCCGATCACGGCCAGCGAGCGCGGGAGTTGCTTCAACGAAAGCACATCGTCACTGGTGAAAATCGTCTGCCCATCAAAGGGGATGCCCGGGGCACGGGTGCATTCCGTCCCGACGGCAATCACGATCTTGTCGGCGGTCACGTCCCGGGTGCTGCGGCCGTCGGCGAATTCAAGCCTGACCGTGTGCGGATCGGAGAACGATGCCGAGGCCGACATCACGTCGATCCCGTTGCGGCGGAGCTGATGATGGGTGACGTCCACTTCGGTGCGGATCACATGGTCGGTGTGCCGCAAGAGGTCGGCCATGGTGATGTCCTGTTTCACCGAATAGGACGCGCCATAGACGGTGCGGTGATGAAATCCGGACAGGTGCAGCGCGGCTTCGCGCAATGTCTTGGAGGGGATCGTGCCGGTGTTGATGCACACACCGCCCACGACGGCGCGCTTTTCGACCACGCAGACATGCCTGCCCAGCTTGGCCGCCTGGATCGCGGCGCGCTGACCCGCGGGCCCGGATCCGAGCACCAGAAGGTCGTAATCGTATTCTGACGCGGTTTCGGCGAGGACCGCCGTCTCTGTCACCAATGTGTCGGGCATGTCTGACCCCCTAGGTTTTACCGGCCGAAAGCCGGCCCCGTTAGAACAATCAACGATTTCGGTTAACGTTTTGTTGCGCCGCACGGCGCGGCCATTGACCGTTGTTTTTCACAAGATCAAAATCATATTCATGAGTATGAATGATGGAGTGAAGACAGCCGTCCGGACCGTCAACCTGTTCGAGGCTTTTGCCCGGCGAAAAGGTCCAATGACGCTCACCCAGCTTTCCGAGGCCCTGTCCGCGCCGATCAGCTCCTGTCACGGGCTGGTGCGGACGCTGAGCGCGAAGGGATACCTCTATACGTCCGAGCAGAGCCGTGAGATTTATCCCACCAAGCGTCTTCTTGAGGTTGCGAGCGTCATTGCGGCCCACGACCCGATTCTCGAGAGTATGCTGCCCATCCTCGAGAAACTGCGCGACGAGACCGAGGAGACCATCCTGCTCGGACGCCGTCAGGGTGAGGCAATCATCTATCTCGACGTTATCGAGGGGCCTCAGACCGTCCGCTACTCAGCTGGTGTCGGTGAAATGAAGCCGCTGCATTCCAGCGCGATCGGCAAGGCCTTTCTGGGACGCTTCGACAGTGGCGAGCGCGCGGCCGTGATTTCACGCCTGCCGCTCAACGCTCCGACGCCCAACACGATCACGGACCGGGAGGCCCTTGAGGCGGACCTCTCGGAGGGGATCTCGAAAGGGTATTTCGTGACACGGGGCGAGAACGTCGCGGACGTGATGGGGCTGGCCACGACGGCTGAAGTGTATGGGGATGTGTTCGGGGTCGCGATCGCGGGACCCCTCACGCGCCTGGGCGACATGCTCGACATACAGGCGACCCGCCTGCTGGCGGCGCGCAAGAAACTGGAATCCCTGGGAGCGAGATTGTGAGTGTTTCCGAACCGGCCTGGCCGGATCAGCTGTTCGAGGTGTTGCTGGCGAACGATATCCGCCAGGTCGCCTACGTGCCTGATGCCGGCCACAGCCGCATCATTGCGCGCGCCAACGAGCATCCCGGTATCAAGACGACCGTTTTGACAACCGAGGAGGAAGGCGTCGCGCTGCTGGCCGGCGCATGGCTCGGCGGGGACCGGGGTGTCCTTCTCATGCAGTCGTCCGGGGTCGGCAACTGCATCAACATGTTCACGCTGATCGAGAATTGCCGCATGCCGCTCGTCTGTCTCGTGACGATGCGCGGGGAGTGGGGCGAGTTCAACCCGTGGCAGGAACCAATGGGGCGCGCCACGCCGGACGTGCTCACGCGGATGAACCTGCAGGTCCACCGCGCCGACCGGCCCGAGGACGCGGCCCCGATGCTGGACGCCGCCATTGCCCAGTCCTTCGACGGCTTCAGCGCATCGGCGGTGTTGCTCTCGCAGCGCCTGATCGGCCGCAAGGCCTTTGTGGCGGGAGGCTGAGATGGCTGACGAAATGCCTCTCGACCGCCGCGAGGCGGTGGCCCGCTTGCTGCGCGAGCGCGGCAACCTTCTGGTGGTAACCGGGCTAGGGTCCGCGACCTATGACGTCGCTGCCGCGGGCGATGACCCGCGCAACTTCTATCTCTGGGGTGCGATGGGTGGCACGGCTGCCCTTGCGCTGGGCCTCGCACAGGCACAGCCAGACCGGCCCGTCCTGGCCATCACCGGCGATGGTGACATGCTGATGGGGATTGGCGCCCTCGCCACCATCGGTGCGGCCCGGCCGAAGAACCTCTCGGTCGTTGTTCTGGACAATGAACGGTATGGCGAGACCGGCGCCCAGTTGACGGCGACGGCCCACGGGGTCGACCTGTCCGGGATTGCGCGCGCCAGCGGCCTCGACGCCATGGACGACATCCGGGACATGAATGCGGTGGGCACGCTCGCAGGGCGGCTCCAGCGGATGGAAGGCCCGCTCTACGCGACGATCAAGATCGACCGGCGCGAATACCCGAAGGTGCTGCCCGCCCGCGACGGAGCGTGGCTGCGTTCACGCTTCCGCGAGGCGGTGCTGGGCACGGCGCCCTAACGAAATCAGTCTGGGAGGACTTTATGGCGGAGAAGATCGGAATTCTGGGGCTCGGGCTGATTGGCCGGGTCTCGGCGGAGAAGCTGATACCGGAAGGCCACGAGTGCTATGCGGTGCTACGGCCCAGCACGGAGGATTTTCCGGATGAGGGCGGCAAGCTGGTGGACACTTCGCGCGAGCTGGCCGAGGTCTGCGACATCGTGATCTCGGCACTGCCCAGTATCGAGGCCTCGCGTGCTGCGCTGGAGGGCCCGGACGGGCTGCTGGCCGGTGCGCATGAAGGGCTGACCATCATCGAAATGAACACCTTCCCGGTCGCCGAGAAGGAGCGCGTGCGCGACCAGGTCGCCGGGACCCCGGCGACAGTTGTCGACTGTCCGATCAGCGGAACCCAGCCGATCATCCGCGCGGGCAACGGCGTCATCATGATGAGTGGCGATGAGGCCGCGTGCGAGGCGGTGAAGCCGGTCCTCGCAAAAATCTGCCCCAAGACCTTCTATGTCGGCGAATACGGCACCGGTATCAAGCTGAAGCTGATGATCAACTTCATGGTCGGCGCCAACACCGTTGCACTCGCCGAAGGCATGCTGTTCGGGGCCGAGATGGGGCTCGATCCGCAACTCATGATCGACATCGTGGGCCCGAGCGCGGCGGGTTCCGTCGTGTTCAACATGCGCGCGCCGATCATCAAGGACCGCGCCTGGCAGCCCTGCGCGGGGCCGAGCAAATTGTTGTGGAAGGATCTCGACATCGCGGAGGAACAGGCCGATGCGCTGGGCCTGTCTGCGCCGATTCTGCGGACCTGCAATGCCTACTACAAGAAGATCGCGGCTGCCGGCCGCCTCGAGGACGAGGTGTCTGTCGTCTACGAGATCCTGGAGGCGGAGACCGGCGGCGCGGCGGAGTAGCCGCGCAAGCTACATGTGCGAGAACAGGATGCGGCCTTGCACCGGCATTTCGGCGGTCAGCACGCAGCCGCTGCTGGATTCCGTGATGTAGAGGGTGCGGTTGTCCGGCCCGCCATAGGCGCAGTTGGTGATGACCGGGCCCTTGCAGGAGTTGATCCTGAAGAGCGGCTCACCGGTCGGGCCGAACACCCAGATCGCACCGAACCCCACATGGCAGACAAGAATGTTGCCCGCCGCGTCCGCGGCCATGCCGTCGGGGCCCGTGCCGCCGGACAGGCGGGCAAACCGGCCCACCTGGTCGGCGGGCGTGCCGCGATCGCGCAGCCGCATGCGCCAGACCGCATTGTCCCGGGTCAGGCCGACGAACAGCACCGTCTCCTCGGCGTTGAGGACAAGCCCGTTGGGGCTCGGCAGTTGCGCGCAGACAAGGTCGAGCTGGCCATCCGCACGCAGGCAGAAGACGCGGCCCGACCGGTCGATCAGGTCGGATGTGCCCTGGTCTGTGAAATAGAGGTCGCCGTTGGACGCAAACGTCAGGTCATTCGTGCCCAGGAACCGTTCGTTGCCGTGGCGCACGCAGTACGGCGTGACCTTCCCGCTGACCGGGTCGAGATGCATGATGCCGTGATAATGGTCGGCGATCAGCCCGTAGCCGTCCTTGTGGAAGGCCAGCCCGTTGGGTTCGCCCTCGTACCGGGCGGCGACGACGGCCTCGCCGTCCGGGGAGACCCGGAACAGCCGTCCGCGCGCCACATCGACCAGCCACAGATTGCCGTCCCGGTCGAAGGACGGGCCTTCGAGAAAGGACGGCGTATCGGGACGCCCGAACAACAGTCCCGCCCATTCCGACGCGCGGTCGGTGATGCCGTGCTGCGCATTGATGTCGACATATACCTTCGTGTCGATCACGGGTGGCGGTGCAAACATGGCTCTCTCCCTTGGTTCGGCTACTCGTCTGCCGCGTCGGACTGCGGCGAGAGTATCTCGTCCGTGTGTTCGCCAAGCAGGGGCGGCAGGCCATAGTGTGGCGGATGGTCGGGCATCCGGATCGGGTTGCCGACCATTCGCAACGGCCCGTCGGGTGTGGGGATCACCGCGATCATGTCACGCGAGGTGACGATATTGCCCTCGAGCGCCTGTTCGAGGGTTTCCACGCCAGAGACGACGATGTCGCGGGCGCTGAGTGCCTCGATCCATTCGGCGGTGGTGCGCGTTTTCATCAGCTCCGCCACCTCGGCGACGATCTCGTCGCGATGGCGCATGCGGGCATCCATCGTGGCGTAGCGCGTGTCGTCGGCGCGGTCCGTCCAGCCCACGACCTCGCAGAACCGGCGCCAGAACTTGTCGGTTGAGACGAACAGCATCACGAACCCGTCGCGTGATGCGAAAACCTGCGCCGGAACCATATAGGGGTGTGCGCTGCCGGCCCGGCGAACGGGGGCGAGGCCGTGATTGAGATAGGCCGAGGCGAGGTAGTTCAGCTGGGCTAGCATGGTGTCGAACATCGACACGTCCACCTGGCCGCCCTTGCCCTCGATGATCCGGGCGAGGAGGCCTACCGCGCCCATCATCCCGGTAGAATTGTCCACCGCGGAGTAGCCGGCCTTGATCGGCGGCATGCCCGGGTCGCCGGTCAGTGTCATCACCCCGGTCAGTGCCTGGACGATATAGTCATAGGCAGGCTTGTCGGCGTAGGGACCCTCCAGCCCGAAGCCTGTGAGGGCGAGGCAGACGAGCTTTTCGTTGTGCTGCTTCAGGTCGTCATAGGTGAGGCCGAAGCGGCGGATCGTGGCCGGGCGCATGTTCGTCACCAGCGCATGGGCGTCCGTCACCAGCGCCGCCAGCTGCGCCTGCCCGACTTCGGTGGCGAGGTCGAGGATGACCGAGCGCTTGTTGCGGTTCAGGCTCGAGAAATAATCGTTGTAGGGGCCCGTGAACTGTTTCGTGACATAGCGGGCCATGTCGCCCTCGGGCGTTTCGACCTTGATCACGTCCGCACCGAGGTCGGCCAGGATCATGCTGCAGAAGGGGCCGGCGAGAACGTGACAGATCTCGATGACCCGGATGCCGGACAGCGGTCCGCCGGTCATCGCGCTCAGCCTTTCTTCGACGGTAAGACCCGTTCCGCCGCTTCCCAGTGGTCGTCATGGACCCAGGTCGGCACGAAGAAAGCGGTCTCGACCTCGTGCATCTTCTCGCGGTCATCCCCGCGGCGGTGCGCGATCGCGACAGCCTTGAAGGCACGCATCGATTGCGGCTTCTGGCGCCGGATATGGGCCAGGAAGGTCTCGATGGTGTGATCGAAGGCCTCTCCTTCCACCCCGATGGCGTCGTAGAGGCCCATTTCGAGGGCTTCTTCGGGGGAGAGCATTTCCGACGTGCTGAGCAGCCGCAGCGCCTTCGCGCGACCCACCAGGTCGAACAGGTCCGGGCCGCCGCCCCAGGCCGTGGCTACGGCCAGCTTGCCCTGGACGAATGCGATCTTCGCGTGGGCCGCGGCGACCCGGAAATCGCACGCAACGGCCAGCTCGGCACCGCCGCCCAGCGCGTTGCCATTCAGGCCCGCGATGACGGGGACAGGGAAATCGCGAATGGCGTTGAAGGCGGCCTTGGTGTCGCGCGCCATCTTTTCGGCTTCGGCTTCAGTGCGCAGCTTCGCGAGCTCACGCAAATCGCCGCCGGCCGCGAAGGTCTTCTCGCCTGCGCCGCGCAGGACGGCCGCGACAAGTGTGTCGTCGTTGCGGCCCTCTGTGAAAGCCTCACCAATGGCGGCGATCAGCGCTACGGAAAGGGCGTTGTGCTTGTCCGCCCGGTCGATGGTCACATAGAACACACCGTCATGGGTGACGGTTTGCAGGTACTCGGAAGCCATAAAAAATCCTAGCGCGGTTTGTCTCCGCGCAAGGTTATACGATGCATCTCTCGCCTGTGACCGTGATAATCGTTCAACGGATAGTGCAGGACGGCGCGATTGTCCCACAGGGCCAGCGACCCCGGCTGCCAGCGAAACCGGCACACGAACTCTTCGGTGATCTGGTAGTCGAAGAGATGGTTCAGGATCGGCAGGCTTTCCTCTTCCGTCCAGCCGACAAAACGGACCGTGTGGCCACGGTTGATGTAGAGCGACTTGCGACCGCTTTCAGGATGCGTGCGCACGACGGGATGTTCAGCGGAATAGCCGGACATGCCGGTCTCGGTATCGGCGGGGACATCCCGGTCCACATTCGTGCGGATGCCGTCGGCGCGCACCGAACTGTTGACGGCACTCAGCCCGTCGAGAACCTTCTTGAAGCCGTCGGACAGCTGGTCATAAGCAAGCTGCTGGTTGGCGAACATCGTGTCGCCGCCGGAGGGCGGGGTCTCGCGCGCCAGGAGCATCGTCGCCATGGGCGGTTCTTCCAGATAGGCCGTGTCCGAGTGCCAGACGCCGCCGAAGTTCACTTTCTGGTCCGCTTCCTTCACCACCGGGGTGATGAGGCTTGCCTCCGGCAGGCCTGACACGAAGGGGTATTCCATCGGCTCGCCCATGGTGTGGGCGAAAGCGAGATACTGCTCCGCGTTGAGTGTCTGGTCCCGGAAGAAGATCACGAGGTGATCCAGCAGGGCCTGACGCAGTTCGGCAATGACGCCCGGACTGAGCGGCTTGCTCAGGTCGACGCCGTCGATTTCTGCGCCCAGAGCTGTGGTGACGGGACGGATTGTCAGGGTTCGTTGCATTTCTGATGTAGCCATGAGGTTCAGTCCTCATCCATCTCGGCGGTGCGGTAGATGTAGTTGCCGTCCATGTAGGTCACGAAGAAATCGTGGAACGACATGGGCTCGTATTTGGGTTTCTGCCTCGGCGCGATGCAGGTCGGGATCGGATCCGCAACAGTTTCGTCGTTGCAGTTGTAGAAGAATGTCAGGGCGTACCGGTCCTTCTTCGGCGGGACCACGCGGTGCGGCGTGGCAATAAACCGTCCGTTGGTCCACCGGTTGAAGAATTCGCCGGTGTTCACAACCATCGCGCCGCGCACCGGATCGACCTGGATCCACTTGCCCGTCGGCGACATCACCTCAAGTCCCGGTACATCCATCAGGGGCAGGTAGGTTATGGAACTGTGGTCGGCATGAGGTGCCAGCGAGAACTGGCCCTCCTCGACGTTGACCGGTGGGTAGTAGGCACACCGGTTGTAGTATTCAGGATCGGAGAACTTTGCGGTGAAGTAGTCCGCCGGCATTTCCAGCGCGCGGGCATAGGCGGGCAGCATGCGCGCCGCCATGTCGGCCATGGTGTTCTGGTATTCCAGGATGACCTTGCGGAAGCCCGGCAACTCCTCCGGCCACTTGTTGATGCCGCGGTGGCGCACATTACCGACCACCTTGGGGTCGTCCGGTGCCCGGTCGCGCATGAACGCCCAGGCCTCGTTGAGGTCCTTCTTCTCGTTCTTGGCGATCTTCGACCAGCGCAGTACCGTCGCCTTTGTCGGGATGTAGCCCTGATGGTGAAAATCCACCCGGTACTTCATCTTGGTCTCGAGCGGCAGTGCGAAGAGCTCGGCCACCTGCTCGAAGCTGCGGTCGATGAGGTCCTGTTCCACGCCGTGGTTGACGATGCAGTAGAAGCCGAGGCTTTCCTGGATGGCACGCAGGTCGACAGCGAACTGCTCCAGCGCACCGACATCGCCGCTCATGTAGTCGCCCACATCGATGACCGGTATGCGCTCATCGGCGAGGCAGCCCGCGACGTGGTCTGAAATGATTGGTGTGGTTTCGGTAGCGACGGACATGAGGATTCTCCCCGTCATTCGAAGGATGGGCGCGGCGGCACAAGGCCGCCGCGCCGCACCAGGCGTTTCCCGATGTTCTACTGTGCCGCTGCGGCGGCTTCTTCGTCGTCGGGCACGAGATCGGCCAGGTTCGGCATGACCTCTTTTGCGAACAGGGTCATGTTGTCGAGCCAATCCTGAAAAGGTTCGTACACATACTGGACCTGCAGGACCGTGCCGAAGCCGCCGGTGTCGGAGTAGAGCTTGCGCAGCTTCTCCGTCACGGTGTCGGGGCTGCCGACGATCCAGATGTTGTCGCAGATGTACTCGGCGGTCAGGTCCTCGTCCTTGATATCGTCGTTTTCCTTGTAGAGGTCGACGACGCCCAGCGACTTGAGCACGTTGTACATGTACTCGTTGTAGGCCCGTGCCATGCCGCCGTTCAGCACATGGTCGCGCGCTTCCTGGTCGGTCTTGCCGACATAGATTTCGCGCGCCACGCGCCAGTCCTTGCGGCTGGGCGTGCGTCCGCTGTCGGCCGCACCCTTCTGGACGGCCGCCCAGTGGGTGTTGAGGTTGGCCGCCGGCAGGTAGTTGACGCTCATCGGAATCCAGCCTTCACGTCCCGCCGTCTCCAGCGATTCGGAGTACTTGTGCAGGCCCGCGACCGCGATCGGCGGGTGCGGCTGCTGGTACGGCCGGATGTGGTGGTAGAGCGGGATCTGCGGCATGGGTTCGGGCACCTTGAACTGCCAGAACTGACCGTTGTGCTCGAACGGGTCTTCCTCGGTCCACAGGCGCTGGATGGCCTGGATCGCCTCGCGCATGCGCGCGCGGTGCTCGCCTTCCTGATACTTGATATCGAAGAAGTGGAAGTCGGTCGGCGCGCCACCGGCTCCGATACCGAAGTTCAGGCGACCCTTCGACAGGTGATCGAGATAGGCAATGCGCAGGGCCACGAGACGCGGGTCGTGCATCGGCAGCAGGACCACGCCGGTGCCGACGCGGATCTGTTCGGTCTGCGCGAATACGGTCGCAGCAAACAGGTCGGTCGCCGGGATCGGTTCCCACGGAATGGTGTAGTGCTCGCCCATCCAGCCTTCGGTGTATCCGAGCTTGTCGGCGTGGATGTAGGTCTGGACATCGCGGTGATAATTCCCCGTGACGTCCCCTCCGGGCGGGCGGAGGGGCATGCTGAACATTCCGTACTTCATGGCGTGAGGTCTCCCAATGACTTCGGGCAGGGGCAGCTTGTTGCCGCTTGATCTTGTGGAATTGGCGCATTGTAGGCGGGCAGGCCCGAGGGGTGTCAACAAACTTCAACTCAACGAATATAATTTCACATATGAGAAATGTTGTCCGACGCTGAAAGACTCCCTATCGTCGCCGCCGCACCAGGGAGGGCACGATGCTGATCGGTAAAAGAGGCGAGGCGAAAACCGCGATCGAGACCGCGGATTTTTCGTCCATCACGGTCCGGGGCAAGGACCTTTGCAACGAAATCATGGGCCATACATCAATGGCCGAATTCTTCTATTTCCACCTGACAGGGCGCCAACCGACCGAGGAACAGGCCTTCTTCCTGGACGTGCTTGTGGTGTCGTTGGCCGAGCACGGGCTGACCCCGAGTGTCCAGGCGGCGCGGATGACGCTGGCCGCCGCGCCCGAGGCTTTTCATGGTGCCGTCGCGGCGGGCCTTCTGGGAGTCGGCTCTGTGATCCTCGGCAGTGCGGATGTGGCCGGCCAGATGCTCGATGACGCCGTGCTGCGGATCGAGGCAGGCGAGACGCCGGAAAACGCGGCACGCGCCATCGTGCGCGAGATAAAGGACGCCGGAAAGTTCGTGCCAAGCTTTGGCCACCCGATTCACCACCCGGTCGATCCCCGCGCGGTGCGCATTCTCGAACTCGCCGATGAACGCGGCGTGTCCGGCAAGCATGTGAATGCGCTGCGCGCCTTCCCGGACGCCGTGGAAGAGGTTTGGGGCAAGAAGCTGCCGCTGAACCTTCAGGGTCCGATGGCGGCCGTCCTGCTCGACCTCGACTTTCCCAAGGCGGCGATCCGCGGCATCCCCATCCTCGCACGGACAATCGGCCTGATCGGCCACCTGAACGAGGAGATCGAGCGCCCGATCGGTTTCCTGCTCGCCCATCACGGTGAGGAAGCCATCGAGTATGACGGGAACTGAGAACATGGCCGATCTCCAGCTTTTCGATCCCGAAGCCGAAACCCGTTCCCTTGAAGACCAGAAAACAAAGGACGAGCCGGTCTTCCGCAAGCAGATCGAATACCTGTTCGCGAACTCCCCGTTCTACCGGGAGAAGCTGGGCGAGGCCGGTTTCAAGACACCGGAGTCGGTCGGCGGGCTGGACGACCTGCGCCATTTGCCATTCACAGTGAAGGACGAGCTGCGTGCCAGCCAGGCCGAGGACCTGCCATTGGGCAAGCACCTCGCGGCACCACTGGACGATATCGTACGCGTCTATTCGACCAGTGGTACCTCGGGCAACCCGCTCTATATCCCCGTGACGGCGAAAGACCTGAAGCGCTGGATCCACACCTCGAACCGCAGCTATTTCGCGGCCGGGTTCCGTCCCCACCACAGAATCATCACCACCTACAACTCCGGTCCGTTCGCCGCGGGCGCGGTGCACGAATCCATGATGGCACTGGGCGTGCGCATGGTCCCTGTCGGAAGCGGCAACACAGAGCGCCTGCTGACGATCCTGTCCCGGTTCAAGATCCAGGGTATTCCCGGCACGCCGTCTTACTTCCTGTACCTGGCCGAAGCGGCGCGCGAACGCGGTATCGACCCGACCGATTGCGGGCTCGAGACCCTCGTTACGGGCGGCGAGCCGGGCGGGGGAGAGCCCACCGTGCGTGCACAGATCGAGGAAGCGTTCAACGCCAAGGTCCATGAGGTGCTCGGTCTCGGTGAGGTCTCGATCTCGATGTTCGGGGAAGGCCCGGAACAGCAGGGCATGAACTTCCTGGCCCGCGACTACATCCATATGGAACTGATCGACCCGGAGACAGAACAGCCGATCCCGTTCGAGGACGGCGCACGGGGAGAACCGGTCTACACCCACCTGATGCAGGAAGGAGCGCCGTTGCTGCGCTACCGGTCACGCGATCATGTGATCGTCAGCATGGGTGAGGTGGCAAGCGGGCGGACCGGCCCACGTATCCGCTGTATCGGCCGCACCGACGACATGCTGATCGTGCGCGGCGTGAACGTGTTCCCGAGTGCCATCCGTGAGGTTGTGAACGAGTACCAGCCGGACGTCAGCGGGATGATCTCCGTGCGCCCGTCGCGAAAGGGTGTGCAGCAGTTGCCGCCGCTGCGCGTGCTGGTCGAGATGGAGGAAGGGGTCTCTCCGTCCGAACGCCTGGCGGAGACCATCGAGGGGGAGATTCGCAGGCGGCTGATCGTGACAACGAAGGTCGAGCTTGTGCCCTTCGGGACGCTTCCGCGCTCGGACTACAAGAGCCGACTTCTCGACTACGCAGACGCGGAAGGCTGACCGGGTGCTCTAGGACGCGTCGTTGCAGGCCCGCATGCGCATCTTCCAGGGGAAGGGAATGACGTTCGGCGCGTCGTAGCCACCGGCAACGGTCTGATAGGTCATGGGTGTGACGGCTTCCGCCGCATCGAGTGCGGCGAGGAACGCGCTGCAGTTCTCCAGCACGTTGTCCAGCCGGTCCAGACGCTTGCGCGTGATGTCGCCGTACTCGAACAAGCGTCCGCGCGCCAGCGACTTGCTCAGGCGATCGCAGATTTCCAGACAATCCTGCTCAACGCTCATGTGCCTACCCTTTCGATATCGATCCTGGTCAAGGGATATCGCGGGCACGGGAATTGCGAAGTGACGGGCGTCACACGTCGAAAAGAAAGCGGCGGGCCCGTGGCCCGCCGTCGCAGAGCGGTTGTCCCGACGCGATCAGCCGAGCGCAGAGTTCAGGGAATACAGGCCCGTGACGGAACCCGATGCTAGGATGTGCTCCTCCATGGCTGCGAGTGCGTCCTTGCCGGCGAACACGCCATCGAGGCCGAGCGTCTCGACGTCCAGGGCATATACGGTAAAGACATACTCGTGCATCAGCTCGTCGTTCCACGGCGGGGCGGGACCGTCATAGCCGCCGTAGTTGCCTGCCATGTCCGGGTTGTCAGCCATGAACATCCCGAAATCGTTGGCGCCGCGCACGCCATTCGCGACCTTGCCGGTGGGTTTGCCCTTGGGGACCACGCCATCGGATTCCGCGCCCCTGGGCAGACCGGTTGTCGTGGCGGGGATATCGACCAGGATCCAGTGCATGAAGTCCATGCGCGCCAGATCCGCGGGGATGGTTCGGCCTTCCTGGTTCGCGTCATCGAACACGGTCGGCACGCTGCGGTCGTGCATGATGATCGCGTAGGATTTTGTGCCGTCGGGGCCCACGCTCCAGCTGATTGCCGGGCTGATGTTTGGCCCGAAGGTGAAGGGCGTGTCTTCGGTGCGGATTCCGAAGGCGAATTCTTCGGGAATGCGTTGTCCCTCGGCGATTCCTTCGACAGTCAGGTCGAGACCGGCCATGTGTTCCTCCCGTGGTTTTCGAACGAAAACCTTAACATGTGGATACGTGCAGAAAAGGGGCGAGGCCTAGAACCGGACCGACAGGCTGACGGCACCGAAGCGGTCGGCCTGGCGCTGTTGGTCGAATTCGCGGGTCCGGAACACCTGAGTGATTGCCAGCCGCGCCCCGTGGTACACAACCGCTGCGCCAAGCTGGAAATCGCCGACGAAGGTCTTCTTGTTGACGCTGTGGCTGTCGGAGAAGGTGTTGCCGTCGAGGAAGATGTCGCGCGCCACGGCGCGGCCCTGCGCGCCCGCGAAGACGTACCAGGCGAAGTCCGACACGTCCTCGACCGCGGGCAGGCCACTCAGGGACGGGCGAATCAGCGGCGGGCCGTAGTCGACATCAAGGTCGTGGCCCAGCCGAATCATGGAACCCGCTGCGGCGAAGGTCATCACATTGCCGACGCTGCCGCCGATGTTGGGAATCAGGTCGAGCTCAAGGCCGAGCGGGTGGAGCGTCCTGGTGCGCCAGCGGCGCTCGCCGATCAGCATGATGCCCGGCTCATTCTCGAGCTGGTTTCCCCAGCCGTCGGACTTCGCCACGCCGATCAGTTCATGCACGCCGTTCTGGACCTGGAGGCCCAACGCGTAGGGGCCGACGATGCCGATATCGAGTTCCACCGTGTCCAGCCGGTCGCGGGTCAGTTGGGAATTCGGGAGCGCGGTCTGGGCGTGGAGGGAAATACCGCCATAGAGCCAGCTCGCGTAGGGACGGTCGTTCACCACCAGCGCCGTGGCAGAAGTGTCTTCGGGGGTATAAATGCTCTGCCCGAAGGCTGCGCCGACCCGGCCCCTGCGAAGGTTCGCGAAGGGGTAGATCGTCTCCAGGATGTCCTTGGCCCATTCAGGGTCGGAGTCCACGGCCTCGGACACCCAGGACAGGCGGAAGCCGTTCGTATAATGGCGGTCGGTGTTGGCAATTCGGTCGTTTTCCCACTGCACGGTATAGGTATCGCCGTCGGCCAGCGCCGCGCCGGTGAAGGAAACGAGCGCAGTCAGACAGGAAGCGAGTAGACGGGTCGGGCGCATCGGTTTGCTTGTGCTGAATCTATACGGTTGGAACGATTTGCGCGGCTGAACGATCCGCGCCAACTCCGGATTTTCCGCAGTCTACACCGGCAGCGGGACGCCGCGTAGGGGCGGTGAACCAGCCGGGGCCTTGGCGGAAGCTCCAACTTCCGTCAGAACACCGCCCGGAACGGAGCGGCTGACAGTCACCGGAAGGGAATATGAGCGTGAAAACCTCAGATTTCGATTTTGAACTGCCGGAAGACCGGATCGCGCAGCGGCCGGTGGAGCCCCGCGATTCGGCGCGGCTGCTGGATGTCCGCGATACGCTTGGCGATCGCCTGATCCGGGACCTGCCCCGGCTCCTCACGCCGGGCAGCGTGCTGGTCGTTAACGATACGCGCGTCATTCCCGCCCAGCTCCATGGCACTCGAGACGGCTCGAAAGTGGGCGTGACCCTGCACAAGAACGAGGGCGACGGGGAGTGGCTCGCCTTTGCGCGCCCGGCCCGCAAGCTGCGGCCGGGCGATACCGTGGTGTTTGCGCCGGAGTTCACCGCCGAGGTGATCTCCCGTGAGGGGCCCGAGATCCGGCTGCGCTTTGGTCTCGACGACAACGCCTTTCGAGACGCGCTCATCGCCTACGGTGCCCCGCCGCTGCCGCCCTATATCAAGCGCCCGCAGAAGGCCGATACGCGCGACACGGATGACTACCAGACCATGTTCGCCGCGCGTGAAGGGGCCGTCGCGGCACCGACGGCGGGCCTGCACTTCACGCCCGCGCTGACGCGCGCGCTGGAGGCCGCAGGCATGTCCTTCGTGCGCCTGACCCTGCATGTGGGCGCGGGAACGTTCCTGCCGGTGACCGCTGAGGACGTGAAGGACCACCGTATGCATTCCGAATACGGCGAGATTTCCGAGGCCGCTGCACAGCAGATATCTGCGGCGCGCGCCGAGGGCCGCGAGATCGTCGCGGTGGGAACGACGGCACTGCGGTTACTCGAATCGGCAGCCCGGCCGGATGGCTCGTTGCCGCCGTTCCGCGGCGACACGGACCTGTTTATCACACCGGGCTTCGAGTTCCGGATCGTCGACCGCCTGCTGACGAATTTCCACCTGCCGCGCTCGACCCTGTTCATGCTGGTCTGCGCCTTCTCGGGGATGGCGCGCATGAAGCAGGCCTATGAACACGCCATCGCGAACGAGTACAGGTTCTTCTCATACGGGGATGCGACCCTCCTCGAGCGGGCGCGCTGAACGGACCGATATGCGAAGATGGGCCGAACCGAGGACGGAATGCCATGAGTAACGACATCTACGAAAACCTGACCCAGCTCGGCGGGCAGACGGAACTTCCCGCGTCGCCCGAAGCGGCAAAACTGGAGCGCGTGCCGAATCCGCATCCGGAATCCGACTACCTGGTCCGCTTCGCCGCGCCAGAATTCACCTCGCTGTGCCCGATCACGGGCCAGCCGGATTTCGCCCATCTGGTGATCGACTATGTGCCGGACGAGTGGATCGTCGAGAGCAAGTCGCTCAAGCTTTTCCTCGGTTCGTTCCGCAACCACGGGGCGTTCCACGAGGCCTGCACGCTGGATATCGCCAAACGCCTTGAACGCGAACTCGACCCCAAATGGATCCGCATCGGGGGCTACTGGTATCCGCGCGGCGGCATCCCCATCGATGTGTTCTACCAGTCGGGCGAGCCGCCGGCGGGCGTCTGGCTGCCGGACCAGGGGGTCGCGTCCTACCGGGGGCGCGGCTAGTCCCGCATGACCGGAGCCGGAATCCAGGACGACATCCGGCGGAAGGCCCGCGAGCTGGGGTTCGATGCGGTGGGCTTTGCACCCGTTACGCTTGAGGACAACGTGCAGGCGGGCTTCGCTGCCTTCCTGGATGCGGGCCTGCACGGCGAGATGGACTGGCTGGTGGCCAAGGCCGACCGACGCCGCGAGCCGCGTGCCTTGTGGCCCGAGGCGCGCTCCGTCATTGCGCTGGCCATGTCCTACAAGCCCGATAAAGGCGCGCTCGACAGCCTCGATGCGCCTGGCATCGGTCATGTCTCGGTGTACGCGCGCGGGCGCGACTACCACGACGTGGTCAAGAAGCGGCTGAAGTCGCTGGGGCGATGGATCTGCGAGACATTTCCGTGTGACGTGAAGGTCTTCGTCGATACGGCGCCGGTGATGGAAAAGCCGGTCGCCGTGCGCGCGGGCCTTGGCTGGCAGGGCAAGCACACCAACCTCGTGTCGCGTGAGCACGGTTCCTGGCTGTTCCTCGGCGAGGTGTTCACCACCCTCGACCTGCCCGGCAAAGGCGGGGAGCGCGACCATTGCGGCAATTGCCGCAGCTGCCTCGATGCCTGTCCTACGGGAGCCTTTCCAGCGCCCTACCGGATCGACGCGCGCCGCTGCATCTCCTACCTCACCATAGAGCACAAGGGGCCGATCCCGCGCGAACTGCGGCCCTCGATCGGCAACCGCATATACGGGTGCGATGATTGCCTGGCAGCGTGTCCATGGAACAAGTTTGCGCATGCCGCGCCTGTGGCGGAGATGCGCGCGCGCCCGGAACTGCGGGCGCCCTCGCTGGCTGAACTGGCCGGGCTCGACGATGCCGCGTTCCGCGCCCTGTTCACGAAAAGTGCGGTCAAACGCGTCGGTCGCGACCGCTTCGTTCGCAATGTCATGATTGCGCTGGGAAATGCAGGCGGGAAGGGTGCCGAGCAGGTGTTGCGTGCCCGGCTTGAGGACGAGTCCGCGCTTGTGCGCGGGGCTGCCGTCTGGGCCCTGTCGAAGGTGGTCTCGCCGGCCGCATTCGGGGACCTTCGGGCGCGATACCGGTCCGGTGAGCAGGACCCCGACGTAGCCGCCGAGTGGGATGTTCCCCTGCTCGCGCCCGATCTGGCATGTTGAGACGGAGCCACAGCCCAAACTGAGGACGCGCGACTTGGAATACCTGATTTACTGCCGGAACAAGCCGGACGTGGACGACCTGCGGATGGAACACCGCGAGGAACACTGGACCTTCATGGACGGCTATGACGACCGCTTCATCGCGCGCGGGCCGACCCTGATGCCCGACCGGCAGACCGCGACCGGATCGATGCACGTGGTCGACCTGAAGTCCGAGGGGGAGGCAAACGTGTTCGCCTATGATGAGCCTTTCGCGAAGGCGGGCGTGTTTGACGAGATCATCATCCGCCGCTGGACCAACGCGCTCAAGCGCACGATGTGGGACTTCGAAGGCAACGATTCGAACCCGCGTTTCCTGTTCCTCGGACACGGGCGCGAAGGCGATGATGTGACGGATCAGCGCAATTCCTTACTGGAAGCGCACCGCGCGTTCCTGGCGCCGCCGGAAAAGATGAAGATGCAGATTGTGCGAGGCCCGCTGTGGGACCTGTCGGGCGACAACTGGGTGGGGAGCTTCTTCCTCTTGGAAGCGCCGGACCGAGCGGCCGCGGAGGCATTCTTCAAGGGCGAGCCGTACACCGAGAACGGGCTGTATGCCCATACGGAACTGCACGACTGGCGGTTCGGCGGCCGCCACTAGCCGCTTTTCCCGCATTGCGGCACGCAACGCTTGCCCCTCGCGGCAAATCGTCTATACACGCCCGCGCACCCGAACCCACGGATACCCGAACATGGCAAATCCCCAGTACGTCTATGTGATGAAAGGCCTGACCAAGGCCTACCCCGGTGGCCGCAAGGTCGTCGAGGACGTCTGGCTGAGCTTCCTGCCCGGCGCGAAGATCGGTGTTCTGGGCCTCAACGGTGCGGGCAAGTCCACCCTCATGAAGATCATGGCCGGGATGGACAAGGATTTTCAGGGCGAGGCCTGGGCCGCCGACGGGATCACGGTGGGCTACCTGCCACAGGAACCTGAACTCAATCCCGCGAAAGACGTGCTCGGCAATGTCATGGAGGGCGTCGGCAAGACAAAGGCGCTGCTCGACCGCTTCAATGAGGTGAGCATGAAGTTTGGCGAGGAGATGACGCCCGAGGAAATGGATGCGCTGATCCAGGAGCAGTCTGACCTCCAGTCCGAGATCGACGCTGCTGACGCATGGAACCTCGACCGGCAGATCGAGATCGCGATGGACGCGCTGCGCTGCCCGCCGGGTGAGGCGGATGTGAGCAAATTGTCAGGCGGCGAGCGTCGCCGCGTGGCGCTGTGCCGCCTGCTGCTGTCGCGCCCGGACATGCTGCTGCTCGACGAGCCGACCAACCACCTGGATGCGGAGTCCGTCGGCTGGCTTGAGCAGTATCTGGAAGATTATCCCGGCACTGTCGTCGCGGTGACCCATGACCGCTATTTTCTCGACAATGTCGCCGGCTGGATTCTTGAACTCGACCGGGGCAAGGGGCTCCCGTTCGAGGGCAACTACAGCGCCTGGCTGGAAGCGAAGGAGAAGCGCCTCGCCCAGGAAGAGCGCGAGGAAAGCGCACGCCAGCGCACGATCAAGGAAGAACTGGAATGGGTGCGCCAGTCGCCGCGTGCCCGGCAGGCCAAGAGCAAGGCCCGTGTGGCTGCCTATGAGAAGCTGGTTGCGGACAGCCAGGATCGTGCGCCGGAGCGCCAGCAGATCACCATCCCGCCGGGCCAGCGTCTCGGCGACCTCGTCATCGAGGCGGAGCACCTGCGCAAGGGCTTCGGCAACCACCTGCTGATCGAGGATCTGAGCTTCAAGATGCCGCCGGGCGCCATCGTCGGCGTGATCGGGCCGAACGGTGCGGGAAAGACCACCTTCTGCAAGATGGTCACCAGCCAGGATGTGCCGGATTCAGGCGAACTGCGGATCGGCGACACCGTCCAGCTCGGTTATGTCGACCAGAGCCGCGATGCGCTGGGTGCCGACAACACCGTATGGGAGGAAATCTCCGGCGGTGCGGATGTTATCGAACTGGGCAAGCGCAGTGTGCAGAGCCGCGCCTATGTGGCCGGGTTCAATTTCCGCGGAACAGACCAGCAGAAGCGCGTCGGCCAGCTTTCGGGTGGTGAGCGCAACCGCGTGCACCTCGCGAAGGTCCTGAAATCCGGTGCGAACGTCCTGCTGCTCGACGAGCCGACCAACGATCTCGACGTGGATACCCTGCGTGCACTTGAAGAGGCGCTCTACAACTTCCCAGGCAGCGCCATCGTGGTCAGCCATGACCGCTGGTTCCTCGACCGGATCGCGACCCATATCTTAGCGTTCGAGGGAAATAGCGAGGTTGTCTGGTTCGAGGGGAACTACGACGCCTATACAGAGGACCTCAAGCGGCGGAAGGGCGCAGACGCCGACCGCCCGCACCGGATCCGGTACAAACCGCTCTCTAGGTAGGGGCTAGGAGCCCGAGCGGTTCCGAAGTTCGACGAGAAGCGCGGAGACTTCGCCGCCAGCCTTGTGGATGACCGAGTTGAACTCATCCCGCTGGGTGTTCGCCATGCTGATGCCCTCGACCGACACATCGACGATCTTGAAGAGGTCACCGCGGCTGGCCACGCGCCATTCGATGCGCACCGGCGTGGTCGCATCGACGAAGAACCTGCTCTCCACCAGTGCGACATTTTCCTGGTCGCTGGCACTCGGCACGGGGTGGGCGCCGTTCACCTCGAATTTCTGGCCGGTATACTGTGAGAATCGATCCGCCCAGGTCGAGACAATGACGTCCTCGAACAGTTTGAGGTACTCGTCCTTTTCGGCGTCGGACGCCTTGCGCCAGTAACGCCCGAGGACGAAACGCGCGATCCCGTTGACGGCAAAGCCCTCGCGAAACAGCTCGCGGAACTTGCTGCGCCGTTCCTCAACGCTCAGCGCGGTGTCTGAAATTGAATTGATGGCTCGCTCTGCGAGCGTGGCGATGAACTTTGCCGAGGCCTCTGTGTGGGAATCCGCATGCAACGTGGGCGCGGAAACGATGAAGGCCAGAGCAAGTCCGATTGCGGCTATGTAGCGCACAGTCCAGCTCCTCTTCCTAGTTTCCAGACGCGGTTTCCTTAGGGCCCTTACCTGGATCGTCCAGTTCAAGCCCGATCGTCGGCGCAGGCTGCACAGGCTCTGTTGCGCCGTTGCGGACCTGAGCCTCGCGCTGCTGACGGTAGAGGCTCCGTACGGCCGCATAGTAGTCGAGCGAGTTCTTCTGGAGGTCACGTACCTGCTCAAGATTGCGTGAGCGCGTGATGACCGCATTGCCGGTGGCGCGGCCGATCGAGGCCTCGGTGCCTAGCACCCAGCCCACTGGATCTATGAAAAAGTCGGCGACCGTGCCGACGGTGCCACGCACGGACGACGGCCCGAGCAGCGGAAGCATGACATAGGGGCCTGCGTCAAAGCCCCAGACGGCCATGGTCTGGCCGGCGTCTTCGAAGATCGGGTCCTTTTCCGGCATCGTTTTGGCCAGCAGCAGCGTCGGGACAGCCGTCACAAAGCGGGCTGCAGCCTGTTCCGCGCGATCAAGGTCACCCTGGAGAAGGGCGTGAATGAAGCTCAGCGGCATGAACAGGTTGGTGAAGAAGTTGTGCACGGGTGGCTTCAGTGCATCGGGGAACAGGTCGCGATAGGTCACGGCCGTGGGCTGGAGGACCAGCTGGTCCACCATCACGTTGACCGAAAAGACCAGCCGGTTTGCTGGTTCGAAGGGATCGTTGGCCTCATCGTATGCCGCGCGGGCTTCCGGGTCATTCGACGGCGTAGTCGCACACGCGCCCAGAATCCCCGCAAGGGTCAGAACAACGGCAAAGCGAATGGATTTGAAACCGAAGACAGAATTCGACATTTGCTCTCGTCCACATCACAGGTCCGGCTCCCTTACCCAGAAAACATCGTGCCTGCGATCCGTGCTTATCACCCGATACACCAAAACCCGATGTACCATGCCCGCTCGCCATTGAAGGAAGGTTAATTGCCTCGCCCCCCGAGCGGGTGTGCGATCAACGTGTCACCCCCGTCTGCTACCACAGGGTCGTAACCAACGCCATATGGCATGCAGGAGGATGTGTGGCCTGATGGAGTAGTGTTGCAAAATTGATACAGATGCGCTCTCCGACTCGCCGCGCAAGCACCCCATTTTGCATATTGACATTGGCATATAAATATATGTTTATATTTATATTGATTTGCGGCGCCAAGAATCTCCCGATTCGCCGCAGGTCCTCCCGGATTGGTCGAGACTGCGATGGAACAGCTGGTGGAAATTTTGCGTGCTGCGGGTGAGCCGAACCGCATGCGGATTCTTGCGCTCTGCGCCAGCGGCGACCTGTCGGTCAGTGAATTGACGCGAATCCTTGGCCAGAGCCAGCCGGGCGTATCGCGGCACCTTCGGCTGTTGTGCCAAGCAGGACTTCTAGAGCGTTACCAGGAAGGAAGCTGGGCGTTTTTCCATGTGCCGCGCGCGGGCGAAGCGGCAGACGTCGTGCGGTTTCTCCTCGCGCGGATCAGCGCGGACGATCCGGTGGCGGCGCGCGACCGGCGTCATCTCGACGAGATACGCCGTGAGCGGGCGGAACGCACGCAAGCCTATTTCCGCGAAAGCGCGGCGGACTGGGACCGGATTCGGGCCCTTCATGTGGACGAAGCCGAGGTCGAGTCGGCGCTGCGGGATGTGGACGGCGCCGAGCGGATCGATTCGCTGCTCGACATCGGTACCGGGACAGGCCGGATGCTCCAGGTGCTGGGGGGCAAAGCGCGTGACGCCATTGGTGTCGACTTCTCTCGCGATATGTTGTCGATCGCGCGGACGAACCTCTCCGATGACCGGTACCGGAATTGTTCCGTGCGCCAGGGAGACATGTACGACCTGCCGTTTGCGGACGACAGTTTCGACCTCGCGATTTTGCACATGGTCCTGCATTTCGCCGAGCGGCCGGGCGATGTGCTCGCCGAGGCTGCGCGAGTCCTCAAGCCGGGCGGTCATTTTCTCGTGGCCGACTTTGCACCACACGAACTCGAGAGCCTGCGCGACGCACATGCCCACCGCAGGCTGGGCTTCCGGGACGAGGAAATCGGCGATTGGGCCGGCGCATGCGGGCTCAACGTGACACATACACGTTCGCTGCCGGGGGGACAGCTCACGGTCAGGATCTGGAAACTGGAAAAAGGACAGGCGGCCCGGATGTCATCTGGTGAACCTGCCGTTCGGAGAATTGCGTCATGAACGACAACCGCCCCTCGGTGAGTTTCGAATTCTTTCCGCCGAAGTCGCCCGAAATGGAAGACACGCTTTGGGACACCATTTGCGCACTGGCGCCGCTGGGTCCGGCCTTCGTGTCGGTGACCTACGGGGCTGGCGGGTCCACGCGCGAACGTACACACACCACGGTTGCGCGCATCGTGCGCGAGGCCGGCCTGGAGGCGGCGGCACACCTGACGTGCGTGGATGCCTCGCGTGCGGAGATCGACGAGGTGGCTCGATCCTACTGGGATGCGGGCGTGCGCCATATCGTGGCCCTGCGTGGAGATGCCCCGGATGGTGAAGATGCATACACGCCTCATCCGCACGGCTATGCCTATGCCGCCGACCTTGTGTCCGGGCTCGCGAGCGTCGCCGATTTCGAGATTTCGGTTGCGGCCTATCCGGAAGTGCATCCGCAAGCCCGGAGTGCTGAAGACGATCTCGACAATCTCAAGCGCAAGCTGGACGCGGGTGCGAGTCAGGCCATTACGCAGTTCTTCTTCGACAACGACGTCTTCCTGCGGTTTCGCGACCGGGTCGCGGCGGCCGGGATCGACGCGCCGCTGGTCCCGGGGATCATGCCGGTCACAAACTTCAATGCCATGCGCCGTTTCGCGGCGATGTGCGGCGCAAATGTTCCGGCGTTTCTTGGCGACGCTTTCGAAGGCCTGGACGACAGCCCGTTCGAGCGGCGGAGGGTCGCGATCGAGCTTGCCAGCCGGCAGTGCGCCGGGTTGCTTGAGAACGGGGTCACGAATTTTCACTTCTACACGCTCAACCGCGCGGCGCTGACCCAGGCCGTCTGCGAGAACATCGGCGTGCATGGTCATGCCCGGGGCGAAACCCTGGCCGGAGCGGCGCAATGACCCGCTCCGAGCGCGATATCCGCCGGGCGCTTGCGGAGCGCATCCTGGTCATCGACGGGGCCATGGGAACCGAGATCCAGGCCCTGCACCTGGACTCCGCCGACTTTCACGGCAAGCGGTTCGAGGGTCTGGGAAACGACCTCACCGGCAACAACGACATCCTGAACCTGACGGCGCCGGATGCGATCCGGGACATTCACGCCAGCTACCTGGCCGCCGGCGCGGACATCGTCTGCACCAACACGTTCAACGCCACGACTGTCTCCCAGGCCGACTACGACATGCAGGACTATGTCGACGTCATCAACGTCGAGGGCGCGCGACTGGCCCGCATGGCCTGCGACGAGATGATGGAGCGCGAAGGGCGCGCCTGCTGGGTTGCGGGTGCCATGGGGCCGACAAACAAGACGACGTCGATCTCGCCGGATGTGAACGATCCGGGCTACCGCGCCATCGATTTCGATGCCCTGAAGGGCGCCTACAAGCAGTCCGCACGCGCGCTGCTGTCGGGAGGGGTCGACGTGTTCCTGATCGAGACCATCTTCGACACGCTGAACGCCAAGTCCGCCATTTTCGCGCTGGAAGAACTCTTCGAGGAGACCGGCGAACGCCGCCCTGTGATGATCTCGGGAACGATCACCGACGCATCGGGACGCACGCTCACCGGGCAGACGCCGGAGGCGTTCTGGAACTCGGTCCGCCATGCCGCGCCGCTGACCGTCGGGCTGAACTGCTCGCTCGGTGCGAAGGAGATGCGTCCCTACCTGATGGACCTGTCGCGGATTTCCGACACCTTCATTTGTGCCTACCCGAATGCCGGGTTGCCCAATGAATTCGGTGAGTATGACGAGGAAGCGCCCACCACTGCCGGTTATGTCCGCGCCTGGGCCGAAGAGGGCCTGGTCAATGTGGTGGGCGGGTGCTGCGGGACGACGCCCGCCCATATCGTGGCCCTGCGGGATGCCGTCGAGGGCCTGCCGCCACGCGAACTGCCGGAGCGCGCGCCTGCGATGCGCCTGTCCGGTCTCGAACCCTTCACGGTGCCAGCGTGACGGGGGCAGGGATGAGTATATCAGGCAGCCGCTTCGTCAATATCGGTGAACGCACGAACGTGACCGGTTCCGCCCGGTTCCGCGAGTTGATCACCGCCGGGGACTACGACACCGCGCTGGAGGTCGCCCGACAGCAGGTGGAGAACGGCGCCCAGATCATCGACGTCAACATGGATGAGGGCATGCTCGATTCCGAGGCAGCGATGGTGCGCTTCCTGAACCTCATCGCGGCGGAGCCCGATATTTCACGGGTTCCGGTGATGATCGATTCCTCGAAATGGTCCGTGATCGAGGCGGGACTGAAATGCGTGCAGGGAAAGGCGGTCGTGAACTCGATCAGCCTGAAGGAAGGCGAGGAGCCGTTCCTGGCCCAGGCCCGGCTGATCCGGCGCTACGGCGCGGCTGCCGTGGTGATGGCGTTTGACGAGAAAGGACAGGCGGACACCGCGGACCGGAAGTTCGAGATTTGCAAGCGGTCCTACGAACTGCTGACGCGCGAGGCGAGCTTTCCGGCCGAAGACATCATCTTCGATCCCAACATTTTTGCGGTCGCTACGGGGATTGAGGAACACAATGACTACGCGCTCGCCTTTATCGAGGCGACGAAGCGCATCCGGGCGGAACTGCCGCATGCCCATGTGTCTGGCGGCGTATCCAACCTGTCCTTCTCCTTCCGCGGCAACAACGCCGTACGCGAGGCGATGCATTCGGCCTTCCTTTTTCACGCGATCCGCGCGGGCATGGATATGGGCATCGTCAATGCCGGCCAGATCATGGTCTATGACGACATCCCGCCAGACCTGCTGGAGCGGATCGAGGACGTGCTGTTCAACCGGCGCGACGACGCGACGGACCGCCTGCTCGAGATTGCAGACGAGTACCGGGATGCGGGAAGCCAGGCCGCCGAGAAGAATCTCGAATGGCGCGCCGGTTCCGTCGGTGAACGTCTGGAATACGCGCTGGTGCATGGGATCACGGACTTCATCGTCGAGGACACGGAGGAGGCGCGTCTCGAGGCCGAGCGCCCGCTGCATGTGATCGAGGGGCCGCTGATGAGCGGCATGAATGTCGTCGGCGATCTCTTCGGGGCCGGGAAGATGTTCCTGCCCCAGGTCGTGAAGAGCGCGCGGGTGATGAAGCAGGCCGTGGCGCACCTGACGCCCTTCATGGAAGAGGAACGCGCGGCCTCCGGGGCGGCGGCCGACGCCAACGGCAAGATCCTGCTCGCGACCGTGAAGGGCGATGTCCACGATATCGGCAAGAACATCGTGGGCGTGGTCCTCCAGTGCAACAACTACGACGTGGTCGACCTGGGCGTGATGGTGCCGGCGGAAAAGATCCTCGCCGCGGCGCGTCGGGAACGCGCGGATATCGTCGGCGTGTCCGGCCTGATCACGCCGAGCCTTGATGAAATGGTGAACCTCGCCCGCGAAATGCAGCGCGAGGGGTTCGACGTGCCGCTGCTGATCGGCGGGGCGACAACCAGCCGCCTGCACACGGCCGTGAAGATCGCGCCGGGCTATGAGCACCCGGTGATCCATGTCCCCGATGCGTCGAAAGCGGTGGGCGTGATGAGCAACCTGCTGTCGGATACCGCACGCCCGACCTATGTCGCGCAGATCCGCGCCGAGTACGAAACCGCGCGCGAGAAGCATGCCGGAAGCGGGCGGACGTCAAAGCGCCAGACCCTGGAAGGCGCGCGCGCCAATCGTGCGCCGATCAATTGGTCAGGCTATGAGGCGCCCGAGCCGTCCTTCCTGGGCACGCGAACCTTCGAGCGCTATGACCTGTCCGAACTGCGGGATTATATCGACTGGACCCCGTTCTTCCGGACATGGGAACTCGCCGGGAAGTATCCCGATATCCTCGAGGATGAGGTCGTCGGCGAGAGCGCACGAGACCTGTTCGAGGATGCACAGGCGATGCTCGACCGGATGGTTCGTGAACGCTGGCTGACCCCGCGTGCCGTGATTGGCTTCTGGCCGGCCAATACCGTGGAAGATGATATCGCGCTCTACGCGGATCGCGACCGTCACGAGGATATCGCGCTGGTCCACACGCTGCGCCAGCAGATGATGCGCAACAACACACGCCCCAACTTTGCGCTGGCCGACTTTGTTTGCCCGCGGGAGGAAGGGCCGGCCGACTATATCGGCGGGTTCGTTGTCACCGCGGGAGCGGAGATCGATGCCATCGCCGAGCGGTTTGAACGCGACCATGACGACTACAACGCGATCCTTGCCAAGGCGCTTGCCGACCGACTTGCGGAAGCGTTTGCGGAGCGGATGCACCAGCGTGTGCGGACCGAGTTCTGGGGGTATGCGCCGGAAGAGGTTCTGGCAAACGATGAACTGATTGCCGAAGACTATCGCGGCATTCGCCCGGCACCTGGCTATCCGGCCTGTCCGGACCACACAGAAAAGCGGATCCTCTTCGATCTTCTGGACGCTGAGGCCAAGACGGGAGTCACCCTGACGGAAAGCTTTGCCATGTGGCCGTCGTCCTCTGTCAGCGGCTTTTATTTCGCGCATCCCGAGGCGCGCTATTTCGGCGTGGGTAAGGTGGAGCGAGACCAGGTAGAGGACTACGCCCGGCGCAAGGGCATGGATCTGGCGGTGATGGAACGGTGGCTTGCGCCCAACCTCAACTATGATCCCGCGGACTATTCAGGACGTGATGCCGCCGAATAGCCATGCACGGGACGCCGGACTGGCGTGATATTGGCGATTGTTAGTCCGGCCGGTTCTCCACTAGCATTTGAACCCGACGGCGAAGGCACAACGAATCCGGGAAACGGATCGAAAGACGCCTTGCTTCCAGGCTTCTGCGAATACGCGGAAAGCAAATCCTACTGGGGAGAATGAAATGTCATTCATGAAAAAAAAGTGCCGCGATTCTCGTGCCGATGGCCGAGATCGTGGGTTTGGTAATGAGTGCGTCCGTGGCTTCGGCCGACAATTTCAATTTGCGTATCGCGGCAGGCCATCCGGCTGCCCCCCTGGCTCAGGTCAACCAGCTTGAGAAGACCTTCGTGCCGAACGTGACGAAGCGTGTTGCGGCCGAGACGCAGCACACGGTTCGGTTCATCGAAGGTTACGGTGGCACTATCGCCAACCTGTTCGAGGTCCTGGAATCGACCCAGAAGGGTCTCGTGGACTTCGGCGCCATGTGCTCGTGCTTCGAGCCGACCAAGCTGTTCCATTACAACATCTCCTATTTCGTGCCGTTCATGTCGGGCGATCCGCATGTCATCGGTCCGGCCGGCCGCGAGTTCTGGGCCGAGCACGGCTATTTCGCGAAGAACGTCGAGGAGAAATACAACCAGATCTATCTCGGTTCCGGCGCGACCGACGACTACGGCCTGGGCACCAAGTTCGCCTGGACGAAGGCCGAGGAGCTCAAGGGTGTGAAGATCGGCGCGGCCGGTCCGAACCTGCCGTGGCTCGACTACGCAGGTGCGGCGAAGGTCCAGACCAACCTGAACGAGGTCTACAACGCGCTGCAATCCGGCGTGTATGACGGCGTCGTGATCTTCCCGGCCCCTTACTTCGGCTTCAAGTTCGGTGAGGTCGCCAAATACTACACGACCATGGGCTGGGGCTCGGTCCTCAACTACCCGCTCAACGTCAACAAGCAGACCTGGGAAAAACTCCCGGATGACGTGAAGAAGATCATCCGTGAGGAGGTCGCGGTCTACGAGAAGGCTGTCGAGGACGAGAGCACGACGAAGTACTCGACCGCGCTCGAGAACCTCAAGAAGCAGGGTGTGACCGTACGTGACCTTGGCGACGAGGAGCGGGGCAAGATGGCTCGCGCCATCGAACCCTGGGTCAACGAACGCGCCAGCCAGTTCAGTGACAGCGGTGTGCCGGGCGACCAGCAGTTCCGCCGTTACATGGAACTGGTCAAGGCCAAGGGTGGCAAGCCCGTCTACGAGTACAAGATCAACTAGATCCTGATTTTCCGTTGCTGATCGTTGTTGCCTCGGGGCGGCCCTAGCGGGCCGCCCCGTTTGTTTTCGTCGCGCATCGGTTTTCGCGTCGCAGGATTCGCATTACTGTGTCGCCAGCAGCGGCGGAGGGTCCGCCCGGAAACATCAGGGAATGGGTGTCATGTCCGAATCCGTGGTCCTCAAGTTCGACGAGGTGAACAAACTCGAGCGTGGCGGCGGCGTCGTCACCACACCGCTTGTCGTGCCGCATGTACGCCCCAACGCGGCATTCACCACCGGGATCAGCTCGTTCCCCCCGGGCGCGGCCGCGCCGATGCACAAGCACAATTGCGACGAACAGGTCACGCTGCTGTCCGGCGAGGCCGAGGTCGATATCGAGGGTGAGCGCACGCGCCTGACGGCCTACGATTCCACCTATATCGCGGCCGGCAAGGAGCACTATTTCCTCAACGTCGGCGATGAGCCCATGGTTATCCTTTGGATCTACGGGTCCGATCATGTGACGCGCACCTTCGCGGGTTCCGACAAGGAAGTGCCGCACCTTACGCCCGAGGACAGCCTCGCGCCGCGCGACTGATACACCCCTCAAGCCCGGGTCCGGACCCGCTGATCCGATGTTCAAGACGTTCCTTGCTGCCTTGTTTGCCGGCTGGCTCCTCGCCACGCCGGCACTTGCCGTCGATATCCGGTTTACCGAAGGCTACATCCAGGCCCGGAACGGAAACCCGGAAGGCGCCATCGCGATCTGGGAGCCGCTGGCGGAGAACGGCCATGTCCGCGCCCAGTATGAGCTGGGCAGGCTCTATGCCCAGAGCGAGGACATGGACCACAATCCGGAGCTGGCCTTCAAGTGGTGGCTCAGGGCGGCAGAGGCCGGGCACAAGCAGGCGCAGGTCCACATCGCGGATATGTTCCGGGATGGCGTGGGGACCGAGCCCGACGTCGAAAAGTCCTTTGCGTGGATGATGCAAGCGGCGAAGCGGGGCATCGTTCCGGCGGAGGTCGGCCTGGCCAAGTACTACTATGAGGGCTACGGGACGGAGCGCGACGAGAAGGAGGCCATGTTCTGGCTCATGGTCGCGATGATGAGCGGCGGTATGCCCGATACGTCCATCGGCCTGGAGATGTCGAAGACCTTCGACCGCTACGAGATGGACGAGATACGCGCGCGCGCGGACGCCTGGCTTGAAAGCGGCATCCTGCCCTGAACTAGAGGCCCTGCTCGATCATGTGCTCGACCGGCCGCCCGCTGATCTTGATGGCGCGTTCCGGCGGCAGGTTGAAGTTGGGGTCGTCCTCGGGCCGGTCATGGCCCCGTTCGATGAATGACCCCAGGTCGCGCCCATGCCAGACCGACCGCTGGCCAGGCTTGAGCCGCTCGGCTTCGTAGCGTGCCATGGCCTCTGTAACGCTGTCGCATTCCCCGAGCGCGTTCGCCAGTGCCCGCCCGTCCTGTCCCGATTTGAGGACCCCGACACCCACATGGGGGCGCGCCACGAAGGCCGAATCACCGACAAGCGCGACGTTGCCGAACGTGATCTTCTGGGACAGCACATCATAGATCGGCTGCACGATGGTGGTGTCCGCGCACATGATGGCGTCGTGGAAACGCGCCGGCATGTCACGGCGTGCATTCTCCTTCACGCGCTCGACGTGCACAGGACGCATACGCGCCGGCGGGATGCCGAACTCGTAAACAGTCCCGTCGGCGTCGGTGAGGATGTCGGTCAACTCATCGCCGGGGGCCGGGTAATACCAGAGGTAGTTATAGCGCCGGTGTCCCGGCTCGATGGATCCGTCCGCGCCCGCCATCGGGTAGCCGATCAGCAGGCTGGAGCGCATGAACAGGAATGCATAGTGGTGATAGGTGCGTGTGCGGAAATCCTCGGACAGGTTTCTTTCCTCGCTGACGCCGCGCCAGGCGACATAGCCGCTGTAGGTTGGCTTGATTTCGGGCGCGACCACACCACGCACGGCTGAGCGGAATCCGTCCGCGCCGACGACCACGTCGCCTTCAAAGCGGCGTCCGTCCCGGGTCGTCACGACGGCATGCATCCCATCGGTCTCCAGTGACGTCATGGCCGCACTGTTGTGGTAGCGTTCCTGCGGGAATGCGTCATAGAGCGGCTGGAAGACCCTGTTCCACGCACCGAGACGCTGGGTCAGGTCAAACTCCGAGATGATCGTGCCCGTCCGGTCGAAGGCGGTGCGCCCGCGCACATCGACACCTACCGTGTCATCGCGCGGCAGGCCCAGTTCGTCGCAGATGTCTTCCAGTTCGTCGTGCCGCGCGATGCCGGTCCCGCGCGATGCCAGATTTTCCTGTGACTGCTCCAGCACATCGACCGTCCAGCCGCGTTTCAGCAGGTAGCTGGCGGTAAACAGGCCGCCGACCGAGCCGCCGACGACGATGGCGTGCTTGCCTTTCATGGGATGTGCTTCCCGTCCCGGTATTCTTCTTGTGTGGTTGCGAACAGACCAAATCCGCCGTCCCGTTGCAATGCATCGGGGAAAGCTACTCGTTCCGGGCCATTGCGCGACGGATCAGCGGGCGTTGCAGCACCGGCAGGACAAAGATCGGCAACTGGGCGGCAGCAACGACCATGATCAGCGCATCGCTGGCGGAAGCGCCGACGACGGCCAGAACGATGGAAATGTTGCGCCCGCCGCTGTTGAGGCCGGCCCCGAGCGCGACTGTCAGCCCTGCGGGCAGGGAGAACACAGTGCCGAGGACGAACATGAGAAAGCTGGCGCCGAGCACGATGGCGACGATCAGCGCCATCAGGGCGAGGTCCCGGTTGGCAATCTCGACGATGCCGTCCATCACCGCGATCCCCAGCAATGTCGCGGCAATCACGAAGACTGCATTGAGCTGGACGCTCCAGCCCGCGATGCGCTGCGCGCCGATGACACGGCGCAGTGCGATGCCCGCGGCATAGCTGCCGCCGATGACCATGGCGAGGCGCGCGGCG
The DNA here is from genome assembly GCA_038117045.1 of Alphaproteobacteria bacterium. GTDB lineage: Bacteria > Pseudomonadota > Alphaproteobacteria > UBA6615 > UBA6615 > JABJAG01. The sequence goes on along the minus strand of JAYOFE010000014.1, from coordinate 53,427 downwards.
AGATCGAGGATGCCAATGGCGATCTGGTCGCCCATCACAATGGCGGCCGTCGCGGGGACTGTCAGCGGTGACAGCATTGCCGCGCTGGTGACGCCGACCAGCACGAAGGCTACGTCCAGCCCGAACAGCAGCGCGAAGGCAGGCATGGATGTGACGGGAGCCGTCGCTGCGTACAGCACCAGCGGCCCGCGGAGTTCGTCGGGGACCGGGAACAGGAGCACCACGGCGTACATGAGGAAGGGCGACACCCCCAGTAGCCAGATGACCTGTGCTACTGCGCCGGTCGGCCGGCGCAGGATGGAGCCCAGCGAACGCAGGTCGGTGCGCATCACCGCCAGCGTCAGCGTTGTGATGATGAGCACGATCAGGATCGGGCGGAAGGTCGCCGCGAGAGGCTGAAAGGCGACGCTCGACAGGACGCCGATCAGCATGATCGGCACCGCGTGGGCGACTATTCGGGTGCAGAGCCACATTGCCCGACTATTCACATCAGTCGCGCGCCGCACAATGCCAGTATTCAGTCGCGCAGGCGGGCCGCAGCGTCAGGCTGCGAAGAAACTTTTCCGCGCGTACCTATCGATCCCTGCCAGATGCAGAAGAGTGTCGGCGATGCTCTGCCGCAGGACGGAGTCACCAGTGCGCAGAATGGATGCCATTTCCCGAACCGATGATCGGTCGAGCGTACCGCCGAACACTCCCTTGTCGGGTCCATTCAGGTAAGCATAGGCCATGGCCCAACTCGACAGTAGTCGCGACGGTGCAAAATGTTCCAGCAGGATTTGGGTGTCCTGGTGGCGCGGATCTTTTTCGATCATGCCGTAAAGGCTCGACACATTTCCGGGCGGGCCTTCCAGGAGTTGGACAAACCTGTTTCCGTTGAACAACAGGAACCCCGAAATATCGAGGCTTCGGTTTCTCTCGCGCGCAGTGTCGAGAATTTGATCGACATCCTGGCGCGCCAATTCTGGGGTTGCACGGGAAACATAAACGATCTGCTTGATCATCTCAGATGTATCCATGGTCCTTCTTAGGCCGTAGGGCGAGGCCGATCCGGTCATAAGCTCCTTTTGGTTTTCGACGGTCGAAGTATCGCATGTCCGGCATATGCGGGCCGGATGAATAGAATGAAATTCGATTCAAATTCGTTGCAACTTTCGTGGATCGAGTGATCGCGTTCTGAGAATCGGCGGGGGTTGACGAGAGTCTGCAATTGTTATTAGTTAAGTAAATGCTTAACAAAGAAGCATCCCTCGACCTTCGCTTCCATGCCCTGTCCGAACTGGCGCGCCGCACGATGATCGACCGGCTTGCGCGCGGGCCGGCCTCGGTCAGCGAACTCGCTGTTCCCCTCGATATGTCCCTGCCGGCTGTGCTCCAGCACCTGAAGGTGCTGGAGGAAAGCGGTCTTGTGACGTCAGAGAAGAAGGGCCGCGTGCGCACCTGCCGGATCTCGCAGGACGCCTTCGGCGAGACCGAACACTGGCTCGCGCAGCGCCGCGCCATGTGGGAGCCCCGCCTTGACCGGCTCGGGGTGTATCTCGATGAAATCCAGCAGAAGGACGAAACGCCATGAGCGTCCTGGACAAGGAATCTCTCACGATCGAACTGACGCGGGTCTATGCCGCGCCGCGTGAACTGGTCTTCCGTATGTGGACGGAGCCGGAGCATCTCGACAAGTGGTGCCGCCCGGAAAGCTTTACGGTGTCCTCCTCGGGCGGCGAAGTCCGTCCCGGCGGTGCGTGGCATTCCACCATCACCTCTCCGGCGGGCGAGAACTACAGGATGGGCGGTGTGTACCGGGAGATCGTGGAGAACGAGAAGATCGCGTTCACGCACCAGTGGCTCAACAGCGACGGTAGCCGGAGCCCCGAAAGGTTGATCACGGTGACGCTGGAGGACGCGCCGGAGGGCGGTACGAAGATGACCTTCGTGGAGGGGCCGTTCGATGACCTGGAAGCGTGGGAATCAAACGGCGAAGGCTGGTCGTCGGTGCTCGACAGCCTCGGAGACTACCTCAAGTCAGGAAGCTGACGCCGCTCAGGCGAGGATCTTCCGGGCGAGGTCGATCAGCAGCTCGTCCCTGCCGCGCGGCCCGATCAGCGACAGCCCCTGCGGGCGACCGTCGACGGTGCCCAGCGGCAGGTTGATCTGCGGGGTGCCCGCAAGGCCGGACATACAGGTCATGGCGATGACCCGGAACCGCCGGGCCTTCTGCTCCGAGCGCAGGGAATCGCGCGGCGGGGCGGGGAAGGGCGTTGTCGGCAGCGCGATCACGCCGTCGTCGCCCAGCAGGTCCTCGACCCGCGCGCGGTAGTGCGGGCGCGCCTCGGCGGCCTCCGCCCGGGCTTCATCAGACCAGTTGCGCCCGATCAGGAAATTCTCCGCGACCTCGAAGCCAAAACGAGGATCCGTGCGGTCGACCCAGTCGCCGAAGGTCTCCCAGGCTTCGCGGCCCTGCAGCGTGGCCTGATGGCCGAACCAGGTTTCGATCCCTTCCGGCGCGAGTGTCTCGTGGGCATGATCCCGCGTGGCGGCTTTCACGCACTCCAGTGGGCCCGACAGTGCGTCGCGCACGGCCGAATCGGCGAAGGCGAAGAGGTCGTCGGCGATGACCAACCGGGGGGCCGGGTGGTCGCTGATCTCGTTCTCGAGCAGCACGGCGCCGGCGCGTGCGAAGGTTTCGGCGTCACGCGCAAACCAGCCAACCGTGTCGAAGCTGGGAGCCTGGTCGATGGCGTTGGTGAAGGGGATGCGCCCATGGGTTGTGCGCATGCCGACGACGCCGCAGAAGCTGGAGGGAACACGCACCGATCCGCCGGTGTCCGTTCCCAGCGCCAGATCCACCAGCCCGCCCGCCACGGCGGCGACCGAGCCGCTTGATGACCCGCCCGGCACATGGCCGGGGGCCGCCGGGTTGATCGGCGTGCCGTAATGCGCGTTCTCACCGAAGATGCCGCGTGACAACTCGTCCGTGTGGGTCTTGCCCACCATGGTCGCCCCGGCCTCCACAAGCCGCGCGACGGGCCAGGAATGCTCCGTCGCGGGCCCATGGGTGCGCTGCCAGTCCGGATTGCCCCCGCCGGTCACGTAACCGGCCACGTCGTAGAGGTCCTTCGCGGCGAAGGTCAGGCCGCTGAGAGGGCCGTCCGGCGCACCTTCGACAAAGGCGTCGGTATCGGTGCAGAACGCGTTGTACGGATCGTCGAAGGGAAGGGGCATTGGCGCTTATTCGCCGAGGTCGACAATGGCGATCACGGGGCCGCCGCCGGATGGACCCTGGTGCATGGCGTCGACCGAGACGAACACAGCGGGGTCGCCGATGGCCGCTGCGGCTACGCCACCCACGGCGGCCTTGGAGTGGCGGTGATGGTGCACGTCGGAATCGTCCAGCATGATCTGGCGACGTCCGCGCAGGCGCGCTCGCGGGTCAGCTTCGGACTTCATGAAGCAGTTCACCACCTTGCCGCCAAGGTCGGAGGCGCGGGGGCGGTCCGGCAGTTCGAGGCCGGCATCGCGGATGGCGTCATAGATGCCGTCGATGTCGAGTGCGTCCTTCATGACCGAGTGGCCGATCCGGTAGCGCCCGCCTGCGCCGGCCTTGTTGCCGAACAGCACGATCTGGGCCCGGTCGAGTTCCACACCCGACGAGCAGGACGACACGGCGGAGTAGATATCCAGGTTCTTGCAGATCTCCTCGGCCTTCGGCATGGCGAATTCGCCCAGCGCGACGCCGATGCCCAGCGCCGTTGTGCCGTTGGAGACACCCATGGAATCATGCACTTCGCACGCCACCGACTGGCCACGCGCATGGGCGTCCTGCACCGTCTCGACGGTCAGCAGGGGGGTCTTGGTCTGGACGTAGTGAACGTCCTTCGGGTCATCGATGCCGGCATCTGCCATGGCGGCTTTCACGGCCTCGGCCACCTTCTCGACCATGGCGGGGCGGCCGATATCCTCCGGCAGCAGTTCCGCGCTCATGGCGGTTCCCATGACGATGCGATCCTTGTCGGCAGGGCCGGTCTTGTCGTTGCGTGCAAAGGCCACGGCATGGGGCGTGATCACGCCGTCGCAGCCGCCTGACCAGACCATCGGGATTTCCTTGATCTGGGCCTCGCTGCGCGAGCCGTGCTTCATCAGCACGCCGCGGAAGGCCTGGTCGGAGAGGATTCGGGTGAAGTCGTTCACGCCGCCATTGCCCTCGGTCTTGCCGATGACGGCGACGATCTGGTCGGCCGTGATCTCACCGGACTGGATCCATTCGTCCAGCCCTGAGGCGTCCGACACACTCTTGATTTCAATTTTTCTGACGTCGATGGCCATAACATTCTCCATATGGGCGCGGAGGACACGCCGTTGGTAACAAAACCGTTCCGGTCGACTTAGCGTCCCGACCAGTGGACGTATCGGCGTTCGATCAGCAGGAACATCAGGTTGAACCCGTATCCCAGCGCGCCCGCGACGAAGATTGCAGCATACATGCGCGGCATCTCGAACAGCATTTGGTTGTCGAGGACATTGTGTCCCAGCCCGTCGACCGAGCCGATGAACATTTCCGCCACGATCACGATGACGAGCGCCAGTGACACGCCATTGCGCAGGCCGACGAAGGTCTGGGGCAGGGATTCGAACAGCATCACGTCGGTCAGCACGCGCAGCTTTGACGCCCCCATCACCTGCGCGGCCTGTAGGCGCGTCTTGCGGGCATTCATCACGCCATAGGCGACGTTGAACAGGATCACCAGCGACGCGCCGAAGGTCGCGACCTGGATCTTGGTGGCGTCGCCCGGACCGGAAATCGCGAGGAACAGGGGGAAGACCGCGCTGGCCGGGGTCGAGCGGAAGAAATCCACGACGAACTCCACCGAGCGGTAGAGCGCGACCGAGGAGCCGAGCACGATTCCCAGCGGGATGCCGATGATCCCGGCATAGAGGATGGAAAGCGCCGTACGCTCGATGGTCTTCAGGAAGTCGAACAGCAGATCGCCGCCGACCATGCCCTGCCAGACGGCCACGAACATGGCGAAGGGCGAGGGTAGGAGGACCCGGTCCACAACCTCGACCCAATAGGCGCACTGCCAGACCAGCAACAGAACGGCCACGCCGACCAGCGGGGTGAATGGGCCGAGACGATTCAGGGGATTGTTCATTGGCCGCGCACCAGTTTCTGGAAGACCTCGAGGCAATGGGCCTTCACCTCAACAAACTCGTCCTCAGAGATCGTTGCGGCCGTGCGCGGGCGCGGGATACCCACATTCACATAGTCCGCGACTTCCGCCGGACCACGCGACAGCAGCATCACGTCGTCGGCCAGATAGACCGCTTCCTCAAGGTCATGGGAGACGAAGACCATTGTCGTCTTCGTATCCATGAACAGCGCCTGCAACTGGTCGCGCATGAACAGGGTCATCTCGTAGTCCAGTGCGGAAAACGGCTCGTCGAGGAACAGGACCTCGGGCTCGATGACAAGTGAGCGCATGATCGAGACGAGCTGCTGCTGCCCGCCGGACATATTGTAGGGGTACTTGTTGAGGTCGATGGTCACGCCGAGGCGTTCGACCAGACGGTCGACCCGTGCGGTCTGCTCGGCGCGCGGAATGTTCCGGAACTTCAGCGGGTAACGGATGTTGTCGATCGCCTTCATCCAAGGGAACAGCGCCTCGCGGTAATTCTGGAATACGTAACCGAAGTTCGTGTCGCGCAGGCGTTTGCCGTCGAAACGGATCGTGCCTGCGTCAGGCGTGATCAGGCCCGCAACGAGGTTGATGAGGGTCGATTTCCCGCAACCGTTCGGTCCGAAGACGGACACGAAGCGGCCGCGAGGGATATCGAGGTCAAACCCGTCATAGATGACCGCGTTGCCGAAGGTCTTCGACAGGCCGCGGATCGTGATGTGGGCGTCGCCGGACTCGCCTGCGGCAGCCGGCGGTGGAGATGCTCCCGCGAAGGAGGTCATTGCGGGGGCGTCTCCGTCCGCCGGAGCTGCCTTGCTGGCTGTCATCTCTGATCCCTGGCTCGTAGATCAGAAATTCTTCAGTGCCTTGGCGGTGTCCACCTTTTCAGGCAGGACGCCGTTGTCGGACACGAAGTCGATGAACTGCTGGAACTCGGCCTTGTCGTCATCCGACAGGTCCTGAACCATGACGAATTTCACCAGTGGCACGGTCGGTGCGATGTCGTCCGGCGTGAAGGTGTTCTTGATCAGGTGCTTGCGCACGCTCTCATCGCTCTTGATGTCGGCGAGTGCGTGACTCCAGGCTTCGGAAAAGCGCTTGGCGACGTCCGGGCGATCCTCGATGAACTTCCCCGTCAGTGCCGTACCGGCGACCCAGGCATCTGCGTCGTCCTTGCCGAGGATATAAGTTGCGATCACGCCCGTCTCGAGCGCCTTGGCGGAGCCCTGGTTCTCCATCAGGGTCACCGCAGGTTCCAGCGTGTAGCCGGCGTCATAAGTGCCGGCCTGCATCGCCGAGACGTGCTGCGGCATGGCCAATTGGTCGAGTTGGTAGTCGCCTTCCTTCAGCCCGTTTGCGGCCAGGATGGCCTTCGCCATCACAATGTTGGCCGGTCCGGGTGCAGACATGATCTTTGCACCCTTGAGGTCTGAAATCTTCGCCGCGTTGAAGCCCTTGCGGACGACAAAGGTCTCCATCTTGTACTGCTTGTTCTGGCTGTTGATGGAGATGTAGTTGACCAGGCCCGGTTTCTTCAGGTTGGCGTTCATGCCTTCGATGGTGACCAGGTTTGCGGCCACGTCGATGTCGTTGGTGATCATCGCCGACACAAGCGCCGGACCGCCTATAAGGCGGACCATTTCCGGCTCGATGTCCACGTCCTTGAAGTAGCCACGCTCAAGCGCCACGAAATACGGAAGCGCCGAGGTCACCGGGAACACGCCGACCTTTACCTTGTCCGCGGCCTGTGCCCCGGCGATGCCGGACAGCGAAATCACGGTGGCAGCGGCCACCGTCAGTGCGGCGCGCCGACTGATATCTGCAAGTTTCCTCATTTTAAGTGTCCTCCTGTTTCTGGTTCTTTTTTTGGTCTGGTCCTGGGCAAATGCTCGGGTTCCGCTGTGTTCTTCGTGGCGGTCAGGACCGGTTCTGGAACACGCTCATGCCGGGACCGCGGTCAATCATCTCCAGCGGTTCCGTACGCGCCGCGCGAATCTTCTCGCGCAGCGTATTCGTGGCGTCCGTGTCGACGGCGAGGCCGTCCGGCCCCTCCGAAAGGACCACGCCGTAATCCCTGTTCGCGGCTTCGCCGGAAACCTTGCCCTGCATGACATCCAGAAGGACGGCATCAATATCGCGATCCAGCGGGTCGCCCCAGCCACCGCCGCCGGTGGTCCGCACGCGCAACACCTGTCCGGCCTTGATCGGTTCGTTGTCGACGAGGCCGCCCAGCTTTTCGTCGCGGCCTTCGGCGTCGACATAGACCCCGAAAGGCTGGCCCGCCTTGCCGCCATTGACCCCGTAGCAGCCGAGGCGCACGCGGTCCGCCGTGACGATGGTCGAGCAGTCGACCAGGACCCGGTATTCCTTCTCGTAGCCGAGGCCGCCGCGAAATTCGCCCGCGCCGCCGGAATCGGTCCAGAGCCCGAGTTTCTCAACAAGGATCGGGAAACGCGTCTCGGTGAACTCGGCCGGCTGGTTGCGGGAGTTCGGCACGATGTGGATCGCATCGGACCCGTCGGCGTAGTAGCGCCCGCCCGCGCCGCCGCCCAGCACCTCGCGCGACAGGAAGGGCTTGCCCTCGAGGTCGTCGCCGTAGAAGCCGGTGTAGCGGATGGTTTCCTGGTCGGCTGGCATCCGGCCCATCTCGACCGCCTGTGCGACGCAACCGGCCAGCAGGCCGATGGAACGCAGCAGCGGGAAGGACCGCGCATTGGTCGCGGCCGGGCGGATCGGGGTGATCAGCGTGCCCTTGGGCGGGAAGATCACCTCGAAGACGTCGCAGACGCCCTCGTTGCAGTGGATTTCCGCAGCGCGCTCCGGCGAATCCGCCAGGTTGCGCAGCACCGGCGCGATCCACTTGATGAGGAACGCACCCTCGGCATAGTCGGCGGGCCAGTTGATCGGGCCCGCGGCCTGCGGGTCGGTGCCGGTGAAGTCGAGGACGATCTTGTCGTCCGTCTTGGTCATGGTCATCGCAAGCTTGTGCAGCTTGGGATCCGTGACCCCGTCATGCTCCACATAGTCTTCCCATGAATAGGTGCCGTTGCGGATTTTCGGCAGCAGCTCCTCGCGGAAGATGTTGGCACATTTGTCGAGGATCGCCTGGAAGCAGGCCTCGACTGTCTCGCGGCCGAAGCGCGCGAACAGTTCGGCCATGCGCTCGGCGCCCATGATGCAGGCCTGCATCTCGGAATCGATGTCGGCGGCCAGCATCTCCGGCACACGGGTGTTGCGGCGGATGATCTTGAGCGCCTGCTCGTTGCGCTCACCCGCATCGACCAGCTTGATCGGCGGGATCATCAGGCCTTCCTCGAACACGGACACCGCCGTGCCGGGCATGGAGCCGGGAACTTTGCCGCCGATATCATCGTGATGGCCGAAGGCCTGGATGAAGGCGACCACCTCGCCGTCATGGAAGACCGGCACCGTCGAGCACATGTCGGGCAGGTGCCCGATAGAGCCTTCGGTGTCGTAGGTGTCGTTCATGAAGTAGACGTCGCCCGGCTTCATGGTCTCGATCGGGAAATCACGGACCACGGCATTCGGCATGGCCGAGTAGGAGCGGCCCGTCAGCTTGCGGCATTTCCGGTCAAACAGGCCGACACGATAATCATGGGCCTCGCGGATCATCGGGCTGCGCGCGGTGCGCTCGATCGCGTACTCGATCTCGGCCTCGATGGAGTTCAGCGTCCCCTCCACGATCTGAAGGACGATCGGGTCGACCGCGGTGATCGGGGAGGTCTGTTCAGCTGTGTTGGTCATCGGATGCGCTCGATGTCATCGGTGGAGCGGCGAACCACGATGATGCCGTGGTCGTCGATTGTGGCGAACTGGCCGGGGAAAATGACAGTCGTGGAGCCGAACTCCTCAACCACGGCAGGTCCCTGGATGCGGGTCCCGGCGGGCAGGCCTGCACGATCGAATACCGGCGTGTCGCGGAAGCCGCCCTCGAAATAGACCGGCCGGTTGGCCTTGCGCGCGCTCTCGGCATCGCTGCTCGACGCGCGGACCTTGGGAAGGCTCGGCCGCTCGATGGTGCCGAAGCCTGACAGGCAGAAGTTCACGATCTCCACCTTCTGCTCGCCGCGATAGGCATATCCGAAGGTGCGTTCGTGAGATGCGTGGAACGCTTCGATCAGTCCAGCGACGGAGGACACGTCGAACTCGCCGGACGGCGCGGTAACGCGCACTTCCATCGACTGGCCGGCGTAGCGGACATCGGCTTCGCGGACGTAGCGGTGGGTGGATGCCTCCAGCCCGTCGCGGATCAGGGTCTCGCGCGCATCGTCCTCGAGCTTCGCGTAGATGGCGGCAATCTCTGACGGGTCGATCTCGTCCTCCATGACCACGCGGGTCATGATGTGGTCTGATCGCCAGTCGACGGCCAGCAGGCCGAAGGCCGACAGGTTGCCCGGGTTCGGCGGGACGATGCAGGCTTCCATGTTCAGCAGGTCCATCACGGACGGGGACTGGGCCGGGCCGGAGCCGCCAAAGGAGAGAAGGGCGAAGTCGCGCGGGTCGATACCGCGCTGGATGGTCATTTGCCGGATCATGTTCGCCTGGTTCCAGTTGGCGATCTCGATGATCCCCGCGGCCAGTTCCTCCACGCTCATGTCGCGGCCAAGCTTCTCGGCCAGCGCCGCAATGCCTTCGCGCGCACGCTCGACGTTGAGCACGATCCCGCCGCCGATCAGTTCAGCCGGCAGGCGCCCGAGGACGAGGTTGGCGTCGGTGATGGTCGGTTCCTTGCCGCCGTTCGGGTAGCACATGGGGCCGGGGACAGCGCCGGCGCTGATCGGGCCGACATTCAGGTGGCCTTCGCGGGTGCGCCACGCGATGGAGCCGCCGCCGGTACCGACGGTGCGGATGTCGATCATCGGCAGACGCACCGGGAAGGGGCCGACCGAGGCATCGGTGGTGATGTGTGGGTCACCGCCCTCGATGAGGCAGATGTCGGTGGAGGTGCCGCCGGCATCCAGCGTGACCACATCGTCAAAACCCGCCAGCTTGGAGACGACTGCCGCGCCCAGTGCGCCTGCAGCCGGACCGGAGAGCGCAGTGGTAATCGGCTTCTCGACAACCTGCTCGGCGCTGATGACGCCGCCGGATGATTGCATGACAAGGAAGGGCGGCTCGCGCAGCGTGGGCCCGAGTTCCTCGGCCACGTTGCCGAGATAGCGTGCCATGTACGGCTTCACGAAGGCGTCAACCAGCGTGGTGACCGCGCGCTCGTATTCCCGGTATTCCGGCAGGACCTCGCAGGACAGCGAGACGACCGCCTCGGGATATTCCTCGGCAAGAATCTCCGCGACCCGCTTTTCGTGGTCAGGGTTCGCGTAAGAGTGCATCAGGCAGACGCCGATAGCGCGCATGCCCTGCTTCTTCAGGGCACGTGCGGCGTCACGGACGCTGTTCTCATCCAGCGCGGCCAGTTCTTCACCCTTGAAGTTCAGGCGTCCGGTCACCTCGTGCACCTGGTGCAGCGGGACGAGCCGGTCCGGCTTTACCCAGAAGTACGAGTTGCCGTAGCCGTCCGGCACCGCCTGGCGGGCAATCTCGAGGATGTGGCGGAAGCCCCTGGTCACGATCAGGCCGAGGCCCTCGATCTGACCCTGCAGCAGCGCATTCGTCGCCACCGTGGTTCCGTGGCAGATCACGGCGACCTCGGAGCTGTCGGCACCGGACTTCTCGAGCACGTCATGGATGCCGCGGACAAGGCCGACAGCGGGGTTGTCGGGCGTGCTCGACACCTTGGTGACTTCCATAGTGCCTGCCGAAGAATCGATGGCAACGATATCGGTGAACGTGCCACCGGTATCGATTCCGATTCTGAGATGGCCCTTGCCTGATCCGCCGTCTATGTGTGTATCTTTTGTTTGTGTAATAACAATGAGTTGTGAAATTGCACGCCAAATCTTCCCGCAAAGCGTATCGCGCGCGGGTTGGGGGAGTCCAAAGGACTCTTCCTATAGCCATATCGGAAAAACCGATATCAGGCTGAATCTGCAAGCGCCTCGGCGAGAAACGCGAAGTACGTTTCCCGGTTTCGCGACATGGCCTGCCGTCGCCTGACAATGCAGAACCCCACTCGCCGGGCCGGCGAGATTTCTCGTATCGCCAGCCGCTCGCTCGTGCCTTTCAAAAGCAGGGCCGAACGCGGCACAATCCCGATGCCGAGGCCTGATGCCACCATTTCCCGCAATGTATCGACGTTGTCGGCGATGGCGCGAATATTCGGGTGCGCGCCGATATCGGAAAACATGGTGGTGACGATCTGGCCGTAGCCGATGGTCAATTCGTTGGCGATGAGGGGTTCGCCGATCAGGCGTGCGAGGTCGATTGGACCGTGACCGTCCAGAAGGGTGTGGCCGGACGGGCCGATCAGGACCATATCGGCGGTTGCGATCGGGAGGGCGACCAACCCGCTGGGCAGTTCCTCGGGCGGCAGCTCGATGGCTATGCCCGCGTCAAGCCGTTCGGCGTGGAGCTGTTCATAGATCAGCCGTGTGGGCGCGGTGACGATCCGCAATTGCACGTTCGGGAACAGGTCGGAGAAATGGGTCAGTCCGCGCGGTACGACCAGCCCGGCCATGCCCGAGCCCATGCCCAGGGTCAATGTCTCGAAGCCGGCATCGTTCAGGCGACGCGCCGTGTCCGAAAGACCGTAGAACTCGCGCGCCACCCGGTCTGCCTCCGCCAGAAAGCTGCGTCCCTGTTCCGTGGTCTCCACGCCGCGGCCGGTTCGGTGGAACAGCTTGAAGCCGACCTCGTCCTCGAGCAGCGCCACCTGCTCGCTGACCGATGACTGGGAGATGTGCAGGTGCTGGGCCGCGCCCGTGAAGCTGCGTTCGCGCGCCACGGCGAGTGCGTACCGGATCTGGCGAATGTCCATGAAAGCGACCGTCCTTGCCGTCATGCTAGACGGCCCGGCGTCGCGACCTCAAGCGCTAGACTCTCCAGAATGGCTTGGAGACTTCGCGGAGGACGTCCTGGCGATCGAGGCCGATATCGCGGAGCAACCGACTGTCCAGAGCGGCAAGGGCGCGCCGCTGACGCACGCGGGCAAACCAGGCGGCCGGCACAGCCTGAGGCCGAAAGCCCCCGAAGAGGCTTGGCAGGGGCACCGAAGGAAAATTCATGGGTGGATTAATATAATTATTAATTCTCATGTTGATTTCGCCTTATTTGCGCGTCTTGGATGCCATTTTGCATGCCGTGGTTTGACTAAGATTTCAAATACGGTAGGTTTATCAGGCATTTGTAGTGGCGAGCGCAAAGCATAAGAATTCACCATGGCATTAGAAAAATTTATGATATGAATGAGCTTAACCGGCTTCCCCAGATAAGTGCCCTGCGTTCCTTTGAGGTCGCGGCGCGATGCCTGAGCTTTACCCGGGCTGCGGAAGAGCTGAACGTGACGCAGGGTGCGGTCAGCCACCAGGTCAAGGGGCTGGAAGACCTGCTGGGGGTGAAGCTTTTCCATCGCGAGCGCCAGCGGCTGCGCCTCACTGAAAGCGGTACCGCCTATCTTCCCTTTGTGCGTGAGGCCATGGAGCGCCTGCGGGCTGGCCAGGAATTCCTCACGTCCCGTGCGGACAGCGGGGTCCTGACCGTGAGCGTGTCGCCCAACTTCGCGTCCAAGTGGCTGGTCCACCGGCTCGGCGACTTCATTGTGGGGCATCCGGACATCGATCTCCGGATCAGTGCGTCCATCGACCACATCGATTTTGCCAACAATGACGTCGATATGGCCGTGCGCCACGGCACCGGAGACTGGCCCCACCTGCATGTGGTCCCACTGGACCAGGAGGAAATTTTTCCCGTCTGCAGCCCGGCCCTGCTGGAGTCTGGGCCTCCGCTTCGCCGGCCATCGGACCTCGCCGACCATGTCCTGCTGCATGACCTGAGCCGGAATGACTGGCCGCTCTGGTTCGAGGCGGTGGGCCTCGATCCCATCGATGCGTCGCGCGGTCCGCAGTTTGACCAGACAAGCATGGTGATCGATGCGGCGGTCGAGGGACAGGGCATAGCCCTGGCGCGGCGGGTGCTGGCGGCGCGCGACATGGTCGCCGGCCGGCTTGTGCGCCTGTTCGATGTCAGCCTGCCAGCGCCATACGGGTATTTCATCGTCTGCCCGAAGGCATCGGCCGAGCTGCCGAAGATCTCAAACTTCCGCAAATGGATGATCGCGGAAGCAGCGGCGGACGCAGCGGCATTGCAGCGGCGTCCCGCCTAGCGCATCGCTGTAACTTTCGGGGGAAGCGGGGAGAAAGGGACCGCCTGGAAATTGATGCAAGTTTGAGGAGAGTTTTCCCCGGAAATCTGCGGCTTTTCATGGAGCCGGTAAGGGTTCGTCAAGATTTGGGCGGTTAAGGTAGCCATGTATTTTGAAATCCTCGGGGCCCGGGACATGAAAAGACGCGCCGGTTCGGCAGATCCTTCGGTCGTCGCTGCACATGCGATGAGCCGCATGGCGAGCCTTGAGCTGCTGCCGACCCCGGAAAACTACCTGATCTGGTTCACCTATTTTTCGGGCAGCAACCCGGAGATCGTTCACCGTATCGACCAAATCGTGGAACAGGGTGATGGATTCCCCGCGGATGTCTGCCAAGCGCTGTACGCGCGCTGTATGTCCGCACGTTCCGGCAATTCCAATGATGCCCGCGATGCCGAACTGCTCGGGGCCAGCGCCGAGATCGAGAACTCGGTTGCCAAGGTCATGGAACTCCTCGGCGAGGCGGGAGAGGAAGCCGAACGTTACGGCGAGACCCTGGCCACGGCTGATGGTGCCCTGTCGAGCAATGTGGCGGCGGAAGAAGTGCGCCGGATTGTCTCCGACATTGTCGGCGAGACCCAGCGCATGATCGAAAAGAACCGCGAGGTGAACGAACGGCTCGAGGAATCAAACCAGCAGATTGCCGACCTGAACGGCAAGATCGCGGAAATCCGCCAGGAAGCGCTGTGCGACTCGCTGACCGGCCTGCAGAACCGTCGCGCGTTCGACCTGAACCTCACAAATGCGCTGGAAGCGGCCGACAAGAGCGGTCGTCCGCTGTCGCTGCTGATCCTCGATATCGACCACTTCAAGAAGTTCAACGACACCTTCGGCCACCAGCTGGGCGACCAGGTCATCAAGCTGGTGGGCCGTTGCCTTGAAGACTGTACCAAGGGGCTCGACGCACCTGCGCGCTATGGCGGCGAGGAGTTCGCGATCATCCTACCCAACACCGCCAAGAACGGTGCCATGGCTGTCGCGGAGCAGATCCGCAAGACGGTCGCGAGCAAGGAAATCCGGCGAAAGTCGACCGGCGAGGTGATTGCCAATGTGACCATCTCCGTCGGTGCCGCGGTCTATCTGGGCCGGGAGGATCCCGACAGCCTGATCGAGCGCGCGGACACCGCGCTGTATGCTGCCAAGAACTCCGGGCGCAACTGCGTGATGGCGGCATCGGATCGTGGCGCCCTGCGGGTCGTAGGGGGCAACGACGCGGCATAGCAGTCGTGTTCAGCGCGCACTGACTTGAACGACAACGTCATGTAAAAGCATCCGGTCGGGTCACCGACGGGAGGGAATCGCGTGCGTCCGCCGGTCGTCGTCCGGGCGCGGCTGCAGGTGCGCCGCGTCCTGCGCAACGAGCATCTTCTGCTGGGAGTCATGGCGCTCGCGGTCGGCGCGGTGTCGGCCTATGGCGCTGTCGTCTTCCGCCTCGGCGTCGACGCTATGCAGGAGACCTTCTTCGGCTTTGCCCTCGACGAGCTGGTCCCCTCCCGCGGCATGCTGAGCTGGTGGCACATCATGCTCGTGCCGACTGTCGGCGGCCTGCTGATCGGGCTCTTCCTGCGCGTCTACCATGGCGGGGGGCGGGCCCATGCGATCTCCCATGTGATCGAGGCCTCGGCCCTTCGCGGCGGGCGAATGTCGCTGAAGGACGGTCTCGTTTCGGCGGCCGTACACAGCGCATCGCTTGGTGTGGGCGCCTCGACCGGTCGCGAGGGCCCGCTTGTGCACCTTGGCGCAACCCTGAGTTCCTGGATCGCCGGGCGGATGCATCTCGACCGGTCACAAACGCGTACGCTGCTGGGATGCGGCGTTGCGGCTGCCATCGGCTCGCTGTTCAATGCGCCCGTGGCAGGTGCCGTGTTTGCGATCGAGCTCGTGGTCGGCAACCTGTCCCTCAAGGCCGGCGCGCCGATCTTTGTCTCGGCGGTCACGGGCACGGCCATCGGGCGTTTCTATTTCGGCTCCGAGCCTTCGTTCACGGTGCCGGACCACGAACTGATCTCGCTCTGGGAATTTCCCGCGTTCCTGCTGCTGGGCGTGGTCTGCGCGATCGTGGCGGTCGCCTTCATGCGCGCGATTCTGGCCGTGGATTCCGCGATGGCAAAAACCCCCATCCCGGGCTGGCTGCAGCCTGCGCTGGGTGGGATCCTGCTGGGACTCCTGGCAATCGAGATTCCTGAGGTCCTGGGCGTGGGCTTTACCACGGCGGATGCCGCCTTGCATGGCCAGTTCGCACTCGATTTCCTGCTGATCCTGATTGTCGCGAAAATCGCCGCCGTGGCGATCAGCATGGGCTTCGGTTTCGGCGGCGGCGTCTTCTCACCCTCGCTCGTGCTGGGCGCGACCGTCGGTGGTGCGTTCGGCTTCGTGGCTGGCGGACTTTTCCCAGACCTGTTCTCGGGCGTGCCCGCCTATGCGCTGATCGGGACCGGGGCGCTGGCCGGGGCCGTCATGGGTGCGCCGCTTTCGACCATCTTCATCATCTTCGAATTGACCGGCTCGTCCGAAATGACGATTGCCGTGATGATTGCCTCGGCATCTGCCTCGATCCTGACGCACCAGTTCTTTGGCAAGTCCTTCTTCCATGCTCAGTTGCTCCGTCGCGGCCTGAACGTGTCGAGCGGGCATGACCAGGCGGTCCTCCAGGGTATGTCGGTGGCGCGCGTCATGCGCATGAACGTGCCCTCGATGGAAGAAAGCGCGCCGATTGAGGACCTGAATGCGCGGCTACGCGATTCCCCGCATGGTGAGGTCTATGTGGTCAATGAGGACGGCGCGCTGCGCGGTGTCGTGAACTATGCCGACCTCAGCGCGGCCGTGATGGGCACCGAAGACGGCGAGCCAGCGGAGACGGTGGGGCAGATCGCCCATTCGGCTGGTGACGTGCTCACGGTGGGCGACAGCCTGGAGCAGGCCATGCGCCTTCTTGAAAGCACAGATCGCCAGAGCGTTGCCGTCGTCGCGAGCCGGGACAACATGCAGTTGCGCGGCACGGTCAATGCGCTCGATGTGACCCGCGCCCACAACGACGCGCTGCTGAGTGCAAGGGCGGAAGAGCACGCCTGACCCGCCTCACGGGGCACGACTCATGGTCCGGGTGCTGTATAGTGGAAGCTTGTCATGAGCGATCCGTTCTACATCGAAGAACCGCAGGAAACCTGGGTTTCCGAGGCGGCGCCGGTGCCCTATCTGGCACAGCTCAACGCCCCGCAACGTGAAGCGGTCGAGGCGCTGGATGGCCCTGTGCTGGTGCTGGCCGGGGCCGGAACCGGAAAGACCCGCGTGCTGACCACCCGGCTGGCGCACCTGCTGCGCACGGGCCGGGCGAGGCCCTATCAGGTTCTTGCCGTCACCTTCACCAACAAGGCGGCGCGCGAGATGCGCGAGCGGGTGGCCGACCTCGTCGGCGGCCCGGCGGAGGCGATCTGGCTGGGCACCTTCCATGCGCTGGGCGCGCGTATCCTGCGCCGCCATGCGGAACTGGTCGGGCTGAAGGACAATTTCACCATCCTCGATGCCGACGACCAGGTGCGGCTGCTCAAGCAGTTGCTGGAAGCCGAGAACATCGACGACAAGCGCTGGCCGGCTCGTGTCCTCATGGGTGTGATCCAGCGCTGGAAGGACAGGGCGCTGACGCCGGACAAGGTCTCGGCCGCAGATGCGGGCGACCTCGCGGGCGGACGGCTGGTTGACCTCTATGCCGAATACCAGGCGCGCCTCCAGACCCTGAATGCCGCGGACTTCGGCGACCTGCTGCTGCACAACCTGACGATATTTTCCCGTCACCCCGAGGTGCTGGCCGAGTACCAGGACCGCTTCCAGTACATCCTCGTGGACGAGTATCAGGACACCAACGTCGCCCAGTATCTCTGGTTGCGCCTGCTGGCCCAGCAGCACCACAACATCGCCTGCGTCGGGGATGACGACCAGTCGATCTATGCGTGGCGCGGGGCGGAGGTCGGCAACATCCTGCGCTTCGAGGAGGACTTCCCGGGCGCGAAGATCGTCCGGCTGGAGCAGAACTACCGCTCCACCGGGCCGATCCTCGGGGCTGCGTCGGGCCTGATTGCCAAGAACGAAGGCCGGCTGGGCAAGACCCTGTGGACCGAAGCAGAGGGCGGCGAGCGTGTCGTCGTGCGCGGGGTCTGGGACGGTGAGGAGGAGGCCCGTGTCGTCTCCGACCGGATCGAGGACATCCAGCGCAAGGGCCACGACGGCAAGCCCGTCGCGCTGAACGACATCGCGATCCTGGTTCGCGCCGGGTTCCAGACCCGCGAATTCGAGGAGCGTTTCCTGACGCTGGGTCTGCCTTATCGCGTGGTCGGCGGTTCGCGCTTCTACGAACGCATGGAGCTTCGCGACGCGCTGGCCTATCTGCGCGTGATCCAGCAGCCGGACGACGACCTGGCCTTTGAACGCATCATCAACAAGCCCAAGCGCGGCATCGGCAACACCACGGTGCAGACGCTGTACGCCGCGGCGCGCGCGTCGGGGATCAGCCTGTATCGCGCCGCGTCGGAACTGGTCACGACCGACGAGTTCCGCCCCAACATCCGCAGCGCGCTGTCGGGCGTGGTGGCGGATTTCGATCGCTGGCGCGCGCTCAACGGTGATGGACGTGACGGCCTGCCGCATACGGAACTGGCCGAGATGGTGCTGGACGAGAGCGGCTATACCGAGATGTTGCTCAACGACAAATCGCCCGAAGCGCCGGGGCGGCTGGAGAACCTCAAGGAACTCATCGTCGCGATGGAGGAGTTCGACAACCTGTCAGGCTTCCTGGAGCACGTCTCGCTGGTGATGGAAAACACCGAGGCGGCGGGCAGCGACCTGGTCAGCATCATGACGCTGCATTCGGCGAAGGGGCTGGAGTTCGACACAGTCTTCCTGCCGGGCTGGGAAGAGGGACTGTTCCCGCACCAGCGAAATATGGACGAGAACGGGCTGGCGGGTCTGGAAGAGGAACGGCGGCTTGCCTATGTGGGCCTGACCCGCGCCAAGCGCGAGGCGACCGTGCTGTTCGCCGCCAACCGCCGCGTCCACGGCCAGTGGCAGTCGGCCATCCCTTCGCGATTCATCGACGAGTTGCCACCCGAGCATGTTGAGGTGGAAAGCGACCAGGGGCTGTATTCCGGCGGTGACCGGTTCGGGGCCGCCCAGTCACTGGGATATGGCGGGGGCGGCTACGGCGGCGGGTATGGCGGCTCACGGTTTGGCCGCGAACGCCTGCGTGGACCCGAGCGCGATGCGGAGGCAACCCTGATCCACGCGAAGCCGCAGGGTTTCGGCATTGGGGAGCGGGTGTTCCACCAGAAGTTCGGCTACGGGCGCATCACGGCCATCGATGACAACAAGCTCGCGATCTCATTTGACAAGGCCGGTGACAAGAAGGTGCTCGACAGCTTTGTCGTGCCCGCGGACTCGGTCTGAACACCGTGTCATCCGGCGCTGTCTGGAAGATCGAACTCTCCGTCCCGACCCCGCACAACGATGCGTTTGCGGATGCCCTGGGGCCCTTTGCCGGGGCGGTCAGCATGTTCCCCGTCGAGGGAACCGGAGAGTCCCGGATCACTGCCTATGGCGCGGATGAGCCGGACGAGGTACGGCTGAAGGCAGAGCTTGAGGCGATGGCCTCGGCGCTCGGTGTTCCCGTGCCGACGGTCCATGTGGTCTGGCTGCCCGATATCGACTGGGTTGCGGAGAACCAGGCGCGGTTCACGCCAGTGCGCGCGGGCCGGTTCCATGTCCATGATTCCTATCACCTCGACCCGGCGCCCGCAGGCACGATCCCGATCATGGTCGACGCCGCCACGGCCTTCGGGACCGGGCATCACGGCACCACCCATGGATGCCTTGAGGCCTTCGATCGGATGTTCGCGGCGGGTGAGGTGTGTGCGCCGATCCTCGATCTCGGCTGTGGCACCGGCATCCTCGGGATCGCCGCGGCGAAAGCGGCGCGTCTTCCGGTGATTGCGTCGGACATTGATCCCGTCGCGGTGCGGATGGCACAGCAGAACATCCACGTGAATGGTGTCAGGCAGTACATGCAGGCGATGCACAGCCGCGGGCTGGAAGCCGCGGAGGTCCGCCGTCACGGCCCCTTCGGGCTCGTCTTCGCCAATATCCTGTCGCGGCCGTTGCAGAGGCTTGCCCCGGCGATTGCCGCCGCGCGTGCGCCGGGGGCGCCGGTGATCCTGTCGGGCCTCCTGCACCACCAGGAACCGGCGGTGCTGTCGGCCTACCGGACGCAGGGGCTCACCCTGCGCATGCGGCTGCGCCGTGATGAGTGGTCCACGCTGGTCGTCAGCTAGCGCTCAGGCGGCCTGCGCTGCGCCCGCGCGGCGGTCCTCGCGGATCATGTCCGCCGCCTTTTCCGCAATCATGATGACGGGCGAGTTGGTGTTGCCGCTGGTGATGGTCGGCATCACCGACGCATCGACCACGCGCAGGCCCGAAATGCCATGCACCCGCAGCCGGTCATCCACCACCGCCATGTCGTCGCTGCCCATCCTGGCCGTACCGACGGGGTGGAAGATGGTGGTCGCGATATCGCCTGCCGCGCGCGCAAGATCCTCGTCGCTGGCGATCTGCGGGCCCGGCTTGAATTCCTCGGGCGCGTATTTCGCCATGGCGGGCTGGGCCACGATCCGCCGGGTCAGGCGGATCGCCTCGGCAGCAACAAGGCGGTCGGCAGGCGCAGAGAGGTAGTTCGGCCGGATCGCGGGCTTGTCGCCCGGCGTGCCGCTCTTGATGTGGATGCTGCCCCGGCTTTCCGGCCGCAGGTTGCAGATGCTGGCCGTGAAGGCGGGGAAGGGGTGCAGCGGCTCGCCGAACTTTTCCAGCGTCAGTGGCTGGACGTGATACTGCAGGTTCGGGAACTCCAGCGACGGGTCCGACTTGGCGAACGCACCGAGCTGGGATGGCGCCATCGACATGGGGCCGGAGCGCTTGAGCAGGTATTCCAGCGCGATCCCGGCCTTGCCCGCCAGACTGTTGGCGCGCTCGTTCAGCGTCGACACACCCGTCACCTTGTAGGCGCAGCGGACCTGCAAATGGTCCTGCAGGTTCTCGCCGACGCCGGGCAGGGCATGAACCACCTCGATGCCGTGCTGGCGCAGCAGGTCCGGCTGGCCGATGCCTGACAGTTCCATGATCTGCGGGCTGCCGACAGAACCGGCCGACAGGACCAGTTCACCGTCGACCGTTACCCGCGCTGGCTGGCCCTTACGCCGGAAGGTCAGGCCCGTCACCCGCCTGCCGTCGAACTCGATCCGGTCGGCCTCGGCATGGGTGACGATGGTCAGGTTCTGGCGCATGCGTGCGGGCTTCAGGAAGGCCTTGGCCGTGTTCCAGCGCAGGCCGCCGCGCTGGTTGACGTGGAAATAGCCGCAACCGTGGTTGTCGCCCCGGTTGAAGTCGTTGGTCTTGGGAATGCCTTCCTGCGCTGCTGCCTCCTGGAAGGCATCGAGCAGTTCCCAGGACAGGCGCTGGTTCTCGACCCGCCACTCGCCGCCCTCGGCGTGCATGTCGTCGGCGGGGATGGCGGCCTGGTCCTCGGATTTCAGGAAGTAGGGCAGCACGTCGTCCCAGCCCCAGCCGGTGTTGCCGAGCTGGCGCCACTGGTCGTAGTCGCGGCTCTGGCCGCGCATGTAGATCATGCCGTTGATGGACGAGCAGCCACCCAGCACCTTGCCGCGCGGATAGTCGAGCGCGCGCCCGTTCAGCCCGTCCTCGGCCTCGGTCTTGAACAGCCAGTCCGTGCGCGGGTTGTTCATGCAGTAGAGGTAGCCGACGGGAATGTGGATCCAGAAATAGGTGTCCCGGCCGCCGGCCTCCAGCAGCAGGACATTCACATCGGGGTCCGCCGACAGCCGGTTGGCGAGCACGCAGCCCGCCGATCCGGCGCCGACGATCACGTAGTCGTAGCGGCCGTAGTCCTGCATGGCTTTCCTCGCGCGCGCCTATTCGGCCGCCTCGACCTCGACCAGCAGACCGTTATCATCGACAGCCAGGCCGGTGGCCCGCGCGGCGTCGATCACCGAGGGGTGCCAGTGCACCTTGCCGGTGTCGGGGCCGCCGACAATGAAATGCAGGGTCGCGGGCGTATCGCCCACATTCTTGAAGCCGCGGTAGATGCCGACTGGCACGGAGACCGTGTCGCCGGCCTCGAGGATCACCTCGTGCTGCTCCTCGCCATCCATCCAGTAGATCGACCACTGGCCGTCCAGCGGCATGAAGACCTCCTCGGTCTCGTGCCAGTGCAGCGCGGCGCCGCAGCCCGGCTCACACTTCGCGAAGCCATGGGCAAAGCCGTGAGCGTTGCCCAGCTTCGGCGCGAGATCGGGGTCGCTCTCGTTCTCGGACACACCAAGGCCGTGAAGGTTGATCATCTCGCGCTCATGGCCGGGAATGCGCTGGTCCATGAAGCATAGATCGCTGCCCTTCAGTTGCTTGAAGCGTGCGA
This sequence comes from Alphaproteobacteria bacterium, assembly GCA_038117045.1. GTDB lineage: Bacteria > Pseudomonadota > Alphaproteobacteria > UBA6615 > UBA6615 > JABJAG01. Next base: position 31,508 of record JAYOFE010000014.1, on the reverse strand, counting down.
CCTTGGTCTCCATTTCCGCGACGCTGACGCTGGGTCCGGGCGGGGGATCGATACGGGTCATGATGGGTCCTCCTCGATACGTTCGTTGGCCGGGAGTTTAGCGGGACATCGCGCGATTGTCTCGCCACCAGCCCTCGCGTAGCTTCGCGGGACCATGAGCAAGAACATCCATGCCGAACGCCTCGCCGCCCTGCGCACGGAACTGGCCCGACAGAAGCTGGACGGCTTCGTCGTTCCCCATTCCGATGCCCACCAGAACGAGTTCCTGCCGCCGGACGCCGAGCGGCTGGCATGGCTGACGGGCTTTACCGGCTCGGCGGGGACAGCGGTTGTGCTGGCGGACAGGGCCGCCATCTTTGTCGACGGGCGCTACACCCTGCAGGTGCGTGACCAGGTCGATGGGGACGCTTATGAATTCCTGCACCTGATCGAGACACCCGTCGACCGCTGGCTGGGCGACGTGCTGGAACCCGCTGCGCGGCTGGGTTTTGACCCCTGGCTCCACACCCAGGCCCAGAAGGAGCGCCTCGCGCGGTCCGTGAAGGTGGCCAAGGGTGAACTCGTGCCGGTTTCGGACAACCCGCTCGATGCGGTCTGGATGGACCGTCCACCGCCGCCCGCCGCGCCGGTCGTGCCGCATGACCTGGTCTATGCCGGGCGTGACAGTGCCGCGAAGCGCGCCGAGATTGCCGGGGTCCTGTCGAAATCCGGCGCGGACGCCACCGTGCTGACCCAGCCGGATTCCATTGCCTGGCTTCTGAACGTGCGCGGCGGTGACGTGGACCACACACCGCTGCCGCTCAGCTTCGCGATCCTGAAAGCTGATGCGACCGTGGACTGGTATGTGGCGGCGCAGAAGTTGGCCGCCGATCTCGGTGAACATCTGGGCAATGGCGTATCGATCCGGCAGCCTGAAGGATTTGCAGAGGGACTGGCAGAGCTCTCAGGCATGAAAGTGCGCGTCGCGCCGGACAGCGCGGCGTCGTGGGTGTTCGAGCACCTGTCCGGTGCGGATATCCTGAAGGCCGAAGACCCGGTGACCTTGCCGAAGGCGATCAAGAACGAAGCCGAACTGGCTGGCACCCGCGCGGCACATGGCCGGGACGGTGTGGCGATGGCACGCTTTCTTCATTGGCTGGACGGAGCTGCACGGGACGGTGCAATTGATGAGATCGCCGCCGCCGACCGGCTGGCGGCGTTTCGCGCGCCGGGCCAACACTTCCGCGACCTGAGTTTCGATACGATCTCCGGTGCAGGGCCCAACGGCGCCATCGTGCATTACCGGGTGACGCCCGAGACCAACCGCAAGCTGGAGCCCGGCTCACTCTATCTGGTGGATTCCGGCGCGCAGTATCTCGACGGCACCACGGACATCACGCGCACGGTGGCGATCGGTGTGCCGACAGGTGAAATGCGCGACCGGTTCACCCGCGTCCTCAAGGGTCATATCGGGATCGCGACCATGCGTTTTCCCGAAGGTACGACCGGGGGGCAGATCGACGCCTTCGCCCGCCATGCCCTGTGGCAGGCCGGGCTCGACTACGACCATGGCACAGGCCATGGCGTCGGCAGCTATCTGGGCGTACATGAAGGCCCACAGCGCATCTCCAAGGCCGGGTCCGGCACAGCCCTGAAGCCGGGCATGATCGTCTCCAACGAGCCCGGCTATTACAAGACCGGCGAATACGGCATCCGGATCGAAAACCTCGTCGCCGTAACCCAGCCGGAAACGATTGCTGGCGGTGAGCGCGCGATGCTCGGCTTCGAGACGCTGACGCTCGCCCCCATAGACCGACGGCTGGTTGTTGTGGACCTGCTGACCGATTCCGAGCGCGATTGGCTGGACGCCTACCATGCGCGCGTGCGCGAAGTGATCGGCGCGGGGCTCGACGGCCCGGACGATGCGCCGGTGTGCACCTGGCTGGAGGCTGCGACCGCGCCGCTGTCCTAGCGGCGCGGCGCGATGGGGTTACTCGGCGGCCTGGGCCGTCGGGGTCGAGGCCTCGAACTCCGGGAACTCCGGAATGTTCAAGTTCGGCAGCACCTTGGTCATGAACTGCTCGATCTCGTCGATCACCGACTGCTTGGGCGCCTGGGCGTAATGCCAGATCAGGCAGAGGTACTCGCACGGAACCTTGTCGAGCGTATCCTGCCAGTAGGCAATCTGCTCATCGACTGTGCCGCAAGGGAAGAGGCCGGTCTGCTGGATGCGCTCGACCATGTCGGTCGCGCCGTCCACTAGGAACGGGAAGAACGAGCCGTAGATGTTCTTGTAGAACTCCTCGTCCTGCTCGGCGAGGATCCGGCGTTCGTCCTCGGGCCCGTTGGTGAAGTGCGGCCAACGGACAATGCACTGGCGTTCGCCGTGCTGCCACGGGCGGCCGTTCTTCTTGCCGTGCGCGACATAGTGTTCCGACATCGCGATGACGCCGTCCATGTTCGAGAAGTAAACCGGCACGATGCCGCGCTCGGAACAGAACTCGATGGATTCCATGCTCGCGCTGACGGCGGTGAAGGTCGGCGGGTGCGGCTGCTGGTAGGGTGACGGCACGACGGAGACCCGGCGCACCGCGCCGTTCGCGTCGATCTCGCCTTCGGCGCCCATCCGTTTGGCCACTTCACGCGCCGGGAAGTTCTCGACGCCGGTGTCGTAAGGGTAGGGGGCCTTGTAGTACTTGCCGTCGAACTCGACCGTCTCCTGCGTCCAGCAGGCGAGGATTTGATCGACGCGTTCCTCGAAGATTTCACGGTTCGCCTTGTCGGCGTCGCTGCCGTCGGACATCGTCGCCTGCATGTCGTCATGCTGGCCGAGGATGCTGGTCCAGCGCTTCTGGTAGCCGCGTGCGAAGCCGGCGAAGAACTTGCCTTTGGAAATATGGTCGATGACGGCCATCTCTTCCGCCACGCGGATCGGGTCGCGGGTGCCCACCACATAGCCCAGCGTACCCACACGTGCGTTCTTCACCTGGTTGGCCCAGTGCGCGTTGATGATGCCGGGACAGGGGGCAAGTTCGTAGCCTTCCGAATGCAGGTGGTGCTCGATGGTGCTGACCCCCCAGGCGCCCAGTTCGTCGGCCGCCTTCACGATATCGGTCATCTCGTGGAGTACGGAATGATAGAGCGCGGCGTCGCGTCCGATCGGCCGACGCGCCGCACGGTCTTCCTCGCCGCCCGCCGGCAGGACGGGGTACAGATTCACGATGACTTTTGGATTTGCCATGTTTGCCTCCCGGTCTCGGGCCCGCTTGCGTGCGAACCGCTGATTGATCGGCAAATGCTACTGCTCCGGATTGTTATCCAGAATATCAATTCGACTATAGGTCTTAGTCACATTTGACTAATACTGCTCGCCGCTTACGCTAACGCCCCGGTGAAAGACCGGAGTCGCTCGCTGACGGTCCGCACAGCGACCGAATGGTTGCGCGAACGGTTGGTGCAGAGCGACCACGTTAATTCCAGTCCCTCGATCGGCGCGGCCGACAGGTCATCGCGCACAGCCTGCGTTCCAAGCGCGGAAGCCGGCATGACGGTGTATCCGAGATTCCGGCGGGTCAGTTCCAGGCACAGCGCGATGGAATCGGTGTCGAACCGGCTTCTATAGGTGCCGCCTGTCTGCGCGATGGCGGCCTCTACCTGCGCACGGATGACATTCGGGCGCCCGGGCAGGATCAGGGCGACGTCCGCGAGGTGCCCCCCGGTCACGGGCTCGGCAGGGTCGAGCTGCGCCGATTTGGGGCCGACGAGGTGCAGGCGTTCGGTCAGCAGCGGTGTTGAATCGTAGCTTTCGGGCGGATGTTCCGTGGCGGCCATGACGGCCACATCCACCAGTCCGTCCTCGATCAGCGCGCGGATCGAGTGGCTCATGCCTTCATGAAGCCGCAGCATGATGTTCGGGGCTTCGCGCGTCAGTGTCTCGATGAACGGAGCGGTCACCAGATGACGGAGCGAATAAGGCATGGCCAGCGCGACCTGGGAAACGGCGGATCGCCCGATCTCGTCACGTAGCAGGTTGAGTTGACGCAGGATGGGCTGCGCACGCTCGATGAGTTGTTGACCCGCGTCCGTGGGCTGCACGCCCTTTCGGGTACGGATGAGCAGGGTGGAGCCTATATCGTGCTCCAGCAGCGCCAGCCAGCGCGACAGCGACGGCTGGGACAGGCCCAGTTCGTTGGCGGCCCGGTTGATGCTGCCAAGCTCGACCACACGCAGGAAGTATTCGAGGACTCGGGCGTCCATGTTGCCCCAGGCTGGCTTATTCAAATTCGAAGAACTATTATAGCTAAATACGTTTCCTGACTAACAGGAAACTGCGCTAGAAAACCCGGACAATCTTATGTGAGGGAGGAGACACCATGGCCGAGCGCAAGGTGATCGTGACCATCGCGCCGACGGGCGGGATGGCGAGCAAGAAGCAGAACCCGAATATCCCGACCCAGCCGCAGGAAATCGCCGACGACGTCTATCGCTGCTACGAGGCGGGTGCGTCGGTGGTGGCTGTCCATGCGCGCCGTCCGGATGACGAGGCGACCTGTAACCCGGATATCTACCGCGACATCAACGAGCGTATCCGGGCCAAGTGCGACATCATCATCAACAACTCCACCGGCGGCGGCATCAACGGAGACATGTTGAAGGAGTCCACTGACGGGTTCCTGGAGATCTCCTGGGAGGAGCGCCTGAAGGGCCTCGAAGCCGGTGCGGAGATGTGCACGCTGGACCCGACGACCATCGTCGCCAATTTCGAGGGGCGCGAGATCCTGATGAACACCTCGCCCGAGCGCTGCCGGGAACTCGCCGGCAAGATGCAGGACAAGGGCATCAAGCCGGAATGGGAAGTGTTCAGCCCGACCCACCTGTTGCAGGACGTCAAGCGCCTGCTTGAAGCCGGGCTCGATGAGCCGCCGTACTTCATCAACTTCGTGCTGGGTGCTGACCGCGGCTTCCAGGGTGCAATGCCCTATTCGCCGAAGATCCTGCAGGACATGGTGGACCTGATGCCCGAGGGCGCGAACTTCAACGTCAGCGCCATTGGCCCGGCCCAACTCAATGCGGCCTTGCAGTCCCTGCTGCTCGGCGGCCATGTGCGTGTCGGCCTGGAAGACAATCTCTATTACGAGCGTGGTGTGCTGGCGAACAACGTGCAGCTTGTCGAGCGGATCGTGCGTATCATTCGTGAACTGGGCATGGAGCCGGCAACGCCGGAAGAAGCCCGGGAAATCATGGGGCTCAAGCCACTCGTGGCCTGAGCCTTCGAGAGGACGATTTCATGAAAGTTGCCGTCGTCGGCGGAGGCCCAGCCGGCCTCTACTTCGCCACGCTCTGGAAGAAGCGCCATCCAGATGCTCAGGTGCGTGTCTACGAGCAGAACCCGTCCGACGCGACCTGGGGCTTCGGTGTGGTGTTCTCCGACCGCGCGCTGGAGTTCCTGCGCGCGGACGATCCAGAGACCCATGACCTGATCACGCCCGAGATGGAAACCTGGCAGGATATGACCCTCGTCCACCGGGGCGAGACGGTCACCATCGACGGGGTGGGGTTCTCGTCCATCGGGCGGCTGAAGCTGCTCCAGCTCCTTCAGGCGCGTGCGCGCGATGTGGGTGCCGAACTGACCTTCGACACCGTGATCCCATCCGTGGCGGAACTGGGCGACGCAGACCTGATCCTGGCGGCGGACGGGGTGAACTCCGTGGTGCGGCGCGGCTTTGAGGGCGATTTCGGGATGTCGCTATCCTACCTGCCCAACAAGTTCGCCTGGTACGGCGTGGAGAGGCCGTTCGACACGCTGACCCAGACCTTCATCGAGACCGAGTACGGGCCTTTCAACGCGCATCACTATCGCTACGCACCGAACATGAGCACGTTCCTGGTTGAGTGCGGCCGCGAGACCTGGCTGCGGGCGGGGTTCGCCACCATGAACGAGGAGGACTCCGCCGCGAAGTGCGCAGCACTCTTTGCGGAAACCCTCGACGGCAAGCCGCTCATCAACAACAAGTCGGCCTGGCGCAACTTCCCGCTGCTTTGGAACGAACGCTGGTCGCACCTGAACATGGTGCTGGTCGGTGATGCGCTCCACACAGCCCATTTCTCTATCGGGTCGGGTACGCGACTGGCCATGGAAGACGTGATCGCACTGGTCGAGGCGCTGGATGCGGAACCGAATGACCTGCGCGCCGGGTTCGAGCGCTATGAGGCGGAACGGCGACCGATCGTGGAGAAGCTGGTGACGGCGGCGACGACCAGCGCGCGCTGGTATCTCGATTTCGAGGACCACATGAAGCTGGCGCCTCTCGACTTCGCCTATGCCTACATCACCCGTTCGGGCCGGATCGATGACGAGCGCCTGCGCAAGCTCGCACCGAAGTTCATGGAGCGCTACGACGCCCTGAGCACGGCATGAGCGCGCCGGTCTGCAAGGTCACCCGTCGCGTACAGTTCGGCGACTGCGATCCGGCGCGGATTGTCTATTACCCGAACTACTTCAAGTGGATCGATGAAGGCACCCATGCCCTGTTCAAGCAGGTCGGACTTTCGACACAGGAACTTGCCGACCGGCTGGGCGTCCACGTTCCGATTGTTGATGCGCATCTGGAGTTCCGTGCCCCGGCGAAATGGAACGACGACATCGAAATCCGGTCTGAAGTCACGCGCTGGGGATCCAAATCCCTGACGGTGAGCCACCGCATTTCCCATACGGGCGGCGATGTGGTGGCCGAGGGGCACGAAGCGCGTGTGTGCGTGCGGACCGATCCCGACTCCGGAAAAATCGCCGCGTGCGAGGTGCCTGGCGAACTGCGCGCGGCGTTTGGCGTGACGGGCGACTAGCCGCCGATCAGTTCGAGCCAGGCGTCTTCGTCGATGGTCTCGACACCCAGCTCCGCGGCCTTCTTCGCCTTGGAGCCCGCACCGGGCCCTGCAACGACCAGGTCGGTTTTCGCCGACACCGAGCCGGACACCTTCGCGCCCAGCGCCTCGGCGCGTGCCTTGGCCTCCGAACGTGTCATCTTTTCCAGTGTGCCGGTGAACACCACCGTCTTGCCCGCCACGGGGGAATCGTTGGCCACGGCCGCGAGCGGCTCGATCACCAGCAGGGTATCGAGGTCGTCGAGTACGGCCTTGTTATGGTCCTCGTGGAGGAAGGCGAGGATGTCGTTGGCGACGGATTCGCCGATGCCGTCGATATCCAGTAGGTCCTGATAGGCCTGGCTTTCCCGGTCCTGCGCTTCGGCCAAGGCGCTGCGCCAGTCCGCCAGCGTGCCGTAGTTGCGCGCCAGCAGCCGCGCCGTGGCCTGGCCGACCTGCCGGATGCCCAAAGCGTAGATGAAGCGGTCAAAGCCGATGGTGTGGCGCTCGCGGATCGCGGCCAACAGGTTTTCGACGGATTGCGCGCCCCAGCCTTCGCGTTCCAGTAGCTCATCCTTACGGTCTTCCAGCCGGAAGATGTCCGCCGGGCCGTCGATCAGGCCGTCCGCATGAAAAGCCACGATGTGCTTTGCGCCCAGTCCCTCGATGTCGAAGGCATTGCGCGAGACGAAGTGCTTCAGGCGCTCGACCACCTGCGCGGAGCAGATCAGGCCGCCGGTGCAGCGGCGTATCGCCTCGTCCTCATCGCGCACGGCCTCCGAACCGCAGACGGGGCAGGTGACCGGGAACTCGTAGGGCTTTGAATCAGCGGGGCGCTTGTCCTCAACCACGCGGACAACCTGGGGGATGACGTCACCCGCGCGCTGGACCACCACCGTATCGCCGACACGCACGTCCTTGCGTCGGATTTCGTCCTCGTTGTGGAGTGTCGCGTTGGAGACAACCACGCCACCTACGGTCACCGGTTCCAGCCGCGCCACCGGGGTGAGGGAGCCCGTGCGGCCCACCTGGATGTCGATACCCTTGAGGATCGTGGTCGCCTGTTCGGCGGGGAACTTGTGCGCGATCGCCCAGCGCGGCGCGCGGCTGACGAAGCCCAGGCGGTTCTGGAGGGCGAGGCTGTTCACCTTGTAGACGACGCCGTCGATATCGTAGTCGAGCGTCGCTCGCTGCGCGCCGATTTCGCGGTAGAGCCCCAGGATGTCTTCAAGGCTCGCGCACAGGCGGGAAATCGGGTTGGTCTGGAAGCCCCACGCGGCGATGGTCTCGAGGAAGCCCCACTGGGTCTCTGCGATATCGGCGCTTAACTCACCCCAGGAATAGGCAAACATCCGCAACGGCCGGCTGGCGGTGACAGTGGAATCGAGCTGGCGAAGGCTGCCGGCGGCCGCATTGCGGGGATTGGCGAAAACCTTGGCTCCGGCGGCCTCCTGCGTCTCGTTGAGTGCGCGGAAGGCGGATTTCGGCAGGTAGACCTCGCCGCGAACTTCCACCACGTCCGGGACGTCGCCTGCGATCTCGTTCGGGATATCGTCGATGGTGCGCAGGTTGGCGGTAATATCCTCGCCTTCGGACCCGTCGCCGCGTGTCGCGCCGCGTACGAACACGCCGTTTTCGTAGCGCATGGAGACCGACAGCCCGTCGATCTTGGGCTCTCCCACGATCTCCAGCGTCTCGCCTTCGGGCATGTTGAGGAATCGACGGATGCGGGCCAGGAACTCACCCACATCCTCGTCGTCGAAGGCATTGCCCAGCGACAGCATCGGCACGGCATGGCGCACCTTGGCAAAACCCTGCGCGGGTGCTGCGCCGACCGTGTGGGTGGGGCTGTCCTCGGTGCGGAGTTCGGGGAAGGCCTCTTCCAGCGCGGCGAGTTGCGCAAACAGCGCATCGTATTCGGAGTCCGACACAGTCGGCGCATCGTCCTGGTAGTAGGCCGCGTTGTGCGCGCGTATTTCCCCGGCAAGCTGCGCGTGTAGCGCGCTGGCCTCGTCCGGCGTCAGGTTTTCGGTCAAGATTGTTGCGCTCATTCTATCGTCGCGTTCGTACCGGCCGGCGATTGGATCACGGGCGCGGCGGCCTTGTCACGCCGCCGGAATATGCCGACTAATGTGCCGACAATCACCAGGGCGACTCCGCCTATGGCGATCGCGGACAGGGCCTCGCCCAGCCAAATCCACGCAAGGATTGATGACGCGACCGGCACAAGCGCGACGGCGGTGGCCGTCGGTGTTGCGCCCAGTGCGGCGACGGCGCGCGGATACCCGAAGGTCGACCCGACGAACATAATCACGCCCTGGAAAACCCATTGTCCGGCGATCTCCTGCCAGGGCGCCTGCAGGATGGCGGTGGGCAGGAACAGCAGGTGGAACGGCGTGAACGTTGCCGCGGTGAAGGTCGCCACGATGGCCGCGCTGCGCATGGGAGCGACGTTCCATTTTCGGGCCAGGACGCCGAACAGCGACCATGATGCGGCTCCGACCGCGAACAGGATGTCGCCGATCCACTGGCTCTCGCCGCTGTCCGGACCGGCGGCGTCGATGACAAGGAACAGGATACCGGCGGTGATCAGGCTGACCGAAAATGCCCGCATTGGTCCCAGGCGCTCGCCTGCCAGCCACCAGGCGAATGGTGCCGTGAAGAGCGGCAGGGCGCCGGCGAGGATCGTCGAGCCGTGGGCCGTCGGGGCGAAGTGGTAGCCGCCAAACGCAAAGACCGAGAAGCCGGGTCCCGCGGTCATTGCCAGCAGGAGAGCCTGCCAGAACGACAGCCCAGCCAGCCCGTGGCGCAGCAGCCAGGGCAGGAAGATGACGCCGGCCACGAAGAATCGCAGGGACGTCAGGTCGTAGGGTGTCAGCGTGAGCTGCGCGCCCAGTCGGCCGGACAGGTGAAATCCCGTCCAGATGATCACGAGGGCTACAACCCAGGCCCATCCGATGGCGCGTTCGCGCGATTCGGGGTTCACGCGCTTGTCCGGGCCGGGGCTTCGTGTTCACCGCGCAAGAGGCGGTCTGCGGCGGCGCGCGCCTCGTCGGTGACCTCTGCTCCTGCGAGCATACGGGCGATTTCTTCCCGGCGTTCGTCGGCGTCGAGGCGGATGACATCCGTGCGGCTGGTCTTGTCCGGACCGGATTGCTTTGCGACGCGCAATTGCGCCGCGGCTGCGGCCGCGACCTGTGGACTGTGGGTAACGACAAGAATCTGCTGGTCCTCCCGGGCATTGGCCAGTTCCGACAATCGGGTGCCGACTGCCGCGGCAGTTGCACCGCCGATGCCGGTGTCGACCTCGTCGAAAACAATGGTGCGTGTGCCGGATGTGCCCGCCAGCACAACCTTGAGCGCGAGCATGAAACGGCTGAGTTCGCCGCCGGACGCGATCTTGCCTAGCGGGCCGGGCTCTGCGCCCGGATTGGTCGAGACGTCGCAGGACACGCGATCGAGCCCGTAGGGGGACCAGTCATCCTCTTCGAGGCGCTCGATCCGCGTGATCAACGCCGCGTTCTCCAGCTTTAGGGGCGGCAGTTCCTTGGCGATGCGGGCATCGAGTTCCTTGGCGGCCTTCTTGCGCGCGCGTGAGAGCTTTTCACCCGCTTCGCTGTAGGCGCGGCGTGCTGTCTCCACAGCCTGTGAAAGCGCCTCAAGGTGGTTGTCCCGGTCGTCAATAGCCATGAGCTTGGCGGCGACCTCCTGGCGGACGCGGGGCAGCTCGTCGCAGGACACGCCATGCCGCCGCGCTGCCGCGAACAGCGCAAACAGCCGCTCCTCCACGGCCTCAAGTTCTCCAGGGTCGGCGTCCAGAGCATGCGCGACGGAATTCAGTTCCAGGATGGCCTCGGCCAGCTCGGCGGAGGATTTGTCGAGCGCGTCGATGACCCGCGCGAGCCGCCCGCCGGAGATGGCGTCATCGCGTCCCAGAAGGCGCGCGGCGCGCTGCATCAGGCTGTCCGCGCCTGGCTCCCCAGTCAATGCGTCCGACGCCTCGTTCAGCGTCTCCACCAGTCGCGTCGCGTTCTGCAGAAGCTGGCGGCGCGACGTCAGCTCGGCTTCCTCGCCCTCGACAGGTTCCAGGCCGTCAAGTTCATCCAGCGCGCCGCGAAGTTCATCCGCTTCGGCCTGGGAGGCGCTGAGTGATCGTATGGCGGCATCCCGTGCGGCCTCGGCCTCGCGCCATGCGGCGTAAAGCTTGCCGACCTGCTGGCGCTCACCGGCCACGCCGGCGAAGGCATCCAGCGCATCGCGTTGCTGGCTGGTGTCCGCCAGAGCGAAGCGTTCGAACTGGCCATGGATTTCCACCAGCGCGTCGCCGAGCTGCCGTAGCAGGCCGATGCTGACTGGCTGGTCATTGACGAAGGCGCGGCTGCGGCCGTCGCTGTTGACCACCCGGCGCAGGATCAGGTCTTCGCCCGGCTCCACGGATATCTCATGCTCGGCCAGCAGGCCGCCGAGGTCTTCCAGCACGCCGGTGTCGAAAGTGGCACTGACCGAGGCCCGTTCGGCGCCGCGCCGCACCAGTCCGGAATCCGAACGTGCGCCGAGGGTCAGGCCAAACGCATCGAGAAGGATGGATTTGCCGGCACCGGTTTCACCGGTCAGCGCGCTGAGCCCCGCCCCGAGTGTCAGATCGGCGCGATCGATCAGGACAACGTCCCGGATCGAAAGCTCAAGCAGCATGGTGCCTCAGAACGGCCAGAGGCTGCTGAAGAACCCGCCGGTGTCGGGACGCAGGTCCGGCTTGCCGTCCCCGTCGAGGTCCAGGGCCTCGTCGCCCTCTACGAGTTCGTAACTGTCGATGTACCAGTCGCTGCCCGGGAAGTTAAAGCCGAGCACGGCGGCGTTCGAGCGCGCCTCGGGCTCGATCCCCAACGCGGTGTAGGCCTCCGACAGCCGGTGCAGCGCCTCAGGCACGTGGGTGGTGGTCTGGTAGTTCTCGATCACTGTCTTGAAGCGGTTGATCGCGGCCAGGTAGTTCTCGCGGGTCAGGTAGTAACGCCCGACCTCCATCTCCTTGCCGGCCAGATGGTCACGCGTCAGGTCAATCTTCAGGCGGGCATCGCGCGAATAGCGCGAGTCCGGGAAGCGCCGCACGACCTCTTCCAGGCTCTGGAGGGCCAGTTCCGTGTTCCGCTGGTCCCGGCCCACATCGGTGATCTGTTCGTAGTAGCTCAGGCCCTTGAGGTAATACGCATACGAGATATCGGCATTGCCCGGGTGGAGCTGGATGAAGCGGTCGACGGCGAGGGTCGCGTCGTCATACTTGCCGTCTTCATAGTAGCTGTAGGCCGACATGAGCTGGGCCTTGGTGGCCCAGACCGAATAGGGATGCTGGCGTTCGACCTCGAGGAAAAGGTCGGCAGCCTGTCCGTATTCCTCGACCTCCACGGCATCGACGGCCTCGTTGTAGAGCTCCTCGACGGGGCGCTCGACGTACTCGGGCTCGTCTGTGGAGCAAGCCGCGAGGACCATTGCGCAGGCCAGCGCCAGCGCAAGGGTTCCGGTTCGAAGGAGGGAAGCACGTCCAGTCATCGGTCAGGCCGAAATTTCGTCGCGTCCAGTCGTTTCACGGGACCGCGCCATCCAAGTCGGGGGCGGCGCGAAGGTCCTGCCGCTTATATCACGGCAGGTGAGATTCATACAAAAACGGGCCGATAAAATCGGCCCGCTGGGAAATCGTGCTGGAATGGAAATCAGCCGTTGGCGACCAGCAATTCCGGAGTGCTGTCGTCCTCGGCCTCGACGTAACGCCATGCCGTCGGGTCCGAGAAGAGCTCACGCACGATGGCGTGGTTCATCGCATGACCGGAGCGGTAGCCCTGGAAGTGGCCGGAGATCTGGGCACCGGCGAGATAGAGGTCGCCGACACAGTCGAGGATCTTGTGACGCACGAACTCGTCCTCGTAGCGCAGGCCCTCGTCATTGAGGATCTTGTCGCCGCTGACGACGACCGCATTCTCGAGGCTGCCTCCACGCGCCAGACCCATCTTGCGGAGCTGGTCGACCTCTTCGGCGAAGCCGAAGGTGCGGGCACGGGAAATCTCGCCCTTGAAGGTGCCGTTGACCAGGTGGACGCTCTTGTCCTGGCGGCCAATGGCATCGGTGTCGAAGTCGATCTCGAAGCCGACCGAGAACCCGTCGGAAGGAGACAGGGAGGCCTCACGGCCGCCTTCGGACACTTCCACGCGCTTGAGGACCTCGATCATCCGGCGCGGCTTGTCCTGCGCCACGACGCCGGCGCATTCGATCAGGAACACGAAAGGAGCGGCGCTGCCATCCATGATCGGCATTTCCGGCCCGTCCACCTCGACAATGACGTTGTCGATGCGGCAGCCGGCCAGCGCGGCGAGGAGATGCTCGACCGTCGCGATCTTGATGCCGTCGGCATTGCCGAGGGTGGTGCAAAGGGTAGCTTCAACAACGTTGTCGACATGGGCCGCGATCTCGGCGCCGTTGCCGGCGGGATCCGTGCGGCGAAAAACGATACCTGTATCGACCGGTGCGGGCTTCAGGACGATCGAGACGGTGTCGCCGGTGTGCAAGCCGGTGCCGCTGCAACCGATTTCACTCTTCAGCGTCTGCTGGTAGAAACCGTCGCTCTCAAAACCGTCCGACATTCTTTGCCCCGAATCCTGCGCGCGGGAGGCGCGCTGTTACCAATTTCTGCAAGGCTGGGTGTAGCAACTTGGCTCGTCAGCCTTCAAATCACTCTTTGTTACAGAATGTTACGGTTTGAAAGCCGCGGATTTCCGGGGAAATCCGCGGCTTCCAGGACTGATCTATCTAGTTCGCCTGACGACGGAGAAATGCCGGAATTTCGAGCATTTCCTCTTCGGCGCGCGTGTTGTCACGCGGGGCCGCCGGCTTGATGTCCGCAAGGCTTTGCTGGGCCGGTGCCGCAGAGGCTGCCGGCTCGGCCGCAACCGGCTTGGCCGGCTCAGGCGCCTTGACGGCTTCCGGCTCGGCCGGCCTTTCGGCAACGACCGGGGCAGGAGCAGGGGCCGGTTCCGCGACGGGCGCGGGGCGGGCTGCGGTCGGCTCACGGCGGACCGGCTGAGCGGGTGCTTCCGCGGTCGCTTCTTCCGCCATGGCACGGTTCACAGCGCCGGTGACTTTCTGGAAGAGGCTGCGTCCACGCTTGCGCTCGGCCTGAGCACCGGCATTCGCGATCGCCGCTTCGGCGAAGGCGTCCGCCTTGCGCGGTGCCGACGTGTGGGTTTCGCTCCGCTCGGCCGCGGCGGGCTTCGGCGGAATGAACGGCGCGGAGGTCGTCTGCGGCTGCGTCTCCGTCTCCGTCTCTTTCGGCCAGGTCAGGCCAGCCTTGGCGATGGCGGGCTCGAGCTCGGTCTGGACCGGCTCGGCAACCTTCGCGGGCTCGAGTGCCTTTTCGGCGACCGGCTCCGGCCGGGCTTCCTCGGCGACAACCTCGGGAGCGAGGTCCTCGGCCTTTTCTTCCGGGGCCTGCTCCACCTTCTTCGGCTTCGCATGGTCGGCGTCGTGGACCAGCGAGATCATCGGCGAGCGAGGCTCGGCGTTGGCGTTGGCGTCGATGCCGGTCGCCACGATGGAGACGCGCATGGTGCCTTCCATCTGCTCGTCGAAGGTCGAGCCGAAGATGATGTTGGCGTCGGCGTCCACTTCCTCGCGGATGCGGTTGGCCGCCTCGTCGACCTCGAACAGGGTCATGTCCGGGCCGCCGGTGACGTTGATCAGCACACCGCGTGCGCCGCGCATGGACACGTCGTCCAGCAGCGGGTTGGCGATTGCCGCTTCGGCGGATTCGATGGCCCGGCCGTCGCCTGTGGCTTCGCCCGTGCCCATCATGGCCTTGCCCATCTCGCTCATCACCGTGCGGATGTCGGCGAAGTCGAGGTTGATCAGGCCCGGCATGATCATCAGGTCGGTGACGCCGCGCACACCGGAGTGGAGCACGTTGTCGGCCATGCGGAAGGCGTCGGCGAAGGTCGTGTTCTCGTTGCAGATCCGGAAGAGGTTCTGGTTCGGGATCACGATCAGAGTATCGACGAAGTGCTGGAGTTCCTCGATGCCCTCGTCGGCCAGGTTTGCGCGGTGACGGCCTTCGAACTGGAACGGCTTGGTCACGACACCGACGGTCAGGATGCCCTGTTCACGCGCGGCACGCGCGATGACCGGGGCCGCGCCTGTGCCCGTGCCGCCGCCCATACCGGCGGCGATGAAGGCCATGTGGCTGCCCTGGAGGTGGTCGATGATCTCGTCGAGGGCTTCCTCGGCCGCGGCACGGCCGATATCCGGGCGGGCGCCCGCGCCGAGGCCGTTGGTGATGTTGGCACCGAGCTGGATGCGCCGCTGGGAGGCATTCATCGCCAGCGACTGGGCATCAGTGTTGGCTACCACGAATTCAACGCCTTCGAGGTTCGAGGCGATCATGTTGTTGACCGCGTTCGAGCCGGCGCCGCCGACGCCGACTACGACGATACGGGGCTTGAGCTGGGATTCGGGCGGGGGAGCAGAAAGGTTGAGCGTCATGATGTCCTCCAGTTGGTCGCATCGGGAGTTTGGGAGAGAGAGGCCAAAGGCGGCCGGAACGGCGACCCGCCGTTCCGGATCGCGCCGAAACTCAGGGTCAGTTGTCGGGGAAGCGGGATTCTAGAAATGCTCACGGAACCACTGACCGAGCCGCCCGGTGAGGCGTCCCGGCTCCCCTTGATGCACGGGTGACGGCATCGTCAGAGACGATGGGTTCTCGATCGCATGCGCGATGAGACCGGCACCTGTGGCAAACGCGGGACCGGCGATGGCTTCCGCGAGACCGCGGATGCGCAGGGGCCGGCCCATGCGAACCTGTTTGTCGAGAATGCGTGCGGCGAGGTCGCGCGCGCCCTGTAGCTGGCTTGCGCCACCCGTCAGGACCACGCGACGCCCCGCGAAAGGCGCAAACCCGCTGTCGTCGAGCCGCGAACGGACGAGCTCGAAGGTCTCTTCCATGCGCGGCTGGATAATGCCGTTGAGCAGCGAGCGCGGAAGCTGCTGCGGCGGGTTGTGTTCGTCCTCGCCCACCTGCGGCACATCGATCAGTTCGTGCTCGTCGGTCTGGGCGGCGATGGCGTTGCCGTGCAGCGTCTTCAGGCGCTCGGCATGGGCGAGCGAGGTGGACAGGCCGCGCGCAACATCGGAGGTCACGTGGTTGCCGCCGACCGGGATGGTGTCGGCGAAGACCATTTCACCGTCGTAGAAGATGGCGAGGCCCGTCGTGCCGCCGCCCATGTCGACAACCGTCACGCCGAGATCGGATTCGTCCTCGACCAGCGTGGAGAGCCCGGCGGCGTAGGGAGAAAGCACAAACCCGTCGATCTCGAGATGGCAGCGCTGGACCGCAGCGCGGATCGTGCGCACCGCGTTCGATGATGCAGAGACGAGATGCATATTCACGGACAGCTTCTGGCCGAACATGCCTCGCGGGTCGGCGATGCCCTGCTGGCCGTCGATGGCGAAGCCGACCGGGATCGAGTGGATCAGTTCGCGCTCGTTCGCGCCGGGCATTCCATTCGCGGGTGTGCCGTTGCCCTGCTGCAGGGAGCGCGTCTGCTGGAAGATGCGGCGCAGGTCGCCCTCATCGATTTCCTGGCCGCCGATGTCGACATCGACGCCGAGGATTTCCGAGCGCGGGGTGCCGGCGCTGAGGTTCACGGTGACGGAACCAATGGTTTCCTGGGCGATCTGCTCGGCCATGTGGACGGCCTTGCGGATGGCGTCGGCTGCAGCCTCGACGTCCACGATCGTGCCGTTACGCACGCCCTTGCTGACCTGGTGGCCGGCACCGATCACGCGCGGCTGTGCGGCCGGCGCATTGATGTCGTCGAGGTTGGCGCGTCCCGCGCGCGCAATCAGGCAGCAAACCTTGCTGGTGCCGATATCCAGCACCGCCACGGTTCCGGTACGCGGCTTCGCCAGCTTGCGGATCACGCTGCCGGTTCCCCCATCGAAGCTCATGTGTCTTTCCCCTTCGCCTTGACCGGTTTCGCGAGATTGGCGCCAGGGCTGACACGAACGATCAGCCGGTCCGGCACGCGCAGGTCGACGGCGACCACGTCGCGGTCAAATAGGTCGTGCTCACGCTGGTAGTCCTCGAGCCGTTCGAGCGCGACGGCGAGTTTCTCTTCGGGCAGCCGGACGTCTATCCCCGAGTGCAGGCGCAGGTTCCAGCGCCGGTCGGAGACACGTACGGCGGCTTCCGTAGCCTGGGCCACGGCCGGGTAGGCCCGCAGCAGGTCGATCAGCTCACCCGCGACCGCCGGGGCGCCTTCGCCCACGACGAGTGGAAAACCGGCAAACGGCTCCAGGTCGGATTGCTGGATAGTGTGGCCGGCCCGGTCGATGAGGACCGTGCGGCCGTTGTGCTGCCACAGCGCCAGCGGCTCACGTTCGGTCACGCGGACATAGATTATGTCGGGCAGGCGGCGCGCGATCTCAGCGGACTTCACCCAACCCATGGATTCAATGCGCCCACGCGCCTCGTCAATGTCGACGCCGAGGATCGGGCTGCCTCGTTCCAGGTCGAGGGCGGCGAGTATCTCCTTGGCATCGGCCCGGTTGCGGCCGCTGACGACCACGTCGGCGACGCGCAGACCGGCATCGCCGCTGGTCTCAATGGCCCAGTGGTGTACGTCATTCGCGCGTGCCTGCACCCAGCCGGTCTTGGCCAGGTACCAGTTGCCCGCGATGGACAGGCCGGCCGCTGCTACGACGAGCCCGGCGCGCGTCGCGTTGCGACGCAGGCGGGAATGCTGCGGGCGGCGTGCATCACGCTTCGATTTCTTGCTGAACACAGCGGGTATCAATCGCATTGCGCTGTCTCCACCATCCAACTCACAAGATCGGGGAAGGCGATCCCGCAATACCCGGCCTGTTCGGGCACGAGCGACAGGCGGGTCATGCCTGGCTGGGTGTTGATTTCGAGGATCACGAGCGCGTCGTTCTCGTCGTCGTAGCGGAAGTCCGAGCGGGACACGCCGCGGCAGTGCAGCGCCTTGTGGGCGCGCGCCGCCCAGTCCATGGCGCGCGCTCCGAGATCGTCGGACACGGGCGCGGGAACCAGGTGTTCGGTGATCCCGTCGGTGTACTTCGCTTCGTAGTCATAGAATCCCTTGGTCGGGCGCAGTTCGGTCACGGCCAGCGGGCGCGGTTCCTCGCCGGGTGCGCCCATTACGGCCACCGTCAATTCGCGGCCGGGAATGAACTCCTCGACCAGCATGATATCGTCGCCGATCCCGTCCGGATCCGGGCCGTTCGCGCCCTCGCGGATGATCTGGATGCCGACGGATGAGCCTTCATTGTTCGGCTTCACCACATAGGGGCGCGGCATCACGTCGCCTGACAGGATCTCGTCCCGGGTGGCGAGGCGACCCTTTGCGACAGCCATGCCTTCCTTTTCGAAGACGGTTCGCGCCACGGCCTTGTCCATGGCGAGTGCCGAGGCGAGTACGCCGGAATGGGTGTAGGGCAGGCCCATAAGGTTGAGCAGGCCCTGGATGTTGCCGTCCTCGCCCATGCGCCCGTGCAGTGCGTTGAACACCGCGTCGGGGCGTGGCGTGAGCGCATCGACCAGCGCCGACACGTCGGCAGTGACGTCAATCTCGGTCACGTTGTATCCGGCCTCGCGCAGGGCAGCGGCGCATTGGCGGCCTGATTCCAGCGAGACCTCGCGTTCGGCGGAGGTGCCGCCCATCAGAACAGCCACCGTCTTGCGGGTCATGGCGCTCATGCGTCACCTCCCGACGGAGTGCCGATACGTTCCAGTTCCCAGACCAGTTCGACGCCCGATGTCTCGCGGACCCGGCGGCGGACTTCCTCGCCCAACCCCTCGATATCGGCGGCGGTTGCGTTGCCTGTGTTGACGAGGAAGTTGCAGTGCTTCTCGGAGACCTGCGCCCCGCCGAGCTTCAGGCCGCGGCAGCCGGCATGGTCGACCAGTTCCCAGGCCTTGCGGCCGTTCGGGTTCTTGAAGGTGCTGCCGCCGGTGCGTGTGCGGATCGGCTGGGTTTCCTCGCGCGATTCCTGCACCAGCTCCATGGCCTTCGTGATCTCGGCCTGGTTGCCCCACACACCTTCCATGGTGCAGCCGACGAAGATCCAGTCAGAGGGGACGGACGAGCCGCGATAACGCGGGCCCCAGTCTTCAGGTGCCAGGACACGGGTCTCGCCATGGGGTGTCAGGGCGCGCGCCTCGCGCACCACATCCTTGAATTCGCGGCCATAGGCCCCCGCATTCATGCGCAGGCCGCCGCCGACGGTGCCGGGAATGCCGGCCATGAACTCGAACCCGGCGATGCCCGCATCGCGCGCGGCCTTGGCCACGTTGTAGTCGAGCGCCATTGCGCCGGCCTGGATGGTTGTCCCGTCGCAGCGCACGCTGGCAAAGGGGCGGCCGAGACGGATCACCACACCCGACACACCGCCGTCACGGATCAGCAGGTTCGAACCCGCGCCGAGCACGGTCACGGGAATATCGTCGGGCTTGCCGGCGAGGAAATTGGCAAGGTCAGCCGTGTCCGCCGGGCGATACAGCACCTCGGCGGGACCGCCGACGCGGAACCACGTATAGCGCGCGATCGCGCCGTCGGGCTCGTAGGTGCCACGCACCGGCGGCAGCCGGTCGAGCAGCGAGGGAGGCGTGGAGATGGCGGCCATCGTCATCCCTCCGTCCCCGTACCGCGCGCGAGCAGTTCGTCCAGCTCGCCGGGCAACTTCTGGGCCCAGGCGGTGACGGTGCCTGCGCCCAGGCAGACAACCATGTCGCCATTGCGCGCGGTGGCTGCGGTCAGCGCGGCGAGTTGATCCGGATCGGGGAGTGGACGGACGTCCCGGTGGCCGCGGGCACGAAGCCCGTCCACCAGTGCGCCCATGTCCACTCCCGCGATCGGGGCCTCGCCGGCCGGGTAGATGTCCGACACGAAGACAATGTCCGCGTCGTTGAAACAGGTGCAGAAGTCATCGAACAGGCTTTCCACCCGCGTGTAGCGGTGCGGCTGGAACACGGCGATCACACGGCCGTCCGTGGCCGTGTGCGCGGCGTCCAGCACGGCGGCAATTTCCACCGGGTGGTGCCCGTAGTCGTCGATGACGGTGATGCCGCCGGCCTCGCCGGTCTTGGTGAAGCGGCGGTTGACGCCCCGGAAGGCGTTGAAGCCGGTGCGGATCACCTCGTCGGGGATACCCATTTCCAGTGCGATGGTGACGGCGGCCAGCGCGTTCTGCGCGTTGTGGGCGCCGTACATCGGCAGGGTCATACCTTCGATGGTGCGGGCCGGACCACCGGTACGCTGGGCGATGGAAACATCGAAGGTCAGCCCGCCGGAGCTGGACTGGACGTTCAATCCGCGGATGTCGGCCTGGCGAGAGAAGCCGTATGTGATGATCCGCCGGTCCAGCAGCTGCGGAATCAGTGCCTGAACCTCCGGATGATCGATGCACATCGCGGCTAAGCCATAGAACGGGATGTTCGAGACGAAGGTCTTGAAGGCCTCGCGCACTCCGTCGAAGTCGCCGTAGAAGTCCAGATGCTCGGGATCGATGTTGGTGACCACGGCGATGGCGGCGGGCAGCTTGGTGAAGGTGCCGTCGGATTCGTCGGCCTCGACCACCATCCACGCACCGGTCCCGAGGCGCGCATTGGTGCCGTAGGCGTTGATGATGCCGCCGTTGATGACGGTCGGGTCCAGGTCGGCCGCGTCCAGCATCGCGGCGATCAGCGAGGTCGTCGTTGTCTTGCCGTGGGTGCCGCCGACAGCAATGGACCATTTCAGGCGCATCAGCTCGGCCAGCATTTCGGCACGGCGCACCACGGGCACCATTTGCGCCCGGGCCGCAACGACCTCGGGATTGTCCGCCTTCACCGCGGTGGAGACGACCAGCACGGCAGCGTTCTCTATGCTCTCGCCGCGATGGCCGATCTCGACCCCGATGCCGAGGTCTCGCAGGCGGCGGACATTGGCGTTGTCGGAAATGTCGCTGCCCTGCACCTGGTAGCCCAGTGCGTGCAGGGTCTCGGCGATACCGCTCATGCCGATGCCGCCGATGCCGACGAAATGGATGATGCCGATGTCGAGGGGGAGGGTTCTCATTCCGCGGCCTCCCGGATGACGTCCGGATGCGTGCCGTTGCCGTTTCCGTTGGCGGGCATCAGGTGTTCGACAAGGTCGGCCAGACGCTCGGCGGCGTCGGGATGGCCGAGAGCGCGTGCCGCCGAGGCGACGCGCGCCAGCGCATGGGAGGATTCCAGCGCGGCTTCCAGCCAGCCCGACATGGCGGCCGGGGTGAATTCACTCTGGGCCATGACCCAGCATGCGTCTGCGGCTTCAACCGCGCGGGCATTGGCCATCTGGTGGTCGTCGGCGGCATGCGGGTAGGGCACGTAGAGTGCGGGGCGCCCGGCGGCGGTGAGTTCGGCGACGGTCGATGCACCGGCGCGGCCGACCACGAGATGGGCCGCCGCAAGCCGGGCGGGGATATCGTCGAAAAAGGTCTGGAGATCGACCTCCATGTTGAGCGCCGCATAGGCCGCGCGTGCCTCCTCGATGTCCTCGCTGCGGCACTGCTGCGCGATGCGGAAGCGGGCGCGCTGGGCCGGGGAGAGGCTGCGGAAGGCGGCGGGGACGATCTTTGAGAAGACCTGCGCGCCGAGACTGCCACCGACCACCAGCAGGTCAATGACGCCACTGGGCGGCGTGAAGGGCCGGGACGACAGCGCGGCGATCTCCGCGCGCACCGGATTGCCGACGACCGTGGCCTTGGCGTGCCCGGCGGATTTCAGTCGTTGGGTCTGGGCGAAGCTCAGCGCGAAGGCGGAGGCACCACGTGCGAGGCGGCGGTTGGCGCGTCCCAGCACGGCGTTCTGCTCGTGAATTACGGTCGGCAGGCCCGCCATGCCGGCGGCCAGGATGGGTGGCACGCTAGGGTAGCCGCCGAAGCCCACTGCGATTGCGGGGTTTTCGTTGCGCACGAGGCGGCGTGCCTCGAGGAAGCCGCGCGCAAGCGCGGAGAGCCCCCGGAACAGGCCCTTTATGCCGCCGTGAAGGCTGCGTGCGGAAATCGTGTGCCGCACCACGCCCGGGGCGAGGCCCAGGATGTTTTCTGGCACGGCCGCGCCGCGTGGGTCGGTCGCGAACAGGACGGTGTGTCCGCGCGAGGCAAGCGCATTGGCGAGCGAGACGGCGGGGAACATGTGGCCGCCGGTGCCGCCGGCGGCGATCAGGATCGGGCGTGTGCTCATGCCGAGCCCTCCGATCCGATCCGGCGCCTGGTCAGTGCGAGGGTCATGCCGAGGCCGAAGGCGATGCCGAGCAGCGACGAGCCGCCGTAGCTGATGAACGGCAGTGTCATGCCCTTGGTCGGGATGAGCTGCAGGCTGGAACTCATGTTGATGAGAGCCTGGAGCCCGAACTGGACCAGCAGGCCGGACACCGCCAGAAGGATGAACAGGTTGTGCTCGGACATGGCGCGAGCCATGCCGCGCAGCACGATGAAGGCGAACAGGGCGACGATGACGAGGGTCAGGATCAGGCCCAACTCCTCGCCCGCGACCGCAAAGACGAAGTCGGCGTGGGCATCGGGCAGGACCGTCTTGACCTGGCCTTCGCCGGGGCCGCGGCCGAACAGGCCGCCGCTGGAGAAGGCCTCGATGCTGCGCTCGATCTGGTAGGTGTCGCCCGATTTCGGGTCGAGGAAGCGGTCGATGCGGCTGGTCACATGGGGCAGCGTGAAGTACGAGCCGACGATGCCGGACACGCCGAGGACGACCATCCCTGCCACCAGCCACATGGGCAGGCCGGCCAGGAAGAACTGGGCCATCCACACCGAGGAAATCACGACGGCCTGGCCGAGGTCGGGCTGGGCGATCACGAGACCGAGCACCAGCGCGAACAGGCCTGTGCAGATGATCCGGCCCGGGAATTTCGGGTCATGGGCGGCTTCGCTGAACAGCCAGGCCGCAACCACGGCGAAGGTCGGCTTCACGAGCTCTGTCGTCTGCAGGGAGAAGCCAGCGATGGACAGCCAGCGGCGCGCGCCCTTGATCTCCACGCCCAGCACCAGCGTTGCGGCCAGCAGGACGATGCAGACCAGGAAGGCAATGACCGCGGTCCGGCGCACCTGGGTAGGAGTCAGGGCCGACACGCCAACGATCAGTGCGACGGCGACGGGCAGCAGCATGAAATGGCGCTTGATGAAATACAGCGCGTCGAGGCCGATGCGTTCGGCCACGGCCGGGCTGGACGCGGCGGCGAGCAATGCACCGAAGGCCATCAGCGCGGCAATGGCGACGAGGCTCCAGCGGTCGACGGTCCACCACCAGCGGCCCAGGATCGAGGTGTCGGCGCGGGTGAACGGGGTCATGCCGCACCTCCGTTTCCGGCGGGCATGAAGCCGTCCAGTTCGCGGACGATGTCGCGGAACGCGTCGCCGCGCGCTTCGAAGCTCCGGAACTGGTCGAAGGAGGCGCAGGCGGGCGACAGCAGGACCGTCGCCGCGTCCATGCCGTCGTTTTCAATCTGTCCTACGGCGTCGGCGATAGCGGTCTTGAGGTCGCCGGAGCTCGTCATCGGGATCGAATCCCCGATGGTGTGCGCGAATTCATCGGCCGCCGCGCCGATCAGGAAGGCGTGGCGGACCCGGCCGAACAGCGGGGCCAGCGTTGTGATGCCGCCTTCCTTCGCGATACCGCCGGCAATCCAGTAGATGTCGTCATAGGCTGCCAGGGCGTGCGCAGCGGCTTCGGCGTTGGTTGCCTTGGAATCGTTCACGAAGCGCACCTGCCCGCGATACCCGATTAGTTCCTGCCGGTGCGCGAGGCCCGGGAAGGACCGGATGGCCGCCGTGATGCGGGAGGCATCGGCCGCCGTGCCTGCGATCGCGCTGCAGGCAGCGTAGGCCGCGGCAACATTCTGGGCATTGTGCAGGCCAGGCAGGGTCTCGAGCGTTGCGAGTTCGAGCACGCGCTCGGCCTTGCCGGCACGGTCGTCGACGAGCCAGCCGTCGGCGACAAAGACACCGCCGGGGCAGGCTTCACGCGTGGAGATGGCGATGGTGTCCGCCGTGCCGGAGTTTGCAAGATCGTCGAAGATTGCCCGGCAGATGTCGTCGTCCACACCGAGGATTGCGGTCTGCCCGGCGCCCTGGCCGTCGAAGATGCGGCGTTTGGCGGCGATGTAGCCGTCCATGCCGCCGTGACGGTCGAGGTGGTCGGGCGTGATGTTGAGCAGGATCGCGACGTCGATCACGGCGCGTGGCAGCAGTTCGAGCTGGTAGGACGAGAATTCGATCACATAGACGCCTGAACTGCCCAGGGGAGGCAGGCTCAGGCCCGGCGCGCCGATATTGCCGCCGATGGCGTTGGCGATGCCCAGTTCCGACAGCACATGGCCGATCAGAGCTGTGGTCGTGGACTTCCCGTTGGTGCCGGTGATGCCGACATAGCGGGCATCCGGCTCGGCGCGGGTAAGCAGTTCGAGGTCGCACAGGATCTCGCAACCGGCCGCGCGAGCGCGCTCGATCATCGGGTGCGTGTGCGGGTGGCCGTGGGGGATGCCGGGGCTGAGGACCAGAGCAGACACATCCGTCAGGTCCTCGTTGCCCAGGTCGGCGGGCTCGATCCCGCGTGCGCGGGCGGCCGCGCGGCGGTCGTCATTGTCGTCCCAGGCCAGCACCCGCGCGCCGGCGTCACGCAGCGCGGTCGCGGCGCTCAGCCCCGACACGCCGAGGCCGAGCATGGCAAACCCCTGCTCGGCGAAGGCCGAGAGGTCGAGGCGGGAGGATGTGACGGGACCGTTCATCGCCTCACCGCAGCTTCAGGGTTGCGAGGCCGGCAAGCGCGAGCACCAGCGCGATGATCCAGAAGCGGATCACCACAGTGGGTTCCGCCCAGCCCTTCTGTTCGAAATGGTGGTGCAGCGGCGCCATCCGGAAGACGCGCTTGCCGGTCATCTTGAAGGACGCGACCTGCACGATCACGGAGACGGTCTCGAGCACGAACAGGCCGCCGATGATCGCCAGCACCAGCTCGTGCTTGGTCACCACCGCGATACCGCCCAGCGCGCCACCCATGGACAACGAACCCGTGTCGCCCATGAAGACCATCGCCGGCGGGGCGTTGAACCACAGGAAGCCGAGGCCGGCGCCGATCAGCGCGGCGCAGAAGACCGTCAGCTCGCCCGCGCCGGGCACGGAGAACAGCAGCAGGTAGTTCGAGAAGACCGCGTTGCCGGCGAGGTAGGAGATCAGCCCGAAGCAGCCTGCCGCGATCATCACGGGAACGATGGCCAGCCCGTCCAGTCCGTCGGTCAGGTTGACGGAGTTCGAGGAGCCGACGATCACGAAGATCGCGAAGGGCAGGAAGAACCAACCCAGATCCAGAAGGAAGTTCTTCACGAAGGGCAGGGCGAGGCCCGTCGTAAGCTCCCCCGGCATCAGGTACATGATCCATGCCGTGGCGGCACCCGCCACGAAGACCTCGGCAGCCAGCCGCACGCGGCCCGGGATCCCCTTGGCATGGGACTTGGTCAGCTTGCGGTAGTCGTCGGCGAAGCCGATCGCGCCGAAGCCGATGGTGATCAGCAGCAGGGCCCAGACGTAGCCGTTGCGCAGGTCCGCCCACAGCAGCGTGCTGACGATGATCGCCAGCAGGATCAGGAAGCCGCCCATGGTGGGGGTGCCGGCCTTCTTGAAATGGGTCTGGGGGCCGTCCTCGCGGATCGGCTGCCCGCCAGGCTGCTGCTGGCGCAGCCATCCGATGATCATCGGGCCGAACAGGAAGGCGACGGCGAGCGCCGTCACCACCGCGCCGCCGGCTCGGAAGGTCAGCGAATTGAAGAGGTTGAAGAGGATGAATTCCTCGGAGAGCGGCGCGAGCAGGTTATACAGCATGGCGCGCCTCCCCGATGTCATCCTGAGCGTGGTCGAGTGCGTCCAGCGCCTTGACCACCTTGGCCATGCGGCTGCCCAGAGAGCCTTTCACCATCACCACGTCCCCGGCACGTACGGCATCGACGACCTTGGGGGCGAGCGTGGCGGAATCCGCAGCATGGCCGCCGCGCAGTTGGGACGGCAGCGCCGCATCGAGTTCGCGCATGTTTCGGCCCGCGCAGAAGACGAGGTCGATATCCCCGGCCTCCAGGTCGCGGGCGAGCGCGGCGTGAAGCTGTGGCGCGGTGTCGCCGAGTTCGAGCATGTCGCCCAGCACGGCGATCCGGCGGCCGCCGTCGCGCGGCTGGCTCGACGCCAGAACGGCGATTGCGGCGCGCATGGAGGCGGGACTGGCGTTGTAGCTGTCGTCGATGACGGTCAGGGCGCCGTCCTCGAGCTGGATTTCATTTCGTGCGCCGCGTCCGCGCGGGGCCTTGAGCTGGGCGAGCGCGCCTGCAGCGCGGTCCAGGTCGCCACCCAGCGCATTCACACCGGCCAGCACGGCCAGGCTGTTCTGCACCCAATGCCGTCCCGGAACATTCAGGCGGTAGCGCACGATCCGGTCGCCGATGGTCGCCGTCACATCGCTGCCTTCCGCGGTCGCGGCACAGGCGGACAGGCGCGCATCGGCCTCGGGATGGGCGCCGAAACCGACCACATGCTTGACCCCGTGCGCCCAGGCGCGCGCCGCGAGAACGGCGAAATAGACATTGTCGCGGTTCAGGACCGCGGTGCCGTCCGATGCGATGCCGTCGAAGATTTCAGCCTTGGCGTCGGCGATGTCCGCCACGCAGTCGAAGAATTCGAGGTGTACCGCGGCAATAGTGGTGATGATCGCCACGTCGGGGTGGGCGAACCGGGACAGGGGCGAAATCTCGCCCGCGTGGTTCATGCCCATCTCGATCACCGCATAAGCGGACTCGCGCGGCATGCGCGCCAGCGTCAACGGGACGCCGATATGGTTGTTCAGGTTGCCGACGGTCGAATGGGTCGGCCCTAGTGCGCCGAAAGCCAGTGTCAGAGCTTCCTTGGTGCCCGTCTTGCCCACGGAGCCCGTCACGGCGACGACACGGGCGTTCGTGCGGTCGCGCCCCGCCCGGCCGAGCGCTTCCAGCGCCGCCTGCGTGTCATCGACCTTGACGAGATTGCGGTCGGAGCCGATGCCTTCCGGCGTCTGCGAGACGATGGCGGCGGAGGCGCCGGCCTCGAATGCGCTGCCGACGAACTCGTGCCCATCGAAATTCTCGCCGGAAATGGCGACGAAAAGATCGCCCTCCGCGCAGGTCCGGCTGTCGATGGATACGCCGGAGGCCGTCCATTCGCGCCCGCCTGCGCGCAGGCAGCCTTTCGTGGCCATGCGGACTTCCTCGGCGTGCCAGAGCGGAGATGCTGCGTTCATGCCGCCACCTCGCCGCCTGCGTCGCGAATGATGTCAGCCGCGACGATCACATCGTCGAAAGGGAGCACCGTGCTGCCCACGATCTGCCCGGTCTCGTGTCCCTTGCCGGCGATCATCAGGACGTCGCCGGGCGCAAGCTGCGCAACTGCGGCGGCGATGGCCTCGGCGCGGTCGCCGATGTCACGCGCGCCGGGGCAGCCCGCCATGACCTGCCGGCGGATTGTCTCCGGCTCCTCGCGGCGCGGATTATCGTCGGTCACGATCAGGTGGTCGGCATGCTCTGCGGCAACCTCGCCCATCATCGGGCGCTTGCCGGAATCCCGGTCCCCACCTGCGCCGAAAACGACATGCAGACGCCCGGACACATGCGGGCGGATGGCCGTGAGCGCGGTTTTCAGCGCATCGGGCGTATGGGCGTAGTCGACATAGACCTGTGCACCATTCTCCAGCGCGCCGACCCGCTGCATGCGTCCGCGCACGCCTCGCAGATGGGCCAGCGCACTGAAGGTCTCTGCGACATCGCTGCCGGTCTCGACGGCCAGGCCGAGCGCGGCGAGCACGTTGTAGGCCTGGAAACCGCCGACGAGGCCGAGCCGCGTCTCATAGCTGCGCCCGCGGATGGTCACGCACAGGCGCAACCCGTCGGGCAGGGCAGAGAGATCGGCAATGTGGAGGTCGCTGGTCTGGTTGCCGAAGCTGCGGATGCGATGGCCCGCCGCGCGGCAGACCTCTGCAATGGCTTCGAAATGGGGAGAATCGGCGTTCAGGATCGCCGCGCCGTCATGGGGCAGCAGGTAGCGGAACAGTCGCAGCTTGGCCGTGAGGTAGGCCTCGTCCGTCTTGTGATAGTCGAGGTGGTCGCGCGTCAGGTTGGTGAAGGCCGCCGCCGCGAAGTGCACGCCGTCCAGCCGGTGCTGGTCCAGGCCGTGGGACGACGCTTCCAGTGCCAGGTGGTCGACACCGGCGCGGGCGAGATCGGACAGTGTCTCGTGCAGGGTGACCGGGTCGGGCGTGGTCAGGCTCGGGCCGGCGTCAAAGCCGTCGGCGTCGAGGCCCAGTGTGCCCATGCTGGCCGACTTGTGGCCCAGATACGCCCAGATCTGGCGTGTGAAGCCGGCGACCGACGACTTGCCGTTGGTGCCGGTCACGCCGACCACGGTACGCGGCTGGCGATCATAGAAGCGGGCCGCGAACTGGGACAGGCGCAGACGCGGGTTCTCATCGGTGATGAGCGTTGTGGCCTCGGCGGAGATGGCAGGCAGTGTGGTGCCGCGCGGCGCCAGAACGGCCACTGCGCCGCGTGCGACCGCTTCCGGAATGAAGTCCCGCCCGTCGGTGCCGGAGTTCTCTGTTGCGCTGGGCAGCGCGGCGAACAGGTAGCCCGGCTTCACGCGCCGGCTGTCCGCCGTCAGGCCGGCGATGTCCGTGTCGCGGGTGATCGGGTCGAGGTTCGCCATATCGTGTACCAGCTCAGTTAGTCGCATCGGAGCGGGTCCGAATGGCCGGGGTTGCAGCGACGTTGACGTTGAGGGCGCGCAGGATTTCCGGCGCCTCCTCGTCGAACGGGGCGATGGCGAACAGGGGCGCCATGCGGGTGATGACGGAGCCGACGACGGGTGCGGCGGTCCAGCCGCCGGTGGCGTATCCGTAGCTCTCCTTGATGCCCTTGGGCTCGTCGAGCATCGCGTAGATGACGAAGCGCGGCGCGTTGGCGGGGAACACACCGACGAAGGACGAGATCAGCGCATTGCGCTTGTAGCTGCCGTTGACCTGCTTCTCGGCCGTGCCGGTCTTGCCGCCGACGAGGTAGCCGGGCGCCTCGGCGTTCTTGCCGGTGCCCTTCTCGACCACCAGGCGGAGCAGGCGGCGCATCTTGTCCGACGTCTCGGCGGAGAACACCTGGACACCGCCGGTTTCCGGGGCCTTGGAGCGGATCAGCGTGGCCGGGCGCAGGATGCCACCATTGACCGCTGCGGCAACCGCGCTGGCCAGGTGGAGCGGGCTGACGGCGATGCCATGGCCATAGGCGATGGTCATCGTGTTGATCTCGCGCCAGTGCGCCGGATACATCGGCTGCGCCTGTTCGGGCAGTTCGATGCTGGTCCGCCGCAGCAGGCCCAGATGGCCAAGATACTTGCGCTGGGCTTCCGAGCCGATATCCAGCGCCATTTTCGCAGAGCCGATGTTCGAGGAGTGCTCGAAGATCTCCGGCACTGTCAGCCAGCGGTTTTCGGGGTGGAAGTCAGAAATGCGGAAGCGCGAGATGCGGATCGGCTTGGTCGCGTCGTAACGCTTGGTCAGCGTCGCCGCGCCGGTTTCCAGCGCGATGGCGTGGTTGAAGATCTTGAACACCGAGCCGAGCTCGTAGACGCCCAGCGTGATGCGGTTGAAGCGGGTCTCGTCGGGGGCCTGCGCCGGGGCATTCGGGTCGAAGTCCGGCAGCGAGACCATCGCGACCACTTCACCGGTGCGCACATCCATGATGATGCCGCCGCCGCCGATGGCCTTGAACTTCTCGATCTGTGCGGCGAGTTCCTGGCGCAGGATCTGCTGCACGCGGACGTCGATCGACAGCTGCAGCGGTTCCTTGGCGCCGGCAATCGCGGCTTCCATGCTCTGCTCGACCCCGGCAATGCCGACATTGTCTACATTGGTGAAACCGACGATGTGGGCCGCGAGATGGCCATGCGGGTAGACGCGCTGTTCCTCATCCTGGAAGTCGAGGCCCGGGATGCCGAGGCGGTTGACCTCGAATTTCTGGCGCGGCGTCAGGTTGCGGCGAACCCATACGAAGCCCTTGTCGGATGCGAGCCGTGCCGCCAGTACCTCTTCGCTGACATCCGGAAGGACCTCGGCGATGCGTGCGGCGGCGATTTCCGGCTCCGCGATCTTGTGCGGATTGGCGTAGAGCGAGGCTGTGCGCAGGTTCGTGGCGAGCAGGGTGTCGTTGCGGTCCACGATGTCGGCGCGCGACATGGTGGACGGGCGCACGATCTCGCGCGCCGCGGCGCGGCGCAGGTTGTCGTTGGCGTTGAACACCACCACGTCGAACAGGCGCACGCCGACCACGAAGAACGCGGCCGCCATCAGTGCGCCGCCGATCAGGAGGCGCGTGCGGGCCGTGTCGATGGCCTGCTTCTTGGTGCTCTCGAACTCGATCCGGGTGCTCATCGCGGCGCTCCCGGTCCGGAAATTTCACGCAGGACGTCGTCCAGCGAACGCTCTCCGGCAGCACCGGCCCGCTCTGCCGAGGCAACAGCAGGAACGGCGACGGGCGCGACTTCCGGTGTCGCTGCAATCTCGATTGCCGGGCGATCCGGTGCATCGGGCTTGGTGCGCGGTGCTCCTGCCTGGATGGAAATGGCGGTTCCCAGGCCTTCGAGAACGGTGCGCGCGGGGTTGTCGTCGGGAGTCTCGACGTCGGGGCGAATGGGCAGGGCGCCGGGCCCGGCCAGCTGTGCGCCCGACACGGGTAAGAGGTCGAGGTGGCGGCGGGCCAGTTCCTCCAGCCGCTCGGGCTGGTTCAGGAAGCTCCACTCGGCACGCAGCACGTGAATGGCGTCACGGTCGTCGCGAATCTCGTGGTTGAGCGTCGCCAGACGGTCGTCGAGGGCGGAAACCTCGAACGACACGTGAAACAGTGCCCCGCCGGCTGTGGCGGCCAGCGCCATCAGGACGAAAGAGGTCGGGCGGGAAATCATGCATCTCCCCCGGTCTCGTCCCAGACGGGCGCATCGGTGCGTTCACCCACGCGCAGGCGTGCGGAACGCGCGCGCGGGTTGGAGGCGGTCTCGCTGTCGGAGGGCCGAATCGCGCGGCGGCTGGGCAGGCGCCATGCCGGTGCGCGGCGCGGCGCCGCCTCGGGCATGTGGCGCGAGCCGTGGCTGTCGCCGCCGCTGCGGGTGCGCAGGAAGGCCTTTACCGGGCGGTCTTCGAGGGAATGGAAGGAGACGACGGCAAGGCGTCCACCCGGCTTCAGGAGCCGTTCGGCGCCCGCCAGCCCGCGTTCCAGTTCACCCAGTTCGTCGTTCACATGGATACGGATCGCCTGGAAGGTGCGGGTTGCCGGGTCGACCTTGGTGTCACGCGACTTCGGCACGGCGTTGCGGACGATGTCCGCCAACTGGCCGGTCGTCTCGATGCGGGCCTCGGTGCGCGCCGTGACAATGGCGCGGGCCACCCGGCGCGCATGGCGTTCCTCTCCCAGGTCGCGGACGATGGCGGTAAGCTCGCTTTCGTCGGCCTCGTTGACCAGGTCGGCGGCGCTGTCGCCCTGGCGCTCCATGCGCATGTCCAGCGGGCCGTCCTTCATGAAGGAGAA